>CAJJNV010000014.1 GCA_905193225.1 uncultured Oscillospiraceae bacterium | reverse complement strand
ATTGATAGGCCGTTTCAGGCGTGTTCGGATATGTACGCTATGGTTAAGCAACAGATGGTCGAATACCGTACGGTTTCGCACGTTCCTTTTCGCGTGCGGCATCGCGTTTATCAACCATAGGTTAAGCAACAAATTCTTAAGCGTAACGCACAGCCCGGTCGAGGCAATCAGCGCAAGCTGATCGGAGGGAGGCTATGTTAATTCTCCGGATGTGTTTTTTAAGCAGGTCTTGCTTTATGGGTAAGTTTGCGAATGGCTGCTCCCTCCGGTCCCGGTTTTGCCGGGACTGCCTCGGCGGCGGGATGAAATAAAGCCATAGGCGTTTCATTTGTATAGAAACACTATGCGCCGCAGAAAAAAGACAATTTAACCGAAAGGCCGCACGAGCAACCTTTGGCTATGCAAACAGCGGATGGAGCTGCTGACCGTACTGCGCCCTCTCAATGGCCTCGGCAACCCTCGAAAAATCGGCCACAAGGGAAGTGGGTTTGTTTTGCGGATCGTCCTCCTTCATGGGCACAAAGAAGATATTGCGGTTGTTGAGCAGCCTGCCGATATTTTGAGCAGATGCGGCCAGTGCGTCGTTGGTCGAAACGGCTATGACCACCGGGCGGGAATTGCGCAGATGAGCCTTGACGGCAAGGGTAACCGGGGTGTCGGTTATGCCGCAGGAAAGCTTGCCTAAGGTGTTGCCGGTACAGGGCACCACAGCCATTATATCAAGCATTTTTTTGGGACCGATGGGCTCGGCGGCCGACAGTGTGGAAATTATCTCTCTCCCGCATATTTCCTCAATTTTTTGGTTTATTTCGGCGCTTTTTCCAAACCGAGTATCGGTGGTAAAGGCCGCTTTTGACATTATGGGATAGATGTCGTATCCCGCCTCTTTAAGCTGCTGGAGAATGGGGAAAATGCGGTGGAATGTACAAAAGGAACCGCATATGCCAAAACCTATTTTCAGCTTATTCATTTTATCTCCTCCCATTAAAAATTTTCAGGGCCGTGTCAACAAAAATTTCGGCCGCAGCGACGGGCGCGGTCTTTGAAGGCAGGGCAAGTGCGTGCACGGCAGTCACCGAAAACTCCTTTGCAGCCTCAAAATCGGTGCCTCCCGGGCGGGATGCAAGATCGATAATAAGGCAGTCATCCCTTGCGTTTTTTAGGGTTTCCTTGGTGATAATTATGGACGGAACAGTGTTGAAAACTATGTTGAAATTGCCGAAATCTCCGTTCAAATCGTCAATTGCGGACAATCCGTCGCAAGTGATTTGCGTCCTCACGCGCTGCTTTCGGGCGTAAACTCCAACCCTGCTGCTTGTGAAATTTTTGAGTCTGAAAGCAAGAGCTCTTCCGATTTTGCCGTAGCCGAGTATTAGAATTTTGCTGTTCCAGAGGGTATTTTTGGTATAGGATACGGCCAGCCCAATGGCTGCCTCGGCGGTGGGAATTGCGTTTTCGATCTTAAAGCTCTCCTGCTCAAAGCAGTCGTATATCTCTATGCCCTCATCGACTGCCGCTTTCATAATTCCCTTGTGGGCACGCCCGCAAAAAATCGGGACCTTGGGTAGAGAATGCAAAAAATTCGATATCTCCTTCTCGTTTTTGACCGACCTAATACTGCGCCCGTCGGCCGTTAACGGGGCAGGCAAAAATATCATATCACAGCTGTTTATCCTTTTTTCGATGTCTTTCTGACTATCGCAAAGATCGACCAAAATCACTTTGTATGCTCTTTGTTCAAGAGCGTTTTTAATATGTTTTGTTCGATCGTCAAGACCGAAGACGGCAACACATATTTTATCGTCCATAGGCTTCACCCCATTTTTGATTTTAATATATTGTATGCCGTCCCGCCGCCGATGTTACGCCGTCTACCGCTTTAAGCAACAGATGTTCGAACACCGTACGGTTTCGCTCGTCCCTTTTCCCGTGCGGCATCGCGCTCATCAATCATAGGCGGCAGCCTTATAACCGATTTCACGCTTCCCCGCGCAGAAAAATGAATGGCAGAAACTCTTCGACCTTAAAAATAGGAAAATTTTTTGTTTTTGAAGTTTTGTCACGCCGATATACCGGCGTATTTCAAGTGGCGAAACGATAAAAACGGGGAATTTAACAATTTTAAGGCGTGCGGGGTTCGACCGTCTGTTGCTTAAGATCAGGGACATTGTATGGTTTTGGTATTTTTTTGCAATAGCAATGAACCCTGCTTTATCCGCCAATCAAAAAGGAACAAAGAGCGGCGGGCTGCCGGAAAGCTGAGGCTATCAGCGCAAGCTGATCGGAGGAAGGCTATAATAAAACCGCAGGCGTAATTTAAATAGCGGCCCTTTCTTTATCGGTAAGGCTGCAAATCACTGCTCCCTCCGGTCTCGGCCCCGCCGAGACCGCCTCAGCGGCCGAACGGAAAAACAGCCTTAATAGAATCTCATTTACATCAGGGTTTTGGACAGCAAAAAAGATAAGGTACCATATCAACTAAATAACGCATTGCGCCAATTTCTTTATAAAATGTTTCACGTGAAACAACTCCGACCGCAAAAACATCGCCGCACTTAAATTTAGAAGAAAAATGTTTCACGTGAAACAATTATTATGTTTTTTTCACTTTCGGCAGCGTCAATTGCTTTTCCAAAAATGCTTTAAAAAATGTTTCACGTGAAACATTTTTGATTTAAGAATCGCTGAAACCCGCATAAAACAAGGGACTTAGGCCATAAAGAAAAAACAATTTCCGCACAAAAATAACCGACGGATAACCCGTCGGTTTTAAAGTGTCAGCATCGTAATTCAGGACAATTATGCTTGTCGGATCGTCAAAATGCAGGTCGGAATAACAGACAACGCCGATTTTCTCATCACATCTGCCTTTTTGATTTCGCCATTGTCAGCTCAAAGCTTTGGCAAAGCAGATACTCAAGCTGATCTCTTTCGGCCCTTTCGAGCACCACCGAAATCCAATGCTTTTTGCTCATATGGTAGGCGGGAAGAATAGCCCTGTCGTCCCTTTCGAGCAGAGGATCGGCCTTTAAATTAAGAATCGAGACCGTAGGGCTGTTTTGCGCTTTTTCTCCCGATTCTTGCCCTTTGCGGCCATCATCGCTCCCTTCAAGCTTTTTTAGAGGCACATCCATCAGCAGCCCAAACCATTTGCGGCTCTGCCGATGGCGTAAAACCGTGGCATCAGTGGTGGAAAAGGGGTTGTCGATTACAGCCTGTCCGCCGAAAAGCTCTTTGCAAATGGATATTACATCCTGCTCGGACAGAGGCTTCAAACTGTTTTGTCGGCTCATTTTAAAGGCTCCTTTCAGCCAATTGGAACGGCCGCCGGCATAGTGGCCATAAATATATGATAGCAAACCGCAGCGGCAATATGTATGCACAGCAATAATATGCAATACCTCAGCCGGAACGGCACCCCGCGAATTGCGATTATCGGCCGCTGTCAATCCCGCTGCGTATCACATCCGGCTTTTAAAGCATCCAATCCACTAATTTTATCGCTGTCAGGTGTTTTCAATTATTTTTTCGGCCGTTTTAATTCCGTCCACCGCCGCCGACATTATTCCGCCGGCATATCCTGCGCCCTCTCCGCAAGGGTATATTCCGCCGATATTTGCAATGCCTCGGTCGTTTCTCAAAAGCCTCACCGGACTGGAGGAACGAGCCTCCGGCCCTGTAAACAGAGCGTCCGGCATATCAAACCCCTTGATTTTTTTTGCAAAAACAGGCAGTGCCTCGATTATCGAATCGGCCATAAATTTCGGAAGATAATCCCACATAGGCACAAGACTGACCCCCGGAAGATAGGTGGGTTTAACGCTGCCAAGCGCCTCAGACGGGCGGTTTTTAAGGGCATCGCCCACCCGCTGCACCGGTGCAAAATAGTTGCTTCCCGCCGCTTTAAAGGCGGCCTGCTCGATCTTTCGCTGAAGATACATTCCCGCAAGCACATCGTCGTTTTTGCCGAAATCGGCAGGAGAAATACCCACAAGCAGTGCGCTGTTGGCGTTTTCGCCATCCCTGGCCGAAAGGCTCATTCCGTTGGTGCAAACGCCGCCGATCTCCGATCCTGCCGCCACCACCTGCCCGCCGGGACACATACAAAAGCTGAAAACTCCCCGCCCGTTTTTCAGGTGGGTCGAAAGCTTATAATCGGCGGGGGGAAGGTGTTTTTTATTATAATGCTCTCCATATTGTCCCTTATTTATCAGCTCCTGAGGATGCTCGATCCGCACTCCCATGGCAAAGGGCTTCGGCTCGATTGAAAGGCCGCGGGATTTTAACATTTCAAAGGTATCACGGGCACTATGTCCCACCGCAAGCACAAGGCGGTCGCAATCTATGGTTTCCTCGCCCTTTTCGGTCTCGACCTTTATGGCAAGCAGGGCGCCCTGCTCGACAATGATGTCGGTCAGCTTGTGGCGGAACCTGACCTCACCAAAATTCTCAATCTGCTTTCTTATGCTTCTGACGGTATGGAAAAGACGGTCGCTTCCGATGTGAGGCTTGGCCTCATAAAGAATATCATCACCGCCGCCGTTTTCCGAAAATATTTTTAAAACCTCGCGGCAGCGTCTGTCCTTTATGCCGGAATTTAATTTTCCGTCCGAAAAGGTGCCGGCGCCCCCTTCACCGAACTGAATGTTGGATTCAGGACAAAAAACGCCATTGTTCCATAAATTGTTAACAGTTTCAACACGATTTTCAACATTTTCGCCCCGTTCTAAAATAATGGGGTAAAATCCCGCTTTTCCCAGTGTTAATGCGGCAAAGAGGCCTGCCGGTCCGCTTCCGATTATGTAAACCTTGCCTTTGCAGCCGATAGAAATATTTTTGTCGTGCAACGCATCGTTTTCATTCTTGCTATTGGCTGTAATGACCGATTTTTTTGAGCCGTATTTTTTTATAAATGCACTCTCGTCTCCCTCAATTTCAAAATCAAAGCAACAGACATAATGTATGTCGTTTTTTTTGCGAGCATCAAGAGAACGTCGGACAAGGCTTGCGCTGCTTACAGCATTTTCCTTGATACCGAAAGTGTCGGCCACCAGTTTCCTCGGCAGCGAAAAATCAGCGGTTATGGGAATTTTTACTCCGGTTATTTTAAGCATTGTTTTCTCTCACCTTTTTAATGACCGCCCGTGCGGCAAGTCCCGCCGTCGACCACGCCCATTGAAGATTATATCCGCCGCAGTCTCCGTCGATGTCCAGTATTTCTCCGGCGGCATAAATTCCCTCGTAAAGGCGGGATTCCATACTGTCGGAATAAAAATCAAAGGGATCAATACCTCCTGCCGTAACCTGTGCCATGTTCCAACCCTTTGTACCGGTAGCCGTAAGGGTAAAATTCTTAAGGGTTTCGGCAATTCGATCAATTTCGGCATCGGTCAGCGAGCCGCATTTTCTCGAAAGTGATATTCCCGCCGATTTAACGGCCGTTTGGCCAAGCCGCTTGTTTATAAGGCCGGTCAGCAGCTCCATACACTCTCTGTCGGCAAATTCCGCCCTTCTTCGGGAGATTTCGCCGAAAATGTCCTGTTTACCGATCCCATCAAAGAGGTCGAGGGATATTTCACCCTTGCCCCGCATGGATATCAGGCGGGATATTTGAAGAATGGGAGGTCCCGAAAGACCGTAATCGGTAAAAAGCACCTCACCCTTTTCGACCCGCTTTTGATTGCCTGCCCTTGCGGTGACCTTACAAATCCATTTGATTCCGGCAAGGGCCTTGGTCTTTTTGGTGTCGGTTATAAGTTGAACTATGGCCGGAAAGGATCGATTGCAACGGTGTCCGAAGGCCTCCAAAAGCTCATAACCGCTGCCGTCGGAGCCGGTATTGGCAGCCGCCCTGCCTCCGCAGGCCACAAGCGCATTACCGCCACAAAAAACACCTTTGTCGCTTGTTACAATGAAGTCTTTATCATAGGATATGGCTGAAACACGCCCTCCGCAGATTATGTCAGCGCTCTCCTCGGCCTTAAATCGCAGGGCATCCACCACCGATCCCGCCTGGAGGGACATGGGGAAAAGCTTTCCCTGATCCTCTTCAACTGTCGGTATGCCGATTTTTTTGAAAAATTCCAGCGTTTCTTCCCGAGTAAAGCCTTTAAAGACATCCCGTGCAAAATCAACACCGCCGTGATATTTCCCTTCCAAACCGGAGGCGTTTGAAATGTTGCACCGTCCGTTGCCGGTGGTCAGCAGCTTTTTGCCCACCCTGTCGTTACCTTCAAGTACCAAAACCGACAGCTCAGGAGCCTTGTCACTGATATATGCAGCCGCAAACAGACCTGCAGCACCGCCGCCCACTATGATTAAATCGTATCTGTCCCTCATTTTCTCACCGCCAATGTTTCACGTGAAACATTTTTTCTTTATTTTTTGCCTGAATTATTTTTTCGGTCAAAATTGTTTCACGTGAAACAATTTTTAATCGGTTTTGCACATTCGGGAAGCCGGTGCCGTGCTTCATAGCCTAACCATACATTCCGAAAGTACCACGTGTTTTTATCTTTATTATTGTATCATATATTGATGCTCTTTACAAGGCGCAATTGCCTATATGCTATGGGATACTCGTTACTTTCATCAGGATAATAATCGGCCTTTTTAAAATCCTATATGATTTGCAGCTATAAAATGTTTCACGTGAAACATTTTTTCGGGCATTTTAAACTGCGAACCTTTTGACAGCCATAATTGTTTCACGTGAAACATTATTTTGCGAAAAATTCCGGGGCGTTCTTCTTTTTGTGGTTTAAAATTGTTTCACGTGAAACAATTTACCGCAAAAAATATGCCCTAATGGCTAAAAACCCCTTTTATTTTGTCCGACATTGTGATATACTTACAATATATAATATGATTTAAAAAGATGCGTTCCAAAACCCGCTTACTGCGGCGCAGGATGCACACAAATCTGCATTTTCAGACAAATAAGAGGTGTTATGCTTGTCTAAAACCATTGCCATTGCCAACCAAAAGGGAGGCGTCGGAAAAACCACAACGGCGGTCAACCTTGCGGCGGGAGTGGGAAAGCTGGGCAAAAAGGTGCTTCTTGTGGACCTTGATCCTCAGGGAAACGCCACCAGCGGCTACGGAATCGACAAAAGAGATGTTAAAGTAAGCAGTTATGACCTTTTAGTGGGCTCCGAGCCGGTTAATAAGGCCATAGTTCACACAAAATTTCAGGGAGTGGACATCATTCCATCCAGTATCGACCTTGCAGGCGCCGAAATCGAGCTTTGCGCTATGGAACAGCGTGATTCACGTCTTCGCCGTTCGCTTGCACCCATCGTCGACAAATACAGCTACATCTTCATCGATTGCCCGCCCTCCCTCGGCCTTATCACAATAAACTGCCTTTGCGCAGCCGACACCATGATTGTTCCCATTCAGTGCGAATATTACGCTCTCGAAGGACTTTCTCAGCTTGTGTCGTCAACAAAGCAGATAAAGCGGCTTTACAATCCTTCACTTGAAATTGAGGGAATTGTACTGACCATGTACGACAACCGCCTCAATCTTACCCGTCAGGTGGTTTCTGAGGTCAAAAAGTTCTTCCCCAAAAAGCTCTTTAAAACCGCCATTCCCCGTGCGGTCAGAATTTCCGAGGCCCCCAGCTACGGTCTGCCAATAATGTACTACGATAAAACCTCCAAGGGCGCCAGAGCATACAGCGAGCTTTCAAAAGAGCTTTTGAAGCGCAACAAAAAATAGCGACAAAATGTTTCACGTGAAACATTTTATTCCTAAGAAGGATTCATTTGATTTTGCTGCCCATCCGTTCGGTTAAATCGGACGCCGTACAGGCTTAAACCGCCCCCTTCAAAACGCCGCAACCCCTGCAATAAAGGAATCGTGGGATGTATTTTCAAAAATGTTTCACGTGAAACATTTTTTTTGCAACACTCTAAATACCCCTCCATTATCGGCAGCAATCTTCATACATATTTATGTTCAAAAAGAAAGGATGATTTAAATGGCCAAGAAAGGCGGACTCAATAAAGGTCTCGGCTCGCTTTTTGCCGAAAACACCACAGAGCCCAATTCTCCCGCCGAAATTTCCATTATGGATATCGAACCTAACCGGGATCAGCCCCGTAAAGACTTCGACCAGGAGGCTCTTGAGGAGCTGGCCGACAGCATCAAAAGATACGGCCTGCTTCAACCCCTTGTGGTTCGTCCGGTTAAGGGCGACCGCTATCAGCTTGTGGCAGGTGAGCGTCGTTGGCGTGCCTCCCGCATTGCCGGCCTTTCCACCGTTCCGGTGGTCATAAAGGAGCTGAGTAATTCCCAAACGGCCGAAATAGCCCTTGTGGAAAACCTCCAGAGAGAGGATCTTAACCCTGTTGAAGAGGCGGCAGGATATAAAAGCCTTATGGACGACTTCGGCCTGACCCAGGAGGAGGTTTCCGAGCGAATGGGCAAATCCCGTTCGGCGGTGGCCAATTCCATCCGTCTGCTCGAGCTTCCCGACGACATTCTTGAGCTGATGAAAGCCGGCATCATTTCGGCCAGCCACGGCCGCGCGCTGCTTGCCTTTACCGATAAACGCGCCCTCCGCAAGGCGGCAAAGGCTGCATCCACCGGCGCAAACGTCCGCACCATCGAAGATATGGCCAAAAACGCGAATGAAGCCGATAAGCGTAAAAAAATGGCGAGACTGCTTTCCCGCCCCAGCATTTACGACGAGGTTGAGCTTTCGCTTTCGGAAAACCTCGGCCGTAGGGTAAAGGTGCTGGCCAACAAGGGTAAAGGCACCCTTCAAATAGAATTCTACAATGTCAACGAATTAAAGGATCTGGCAAACAAGCTGGGAGAATAGAAAGGTTGGTAATTTATGTTAGATATTAAACTTATAAGACAAAATCCCGAGGCGGTCAAAGCGGCCGTCAACCGCCGCAACGGGGATTATTCCGCTGCCATTGACGAGCTGCTTAAAATCGACGAACAGCGCCGTGTCATCAGCAGCAAGGCCGATAAATTCAAGGCCGAGCAAAACGCCGCATCAAAGGAAATTCCCCTTATCAAAAAGGAGGGGGGCGATCTTTCGGAGATTATGGCCCGCATGAAAACCCTTTCCGACGATGTTAAGGAATGCGACAAGGAAATTTCCGAGCTGACCGAAAAGCAGAGAAACATTCTTCTTTCCATTCCCAATATGCCCAACCCCACCATTCCCGACGGTGAAGATGACAAGGAAAACCGCGAGCTGCGCCGTTGGGGCGAGCCGAGAAAGTTTGATTTTGAAGCCAAGGCCCACTGGGATTTAGGCAAGGATCTGGGCATTCTCGATCCCGAAACCGCAGCCAAGGTATCGGGTGCGCGATTCCATTTTTACAGAGGACTGGGTGCACGTCTTGAACGCGCCGTTTTCTGCTTTTTTATGGACACCCACGCCGACAACGGATATGAGGAGATCATTCCGCCCTATCTCGTCAACCGCGCATCCATGACCGGCACCGGCCAGCTTCCCAAGTTTGAGGAGGATGCCTATCGTATCCACGGCTCGGACGAGTTTCTCATTCCCACCGCCGAGGTTCCGGTAACGAATATGTATCGTGACGACATTCTCGACGGCAGCAAGCTTCCCCTTAAATATTGCGCATTTTCGGCCTGTTTCCGCGCCGAGGCAGGCTCTGCCGGAAGGGATACAAGAGGCCTTATCCGCCAGCACCAGTTCCACAAGGTCGAGCTTGTTAAATTCGTAAAGCCCGAGCATTCTTACGACGAGCTTGAAACCCTTACAAACGACGCCGAAAAGCTGCTTCAGATGCTTGGACTGCCCTATCGCGTTGTCTGCCTGTCTGCCGGAGACCTTGGATTTTCCTCGGCAATGACCTACGACATTGAGGTATGGCTGCCCAGCTACAACCGTTATTGCGAAATCTCCAGCTGCTCCAATTTCGAGGATTATCAGGCCCGCCGTGCCGCCATCCGTTATAAGGACGGAGCCGGCGATAAAGCCAAGTTTGTACACACCCTCAACGGATCGGGACTTGCCGTCGGCAGAACGGTGGCCGCAATTCTTGAAAACTATCAGAACGCCGACGGTACCGTTACCGTTCCCGAAGTGCTTAGAAAATATATAAACACCGACGTTATCGGATAATTTCCGCATATAATCGTTTTGATCATTTAAGAGAAGGTGATTTGATGTTTGAAAACGGCTCGGTTTGTCTTTTAAACGATTCTTTTCCGCCCCTTATCGACGGGGTGGAAAACGCCGTAGTTAATTATGCAAAATATATGACCGGCAAAGACATCGACGTGACGGTAGCCACACCTTCATACCCCGGAGCCGACGACAGCAATTTTGACTTTCCGGTCATCCGGTATTCAAGCTTAAACACAACAAAGCGGTTTGGCTACCGCCTTGGCTATCCCTTCGGAAAAAAGGCCATAAACGCCATAAAATCGTCTCATCCCGTGCTGCTGCATACCCACTGTCCCTTTTCCTCAACCTTTCTGGCCCGTATGGTTCAGCAGGAGGTCGATGCTCCCATTGTTTTCACCTACCACACAAAATTCGACATTGAAATAAACAAGGCTGTGGAGCTGAATTTTCTCCGCAAAACCGCCAAAAAGTTCCTTGTAGGCAACATTTCTGCCTGCGATGAGGTGTGGGTGGTGAGCAAGGGCGCCGGAGAAAATTTGCGCGGTCTCGGATATGAAGGAGACTACGTGGTTATGGAAAACGGCGTTGACCTTTCAAAGGGTCTTGCCTCAAAGGAGCTTGTGGAGAAGCTGCGGGCAAAGCATAATCTTCCGCCTGATGTCCCGGTATTTCTCTTTGTGGGACGTCTGATGTGGTATAAAGGCGCAAGGATTATTCTCGACGGATTAAAGGAAATTGCGGCAGAGGGAAAAGACTTCCGTATGATCTTTGTGGGAGACAGCGTCGAGCGGCCGGAAATAGAGGCCTACGCCAAAACCCTGGGCATTTCCGACCGATGCATTTTCACCGGTGCCATACATAACCGTGAGACCATCCGCGGATACTTTACCCTTTCGGATCTTTTCCTTTTTCCTTCCTCTTTCGACACAAACGGCATAGTTGTGCGGGAAGCGGCGGCCTGCGGCAAGGCCAGCGTCCTGCTTAAGGACAGCTGCGCTTCGGAAGGCATTGAGGACGGAAAGACCGGCCTTTTGATCGATGAAAACGGCGAATCTATGGCAAAATGTCTTTCCTATGCCTGCGACAATCGGGACAAACTGAAGGTTTTAGGCCAAACCGCCATGGACGAAATATATATCTCCTGGGATGATGCCGTTGAAAAGGCGGTAAAGCGGTATGAGCAGGTGGCCGAACGGTTCAAAAGCGACGAGCACAAAAGGGAAAGGGTACGTTTTGACGAAATGTGCCGCGCCTTCAGCGAAATCAACATTGCCATGCAGCGTGTGGAGGATACCTCCCGCTTTCTCTTTCAAAAGCTGGTCAGAAAAGGGAAGGAATAAATTTTTCCGAAAAGAAACTCCTTTAAGGACGGAAATCCCCTTTGACCGAATGCTTTGCCGGGATTTTGGCAAAAGCAAAAAATGTAACCACAAAAGCTTAAGCAAGGAGAGGACCCTTTTTGCACCCCATAAAGCACTTTCGCACAATAACAAAACACCGCCACAAGGTCATTTCCCACTGCTTTAAAGCGGGGCTTGGCTTTCGCGGTCTTTTGCACGACCTTTCAAAATATTCTCCCGCCGAATTTATTCCCGGCGCAAAATACTATAACGGCAAGCGCAGTCCCAACGTCACCGAGCGTGAGCTTTTCGGCTATTCCTCGGCCTGGATGCACCACAAGGGCAGAAACAAGCATCATTTTGAGTACTGGACCGATTTCGACATTAAAAAGCAGCAGGTCTGTCCGGTAAAAATGCCCCTTCGGTATGCGGCCGAGATGTTCTGCGACAGGGTAGCGGCCAGCAAGATATACCGTGGAGAAAATTATACCGACGACTATCCTCTCGAATACTATATGAGGGGCATCGATTCCCGCACCATGCACCCCGAAACAGCGGCATTTCTCGAGTTTCTTTTAAAAATGCTTGCGCAAAAAGGCGAGCAAAAAACCTTTGCCTACCTAAAAGGTATCGTCAAAGCAAAAAAGGAGTATTGACCGATCGGCCATACCAACCTACATAAAATTAGTTTTTTGCATAATTAAATCTCCCGGGCACTTTTGTCCGGGAGATTTTTCTTTTTTATATAAGAAAATTATACAATTGGCGGTTTATTCAGTACCGACAGCATTTCAGTTATCGGAATCCTCGTCACTGGCTTCCTGTGCGTCGACTGTATCGGTCACATTGACGGTCTCTTCTGCACCCTCTGCGCCGTTTTCACCGTTTTCTGCGATTTCGGCAGCTTCGGCGGTCTCGTCGGCTTGCTCTTCTTCCTCGTGGGGGGTCAGAGCAAGGGTAATAACCTTATCCTGCTCGGCCGTTCTCATAACCCTAACGCCCTTGGAGGGACGGGCAAACCTGCTGATGCTGATGGTAGGAATGCGTATGACAATGCCGTCGGAAGAGATAAGAATGGCATCCTCTTCGCCCGAAACGGCAGCCACGGCGGCCACATCGCCGAATTTCTCGGTGTGGTAGTTGATAAGACCCTTTCCGCCTCTCGACTGGAGACGGTAGTTATCGAAATCGCTCACCCGTCCGAAACCGGTCTCGGTAACGGTCAGAATGCTCTTTCCGTCCTCTGCAACGGCGCATCCGATAACGCTGTCGTCCTTTTCGTCCGAAAGGTTGATGGCTCTGACGCCTCGGGCCGTGCGGCCGAGAAGCCTTGCATCGGTTTCCTTAAAGCGGATGGCCATACCCTTCTTTGTGGCGACGACAATCTCGTCCTCGCCGGTGGTCAGCGCCGTAAAGCAAAGCTCGTCGTCCTCGTCAAGATCGATGGCGATGATTCCGCCCTTTCTGGCCGTATTGTATGCAGAAATGGGGGTGCGCTTGATTATACCCTTCTTTGTGAGCATACAAAGGTTAAGGGGTTCATCCATAGAGCGGATGTGCAGCATGGCGGTAATTTTTTCGTTTTCCACAAGGGGCAGGAGGTTGATAATGTTAAGTCCCTTGGAGGTACGGCTGCCCTCGGGAACCTGATATGCCTTAAGCCGATAGACCCTGCCGAGATTAGAGAAGAAGAGCACATGTTCGTGGGATGTGCAGGTAAACATATACTCGGCAAAATCGTCGTCCTTCTTGGCGAGACCGGTAACACCTCTGCCGCCGCGGTTTTGCAGGCGATAGGTGTCGGCCGGAAGCCTCTTTATATAGCCGTTGTGGGTAAGGGTCAGTATGCTTTCCTCATCGGGAATAAGATCCTCAATATCCACCTCGCCCGAAACCATGGTGATCTCGGTGCGGCGGTCGTCAACATAACGATCGCGGATGGCATATGCCTCATCCTTAACAATTTCCTTGATCTTACGCTCGTCTCCGAGTATTCCTTCAAGCTCGGCAATCTTCTCAAGAAGGCCGGCCAGCTCATCCTCCAGCTTCATTTTTTCCAGACCTGCAAGACGGCCTAAAGGCATCTGCACAATAGCGGTGGTCTGAACATCATCAAAACCGAAGCGCTCGGCAAGAGCAATTTTAGAATCGGGAATGGTCTTGGATCCGCGGATTATGCGTATGACCTCGTCGATAAAATCGATGGCCTTTATAAGAGCCTCTAAAATGTGGGCGCGGTCCTTGGCCTTTTTCAGATCGTAAATGGTGCGGCGGGTAACCACTTCGCACTGGAAATCGATGTAGCACTGGAGCATTTCCTTAAGGGTCATAATCCTCGGGCGGCCCTTGTCGAGAGCTAAAAGTATTGCGCCGAAGGTGACCTGAAGCTGCGTATAAGAATAAAGCTGATTGAGCACCACCTGGGGATTGGCGTCCCTTTTAAGGTCGACCACTATCTTCATTCCGTCCTGACCGGAATAGTCGACCACATCGTCGATTCCTTCAACCTTTTTGTCCTTCATAAGGTTGATAAATGACTTAACAAGCTCCTGCTTGTTGACCTTATACGGAATCTCGGTTATAACAATGCGGTAATATCCCGTTCTTGTTTCCTCGATTTCGGCCTTTCCGCGAAGCACGATCTTTCCGCGACCGGTAGCATATGCCGCGCGTATTCCCGAATATCCCATAATAATTCCGCCGGTGGGAAAATCGGGTCCCTTGATGTGCTCCATAAGATCGGAAACATCAGCCTCGGGATTGTCGATAAGGTAACACATTCCGTCGACCACTTCACCTAAATTGTGGGGAGGAATCTCGGTGGCCATACCCACCGCAATACCCGACGATCCGTTAACAAGAAGGCTGGGAATTCTCGAAGGAAGAACGGTAGGTTCCTTTAAACGGTCGTCGTAGTTGGACTGGAAATCAACCGTTTCCTTGTCGATGTCCCTGAGCATTTCCATGGATATTTTGGCCAGCTTTGCCTCGGTGTATCGGTATGCGGCGGCGGGATAACCGTCCACCGAACCGAAGTTTCCGTGGCCGTCGATCATCATATATCTAAGGGAGAAATCCTGGGCCATTCTAACAAGTGCGTCGTAAACGCTGGCGTCGCCGTGGGGATGATAGCGACCGAGCACCGAGCCGACGGTGTCGGCGCATTTACGGTAAGCCTTATCGGGAGTCAGCCCGTTTTCATACATTGTGTAAAGAATACGGCGGTGAACCGGCTTGAGGCCGTCCCGCACATCGGGAAGGGCGCGTCCCACGATGACCGACATTGAATAGTCAAGGTAGGCCTTGCGCATTTCATCAACCAGTTCCACGTCCATTTGCTTGGCGTGGGGCTGAAATTCGTTTTCACTCATATTATCCTATCCTTTCGGATGTAATTTCATTTATTTGTTTTTTAAAGGGGCTTTTTCATGGGCGACTTTTTAAACGGATTGTTTTAAAGGATCAATGCTTAATTAAAACTATACGAAATCAGCCGCCTATGCCTTTTGCGGCTCTTGCTGATCCTTTGTAACGCCGAAACGGCCGTGGAGCTTTTCAAGCTGATCCTCTCTGACCGCACGATCGGGAATGACAAGTATCTGACCGGTTTTAAGGCTTAAAACGGTCTGTCTGTTTTCGTAGTTTATGCCGTAATCGCCGTTAAGCTCAAGCTGCCAGCCCTCGTCCTCATTGCCGAGCACGCACACCTCAAGCACATTGTCGAATATTTTAAGGTTGACCTCGTTGCCGGTTGTGGCGGCGCGGATGTATTTTTTCTTTTGCCGATCGGGAAGAGTAAATACCGCCGGCACCATACAAAAGCAAACCACCGTCACAAGATAGTGGGAAAGCTGAGGCTTGTTTTTGCCCATTCCGAAAAGACCTGCATAGCTGAATATTATCGATAGCAGGCTAAAAAGTCCCAGCAATCCGAAAAGCACAGCCTCGATATAGGGAATAATCTTGCGTTTTTTAAGCTTTCCCGAGGTTTCAAGGGCGTTGCCCACCTCAATTTCCGAAAGCACAAAGCTTACGTCTATTTCTTCCCCGAAAGGCACAATTTTTTTGTTTTTCTGCTCATCATTAGGTGTATCGGAATATTCAAACTGCTCGCCCTCGCCAACTTCGGGAACGTCGGTTATTTCCTCGCCGCAAAAGGGGCAAAGCACCTTTCCCTCGTCGTTTTTAATAACGGCCGTTTCGCTGTCGCATTTCGGACACTTAACCGTTTTAATGGCCAAATCAAATCATCCTCTCTTTAAAACCTGTCGGCAAACCTTTGCAAATAAAAAGCATCGCGAAAAATATTATCACACGTCAAGGTTCTGAACATATGTGGCATTTTCTTCGATAAACCGGCGGCGGGGCTCAACCTCGTCTCCCATAAGCAGGGTAATGGTCTCGGCCGCCTTTTGTGCGTCGGCCATTGTGACCTTAAGGGTAGTGCGGAATCTCGGGTCCATAGTGGTTTCGTTAAGCTGCTTTCCGTCCATCTCACCAAGACCTTTATACCGCTGAATATCGGCATTTCCGCCCAGCGTCTCGTTGTACATATCCCGCTCCTCGTCCGAAAAAGCATAGAAAAATTTCTTTCCCTTCGAAATTTTGAAAAGGGGAGGCTGAGCAATGTAAATGTTGCCGTTTTCAATGAGCCGGGGCATATATTTGAAGAAGAAGGTCAGCAGCAGCGTGCGTATATGAGAACCGTCAACATCGGCATCGGCCATAATGAAAATCTTGCCGTAACGGAGCTTTGTAATGTCAAATTCATCGCCGATTCCGGTGCCCAAAGCAAGCACCACAGGGGTAAGCTTGTCGTTGCCGTAAACCTTGTCTGCTCTTGCCTTTTCAACGTTGAGCATCTTTCCCCAAAGGGGCAGTATGGCCTGGGTACGGGAATCTCTTCCCTTAACCGCCGAGCCGCCGGCGCTGTCTCCCTCAACGATGAATATCTCGGTCTCGGAAGGATCTCTGGAAATGCAGTCGGCCAGCTTTTCGGGCTTTTTAAACTTGCTTCCGCCCTGTTTTCTGGTCAGATCTCTTGCCTTTTGTGCAGCCTCTCGTGCGGCCGAAGCGGCAATGGCCTTTGAAACGATGATTTTGGCGGGATTGGGATTTTCCTCAAGGTATTCGGCCAGCTTTTCACCCATCATGGCCGTAACCATAGAGCCCATGGAGGTGTTGCCAAGCTTAGCCTTGGTCTGTCCCTCAAACTGAGCGTCGGTCAGCTTGACCGATATAACCGCCGCTATACCTTCCTGAATGTCCTCTCCCTTAAGGTTGGCATCCTTTTCTTTAAGCATACCAAACTTTCTTGCATATGCGTTAACAACCCGGGTAAGGGCCATTTTAAAGGCACTTTCGTGGGTACCGCCGTCAACCGTGTGGATGTTGTTTGCAAAGCTGATTATCTTTGTATCGTATCCGCTGCTGTACTGGAAGGCGATCTCGGCCGATGAATCTCCCTTAACGCCGTTTAAATAAACGACCTCGGGAAGCAGCGCCTCCTTCTTGGATTTTTCAAGAATAAAGTCGACATAGCTCTTGATTCCGCCTTCATAGTGAAGAACGTCCTGTCTGAACTGCTCGTTTCCTTCCTCGTCGGGACGGTAATCGGTAAGGGTTATCTTAACGCCTGCATTGAGAAATGCCTGTTCTCTCAGACGGGTGAGCAGAGTGTTATAGTCGTATTCGGTGGTATCGGTAAAAACGTCGGGATCGGGCTTAAAGGTGACCTTTGTGCCGGTCTCGGTCGTATCTCCGACCTTTTCAAGGTCGGAAACGATGGCACCCCGTTCATATCTTTGTTTAAGTATTTCTTTTCCGTTTTTAACTTCCACTTCAAGCCAGGTCGAAAGGGCATTAACAACCGACGATCCTACGCCGTGCAGTCCGCCCGACACCTTGTATCCGCTGCCGCCGAATTTACCGCCGGCATGGAGCATGGTAAAGACCATGGTGACGGCCGGCAAATTGTATTTTTTGTTGATGCCGGTGGGGATACCGCGGCCGTTATCGGTAACGCGGATAATGTCTCCCTCTAAAATGTCCACCTCGATGTGAGTGCAATAGCCTGCAAGAGCCTCATCTATAGAGTTGTCGACAATTTCGTAAACAAGGTGGTGCAGACCTCGCTCCCCGGTCGATCCGATGTACATACCGGGACGTTTGCGCACAGCCTCAAGTCCTTCGAGCACCTGAATTTGTTCGGCGTCGTACTCCTCATTTACCTTAAGGTTGGGCATCTGTTCGTTTTCCATTTTATAACCTCCTGACGGTTGCTTTTCACTTTATACTCTTAATATTTTTTAAATCCGATTCAATATCTGCAGCCTGTCGGTACTTACCGCCGCATTTCCGGCAATCGGCGAGTTTTTCCCTTCTGATTAAAGGTCCGAAAACCGCCTTTTGTTGCACAAAACCGTGCAACTTCAAAAAAACTTTTTTATTTTTATATGAAAAGAATTTTTTCTTTTTTTGACTTCTTGATTTATTTTTTCTGCTATAAAATTTGAATTTCTTTTTCGCAGCGGGTTTTTATGTATTTTTTTATTTGCCGCGACATTGTCATTTTTTTAACAAAAATGTTTCACGTGAAACATTTTTTATTTTTTTCCCAAGCCTTCGGCGGATGGGCATCGATAGGTTTTGCTCGTTTTTTCCGGAGCTTTTCTTTTTCGTATGTGTGCCTTTCTATGCTTATTTTAAACCGTTTTTCCTATCTGTCTCTTGCCGATAATATCGTCCTTCTCGTCCCTTACCGCCTCCTTTTTGCCCCGGGCCCGCAGCCCGAGAGTTGCAGGAGAAATTGGGGAAAGAATAACTCCCTTCTTTTTTTCCTGTTCTTTTTCTTGCGGACTTTTCTTTTTTCCGGTGACGATAAAGGAAAGCGGAATGTCATATCCCACCGTTTCGACCAGTCCCTTAGTCTCATTTTTATTTAAAAACTCCCGCGTGTCCTTTTTGACGGTGGTTTTGTCCAAATCGAATATTCCGATAATATCCCGGCAAAGCATGGCACGCTCTCCGATTACGATATATCTATTAAGCCTTCTCACATTTTCACCTTAACGTTCATTTTTGTTTTGCTGTTTTCCCGCTATATTTCCCGTTCAAAAAACCGCCCGTTTTCGGCAAAAAAGGCTTTTCCGACCTTAAGTCCGGCGATTTGCTTGGGATCGCAGCAGGTTATAAAAACCTGCCCGCCGCTTATTTTATTTAAAATATATTCCTGCCTCTCGCTGTCAAGCTCGCTCATAACATCGTCCAGAATAACCACCGGTTTTTCCCCGGTATATTCCTTAAGCACCTCCGCTTCCGAAAGCTTGAGCGCAATGGCAGCTGACCGCTGTTGTCCCTGGGATCCGAATTCCCTGGCTGATATGCCGTTTATCAAAACCTCCAGATCGTGGCGGTGAGGTCCAACCGATGTGGAAAAATTTTTGATGTCCTCGTTTCTTTTTTCTCTCAGTCGGTCAAACAGCAGCTGCTCGGCGTTTCCTTCAAAACGCTTTTCACCGGTATAATTAAGGGTAAGTTTTTCCTTGCCAAGGGTCAGTCCCGAAAAAAACTCATCGGCAAAGCCGCAAAGCTTTTTTGTATAAATACTGCGCTGATTGGCAATTGCCGCTCCGTAATGAGCAATAAACCTGTCGAATCCGTCCAGCATATCGTCGGCGGTTTGTTTGTCAAATTTAAAAATATCTTTGAGCAGAGAATTTTTCTGCAAAATAGCTCGTTTGTAGTTTGAAATCAACTTTTTATAGCCCGGTTTAAGAGTACACAGAGCATTGTCCAAAAACCTTCTCCGATTGTCGGGCGATCGCTTTATAAGACTTAAATCGTCGGGAAAAAAAACAACGCATTTAAAGTGCTCGCAAAGAGCCGAATAGGATTTCATATCCACATCCGAAAGGCTTATTTTTCGTTTTTGCTCCGAGCTTCTGATGGATATTTTCCGATCCCGTCCAAAGGAATAAAACCAGCAGCAAAGCGAAAAATACTCCTTTTCAAATTGCCTAAGCTCGCTTTCCTTTGCTCCGCGGAAAGAACCCATTCCCGAGCAGAAATATAATCCTTCTATAAGATTGGTTTTTCCCTGGGCATTGTTGCCGAATATTACATTTACCCCGTTTGCAGGATAGAGTTTTGAGCTTTCGATGTTGCGGAAATTTTTCAGTTCAAGGCTTTTGACATACATTTTCTTATGCCACCTCAAAAATCTTTCCGCTAATTTCAACCCTGTCGCCGGGAACGAGCTTTTTTCCCCTTTGCAGGCACACCTCTCCGTTGACCTTTACCTTGCCATCCGAAACTATATCCTTTGCGGCTCCTCCCGACGGCACGGCGTTTGCAAATTTCAAGAAGGCGTCGAGCTTTATAAAATCGGTGGTTACTGATATTTTTTCGCTCAACTGCGTCAGCTTTATTTTCACAGCTCTTCCGCCCCCTTTTTCATTTGAATTTTTACATTTTATTGATTTTTCAAACGTCCTAAACCCGCATTTTTACCGGCTTTTCGGCGGTGCTCAAATATAAAATGTTTCACGTGAAACATTTTTCACGTTTTGTTTTGTTATTTTTATTATTAAGCCTTTGTAATTCTCACCGGCAGCACTATAAACATAAAGCTGTCTCCCTCTTTAGGCACAATCTTAATGGGGGAGAATGGTCCGTTAAGCTCAATTTTAATAACATCGTCCTCAACAGCTCGCAGTGCATCTATAAGATAACGGCTGTTAAAACCGATTTCCACCCGGTCACCTTCAAGATTTACCGGCACCTTATCAACGGCATTACCCACCGTTGAATCGCACATTGCCTTAAACTCGCTTTGTTCAAAGAAGCAGCGTACAAAAACCCTGTCCCTGTCGTTAACGACCAGCGAAACGCGATCAATACAGGAACGAATCATATGAGTATCGGCCATAACCGTAGAGGTTATCTTTTGAGGAACGGCCGTTTCCCAGTCCATAAACTCCCCTTCAAGCAGCCTCGATACCACCACAACTCCGCCTATTTCAAAGATAATATGTTTTTTCTCGACCGATATCTTAACCTTTTCCTCGCCCTCTCCGATAATCTTTGTTATCTCGGTCAGGGTCTTTTCGGGAACAACAAATTTAAGCTGTCCCTCAAAATCGGTTTTTTCCTTGCGTATTGCAAGGCGGTATCCGTCCAGAGCTGCAAGTGTAATGACCCCTTCCTTAAGATAAAAGCAAATACCGTTGTAAATGGGCTTATCTTCCTTCTTGGAAACGGCAAATCTTGTCTGTCTTATCATACTGCAAAGGAGGTTTCCCTCAATCTCAAAACCCTCTCCGGCATTAACGGTGGGAAGATCGGGATATTCCTCGGGAGGCATACCGATAATGGAAAACTTGGTTTCACCGCTTTTGATGGTGCATATATATTTTTCGTCGGTCTCGATGGAAATAATATTTCCTGGAATTTTCCGAACAATCTCGGAAAAATATCTGGCCGACATAATAACAAGGCCGTTTTGCTCGGTCTTGGCATCAATGGCGGTGGTTATACCCATTTCAAG
Source organism: uncultured Oscillospiraceae bacterium (assembly GCA_905193225.1). Taxonomy (GTDB): domain Bacteria; phylum Bacillota; class Clostridia; order Oscillospirales; family Acutalibacteraceae; genus UMGS1484. The sequence goes on along the minus strand of CAJJNV010000014.1, from coordinate 29,839 downwards.
GTTGTATCCCGTAAGGGTAAGGTATCCGTCCTTGCATTCAAAAAATATTCCTTCAAGTGCCGGCAGAGAAGAAGAGCTGGTAGCTATCTGCACCTTTGAGACCGCTTCGGTCAGTTTATTTTTTTCGCAGGTTAATTTCATAATTTTCACTTCCGTTATTGATAATTAAAATTTCGCTGAAAGTTTGTTCTTAAAACAAACAAATATAAATATTTAATTCAGTAAGAGTAATAGGGGACATTGAAATGTTGAAATTCATCCCACAGCAAGCGGACAAGCCGTTTTCACATCAACATCAGCCGTCGAAAATTTTTTCGAAAATCTTAACAAAAAATAATGAAAAAAGATTTAAAAGTTGAAGGTTGAAAGTTTTCAAAATTTATGTTTAATATTTAGGTGATTATGTAATCTTGCGTAACTGAAAACCAAAAAAAATTTTAAACCGCCGTTGAAATATTTTAACCGTTACTTTTTTTAGTTTTCAAGCCGATTAAAGCAATTTTAATTTCATAAAATGTTGAAAAAGAAAAAATATCAGAGCAAATTCCGGACGCAGTAAAATTAAAGCAATGTTTAAATCTTTTATCCGCTGATTTTAAGAAAAAACCGTGACCTTCAAATGTTAAAAAGAACTGCTTGCCCTAAAGCCGCTTGTAATATAGAAATTACTTGTTTTTGAGGTTTTTCATAATGTCCTCGATATTGGCCTTAAGACGGGAATTTTTCTTTAAATCCTTTTCCATCTTGTTAAGAGAGGCAGAGATGGTGGAATGATTACGATTGATTTTGTCGCCGATCTGCTTAAGGGTCAGGCCGGTCATTTGGCTTGCTATGTAAATAACAATGTGGCGGGCATTGGAAATGTCCATATGCTGCTTTTTAGAGCAAATATCGGCGGGGGTAACATCGTAAGCGTTTGACACCGCGTCGATGATTTTTTCAACCGTAATGGTATCGTCGATCTCGTCCCTGCGGATTTCGTTTATGACCGTTATAACGCTGAAAATTGAGGGTTTTTCGCTGGTAAGGTCGGTATATGCCTTAAGCTTGTTGAGCACCCCTTCGATCTGGCGGACGTTGGTCTTTATCTGATTGGCTATGCACTGAGCCACCGCGTCGGAAAGGTCAAAGTTAAGCTCCTCGGCCTTTTGGCGAATGATGGCCACGCGGGTTTCGTAATCCGGTTCCTTAATATCGGCCAAAAGACCCATTTCAAACCGCTGGCGAAGCCTCTCGGTCAAAGCGTTTATCTCCTTGGGCGGACGGTCGGAGGTAAGCACGATCTGCTTTCCGGCCTCGTGAAGAGAATTAAAGGTATTGAAAAACTCGGTCTGGGTGGAATCCTTTCCCGAGATAAACTGAATATCGTCCACAAAAAGCATATCGGTATTGCGGAACTTTTCTCTGAAATCGGGAGTGCTTCCCGAATGGATGGCGTCAATTATCTCGTTGGCAAAGGCTTCACCCTGGGTATAAACAATGTTAAATCCGGGATTTTTGTCCAAAACATAGTTTTTAATGGCATTTAGAAGATGAGTCTTGCCAAGGCCCGGTTTTCCGTAAATAAAAAGGGGATTGTATTGCTTACCGGGATTTTTGGCCACCGCCACTGCAGCCGCATGGGCAAAGTCATTGGACGGACCGACAATGAAATTGTCAAAGGTAAAGCTCTCGGTAATATTTTCGATGGGCTTTACGGGTTTGTTTTCTTCCGAAATGACCTCCAGCGTGACAGTAAAACCGAAAACCTCGGAAAATGCCCGTTCGAGAAGATCCTTATAGTGGCTCATAGTGAGATTTTTCTGATAATTTGTAGGAGCCGAAATAACAGCCACATTGCCCTTTAATTTAACCGGAGATAAGGTGTTTATCCAGCAGTTATAGGCCACGCTGGAAATTTCCTCCCTGCAAAGAGCACAAACATTCTCCCATACCTCTTCAAATGTGTTCATAAACTTTCCTCTTCTTTCAACCGTCATATACCTGCCGAAAACACCCTAAACGGAGCATTTGGGCCAAAGGCAATGTAAAATATAAAGATAATTTTTTCCGAAAATTTTGCTTCGCAAACAGGAAAAATATAATAAAAATAAAAAGGGAAAAACCGCTCAAAAAAGATTGAAAACGACAAAAACCCAAAATATAATTTCACCCCTATATGATACCATAAAACCCCTGAAAAATCAAGTAAAAAGCCCCTAAAAAACATTATAAAATTCCGTAGAAAACGGGGCATAAAGATAAAAATTTTCTTTCGTCTTGAAAAGGGTAAATATGTGTGATAAAATCGATCTTGCAAAAGCGTAAACCGACGAAAAAATAAAAATTCTTATAAAAACCAAAAAAACAGACGGCCGAAACCTCAGAAAAAAAAGGAAAAACCGAAAAACCCTGAATTCAAAAAAAATTTTGACCTCTCGGCATTTTAAAGAGAAGAAAAACAATAAGAAAATTTAAGAAAGAACGGTAAAAAATTTGGAAAACAAAAAAATCAGGAATGCAAGTAAAAAACGGGGCGAAGCTTCCGGCGAAAAAATTATCATAAAAGCTGCGGACGATTCTGCTCAAAGAATTGCCGAAACTGCCGTCGGAATCGTAACGGACGGTACCGGAGAAAGCATTGCCGAAAGCGCCATCGAAACCGCCGAAGAGGCCGCAGCCGAAGACAACGCCCGGATGCAGCCCGTAAGCGCCATGCAAACGGCCGAAAGCCCCAGGCAAGCCCATGAAAAGACGCAGACGGCTCCCGCCGCCGATCCCATGGTGGAAGGCGGGCTTTTTAAAAAAATGATATTATACACCATTCCCATCGTGCTGACCGGCATACTGCAGCTTCTTTTCAATGCCGCCGACCTTATAATGGTGGGCAATTTCTGCGGAAGCCTGTCGGTTGCGGCGGTGGGAGCAACCGGTGCGCTCATAAACCTGCTGGTCAACCTCTTTATCGGACTGTCGGTTGGCGCGGGTGTGGCCGTTGCCCATGCTCTCGGTGCAAAGAAAAGCAAAACGGTCTTTGAAACGGTGCATACCGCCATTCCTACGGCCATTTTGGGCGGCGCCGTGCTGACGGTCATAGGAGTGCTTTTTTCCCGCAATTTTCTCGAAATGATGGGAACTCCCGCCGATGTTATCGACCTTTCGTCGATCTATATGGAAATATACTTCTGCGGAATGATCGGCGGCCTTGTTTATAACTTCGGCGCGGCCATTTTAAGGGCTGCAGGCGATACAAAAAGCCCCCTTATCTACCTTTCCGTTGCCGGTGTGCTCAACATAATTTTAAACTACATATTCGTTAAATTTTTTGACCTTAACGTGGCCGGCGTGGCCATCGCAACCTCGGTTTCCCAAACCCTCTCGGCCGTGCTGGTGGTTATAGCTCTGATGAAAAGAAAAGATGACTGCCGCCTATACCTTTCAAAGATGCGGTTCTATAAAAAGCCGCTGCTTAAAATCGTTAAAATAGGCCTTCCTGCGGGAATACAAGGCTCGCTTTTTTCCATTTCAAACGTCATAATCCAGTCGTCCATAAACTCCTTCGGATCGGTAGCCGTCTCCGGCAATGCCGCCGCCGGAAACTTAGAGGGCTTTGTCTACCTGACAATGAACAGCTTCCACCAAACCGCCCTCAATTTTGTCGGAAGAAACTACGGTGCAAAGAAATTCGACCGCATAAAAAAGATAATGGGTATCACCCTTTGTTCGGTGGCCGTTACCGGAATAATCTGCGGTGTCTCGATGTATCTTGCTTCGCCCAATCTGCTTAAAATTTATATAACCGATTCTCCCGACGCCATCGCCGAAGGGGTGCTCAGACTGTCCTTTGTCTGCCTTCCGTATTTCCTCTGCGGCCTTATGGACGTTATGACCGGCATTTTGAGGGGAATGGGATCATCGGTGGTACCTATGGTCATTACGGTGGCAGGTGTTTGCGGAATGAGAATTGTGTGGATATATACCATCTTCCAAACCCCTGCCTTCCATACTGCCTCCTGCCTGTTTATATCCTATCCTATCTCCTGGATACTGACCTTTATTGCCGAGTTTATCGCCTTCCTTGTAATTTTCAAAAGGGCAAGGGATAAATCCACCGCCCACAGTAAGCTGCTGGACACCCCGTCGAAATAAGCAAAAACCAAAGCGCGGTAGGAAAACCGAAAAACAATCAGGGAGTAATATCAGAATAAGCAGAAAACAAGTATAAAAGAAATAAAAAAAAGCCCAATCCCCGATCGCACAACCGAGGAGAGGGCTTTTACTTATGCTACCTGCAAAAAAATTCTCCATCAACGAACACGTTATCCGCAAAACTTCCTGTTACATTTCCCTGCCGTCAACGAACAAACACAAAACTTTCAGCCGTAATAAGGATTGCGACTCACACAACGCCGGCCGCCGGGGCACTGAGGCATTCTCGGCCCTGCCGAGAATACGGAGGGCGTATCACACCGCAGCCTTAACAGAATCCCATCGCAGCACTTTTTGATTGTTCCCTTATATTTTCCGATAGCCCGCCCTCCGGTCAGCTTGCGCTGACGCCTCAGTGTTCCTTGCGGCCGCAGCCGTGCCATATCGGTCATTGCAGTGCACTAATAAAGCAAGCAAATTCCCGCAAAAAAAACACGCCCCATTTCTGAAGCGTGCTTAAGCAACAGACGAGCGAACACCGTACGGTTTCGCTCGTCCCTTTTCCCGTGCGGCATCGCGATCATCAACCATAGGCGTCAGTGGCGAAACGATAAAAACGGGAAATTTAACATTTTAAAGGCGTGCGGGGTTCGTCCGTTTGTTGCTTTAAAATGCCTAATCGGCTTTATTTCATCATTTTGAAAAGCTCTTCAACCGTCTTTCCGCTCTTAATAGCGGCGTCATACTTGAGAATGAGCTTTCCTGCGTCTGAATCCTTATCAATCTTGCAGATGTCGGTAAGAATTTCCTCGGCGGGCTTTTTAGAAACCTCGTCATACTTAAAATTCATAGCCGCTGCGGCGGCAAGGCAGATGTATTTCGGAACAACGCCCTGCTCAACGCACATATTGAGCGAACCGATAATGCGGTCATTGGGATTAAGCTTGCGGTTGAGGTCGTTGCCCACACGTTTAACGGTATCGCCCAGCTGGCGGTTGCCGAAACGGGAAAGAAGATCCTCAACATGGTCGTTAAGCTCGATATAAGGCACATTGTGGCGGGTAGCAAGAGCGATTGCCGACTGTTGCATGGCTCTCATAACAAGCAGCTCGACATAAGGATTCTCGATTGCCTGCCAGATATAATCCACACCCATAATGCTGCCGAGATATGCGGTAAAAGCGTGGCCCATATTGTGTATAAAGAGCTTGCGCTCAATATAAAACTCAAAGGGAGTAAAGGGAACCATATTCTTGATGGGGGGAATTTCGCCCTTAAATGCCGCCTTGTCAACGGGGAGAATGCCATAGCTTTCAACGCACACTCTAAGGGGATTGTCGCCCTTCATTTCATCGGTCTGAACGGGTACCATACGGCCGATAGATGCCTCAACAAAGCCAACCTTTTCGTCAAGCAGCTTCTTTTCGTCGTCGTTAAGAAGCTTGCCGATTTCTTCTTTAAGATACTTGTCTGCGCCGATAAGGTTTTCGCAGATGATGATATTTAAGGGAGCCTTATCGGGATCCTGCCAACGTTTTCTAAGTCCCCCGGCAATATTTCCGAAGATAAATTTGAGGATGTTAACGCCGACAGCCGTGGCCATAACATCTGCCTCGGCAATTGCGTTTGCGATGGCCTCGGGATCCTTGCCGTCAACGCAGGAAACGTTTTTGACCATCGACTCCTCATAGCCCTCTTTATAAAGAATGCGCACGGGATATTCGTGCTGAGTGTTAAGCTGTTCGATAACGGCAGGAGCAACGTCGATAAAGGAGGTCTCGTATCCCGACTGATAAAAGAGCTGGCCGATAAAACCGCGGCCGATGTTGCCTGCACCGTACATTACTGCTTTCATATTTGTCGTCCTTTCAAGATGCCCGCACAAGGGAAGCCTCATAAGGAAAAGAGAGAAAAAGCTTTCCGTCTTTTCCTTTAAAGCCTGCTCCCCGCGCGGAAAAATTCACAAAAGGGGTTGCCGAAGAAGTTTTCAGCAACCCCCGATCAGGCTGTCAAAGCCTAAGCGGGGGGCACATCGCAATGATTGCCCCCTTCTTAGGGTCAAAAGCTATTTTAATTATACACCCTTTTCGGCTCTGCGGAGAAGCTCAGCATCGGTGTAGCTGTGCTTTGCAGTGTAGCCGGCGATGGGCATCAGGCGCTCGTGAATAGCGTCGATGATCCAGGAGGGCTGGGGATAGAACTGCTCCTTGTATTCCGAAGCGGGAGTGATCCAGTTTTCGGAACCGACAATAACGGGAGGTGCATCCAGATAATCAAAGGCAAGGTTGGTGATGTTGGTAGCCATATCGTTGAGGATGCTTCCGCGGCCTACTGCGTCGGATGCAAGAACTATGCGGCCGGTCTTTTTAACCGACTCAATAACCTTCTCATAGTTGAAGGGAACGACCGAACGGGCGTCGATGACCTCGGCGGTAATGCCATACTGCTCGCGGAGGATCTTCTCTGCTTCCATAGCGGTGTAGAGGGTTGCGCCGATAGTGAGAATGGTGACGTCCTTACCCTCGGTACGGATGGCGGGCTCGCCGAAGGGAATCTCATAGTATCCTTCCGGAACGCCTTCCTTAACAAATTCCTCGCCCTTATCGTAGAGCTGCTGGCTCTCGAAGAAGCAAACCGGGTCGGTGCCGTTGAGAGCGGTGTTCATAAGACCCTTGGCGTCGTAAGGAGTTACGGGGTAAACAACCTTAAGTCCGGGAACGTGAGCGCAGAGGGAGGTCCAATCCTGAGAGTGCTGTGCACCGTATTTGAAGCCCACGGGAACGCGGAGAACAACGGGCATCTGGAGACCGCCGGCCGACATTGCCTGCCATTTGGCCATCTGGTTGAATACCTCGTCGCCCGAGCAGACGATAAAGTCGCAATACATAAGCTCGGCGATAACGCGGCCGCCGGCCATTGCATAACCTACTGCGGAGCCGACAATTGCAGACTCGGCAATGGGGGAGTTGAAGAGACGATGATAAGGCAGAGCCTCGGTCAGTCCGCGGTAAACAGCGAAAGCACCGTTCCAGTCACGGACATCCTCACCGTAGGAGATAAGGGTAGGATCGGTATAATATTTATCCATAATGGCCTCGAAAAGACCGTCGCGGATGTTGTAAACCTTGGCCTTGGAGAAGGGCTTGCCGTTTTTGTCGAAGGCATAGCGCTCGGCACGGGCAATCTTCTTAACGCGCTCGTTGTCTTCCTTCTTCTGACGAACTTCGCACTCGCGGTCGTCCATCTTCTCTTTAACGCCGTTGGAGAACATTCTGCTCTCGATGTGATCGGGATGCTTGTCATAATCGGTGTAGGGAGAGATCTCAAGGTCGGAAGCAAGCTCAAACATTCTGTGGTTGCGGTCAACAACTGCATCGTGAACAGCTTCTACTTCCTTCTTGGTGGCAACCTTGGCGTCGACAATCTGCTGGGGGAATACGGTCAGCGGATCGAGCTTTGCCCACTCTTCAACCTCTTCCTTGGTGCGGTAGGACATAGCGTCGGAGGTGGAGTGACCGGACAGACGATAGGTAACAACATCAAGAAGAACAGGGCCCTTACCCTCTTCAAGGGTCTTGCGGGCGCGGCGGTAAGCGTCGATCATAGCCAGGGGATTCCAGCCGTTGATGCGCTCGGCGTTCATCTGATTCTGAGCGATGCAGCCCAGTCTTGCAAGGTCGCCGTATGCCATGGTCTCGCCCTTGGTCTGGCCGCCCATGCCGTAGTGGTTGTTGTTGAAGTTATAGATGATGGGAAGGCCGCCCTTATAGCCGTCCTCCCAAAGATCGTTGTACTGATCCATGGAAGCAAAGTTCATTGCCTCGTAAACAGGGCCTCTTGCTGCGGCGCCGTCACCGGCGTTTGCAACAACGATGCCGGGCTTTTTGTTGCACTTCTTATAAAGAGCAACACCGGTAGCGATAGGACCGCTGCCGCCGACGATGGCGTTGTTGGGATAAATGCCGAAGGGCAGGAAGAATGCGTGCATGGATCCGCCCAGACCTCTGGAGAAGCCGTTGTCCTTTGCGAACAGCTCGCAGGTAAGACCATACATAAAGAAATCGCGGGCAAGCTCTTTAACGTTGTCGGTGTCGTTGTGCTTTTTAACGATCTCGTAGTTTTTGCCGCCGTTGAACTCCTTCATGATCTTGATGAGCTCTTCATCCGAAAGCTTTTTAATGGCCGAAAGACCCTTTGCGATAACCTCATGGTGGCTTCTGTGGGTACCGAAGATGAAATCGTCAACACCGAGGGTGTAAGCCTGACCTACTGCGGTTGCTTCCTCACCGATTGCAAGGTGGGAGGGGCCGGGATAGGTGAACTTTTTGCCGTTGTACTCGCCCTGGAGCTTGATGCTCTGGAGCATGGACTCAAACTCACGGATGGCGACCATATCGGCATACATTCCGAGAAAATCTTCCTTAGAGAAGTTCTTTTTCTCGTCCTTAACGGTCTTGTCATATTCGCAAACAGGAATGTCTTTGAAGGTAATGGTACGTTTTGCGAATTTGTCTTCGGGTTTAACAAACATTGACTTAGGCATATTAAAACAACTCCTTATTATTATTATTTAATTTCAAACAGCGCTTCTCTGATGACCTCGCAGACGGTGGGATGGGGGAATACAATTTCCTTAAGGTTGTCCACGGTGATTTCGGTTTCTATCATCATTGCGGCGCCGTAAATTATTTCGGCGGCATAGTTGGCGATCATATGAACGCCCAGAATTCTGCGGTATTTTTTATCGACAATGACCTTGACGATACCGTCTCCGCCCTCGTTTTCGGCAACATAGCGTCCCGAGAACATCATTGGCAGCTTGACGCACTCAACGTCATAGCCCTTGGCCTTGGCCGATTCTTCGGTCTCGCCAACTGCGCCGACCTCGGGATTGGTGTAAATGACCGAAGGAATGGCATTGTAGCGCATACGGTCCTTTTTGCCCAGCATATTGTTGACCGCAACCTCTCCCTCGCGATAGGCTGTGTGGGCAAGCATGATCTTGCCGTTAACGTCTCCGCAGGCATAAAGGCCGGCAATGTTGGTTTTCATGCACTCGTCGGTTTTGATAGCGCCGCGCTCAAGCTCGACATTAAGTGTCTCAAGACCGTAGCCGGCGGTCACTGCACGGCGGCCGATGGAGCAGAGCACCTTGTCTGCGGGAACCGATGCCTCTTTGCCGTTTTCGGTAAAGGTGACCTTTCCGCCGCCCACAGCGGTAACTGCGCAGCCAAGCTTGAACTCAACGCCCTTCTTGGCATAGTTTTTCTTGAGTATTTCGGAAATTTCCCGGTCGGTGTTGCCGGCGATGTGGTCGAGCATTTCAACCACCGTAACATGGCTTCCGACCGAGCTGAAATATGCGGCCATTTCAAGACCGATAACTCCGCCGCCGATGACCACAAGGTTTGCGGGAATCTCTTCAAGATCGAGGATCTCCCGGTTGGTCATAACAAATCCGTCGGTAAGTCCTTCGCGAAGGCCGGGAATGGGGGGAACAACGGGGGCCGAGCCGGTGGCTATAAGCAGCTTGTCGGAAACATAGGTTTCGCCCTCGGCCTCAAGCTTGAAGCCCTCGGCGTCGCGGCCGAGAATCTTGCCCTCGGCATAAACCACCTTAACGCCCAGCTTTTTCATCTGTGCACCGATACCCGAAACAAGAGTCTTAACAACCTTGTTCTTGCGCTCAACAACCTTTTTCTGGTCGATGGAAGCGCCGGTGGTGGTAACGCCGTAATGCTCGCCGTTAACGGCATAGTTGTAAACCTTGCCCGAATAGAGCAGGGATTTTGAAGGAATGCAGCCTTCGTTAAGGCAAACGCCGCCTAAAGCGCGCTTTTCGATAACGAGGGTTTTAAGTCCGCCGGCAGCGGCCTTTTCGGCGGCATTGTATCCGCCGGGGCCTCCGCCCAGCACGATAAGATCATATTTTTCCATTTTAATTGTCCTCCTTATTTCGAAAGCAGGAGAGAGAAATTCTCAAGAGCGTTTCTCAGGTCAACAAGAAATCTGGAAGCGGGGCTTCCGTCCACTGCGCGATGGTCGTAGGTCAGGGACAGTCCCATTGCCGGATAGGTCTTGATCTCGCCGTCTACCTCGCGGATGCGGGTGGTGATGGTGTCAACACCGAGAATTCCGGTCTGGGGAGTGTTGATAACGGGAGTAAAGCTCTCGATACCGTAGGAGCCGAGGTTGGAGATGGTGAAGGATGCGCCGGAAAGCATATCGGGAGTTGCGCCGCCGTTCTTGCAGGTGGTGGCAAGCTCTTTTGCCTTGGCCGAAATCTCGTTAAGGCTCATATTCTGTGCATTTTTAATGGTGGGAACGACAAGTCCTCTGTCGGTGTCGACGGCAACGCCCAGATGAACACCGTTGAAATATCTCATGGTGTCGCCGTTAATGAGGTGGGCGTTAAGAGCCTTGTGCTCGGGCTTTGCGAGTACACGGGACACCGCAAAGAGAATGATGTCGTTAAGGGTGATGTTTGCAAGACCCAGTTTTTCGCCGTTTGCCTTAACCTTCTTGCGGAATGCCATAATCTCGGTGGCGTCGAAGGAGGTGGTGTGGGTAAGCTGAGCGGCGGTGGAAAGGGAGGATGTCATCTGCTTGGCAATGGCTTTGCGGATGTTGGGCATCTTCTCGTCAACATACTCGGGACCTGCAGCTGCGGGTGCTGCGGCAGCGGCAACGGGAGCTGCGCCGATATCGGCAACCGAGAATTTTCCGCCGAGTCCGGTGCCTGCTGCGCCGGCAAACTCGCCTGCGGCGGCATAGGTGGCGGTAGGTCCGTTTTCTATGAGGGTGCGCACGTCCCGCTCGATTATACGGCCGTTAGGACCGGTGGGAGCGGCAAAATGAGGATCAATGCCGGTCTTTTCGGCAAGAGCCTTTGCGCGGGGAGAAATCTTGATAAATTCACCGGCAGCGGCAGGAGCGGCAGCGGTGGGAACGGCGGGAGCGGCCTCTGCGGCAGGAGCAGCAGCGGGAGCCTCTGCGGGGGCTTCTGCGGGAGCATCGTCGCCTTCAATTTTCGGCGCAAACTCGGCAGTGCTTTCGCCCTCTTCGCCGATAACGCAAACGTTGGTCATTGTGGGAATGTCGTCGTCCTCTTTAAAGAACTGTTCAAGCATGATACCGTCAACCGGAGACTCTTCTTCAAGGGTCGATTTGTCGGTCTCATAGGTAAAAAGAACATCGCCTTTTTTTACAGCGTCGCCCTTTTTCTTGTGCCACTCGGTAAGGATACAGCTTTCGACTGAAATACCTACATTGGGCATCATTACAGGTGTTGCCATTTATATTTCCTCCTAAAATAGATTTAAAATTTTATATCAAGGTCTTTTATGAAAAGCAAAGCAAATCCGCCGTCAGGCAAAAGCCTTAAAACAGCAGGCTTTAATTATTCATAAATTACCTCAACCTGCGATTTTTCGCAAAGATCCATAATTTCGTCCGAAGGGCGCTTGTCGGTGATGATGATGTCGATGTCCTCCATGTGAGCGAAGGTAAAGGGCATGGTCTTTCCGAATTTTGTGCCGTCCAGCAGCATAATGACCTTTTCGGCCTTTTCTATTATGCTCCTTTTAAGCACCCCTTCGTCGTAATTCCCGACGGTAAATCCGTTTTTGACCGAAAATGCCGAACTAACCACAAGGGCGGTATCAATGTTGAGCTGATCGATCTGGGATTCCGAACGGTTGCCGGAAGCGGCCAGATTGCTGCGGTTGATAAGCCCCCCGATGACCGTTACCGAGGGTTTATATCTTTTGGAGAGCTCCATGGCCACATTGATTCCCGATGTGACCACCGAGAAGTTAAGATCGGGCAGATTTCTTGCCAAGAACATTCCGGTAGAGCCGGCATCGATGTAGACCGAGCGGCGGGGCTCGATAAAACGTGCTGCAAGCTTGGAGATTTTGCTTTTTGCCTCCTGATTTTTTGCAGCGCGCAGAGCGTAGACATCCTCCTGTTCGCTGAGCGAGCGAAGGTATTTTGCTCCGCCCCGTATTCTGACCGCCTGGCCGAGATTCTCAAAGTATTCAAGATCGCGGCGCAGTGTCATACTGGAGACCTCGGGGAAACGCTTCTCAAGATCTTTAAGAAAAACCGTACCTTCTTCACGGAGCAGCTCAAGGACTTTTTCTCTTCGGGCAATGCTCAATGCTTTCACCTCTGTCTGTTAGTTTTTGTTACAAAATCACACTTATGTGTTAATTATAAACTCATACGGGCAGTTTGTCAATGGTTAAACCTTAAAATTCTCATAAAAAAAGCAGAAAATTTACAAATGTTAAAAAGAACAGTGAATATGTTAAAAAAGAAAAAAGAAAGGGCATTTTCGGGCAAAAATCCCGACAAAAAAACGGCAGAAAAAGGTTTCCGTAACCGAAATAAAAGCAGTTTACAAAACGCAAGAAAACATCACCGTAATCGCAGAAAACACCTTTCTAAAAACGCAAGAAAACATCACCCGCTGCCGTGCACTGAGGCAATCTCGGCCCGGCCGAGAAGACGGAGGGCGCATCACACCCGCAGCCGTGCCAACAAAAACCTTGCAGCTTTTTCTGATTATACCCTTATATTTTCCGATTGCCCGCCCTCCGGTCAGCTTGCGCTGACACCTCAGCGCCCCTTGCACCCGCAGCTGCGTTCTCCAACCCCCGCAAACCAAAAAGGGCGCGGAAACTCTTCCGCGCCCATAAAAGCGATATTCACGGACGCGGAGAAATTTTCCTTCGCTCCGTTTATTATTTCCCGTAATCCTCGAAAAAGTCATAGGGATTTTGTGTGTTATAAGAGGTGGTGTCGTCCTCGGTGGTGTAGCTCGACTGGGAATCCGACTTGATATAGGTCCCGGTGGCGGTGAAATATGCGCCGGTCTCGCTGCTGTAAACGGTCAGCTTGACCTGATCGCCGATCTGAGCCTTTTCAACAATGTCAAGCACCTGGTCGGCCGAAACAATGTCGGTGTCGTCAACCTGGGTGATTATGTCGTTTTCCTTTATGCCGGAATTTTTAAGGGAGCTGTCCCGATCAATGCTTTTAACAAGCAGGCCGGTAGGGACATCTTTAAGCTCGGCGGCCACCGTGTTGACATAGGTATAGGTAATACCGAGCCGCGCCCTGTTGGTCACCTTTCCGTAGGTTTTAAGCTGGTCGATAACCCCTAAAGCACGTGTGGTGGGAATGGCAAAGCAAACATTGTCGATGTCGGTGCTGGCGTATTTGGACGAGCATATTCCGACCACCTGCCCGCTCATATTGACAAGCGCTCCGCCCGATGTGCCGGGATTGATGGCGGCCGTGGTCTGAATGAATTTTTCCGAGGAGGTGCCGTTTGACACCCTGCGGTCGACGGCCGAAACGATACCCTGAGTAACGCTTCCGTCAAGTCCCGCCGATGCGCCGATTGCAAGCACCTCTTCTCCGGTTTTGACCGATTCGGTGGCAAAGGTGGCGGGAGAAAGACCCGATGGATTGTCTATTTTAAGTATGGCAAGATCGCTTTTCTTGTCTCCCGAAACAAAGGAGGCCTTAAATTCGGTGCCCGAGTTTAAGGTTATGAGGAAGGAGGCATTAGGCACATCGGAATAGATGTGGTCGTTGGTGAGGATGTATCCGTCCTTGTCCATAATAATGCCCGAGGCGATGGCGCCTTCCGAGCCGGAAGAGCTGTACACCGTAATACTGACCACGCTGTCCGAAACCGAGGAAATGACCTGCTCATAGGTCATGGTGCGGTCGGTGGCACCCTCGGTGTTAAGGTCGAAATCGGAAGGAGAGCCGGCTTCGTTGCCCTCTATAACGCTGAAAGAGGGATCTTTATCGTTAAAGTCGATCTTCCCCAGTGCCTTTCCGGCGATTATTCCGATCGAAAGACCGACAACGCCCACCGCAACGCAGCAGGCCACGCATATAAATGCAATAAGTCCCTTGCTCATACGCTTTTTTTGAGGTTTCTGTCCGTTCTTTGCGGAAGCGGAAGAATTTGCTCCGTTTGCGGCATTTTGATAATAGGGATTAACGGGAGGCTGACCGTATGGTACACCGTATCCCTGACCCTGCGGATGCTGACCGTTCTGACCGCCGTATGGCTGTCCCTGACCCCGGCCGCAACCGTAGACCGGGGGCACAGGGGGAGTATGGTAATATCCGTTATAGGGTCGGTTGCCGTACTGACCGTAGGGCGCGCCGTATCCCTGACCATAGGGGGGAACGCCGTAGGGCTGGCGGGGAGGCGGCGGTGTGTATTGGCCGTAAGGCGCCGAACCGCCGGGCATACCCTGAGCTGACGCACCCTGTGCGCCTGCATACTGTGTATCTGCATTCTGTCCGCCAGGGTTTGCGCTTTGTGCATAAGCAGCATCTTGGCAGGCCGATTGCGCGTTTTGGCCGTCTTCTGCGGTGGTTTCTGCGGTGCTTTCAATGGAGTTTTCCGTGCCGCTCTCGGTGGCGGCGTTTTCCGCGCCGTTCGTTTGATGGGCGGTAAACGTACCTTCGGTTTCCGTGCTGCCGGTAACTGCATTGTCGCCGAAAACTTTACCGTCGGCAGTAACATCACTGTCGTTAACAGTTGAGCCGACTGTATCAATTGCATTGCCTGCATTAAATGCACCGGCGGTATCAACTGCACCGTTGTCAGCTTTATCGGCACAAGCCTTGTTTATGGGATTTATACTGTCGGGGAAATTTGTGTTATCGGATGCTTTTTGTCCGGCCGTATCTTCGTTTTGTGTGGGAATCTTATCAAGCTCATCCATTGTTCTGTTCCTCCGTAGAAATGTTGTTTTCGGGTAATGGGCCGCCCTTCATGGATATTATAAATTCACAATATTCTCCCTCTTTACTCTTGACCGTTATCTGCCCGTCGAGCATCGAAAGAATGGTTCTGACAAGATAAAGGCCCAGTCCCGTTCCCTTGTTGTCGGCGCCGCGGGATTTGTCGACCTTATAAAACCTGTCGAAAATGTAGGGAAGATCCTTTTCGGGGATGCCTTGTCCGGTATTTGTTATGGAAAAGCAGACCATACCGTCCTTGCCCAGCTCGTCCTTAACGGAAATGGTGCCGCCGGCAGGGGTGTATTTAATGGCATTGTCAAAAAGATTAAAAACCACCTGATACATAAGATCCCGGTCGGCTGTTACGGCCATGGGGGAAAGGCTGTCCAGCCCCTCTAAGGTGATGTCTTTTGAAAATATCTGATTTTCCAGCTGTATGGCGGCGCTGAGCACGGTGCGGGAAAGGTTGACGGTCTGCTTTTTGATCTCTATCTCCCCTGCCTCAAGCTTTGAAAGGTTGAGCATGGATGTGACAAGGCGGGAAAGCCGCTTAACCTCGTCCGAAACTATCTGCAGATATTCCTTTTGCCGATCCTTTGAGATGGTGCCGTCGAGTATTCCGTCGATAAAGCCGGAAATGGTGGTCATGGGAGTTTTAAGCTCGTGGGAAACGTTGGCCACAAAGCCTCTGTGCTGCTGTTCGCTGACCGAAAGCGAATGGGTCATGTTGTTGAAGGCAACCGCCAGCTCTCCAAGCTCATCCTCCCGGTCGACCCTGATGTATTTGGAAAAGTCGCCTTTACTCATTCTCCGTGCCGCGTCGGCCATGTCCCGCAAAGGTCTGACCATATTGACGGCCAGCATATATGTGACCAGCAGAATTATGGCCAGCACGCAAAGAGCCGATAAAACAAAGATTTTAAGAATGTTGGAAAGAAAGGCGCCCAGTCCCGCATAGGGAATAAAGCTGAATACCGCGCCGGCCGTTTCTCCTCCCACCGTTATGGGGGCCGAAACGATGACGCTCTGTTCCCTAAGCACACCGCCAAGGTCTCCGATGGCGGAATATTCCTCGGTTAAAGCCACCTTTGTGATGTCGGCCGAAACGGTGGTGATGTCGGTATTGACCCGCTGGGGATCGGAAATGGCGATGGTGCCGTCGTCGACTATAACAAGCACACAGCTTTCGGTGGCGCTGGTTACTATTTCGGTCATCTGAACGGTGTAACGCAGATTTCCGCCCAGAGCCCCCGCCTGGGTGGCAATGGCGCTTGCCTCGGCTGCAAGGGCCGAGCGCTTGGTGCGAAGCCAGTAGCTTCCGGTGAAGGAATAGATGATGCATCCCAGCACCACAATGGCCACCACGATAACCGATGTGTAGGTTATAAAAAATTTTTTGAAAAAGCTCTTTTTCATAAAGCTTTATCTCACTTCAAATTTGTATCCGACGCCCCAAACCGTCTTGAGCGACCATTTGTCCGAAACACCCTCGAGCTTTTCGCGAAGCCGCTTGACGTGCACGTCGACCGTGCGGGAATCGCCGTAATAGTCGAAGCTCCACACCTCGTCCAGCAGCTGATCTCTGGTAAATACCCGGTTGGGATTGGAGGCCAGATGATATATAAGCTCAAGCTCTTTGGGCGGGGTATCGATCTGCTTTCCGTCGACCCACAGCTCATAGTTTGTGAGATTGATGACCAGCTTGTCGTATTTGACCACCTTGTCGGTGTTTTCGGGGGTTTTAACGCCGCGGCGCATAACCGCCTTGATTCGCGCCACAACCTCTTTTGATTCAAAGGGCTTTGTGACATAATCGTCCGCTCCAAGCTCCAGTCCGAAAACCTTGTCGAAGGTTTCGCCCTTTGCGGTCAGCATTATGATGGGCACCTGGGAGGTCTTTCTGATCTCGCGGCAGACCTGCCAGCCGTCGAGCTTGGGCAGCATAACATCAAGAAGAATGATGTCGGGGGAATTGTTTTTGAAGGCTTCAACCGCCTCCTCGCCGTCGTTTGCAATGACGGTGGAATATCCCTCTTTTTCAAGATAGAGCCTCAGCAGCTCGCAAATATTGGTGTCGTCGTCAACAATAAGAACCTTAACCGACATTTTTCTCGCCCCTTTGTGAATTTAAAAAATTTTAAGTTTTTGTTGTTTTAAAGTCCCTGCGCCGTCACAGTCGGGGGAAGAAAGCCATGTTCCTTCGGCACGCCTTTTTCGGCACAGAAATGGAATTTAATTTACAATTATTTATTTTATTATAATGTCATTTTGTTAACAATATATAAATCGGGTGTAACGCTTTTGTTGATTATTGATTCAGAAAACAGAGCTTCTCGCCGACCGTAAGCATAGCGTACACATACGAACGCGATTTTGGCGGAGAAAAATCCCCATATACTGCGTTAAAATGCTCGTTAATCCTGACACCTATGTGCGACGACAAGCCGAAAAGCACCATTGATAGGCCGTTTCAGGCGTGTTCGGATATGTGCGCTATGGTTAGGGATTACAGTATGTTCAAAGCCCTTCTTATCGGACGGACAATAGAAAGATAAAGGGCTAATCAAGCTCCTCAAGGTCATAGGGCGTGCGCTGATAGACAAAGTAGTTGAGCCAGTTGGAGAAAAGCAGATTGGCGTGCGCCCGCCAGTTCATAAGGGGCAGGCGATCGGGATCGTTTTCGGGAAAATAATATTTCGGCAGATCGGGATTTATGCCCTTTTTAAGATCCCGCTCATATTCCCCCGCAAGGGTGCCCCGGTCATATTCCGAATGGCCGGAAATGAAAAATCTGCGGCAGTCGCGGTTTGCCACAATGTGCACTCCCGCCTCCTTGGAAACGCCGATAATGTCCAGATCATGAACCGCCTCGACCTCCCGGATGTCCACGCCTGTATAGCGGGAATGGGGAGCAAAATACCGATCGTCAAATCCCCTGATGAGAGGATGGCTGGGAAGCAGAATCTCGTGGGAAAAAACGCCGCAAAGCTTTTTGTCGAGAATGTGTTTTTTAATGCCGTAATAATGATAAAGGCCGGCCTGAGCGCCCCAGCAGATAAACATTGTGGAATAGACGTTTTTCTTGGCCCAGTCCATAATATCGCACAGCTCGTCCCAGTAATCCACGTCTTCAAATTCCATAAGCTCAACCGGCGCACCGGTTATTATCATACCGTCGTATCGGTTGTTTTTTATTTCGTCGAAGGTTTTGTAGAATTTAAAAAGATGCTCGGCGCTGACGTTTTTGGCCTTGTGGGTGACCGTCTGGAGAAGCTCAACATCCACCTGCAGGGGGGAGTTACTGAGCAGGCGCAGTATCTGGGTCTCGGTGGTTATCTTGGTGGGCATAAGGTTGAGCAGGATGATCTTTAAGGGACGGATGTCCTGGTGAGAGGCCCGGTGCTCGGTCATAACGAATATATTTTCGTCGTGCAGAGTTTTTGCGGCCGGCAGCTCGTCCTGTATTCTTATGGGCATTGAAATCATCCTTTCGGTAAAGCTTGTGAAAAGTATATAGCGGAGCAGCCGCGCGGCAGAAAGGTCAGCGCCAAGGACAGCCGCAGACCGCTTGCCCGGTTATATGCGATACAAGAGTATTGTAACACAAATATTATCATTAAACAACAATAATAATTATCTTCCTTTATTGTTAAAAATGTGTTAACCATAACGCACATATCCAAACACGCCTGAAACGGCCTATCAATGGTGCTTTTCGGCTTGTCGTCGCATATAGGCGTGTCGGATTAACGAGCATTTTAACGCAGTATATGGGGATTTTTCTCCGCCAAAATCGTGTTTGAATGTGTGCGTTATGGTTAACCCTGCATTGCCTCTTTACAAATACAGTGCCGCTGCGGTGTGCCTTCCCGCCGCGGAGGCAATCAGCTTGCGCTGATCGGAGGGAGACTTTGATAAAAACAAAGACGTACCTTAAAAAGCGGATTTATTTTGTCGGCAGGACTGCGGACAATCGCTCCCTCCGGTCTCGGCAAAGCCGAGACTGCCTCAGCTCTCTAAAGCCATCCTAAAGCCGATCACCGTTCTTTTAGCAAAATAAAAGCCCTCCGTCCTCAAAAGAAGCCTGCCGTCTGTTGCTTAAAATAAGGATAAGGGCTTAGTTTATCAAAGGCTTATTTGTTCCAATACTTCCGATCGAGAGAACGGTACTGGATGGCCTCCATAATGTTGTTTTTGTCGATAACATCCTTGTGCTCAAGATCGGCCGAGGTGCGGGCAACCTTGAGAATGCGGTCGTATGCCCTGCCCGAAAGACCGAGCCGGTCAAAGGCCTTTTCGAGAATGTCCCGTGCACCGTCGGTCATTTTGCAAATCTCGGGCAAAAGATCGGGAGTTATGGATGCGTTGCAGGAAATGCCGCAACCCTTAAACCGCTTGCGCTGAATTTCTCTTGCCTCGTTGACCCGCTGCTTTATGGCCGAGGAAGGCTCGGCCGTGCGTACCGCCGAAAGCTCCTCAAATTCCACCGGCGGGACCTCGATATGTATGTCGATGCGGTCGAGCAATGGGCCGCTGACCCGATTAAGGTACTTTGAAACGGCCGTCGATGAACAGACGCACCGCTTTTTGGGATGCCCGAAATTGCCGCAGGGGCAGGGATTCATTGCCGCCACAAGCATTACCTCGCAGGGATATGAAAGGGACGCCGCCGCGCGGGAAATGACCACCTTCCCGTCCTCAAGAGGCTGGCGAAGCACCTCCATGGCCGAGCGGGTAAATTCCGGCAGTTCATCTAAGAAAAGAACGCCGTTGTGGGCCAGCGATACCTCTCCCGGTTTCGGAAAGGTTCCTCCTCCGGCAAGGGCCACCGGCGAAACGCTGTGGTGGGGCGAGCGGAAGGGCCGATTGCTTATAAGACCGGTGCTGTCGGGCAAAACCCCGGCTATGGAATGTATTTTGGTGGTTTCAATGGATTCCTCAAAGGTCATATCGGGCAGTATTCCCGGCAGCCGCTTTGCAAGCATACTTTTTCCCGAGCCGGGCGGGCCGATGAGCAGCACGTTATGGCCGCCTGCCGCCGCCACTTCAAGGGCTCTTTTGGCCGCTTCCTGACCGCAGACCTCGGAAAAATCGGGGAATTTGACCGGTGCTTTTTTGGGGAAATCCGTTTGCTTAACGGGATGAATCTTTTTTGCTCCTCTTACGTGGTCGATGATCTGACCGATGTGGTTTGCGGGATAAACCTCGATGCCGTCCACAACCGCGCCCTCGGGAGCATTCTTCTCTGGAATGAAGATTCCCTTAAATCCAAGCTCACGCGCCTTTATGACCATGGGAAGCACTCCTGCCGCGGGACGTATGTCTCCCGACAGCGAAAGCTCTCCCACAAACATAAAATCCTTCGTGTTTGCCGAAAGCTGATTTGTCTGCATAAGCAGTGATAAAAATATCGGCACGTCATAAAGCACGCCGGATTTTTTTATGTCGGCGGGAGCAAGATTGACGGTTACGTGCTCTCCCGAAAATTCATATCCGCAGCAAACGATTGCCGAACGGACCCTGTCTCTCGATTCTCTGACCGCCGCATCGGGAAGCCCGACGATGTCGAATTTAGGAACTCCTTCGGCAACAAAACTTTCAACCTCCACGAGAAAGGCGTCTATTCCGAAAAGTCCCGCACTGAAAACTTTATTGTTCATTTTGCTCTCCTTGTTTTGCTTGAAAATTGCACCGCTGTCGTCGGAAAAATGCCCGAAGGGAGCCGCCCCGCCGAATGTGCCGAAAAAATGTTTCACGTGAAACATTTTGTTAAAAACCTTAGTAAATATGCGGGTTACAGCGATTTTTTCCGACCGTTTTTCGACAAATTTTCCGATCTTGTTTTGCAAAAATGACTCAAACAGAATCAAAAACCGCCGACCAAAACCCGGTCGCTATTCGCTGTTCTTAAGGGAATTGAATCCCTTGCCCATTACCTGCCCCACATCTCCCACAATGACAAATGCGGTAGGATCGATGTCGAGCACGATCTTTTTAAGGCTGAAAACCTCGTGCCGCCGCAGCGCGCACATAACCACCTTCCGATCGTCTCCCGAATAGGCACCGGTGGTTTTAAGAAGTGTGGCGCCCCGTTTCAGCTGCTCGGTGATTTGAGAGGCGATCTGCTCGGATTTTTTTGAAAAGATATAAATGACTTTTCCGCTTCCCACCCCGTATATCGAACGGTCGATAATGGTGGTCGAAACGAAAATTACAATTATGGCATAAAGGGAGCTGTCGATGCTTTTGTAAACGACGGCCGCACCTATAAGAATGATCGCGTCAAGGGCCAGAATGATGTGCCCGATGGAAAGATGGGGAAAGGCGTGTTTAATGAGCTTTGCCAGAATATCGGTGCCGCCGGTGGTGCCGCCTCTGATAAATATAAGGGACATTCCCGCTCCCGAAAGCACACCGCCGTAAATGGCCGCCAGAATGTGATCCCCGCTGTATCCCGGCAGAAATGTGCCGCCGATGTCGATAAGAACCGAGGAAAGCAGTGTTGCGGCGACGGTTTTGAAAAAAAATTCCCTGCCGAGTATCTTTACCCCGAAAAAGAACAGAGGGATGTTCATTAAAATGACCGACGCGCCCACCGGGAATCCCGAAAGATAGTTTATGAGCGTACCCACACCGGTAAGCCCGCCGGGGGCAATGTGATTGGGCAGCGTAAAAACATTGACCGAAAGGGAGTAAAGGGCGCTTCCGGCGATAAAAAGCAGCATATCGAAAAGCTTTTCAGACCAAGATGATTTTTTCATAAATTCCTCCGATTAAGAATCGACCGTCGCCGATCCTAAGCATAAGTAAATATGTAAAGCGCTTAACAGGCATCTCTGCCGAACGGGGTCGGCGGCAGGGTCTTGCAGACCGGCGTTTTCCGTTTTTTACTCGGTCTGATCCCAGCAATAATCCCGCAGATTTCCCTCCTGCTCAAGACTCTTAAATCCGGTTTGGCGAAGGGCCTCATAAACTCCCACCGCTACCGAATTTGAAAGATTAAGGCTCCTTGCCTCAGAAAGCATGGGCAGCCGTACGCAGCTGTCCTTGTGTTCAAAAAGCAGCTTTTCGGGCAGTCCCTTTGTTTCCTTGCCGAAAACCAGATAATCCCCGTCCTTATATTCCACCTGACAGTGATTTTTCCGGGCCTTGGTGGAAAAGAAGAAAAACCGCCCCTTGTTTTTCTCGAAAAATTCGTCTAAATTCTTATAATAGTTTATGTCGAGCAGCCACCAATAATCCAGTCCCGCCCGTTTAAGTTTTTTGTCGTCGATCTTAAATCCCAGCGGCTCGATGAGATGAAGCCTGCTGCCGGTGGCGGCGCAGGTGCGTGCAATGTTGCCGGTATTTTGCGGAATTTCCGGCTCGACCAAAACTATATTAAACATAAAATCAACCTTCTGTAAAAACAACAACCAAATAAAAATATCGGATAAAAAGCATGGAAAAAATGCATCGGATAAAATCATCGGATAAAATCACCCGAGCTCAATGAAGTGATGCCGGCAAAATCAATCATTCAGATGCCGATAAAGCCTCCCGATAACGATAAAGCCTTTCGGAAAAACGGCCTATTCAAACAGCAAACGGCCTTCCCTGTCGGGGCATATACAAAGGGACAGCTCGCAAAGGCCCCTTTCCCCGTCAAAATGACCTGCCGAAAAGGTGGCAAGACCGTCCTTTGTTTCAACCGTCATACGGTCGCTGCAGAAAACGCAGAGCGGCCGTTTTATCTTGTCGAACAGGCAGCAGCGTATGAGTCGGCGGGAATCGCCTTTTGTTCTGAAAATGCCGGTATATCCCGATTTTTCACCCCTGCCGAAGTAGACAAAATCGGTGCTTTTAAGACCTAAGTCAAGCCCTATTCCGTCGGTTTCAAAATCTCCCGAAGGCACCGAGCAGTCGAGGGATATCCTGCCCATTTTGTCGATGCACCATACGGCCACAAAGCTCTGTTTTCCGCTTTGACCCTCGGCCATATAAACAGCCTCGCTTCTTATGACCGCAAGCTCTCCGTCGACCGACAGCTCGGCCGAGCAAAATGCGGGCAAAAGCCGCTCGTTGCAAAAGATTTTTAATTTGAGCGGGGATGAGCAGATGTTTTTTCCCTTGTGCTCAAGAAGCTCAAACGAGCCCGAAAGCTTTGAAAAAACATATTTAAAATCTTTTCCCGAAATAACGACCTTTCCATCGGTTTCGTCTGTTTTGGGAGCGCCCGACCGTGCAGCATCGGCAGCACCGCCTATATCTTTGGCGGAAATGCTCTCCCCGCCGTCGGTCATATCAAAGAGGTCAAGCTCTTGCGGCCCGTCGTCGGTTTCATCTTCTCCGGTATGACGGTAAGGACGATCGGGAAGCTTAAACTGCACCGATCCTTCGGAGAATCCGTCCTTGGCCCATTTGCAGTCGCCCAGCCGCTTAAATTCAAACCGTATGTAGTTTTCGTCCCCCTTCGGCAGGACAAAATCGACGTGTACCTTCTCGCACTTTCCGGGAGAAAGGGGCAGCGCCCCCACAAAGCCCTTGGCCGTAATCTTTCCCCTGCTTGTAACCTCAAAAGAACACTCAAGATGAGAAAGATAGCAAAAGCCGAAAAGATTGGTTATATAAAAATCTCCCGATCCTGCGTCGATTTCATCAACCTTAAAGAAGGGATGGGCGGCTTTAAGCTGCCAAAGATGCTCAAAGGGACAAAGATCAAACGCCCCCAGTACCCGTATGTCGTCGGTCTCGGGCGCCTCTCCCAAAACCGCCACCGGCTTTTTGCCGGCAAAGGGATCGTCAAAGCTTTTAAGGGAACGGTCGGTAAAATATATGTCGGGACGCTGTTCAAAGCTGCTTGATCTTACCGTGTCGGCCGGTTCTCCGGCGTAAAATATCGGAGCACCGCAAAGATCCCTGCAAAGGGAAATGGCGTCATAAACGTTTTTTCCGTCGCCGCAGAAATCGAAAAATCCTATTCCCGCAAGGCAGGTGTGACTTCTGATAAGAATGATCCGTCCGGCAATTTCCTCCTCGATAATGGGGAATATTGTTCCGTCGTCGTAAATGCGGCGGCTGCCCGCCCCGTCAAAGGCCTCTGAACTGATACCCACATCGGCAATTGCAAGAACCCCGTAACGGTCGCACAGTGAAAGCAGGCGGTCGAGATGATCCCCGCCTTTGATTACAATGGCATCGACGTGATTTTGTTTAAGGGTCAAAATGTCGTTTTTGACCTCGCTATCGGTCTTTCCGATGGGATCGTAGACCCCTCCGTGGAAACGGAATTTCCGTCCGTTGAGCCGCAGCCCTTCGTTTATATCAATATCTATGTGTTTAAATCCGATGTATTTATAAATATATTCTCCGCAAATCTCGGCCTCAAAGAGGTAAAGATCGGGCTGCTCGGTCGACCACAGACGAGGGTAATTCAGGCAAAGCTCGGCCTTTCCGTCCTCGTCAAAATCGCCGCTCGAAACTACTTCCCCATACTCGTCGAAAAGACGGCATTTTCCGGCAGATAAAAAATCCCCCGAAAGGGCAGCCGTAACCGTCCCCTGACCAAACCCCTCCGAAAGGGAGGTCTCAAGCACAAGGTCGCAGATGTGGCTCTTTTCGCGAGTCAAAAGATAAAAAGGCTCGGTTATTCCGAAAAAAATTCTTTGAAGCACAGATTTAAAAAAGCTTTGCTTGCAAACCGACAAAAGCACAATGCAAAAACGGTTTTTACCCGGGGATAAAAATCTTGTCACGTCAAATTCGCAAAGATTTCCGCCGCCCGACGAAAACCCCGCCTCTATGCCGTTGATAAAGACCGCCAGATCCCCCGTAAATCCTTCAAATACAAGAAAGGTCTTTTGCCCCGAAAAATCCACGTCAACATCCCTGCAAAAGAGGGCGGTTTTGGCGGTATCGGGAATGTCGGGAAAGCAAAAGGGCAGTCCTTCCTCTCTTAAAAGGGATTTAGGCAGATCGATTTTTTCAAATTCCGAAAGATCATGTGATGCTTCAATAAGTCGGTCGTCGATTTCGGAAATGCCGTCAAAAAGGCAAAAAGACCATGTCCCGCAAAGAGAAATACGGCAATCCATAGCTCCCTTTGTCAGGTCGGAAAACTCGGCAGCCCGATTTCTCGGAATATACCGGCTGCGTTTTTGGGGCGAGCGGGAAAAAGCCGCCGACCGATTGTTAAAAACATCCTGTGCCTTCATTTTTCCTCTTCCTTTTCCCTTTGTTTTTTCGGCTGCTGCTTAGCATTGGCGATAACCTGCGGATTTGTTTGTTTCTTTCCGGCGGGCTGTGGAAATCTTTGCGATACCCTGCGGCGTCTCCGTCTCTTTTCGTGCGGCATCGCATTCATTATCCCGGCAGCGTCAAATCTTATGGCCGATTACCGTACCCTTTTATGCTTTTGCTTAAAGATATCTTTGTTTGTTAAATCACGGCAGCTTCTGTTTTTCCGCCAATCATCGGCTGCTGATATAATCGGTAACCGAAAGCACCTTTCCGTCCTTTAAAAAGACCCTCGGCACCCTTTTTCCGAGAATGCAGATCAGCTCATAGTTAATGGTATCGGCCGCAGCGGCAACATCGTCCACCGAAAGCTCGGCATCTCCGCTCTTTCCGAAAACCGTTACCTCATCGCCGATTTTAACGCCGTCAATGCCTGTTACGTCAAGCATCAGCTGATCCATACATACCCTGCCGACAATGGGAGCTTTCTGCCCATTTATAAGCATATACCCCTTTGAAGAAAGGCGGCGGGGATATCCGTCGGCATAGCCTATGCAGACCGATGCAAGCTTCATTTTTCCCTGTGCCGTAAAGGTCATTCCGTAGCTGACCGTATCGCCCTTTTCGATGGTCTTGACCATAGAAACCACCGTCTTAAGGGACATAACCGGGTAAAGCTTTGCCGCCCCTTTAAGGGCGGGCGAGGGAGAAAGCCCATAAAGTGTAATGCCCTCTCTAACGCAGTCAAGTCCCGCCTCGCCTTTGCCGATGGTCAGCGATCCTGCCGAATTGCAGCAATGCCGTGTCTCAAAATGTATTCCCTGCTTTTCAAGGGTGTTGCAGCGGCTTATAAAAAGCGCGGCCTGTTTTTTTGTTATCTCTCCGCTTTCGTCGCCGTCCCTGTCGGCCGAGGGGAAGTGGGTAAAAATCCCCTTGATGTCAAGACCGCCGAGAGCAGCTACCTGCTTTATCTCATCTATGCAGTTGTCGTTTTTGGCCAAAAAGCCAAGCCTGCCCATTCCCACATCAAGCTTTATGTGGGCCTTTATGCGTACACCGGCAGCCTCGGCGGCAGAGGACAATTCCTTTGCATAACCAAGATCGTAAACCGCCTGGGTAATGTCGTTTTCAAAAAGTTCCTTTGCAAGATCACAGGGGGTATATCCCAAAATGAGCACCGGCTTTTTTATGCCGAAGGAGCGAAGCTGCTCAGCCTCGGAAACGGAGGATACGCCAAATCGGTCGACTCCTAAATCGCAAAGGGTTTTAGAAATCATCTCGACCCCGTGACCGTATGCGTCGGCCTTGACGATACCCATTATCTCGGCACTGTCCGGCACGATGGAACGCAGCACTTCAAAGTTGTGTTTAAGGGCGTCAAGATCAACCTGCGCCCAGGTTCTTCTGAAAAATTTATCTGACAAGTAAAAACACCTCTGGTGTAATGAGACGGTATTTTCAGCACCGTCCGATTAAGTCGACGGGGGTAGGAATCATTGGCTGCCCCCGCTGTTTTTATGAAGCTTTTCACGGGTCACGGGACTTCTCCACCGTAATATTTTCAGTAAAAGCAGGTTTCTGCATTTTTGCAGCTCCCGCGCTTTTCCCGTAAAAGCTATTTCCTGCGTTTTTGCAACTCTCGCGCCGCCTTTTTATAGCGCATATTGGACTCTCTCACAATCTCGTCCCAACTGGTGGGAAGGGTGTTTTTGGCCACATCTCCCACTTCCTCAAGACTTCCGCCTTCAAAAATTTCCTTGATTCTTCCGGCCATGGCCTCGGGATTAGCCTCGGCAAAATATCCGTTAACATTGTTGCTTATGTATTCCGATGCGCAGCCTTCGGCCACAAGAGAAGGCGTCGAAAGAGCCGCCGCTTCCCGCACCACCGAGGGAAAGCTGTTGTCGGGAGAGGGATAAATAAGCAGATCGGCCATGGAAATAACGGCTAAAAGCTTAGAGCGATCGGCAATATGACCAAGGAAAAGAATATTTCCGCCAAGCCCTAACTTTTCGGTAACATTCTTTATGTATTCCTCGTCCGGTCCTCTGCCCACCGAAAGCAGGATGTATTCGTCACCCGTTTCCTTAAGCTCAAGCATGGTATCGATAACAAGACGCACGTTTTTCTTCTGACTGAGTGTTCCGAAATAAAGCAGTATCTTTTTATCCACGGGGATGAGCAGCTCCTCTTTAAGGGCGGCAATACGGTCATCGGGAACATATTCCCCGATAAACTCGGTGCCCTTTCCGACGATTTTAATGTCCCCCCTGAAGCCGTAGCTTTGCAGCACCTCGGCGGTGTTGCGGCTTTGCGCCCACACCTCGTTTGCCCGGCAATAGAACTTGACAATGGCGTTGGAAAGCAGCCTTCCGATAAAGCGGTTTTTGGAAAGGGAAATAAGCTCGTCGCAATATTGACTGTGAAATGAGGCAATGACCGGTACACCCAGTCTCTTGCCCATTTTAAGGGCGTATTTGCCGATTCCGAAGGGAGAATGAGCATGGAAGGCGGTAAAATTCCCTTCCTTGAGCTTGGCTTTAAGGCCCCTCTCAAGAGAGGGCAGCGGTACCTTCCCGGCAAAGGGAAGTCTAACCGACGGCACCCGTATAACGTCATAGGAAAAGCAATCCTTAAAGGCGGTGTCGGAGGAAGGACAAACAACACAGCAATACCCCGCCTCGTTCATACGCTGGGCGAGACTGTCCACCGTCTGAGAAACCCCGTCCGAAACCGGGAAAAAGGTATCGGTAAACTGCACCGATGAAGCAGTGCTGCTGAGCTTTCGTTTTTTAACGCTGCCCTTTCCGCGCATGGAATTTGTGAATATGACGAAAATGCCCATAATGAGGAAAGCATAGTAGCAAAGGAAACGCCACACAAGCACCGCCCAGAAAAGCATGTTTCCGGCGAGGGATGAGAATATGGCGTAAAACATACTTTCGGCCGCACCGCCGTTTCCGGGAGTGGGAACAAAGGAAATGGCCGCGTAAATGAAAACGCAGAGCGAGAAAAGATGTATAAATCCCTCATGCACGCCAAAGGCCCTGAGCACAAAATAGGGCATGGACATAAGGGCTATCTCATAGATAAGTGAAAAGAAAAATGTTTTTGAAATGAGCATGGGGGTCTTTGAAATGAGCACAAGACTCTGGCGGTATTCCCCAAGGGAAACAAAGACCTTCTGACTGGTCTGCTCATAATTCTTGATAATGTGCATCTTGTGGAAAATCCACAAAAATCCCTTTATGATCTTGCTGAAGGTTTTAGGTATAAGGGAAAAGAGTACGATAACGGTGGGCACAAAGGCATAAAACAAAAGACCTATGTATGCCGAATATTTAATGAGAGGGTATTCGTCAATGGCCTTGCCGTTAAAGATGAACACGATAAGAGCAAGGAACACAAAGGCCATCTGAAGCACCACAAATCCCGCAATGGGAAGAGAAGCGGCCGTTCCGCCGGCATATCCCCGCTTTTTGAGATGGAATATCTGAAAGGGCTGACCGCCGGCGCCTAAGGGGGTGATGTTGTCGTAGTATTTTCCCAGCACCGCCACCTCGAAGGCGGTCTGTTTGTCGCTTTTTCCGGCCGTTGCACGTATCATTGCCTCGTATTTAAAGGTTTCCATAAGAATGCAGACCGCAAAGCAGGCAAGACCCGCAAGAATGAAAAACAGGTTGATCTGGGAAAGAGCCACCTTCTCGGTCTGGCTGTTTCCTCCTCCGAATTCCTTTATTGCTATATATGCTATAACCCCTACATTTATCAATGCAAAGGCCAAAAACGACAGCACCTTTTTCAGGCGACTCGGTTTTTTCTGGGGGGCTTTGGCCGTTTTTTTGTCTGTCTGACTCATTAACTATGCTCTCCTGTGTGTTTATTGAAAAAGTGATTGCGGAGCAAATGTGCCGGCCTTAAGGTCGTCCGCAATAAAAAGAAGTAAAAAGGCAGAAAAAATTATGAAAGGTTTTGCAGAAGCCTTCCCGCAAAACAAGCAATTTTACCATAAGGTGTACAAAGTCATTATATACAATATATATGAGAAAGTCAAGCACTCATACCGGTCCTCTCTGCCCGACCTTTCAACATCTCACGACGGCTCGGCGAGAAAAGAATGATGTTGCGGATTCTTCCGTCAGGCTTTGTAAAAAGCAAAGCAGCTTTTTTAATGGCAAGGCCTTTTTGTTGTGCCAAAGCTTCCGATACAACAAGCCTGCGGCCCGTCGCACCGCTGAGGCGGTCAGCTTGGGCTGACCAAAGGGCGCCCGCCGCACTTCCCGACGCCTGCAATAAAAACCCACCGTCGTTTATTCCCTGTAATGCTGCAATTCCCTACGCCTCCCGTCTCGGCGCAGCCGAGACGGCCTCAGCGTTCCTTCCTGCCGTCCTTCCGCCGCGTGTTGCGATGACCCACCTCCGTTGAACTCCCGCTGCACATAAAAACATTTCCTCTATTCTTCCGCCGCGTATCGCGGCAATAAATCCAATCACACTCCCGCCGCCCACCGCGCAAAGCCGTTTTTGCCGCGCATTAAGAAAACCTTTTCCCGTCGCCCGCCGTATGGCAGTCTTAAAAAATGTTTCACGTGAAACATTTTGGTTTATAAAGGTGTGTCAAGCGGCATAAAATCAAGCATCACATCACTTGTTGCAACGCAAAAAAACCTTCCCCGCAAGGTGTTGGCCCTGCGGGGAAGGAATAAGTTTATTCAGC
>CAJJNV010000013.1 GCA_905193225.1 uncultured Oscillospiraceae bacterium | reverse complement strand
GATGTCGGGATCATATTTAACTTCACCGATGGCGTCGATGGCTTCTTTAACCTCGGCAATTCTCTCGGCAGGGATAACTGCGGTGAATCCTACGGTGTTGACGGTTATGTTGGCCTTGCCGGTGGTGTACACCTCGATGGTGTATTTGCCGTCTGCAGCAGCGGCAAAGGGAAGGTCAATAACTGCGCTTCCGTCATAGAACGAGCCGGTGGTGTTGCCGCCTTCGCTGTCCTTGATGGTACGGGTGGTGTCGGCCTTTTTAACGTCCTTGGTTGCGACGGTTTCGCCGGCCTCATTTTTAACGGACAGGGTTGCGAGAACATCATCGTCTCCGCAGAAAACTCCGTCAAACAGGAGATCGTATTTGGCTGCATACTGTCCGGCGGTAACCTGATGGGTTGCTCCGCCCAGAGCAAGCTTAGGCTCTGCAAAGTCGCCGCGCATTACACGGAAACCTCTGGGAAGGGTGTAGTTGCCGTTTTCGATGTAAGGATTGGTGCGGATGCCGGTTTCGTCGTTGGCGGCATCATAGTCGCCGAAGCACCATTCACCAACGGGATCACCGAGAATGTCATTAGCATCGTAAACTCTCATGTTGATGGCTCTGTAATCGATAATACCGCGGGTCCAGAGACGGGCCTCTCCGCCCACCTCGGAAGAAAGGGTCTCTCCGCCAATCTCGGTGGGGATGGTGACCTCGCCCGAAACGGTGACATAACGTACACCGTCGGAAGTGTATCCGAATTTGCCCTCGTCAATGGCAGCCTGAAGGCTGTTGGCGGATACTGCCCACTCTACGCAGTGGTCGTAATCCTGAATGTAGAAGTCGGCGATAAGAGCGTTCTCATCAGGATCTCTGCCGGGTACATAAAGACCGTTGTAGTCAAGATCAAGCTCGAAAACATAGGTCGAGCCGGCTTTGATGGTAACAACGTTACCGGAAGCCATACCGTAAATGGCATAGCCCTTCCAACCGACCGACTTATCACGGGCAAGAACCTCGTGAGGTGCATCGGAAGTCAGCCCGCTGCCGTCAAAATTGTTGAATTCAGTAATTCCCCAGCTTTTGATGGTTGCATAAGCTTCGCCCTCGGCGCTTGCCGGAGAAGCGGCAATAACCATAGAGCAAGCCATCATTGCAACAGCAAGCACTACCGAAA
The DNA here is from genome assembly GCA_905193225.1 of uncultured Oscillospiraceae bacterium. Lineage (GTDB taxonomy): Bacteria > Bacillota > Clostridia > Oscillospirales > Acutalibacteraceae > UMGS1484. Next base: position 51,280 of record CAJJNV010000013.1, on the reverse strand, counting down.
GAACTTTTCTTAAGTTTTTCATTCTGTTTTCCTCCAAAATTTATTTCGTGAAAGAAATTCATCTTTCTCAATTGCATTGTATCATAGATTTTCAAAAATGCAAGCAATTTTTAAAAAATTATTGCTGGTTTTTAGAAATTTTATGCAGTTAGCAAAAGCAGCCGTCCGCCAAATTTCTTTGTCAGAATCTTTAGCTTATCAGGGCATTTGACAGGGGAAATTTAAGAGGCCTTAATGTGCTTGACCGAGGAAATTTAATGTGCTATAATGTATGTATATAAATGTATAAACTGAGTAAGTGTTTGTTTTTATAGTTTTATATTTACCTTTATATCTGCCGCTTTTGCGGAAAAACATTTCACGGGAGTTGCTTTTATGGCCGAATTTGATACCGCCCTCGACGGGCTTAATCTTCCTTACAGCCTCGATTCCGAGCAATCGGTGCTCGGAGCGGTGCTTCTTGATCCTAATTGTATGAATGACGAAAAGGTGGCCGAGCTTAAGCCCGATCACTTTTACCTTCCTCAACACAAGGCAATTTTCAGCACCCTTTTCGGAATGGCTCAGCTCAACAAGCCCATGGACTTTGTTACCATTCTTGAGGAGCTGCGTTCCTCCGGGCTTTACGAGCAGGCCGGCGGAAAGGAATATCTGGCCCAGCTGGCGCAAACCGTTCCTTCGGTTGCAAACGTCGGATATTATGCCAATGTGGTTTATGAAAAATCTCTCATCCGCTCGCTCATAAAGGCGGGTCGGGAGATAGCCTCATCGGCCACCGAGGGAGAGGGCACGGCCGAGCTTTTGCTTGATGCGGCCGAGCAGAAAATATACAACATCCGCCAGGGTCAGGAAAACTCCGACCTTGTTATGATAAAGGACATTCTTGCCACCGAGACCATCGACCATTTAAGCGCCTTGGACGATCCCGAGCAGCGCAAAAAGCTGGCCGGAATACCCACCGGCTTTTCCGATGTCGACAGCATAATCGGCGGACTTAACAAATCCGACCTTATAATCGTCGGCGCAAGACCGGGTATGGGAAAGACCAGCTTTATTCTCAATCTCGCCCGAAACGCCGCAAAGGCCGGCAAAAGAGTGGCCTTTTTCTCACTGGAAATGTCCAGAGATCAGCTTGCACAAAGGCTTTTGTCGCTGGACTCATCGGTTGGAATTAACCGGCTGAGAAAGGGCGGCCTTACTCCCGACGAGTGGGACAGAATAGCCACCGCCGCCGGAGAGCTTTACAATGCTCAGATTTTTGTTGACGAATCCTCGGCCATTACCGTTCAGCAGATAAAGGCCAAGGTGCGGCGCAACAAGCCCGATGTTGTTTTTATCGACTACCTTCAGCTTCTTACGGCGGTCACAAAATCCGACAACCGCGCCGTTCAGGTTCAGGAAATGACCAGAGACCTTAAAATTATGGCCAAGGAGCTGGCCATCCCGGTGGTTGTGTGTTCTCAGCTTTCCCGCGCGGGTACGGGACGAGGGGTGTCCCACATTCCTCAGCTTTCAGACCTTAGAGAATCGGGCGCCATTGAGCAGGACGCCGACATTGTTATAATGCTCCACCGCCCGGGATACTATACCGACGGCAGCGAGGGCGAGGAAGTTGATCAAAACGCCGCTCAGGTCATAATCGCAAAACACCGCCACGGCGAGACCGGTACGGTGGATATGTACTGGGACGGACGGTTTGCACGTTTTCTCACCATAGAAAAGAAAGAATACAATGAATATTGATTTTGTCGAAAAGGTGCGGCGCACCATCGAGAAGCATCATATGCTTGAAAAGGGCGACCGGGTGGTGGTCGGACTGTCGGGCGGAGCCGATTCCTCGGCTCTTCTTGAGGCGCTTTACCTTTTAAAGGAGCAATACTCCCTTTCGCTTTTTGCCGCTCACATTAACCACGGCATAAGGGGAGAGGAAGGGGACAATGACGAGGCTTTTGCCGAGAGCCTTGCAAGACAGCGAAGCATCCCGTTTTTATGCCTTAAAGCCGATGCACCGGCCTATGCAAAGGAGCATCGTATGGGTCTTGAGGAGGCGGGACGGCGCATCAGATACGATTATTTTGAAAGCTGCGCAAAGGGCGGAAAAATCGCCACCGCCCACACCCTTTCGGACAATGCCGAGACGGTGCTTCTGCATTTAAGCCGAGGAGCGGGAACGAAGGGCCTTTGCGGCATCCCGCCGGTAAGAGAAAACATCATACGTCCCCTTATAGAATGTTCCCGGGACGAGGTGGAGGCTTTTTGCAAAAAGCAGGGCCTTGATTTCGTCACCGACAGCACCAACCTTTGCGACGATTACAGCCGCAACTTTATCAGAAACAACATTATACCCCTTTTTAAAAAACTCAATCCCGGTTTTGAACGGGCGGTATCCCGCTCGGCAGCCATTGCGGCCGGGGAGCAGGGATTTATTGAAAGGGCGGCGCAAAAGGCGCTTTCAGACTGCGCGGAGAAGCCCTTCCCGCAGGACGCGCAAAACACAACAGTTTCGCTGGACACGGCAAAGCTTTTGTCCCTTGACGAAGGGCTGAGAATGAGGGTGCTGAAGTTCTTTCTCGAAGGGCTGTTCAAAAAAAGCACGGTGGATTATTCTCTTGTAAGCCGGCTAAACGACAGCCTTGATACCGGCAAAGCGGTAAATCTAAGGGACGGCAAAAAGGCGGTTTTTAAAGACGGAAGGCTGACTGTTGCTTGTCAGAAAGACCCTCTTCCGCAGTCATTTTACAAAAAAATCGACCTTTCGAAGGGCGATGCGGTGATTTTTGCCAAGGGAAAAAGGGTGGAAATCCGCAGGGGAGAAAAATTTGAAAAAGCCGAAATAAACGGTTGTCAAAAAATTAACAGTCTGTTATCATATAATGTGCTCGACCGTGATAAAATATCCAACACAGTTATCCTGAGAACACGGCTTTCGGGCGACAAGATAACCCTTAAAAAACGGGGCTGTACAAAAACCCTGAAAAAGCTTTGGAACGAAAAAAAGTTCACCGAAAAACAGCGGCAAAGCTTTTTGATTCTCGAATCGGACTCTACTTTGGTTCTTTCCGAACCCGACGGCGTAAATGCCGGATACGAGGCCGACAAGAACACAAAAAATATCTTATCAGTTAAAATTTTTGCGGAGGAATGAAAATGCCGGATATGAAGGATGACATTAAAGAAATACTTATTTCAAAAGAGGAGCTGCAGGCCATCGTCAGCCGCATCGGCGGCGAGATAAGCCGTGACTACGATGGCAAAAAGCCCATTCTGGTCAGCATTCTCAAGGGATCGATAGTTTTTATGGCCGACCTTATGCGGGCCATCACCATTCCCTGTGAAATCGATTTTATGGCCGTTTCCAGCTACGGCTCGGGGGTAAAGACCTCGGGAGTGGTTAAAATAATCAAGGACCTGGATCGGGACATTCACGGCAGAGATCTCATTATCGTTGAGGATATTCTCGACTCGGGTATGACCCTTTCCTACATTCTCGAGCTGCTTTCGGCAAGGGGTCCGAGAAGCATTAAGATTGCCACCCTTTTCGACAAGCCTTCCCGCCGCCAGGTGGATGTTTTTGCCCAGTATTCCGGCGCAGAGGTTCCCGATGAATTTATCGTGGGATACGGTCTTGATTACGACGAGGTTTACCGCAATCTTCCCTTTATCGGCGTTTTAAAGCCTTCGGTATATGATAAATAACCGTTAGCATCGACGCCTTCGCATACACCTTTTCTGCTTTTCCGACCGCAGGATGAGCGGTCATAATTTATAACAGCCAATGTGCTGTACCGCAAAGAAAAACCGACCTTAAAAGCGATTCTTTCGGGCAGCGGCGCAATCTGGAGGGACAAATGAACAAAAATGTCAGAAATGCCGTTTTACTGGTACTTATTCCGGCAATTATAATCATCGCGGCCGTGGGCACCTTAGGCACAATAAAACAAAGCGAAACCCCCAAGTATTCCGAAATTGTCGAAAAAATATACAGCGGAAAGATAACCGATTTCAATCTTAATCTTTCCTCCGGCCATATGGAATATTACGAGGACAACAACACCGAAAACAAGCTTACCTATGAAATTCCCGATGTCAGCGTTTTTTATGAGGACGTTGGCGATTTCATAAGAGAAAACAATCAGAAAGCATATTTGGGCGAGGAAGGCGCAAAGGCCATTTCCTACGACTATTCGGTCAACAGAGGATCCTGGCTTGTAAGCATGGTTCCGTCCATAATCCTTTTCATCGGAATCGGTGTGCTCTGGTACATTATGATGAAGCGGATGTCGGCCGGAATGGGCAACGACAAGGCTATGGGCTTCGGAAAGGCCAAGATCAAGAAGCAGTCGGACGGCGGGCGCAAAACCACCTTCGCCGACGTGGCCGGTGCCGATGAGGAAAAGGAAGAAATGTCCGAAATCGTCGAATACCTTAAGGACCCCAAGAAGTTCAACGACCTGGGCGCAAGAATCCCCAAGGGCGTGCTGCTTGTCGGCCCTCCCGGAACGGGTAAAACCCTTCTTGCACGCGCCGTTGCAGGCGAGGCGGGAGTGCCCTTCTTCTCGATTTCCGGTTCCGACTTTGTGGAAATGTTCGTGGGCGTGGGTGCTTCGCGAGTGCGCGATCTTTTCGATCAGGCCAAGAAAAACTCCCCCGCCATTGTATTTATAGACGAGATCGACGCCGTCGGCCGCCAGCGCGGTACCGGACTCGGCGGAGGTCACGACGAAAGAGAACAGACCTTAAACCAGCTGCTTGTTGAAATGGACGGATTCGGCGCAAACGAAGGGGTCATCGTCATCGCTGCCACCAACCGGGCCGACATTCTCGATCCCGCTCTCACACGTCCCGGCCGTTTCGACCGTCAGATAATGGTGGGATATCCCGACGTTAAGGGACGCGAGGAAATACTCAAGGTTCATTCGAGAGGCAAGCCCCTTGCCCCCGACGTAAGCCTCAAAGTCATTGCGCAGACCTCCGCAGGATTCACCGGAGCAGACCTCGAAAACCTGCTTAACGAAGCGGCACTGCTTGCCGCCCGCAAAAATTCCAAGGCCATTACCGAGGCCGACATAGAAGAGGCTACCATCAAGGTGGTTATGGGCGTTGAAAAGAAATCCCGCGTTATGAAGGAAAAGGATAAGCTCATCACCAGCTACCACGAGGCCGGCCACGCCATCGTTTCCTACTATCTCGGCTCTCAGGATGAGGTTCATCAGATCTCAATTATTCCCCGCGGAATGGCGGCAGGATATACAATGTACCGTCCCTCGGACGATCGCGGACACACCACCAAAACCGAGCTTGTTGAGCAGATCTGCTCGCTGCTTGGCGGAAGGGTTGCCGAAAAGCTCACCCAGGAGGACATAACCACCGGCGCTTCCAACGACATTCAGCGCGCCACCGAAATCGCTCAGAAGATGGTTATGAAATACGGTATGAGCGATAAGCTTGGACCCATTGTTTACGGCAAGGATCACGATGAGGTGTTCTTGGGCAGAGATCTCGGATCGGCCAAAACCTATTCCGATGAGATCGCCGCCGAAATCGACGAGGAGGTTAAATCCATCGTCGAAGGCCAGTTTGCACACGCCGAAAACATTCTTACCGAGCATATGAATAAACTCCATCAAATTGCAAAATATTTATTTGAGAACGAAAAGATGGACGCCGACCAGTTTAAAACTGCAATGGCCGCCGAATAAGCTGCCACACAGCCGAAACGGGATTGACGGCGGCCGAAAAAAGCTCGGCAAAAACGCCGCAAACAGCAAAACGTTTCACGTGAAACACTTTGCTTAAGGCCTCATCCGGCACCCGAAACACGCGGTTTTTAACCTGCCGTTCTCTTGAAAAAGAAAAATTAAGACCCGCGAGACTGCGGATCAATAAAATAAAAAAGGAGATTTTAAAAATGGAATTTACAAAAGACACCTGCATCGGTGACATTCTTGATGCAAAGCCCGAAACCGCACCCATCTTTATCGAAATGGGTATGCATTGTCTCGGCTGCCCCTCGGCAAGAGGCGAGACTGTTGAGCAGGCCTGCGCCGTTCACGGCATTTCCTGCGACGAGCTTGTGGAAAAGCTCAACAAGGCATAAGCCGCGCGGTATAAGCAACAGGATTTACGGTGAGGTTCTTTGAGCTTCACCGTATTTTTTAGGAGTGAATTTTTTGAGCGAGCAAAAAGCCGAAAAGGACCGCGTACCGACAGGCGGCAAAGAAACAGGGCAAGGGACAAAACCCGACGCTCAGCCGTCGGAACAGCCGGTAATCGGACAGGAGACAAACCCCGACGGCGCACAGCCGACCGAAAAAACGAAAACCGGGCAAAAGGGCGATGTACGGTCGATGCAATCGACGCAATTGACGAAAGCATCGGACGAAACATCCGTTAAAACGACGGCAGAAACCGCGGCAGAAACCGCGGCAGAACAAAAAATTGTTTCACGTGAAACATTTTTAAACAAAGCAGAGCAGCCGTCCGACCATAGCGGCCGACATCGTGGCGGCAAAAGCCGCGGGGAGGAAAAACAAACGGGTGGTTTGCCGGGCAATCGGAAAAATGAAAATGACGGACATTCTTCCACATCAAATCTGCGCCTTAAACGGGCAGCGGCCATTGTTTCGGCGGCAATTTTTCTGGCCGTTACCGCCGCCGTAACATACTTTTGCATCGATTTTTTTAAAAAATTCTCCGACCCCGCCGAGTTCAAAAACTATATCAATTCCTTCGGAATTTTCGGGAGAGCCGCCTTTCTCGCCCTTCAGATCATTCAGATAGTCATTGCCTTTATCCCCGGTGAGGTGGTGCAGGTGGGAGCGGGATATGCTTACGGCGCCTTTGAAGGAACGGTGCTTTGCCTTGTGGGGGCGGCAATTGCTTCGGCCATTGTATTTTTGCTGGTCAAAAAGGTGGGCACAAGGATCGTATACCTTTTTGTCAGCCGCGAAAAAATGGAAAGCCTTAAGTTTTTAAACGACGAGCAAAAGTTAGGACGCCTTATTTTCATTCTTTTTCTCATTCCGGGAGCGCCCAAGGACGTGCTGACCTACCTTGTGGGACTTACCCGCATAAGGCTTTATGAATTTCTTATAATATCCCTGACCGCACGCACCCCCGCGCTGCTCCTTTCAACCCTGGGCGGCTCGGCGGTGGCCGATCGCAACTATAAACAAGCTGTAATCATCTTTTCGGCGGCAGCCATAGTCAGCGCTGCCGGAATCAAGTTTTACTCGGTGCTTACAAAGAAGCTCAAGGCCCGCCACGAAGGCAAAAAAGACAAAACCGGCAAGCCGCATATGTAAATTCTATTGCCTTCCGCAAAGGGGTAAATCGCGCCCTGCTTAACACCTGCAAGTCGATGCTGATGCAGGCAAAACAAGTCCTGCCTAACGGCCGCAAGTCTATTCCGATGCAGGAAATTTCATCCGGCCTAACGGCTGCAAGCGGGATTTTCATAAAATGCCGGAAGCCGCACGGCAGGCAGAGCAAAGGACGGACGGCCCGTGTGCAAAAACCGCTCCTAAAATTGGTTGTTTTTGTGCAAGCTGTTTGTTTTTGCGTCAAAATACCCAAATGACAAGCTTAAAATTTAGGCAACTACACACCTTGAAATTTCAAGGGTTTTTTGATATCATTGGAGTGTTATGAATAGTGTGCAATGCGCTCTTATTCCTTCCCCGTAAATTATGACAAAATATGCACGCAAAGCTTTTGCGTCGTTTGAAACAGGAGGCATATATTTAATGGCAAGCTTATCACTCAGAGGAATTTACAAAAAATATCCCGGCGGCGTTACTGCCGTTTCGGATTTTAACCTCGAAATCAAGGACAAGGAATTTTTGGTACTGGTCGGCCCTTCGGGCTGCGGTAAGTCCACCACCCTTCGTATGATCGCCGGACTCGAAGAGATCTCGGAAGGCGAGCTTTACATAGGCGACCGTCTGGTAAACGATGTTGCTCCTAAGGACCGCGACATCGCCATGGTGTTCCAGAACTACGCTCTTTATCCCCATATGACCGTTTTCGGCAATATGGCATTCGGCCTTAAGCTCCGCAAGGTTCCCAAGGAGGAAATCAAGCGCAGAGTTGAAGAGGCTGCCCGCATTCTCGACATTTCCCACCTGCTCGACCGTAAGCCTAAGGCTCTTTCGGGCGGTCAGCGTCAGCGTGTTGCACTGGGCCGTGCCATCGTCCGCGATCCTAAGGTCTTCCTTCTCGACGAGCCGCTCTCAAACCTCGACGCCAAGCTCCGTGCACAGATGCGTACCGAGCTTTCCAAGATCCATCTGAAACTGGAAACCACCTTCATCTATGTTACCCACGACCAGACCGAGGCTATGACCATGGCCGACCGTATCGTCGTTATGAAGGACGGTTACATCCAGCAGGTTGACACTCCTCAGCACCTTTACGATATTCCCTGCAACGCCTTTGTTGCCGGATTTATCGGTTCTCCCCAAATGAACTTTATCGATGCTATTCTCCGCAAAGAGGGCGACACCTTCTATGCCGAGTTCGGCTCTGAAGATACCAAAACCCGCAAGGGCGTTAAATTCAAAATCAAGCTGCCCGCCTCCAAGAACTATAAGGACTGCCTCGTTCCCTACGAAGACAAGCCGGTTATCATGGGTATCCGTCCCGAGCACATCCACGACGAGGATATGTACACCTCCACAATGACCGACGGTCTCATCAAGGCCAAGGTTGAGGTTACCGAGCTTATGGGCGCCGAGACCTACCTCTACCTCAACTGCGAAGGCAACAGCTTCACCGCCCGCGTCGACCCCTCGACCCTCGCAAAATCGGGCGATGAGATCACCGTTGCTCTCGACACCAATAAGATCCACATTTTCGACAAGGAAACCGAGAAAACCATTACAAACTAATTTAACAGGCAGGTAGAAAAGATGAAGTGTCCTTTTTGCGGATATGAAGAAAGCAAGGTTATAGATTCCCGTCCCACCGACGAGGGTGTACGCATCCGCAGAAGGAGGGAATGCCTTTCTTGCAAAAAACGCTTTACCACCTACGAGGTGGTTGAAAGCCTTCCCATAATCGTGGTTAAAAGGGATAAATCCCGTGAGCAGTTCGACCGCAACAAGCTTGTAAACAGCCTGCTGCGCGCCTGCGAAAAGCGTACCGTCTCCATCGACACGGTGGAAAAGGCGGTGGACGAGATCGAGGCTGCATTGCAGAACTCTCTCGACCGGGAGGTTTCCTCCCTTCAGATAGGCGAGCTTGCAATGGATAAGCTCAAGGGTATTGACGAGGTTGCGTATGTCAGATTTGCCTCGGTTTACCGCCAGTTCAGGGATATTAACACCTTTATGGAAGAGCTTAACAACCTGCTCACCAGCAAGGATAAATAAGCCCGATTTAAGGGCCGTGCCTTCCTTAAAAAAACAAAAGCTCCCCGGCTTTGGAGAAATCCTTCGGCCGGGGAGTTTTTTTGTCCCGCTTAAGCAACAGACGGGCTGATAATGATAATGAAAAAGATAATAACAAAATCTGCGATGTTGCTGCATCCGTTAATTAAACAGAAACAGCAATGACATCGGCAGTAAAGTAAAAATAAAGTTAAATTAAAAAACGAAAAAGAAAAAGATTCAAATGTTAATATGAGTGTAAATACAAGTGTGAAAACCGATGGGATCAAAGGGAAGGCGCTTTAAACGCTGCAATCCCGCAAGTACCTTAACCCGCAAACACCTCAAGTACCGCGGCAGGTACGCAAGCTTCCAAAATCCCGATTATGTCACTCCCCTCTTCACCGCTGCCGCAAAGGCGGTTTTTTCTTTTCGGCAGCGGCTTTTCTCTGCGTTTTTTGCAGAGACTAAGCAAAGAGATGCTTAGTTTTTAAGGGAGTGTTTTTCAATATCCATATAGGCGTTGAGCACAAAGGCGCCCTCGTCCCGCTCGTAAGTCACGGTATCGCATCCGGCCGTGACAAATTCATAACTCGATGAGAAGTCCATTACATAGCCTGCAATGTTTGAAAAGATCTTGTAGCAGTTGATACCGTCGGAGGTCTCCGGCACAAATATGTCAAACCTTATGCGGGCGGTATCATGGCGGTTGGACAAAAGGACAGGGGGTTCATCCTTTGAATAGACCTCCTTTTTTTCCTCCTTAGAACTGTCGATTCCCAGCACCACATAGTTTTTGGTCAGGGGAGCCGGCTTTTTTGAACCGGGAAATCCGACGATAAAGGTAAGATCGGAAAGGGCACTGTTTTTTTCAAGCACAAGCTTGAGAGCGGCTAAAATATTTCCGAGATTAAGCATTGCACATTTCCTCCTTTTGCCCTTCGTCCGATTGGAAGGGATCTGTTGACAGTTTGCCCGATTGCTCTATTGGCTGTTCTGTCAACCGTGCTGCCGATTGCAGGACCGTCTGTTCTGCCGTCGGTGTTTCCGATTGAGGGGACTGTACATCGACGAGCGTCTCTATCTGTTCATCAGCGGCAGTTGATTGTGGGGCCTGTGTGTCGATGGTGGCCTGTACGTCGGCAGCGGGCTGTGAATCAGCGGCCGACTGTGTATCGGCGGCGGTCGGTTGCGCAGCCTGTGCCGTCTGATCCTCAACCACCGCGCGTATTACCGCCCAGTTGTAAAAAATGTTGTCTCCGAGATGGACGTTTTCAGCCTTGACAATATAAAAATTCTCATTCTGACTCCTTATGCGGGCGGCCGATGTAAGGCTTGCAACATCCTTTTCGGCCGGCCCGATATAAAGATAATGGGACTGGTCTATCCATCCAAGCTTGGATCTCACTCCCATAAGATACATCTTGTTTTTGTATCTCAGGGGCTGAATAAAGGCCCGGTAAGGTGTGCCGAAAACCTTTCCGTCGGAAGAAAGGGAAACGGTCGTTCCGTATTTTTCAATATATTTTTTGAGTGTCGCCGTAACCGACATTTTTATCCCTCCGTTTGCTCGAAACAAAATTCCGTGTCGCAAAACAGCCCTTTTATGTCGTCAAATGCCGAATCCTTGAGCTGCTTTGCCGCCACAACCTTTTCGGCCGTGGTCTCTTTAACGGTTACGTCGCCTGCCGAAAAGCTTTTGTCACCCTCGGTGGCGGCGCACACAAGCACATAATTCATAAATGCCTCGGCCGCAGCGGCGGTGGAAAGAGCAACGCGGTTTTTTTCGCAGTTTGCCTCGGGACGAAGCTTTCCTGATATGGATTCGGCCGCCGCATCGCAAAGGGAATACCACTTTACCGCCTCATCCCGGGAAAGCCCCGTAAGATTGCGAAAGGTTTCAAAAATCAGCAGTATATCCATAATTAAGACCCGCTGGCCTGGGAGGTGGTGGTGTATTTAAGGCACTTGACGGCGTCGCCGATGATCTTGGAGAAGCCCGAAATGGTAGTTATGGCGGTGCGTTCAAGCTGCTTGTCGATGAGGCGGTCGCTGTCGACGGTAATGTCCTGAGCGATGACCTGCTCAAGAGCATAGTTCTTATCAAAGCCTACCGCCAGCTTTTCCTGACCCTTGGCGATGATGATGTCAAAGCCGAGAGGAGTTTTAAAGCCGCCGGGGCAGCCCAGCTTCATACCGAAATCGGGGGCGGAGAAATAGGTGTTGGACATCATCTTTACGATGTTGTCGGGGCTGATAATGAGGGTGTTGGCTTCATAGGGAAGCAGTGCCTGCCACAGCTTCATCACGTCGGGAAGGCTGAATTTATCGGTGTCGGCAGGATTTACGGTGGTAGCGCCGGTGGTCAGGGTGGTGATGGCGTCGTTGAACTGCTGCTTTGCGATATGTGCGCCGATTTGCTTCAAGGTGACGGTGAAAAGGTCGAGACGCTGGAATTTAAGGGCCTCATAGGAAGCGGTGAGCATACGGCCGTGCTTTTTAAGCTCTACAAGGGAAGAACTTACCGACACTGCGGTCTCGGGGATGGCAGCACCTTCGGTCACCTCTTTAAGCTCAAGGGCGGTATCGGCAGGATTGCTGACAATACTGCGGTAATCCATTCCGTTGATGTGGGTGGTGGCGGCTACGATCTTGTCGATGAGGCTTTTCTCCTGCATACCGGTCTTAACCGAACGGCAGAGATACTCGGGGAAAAGTGCTGTGGCCGAAGATGTGGAATAGAATTTTTCCACCCTGTCGGAGCAGGGTCCGGCAACCTTTATGCCGAAACGCTTGAGCTGGCGCTGATAGGCGTCGAGGCCTTCAAGATCGGTGCCTTTGTAGTTTTCCGAAGGGTCAAGAGATTCGAGAGCAGCGGTAATTCCGCCCTTAACGTTGTACATTCCTTTTTCGAGGGTAATATTTTCGTAAGACATAGATTAAATTTCCTTTCTTTTTTCAAATGTTTGAATTGGTTTTCCGTTTTTGCTGCCGCGGGATAAATACATTAAAGCAGAGATTTTTGTTTTTGCCGATCAAATCCCCGCAGCGCAAACTTCTGCTCTTTAAAAGCCTTTGAAAAGCCTTTTAAATAAAGCCGTTAAATAAATCTTTGCAAAAGGGAAGGCTGCCGCCCGTCTTTTCGGCTGTTGTTCGGCAGGTCGGTTTTGCTGCCCTTGACGGTCGACGGAGCTAAATCAGGTACTTTAACGCCGGTTAAAAAGGGACCTCGGTCCCTTCTCGCGTATGGTCTTTTTTATTTTATGCGCACCTTTTTAATCGGTCGAGCAAGGCATTGCCGCTGCCGTTATTTCAAAGTATTCGACTTTTCCGATGGGGCGGACCGTTTAAAGCCTTTTTAATTCCGCAAAGCTATCGGGACAAAAAATCAGATTATAAATCCGTCGTTTTCGGGAAGCTTTTCGCCCTTTTCGGCGTCCAGCTGGCGGAGCATGGGGATTCTTTCGCCCGCCTCGCTTTCAAACACCTTTTTAAGGGTGTTGAGGCCGTCGGCATCGAGAGATTTAACAAGGTTTTCGATGTTTTTGATGCCTATCTCGGGACGGGCAATTCCGCCCAGTCTCGAAACCTCTTTTTTGAGATTTTCCATCTGGCATTTGCCGAAGGAAGCCAGCTTTTCAAGCTCGTTTATGCGGTTGAGAAGCTGCTTTTGTTCATCGGCCGAAAGGGTGATTTCCTCCTCCCCCTCAAAGGCCTTTTTGATGCTTTCAAAGTCCATTTTCTCACCACCTTTCGTTGGGAAAAAGCCCTTAACGACCCCTGCTCTGGGCTGGGCGGGGACGGCCACAAAACTAAATTCGTAAGCGTCCTTAGGCTCGCACAGCTCGTCGTAGCAAAGCTCTCTTTTTGCGCCTTTTCCGTAATATCTGCCCTTTTTATGGCCGCAGGGATGCTCTCTCCTGTCGGCCCCGCAAATGGAGCAGACCGCCTTTCCCACCGAGCACCCGACGCTTACCTCTTTTTTGATTCCTGCGTCTATCTCGGTTATCAGATCGGCGTTTTTGCGGGTTACCGGCATATAAGCCTTGGCTTTTAAGCGGCAGTAGCTTTGACCGGTCTTTGTGACCTGTCCCTCAGGGCGTTCGACAAAGGCGTCAAACACCCTTGCCACCTGATCACGGCCCTTAAAGGAATGGTCGAAAATGCCGGTCTTTCCGATGTAAAGCTCGGATAGAGTTTCAAGAGCCTTTTCGTTAAACCGCTCAAAATCACGGTCGATGTCGTTGTCGCAAAGCACCACCGAAAAGACATAAACCTCATCCTTTGAAAGCTGTCGTCTTGAAAGGGCGTTTATCTTTTCAAGCTCAGTCTCGGTGGGCGCTCCGCTTTTGTCAATTACAAATCCTTCTTTCAAATCAATCATCCTTTTGGCTGTTAAGTTTTTGTTTTATCTGCTCGGCCTGCATACGGTAAAGCTCGGCCTTGGCAAGCTCGACCTCATCCTGCAGTGAGATGTCCTCAAAATCCACATCCACCTCTGGATCGTATCCGTTAAGGGTCAGCCACATGGAACAGATCTTGCGTATGGCAGGAATGATAATGCGGCGGTAGCCCCATATCTCGCTTGTGAGCATATCGGCCTGCTGAGAGGACATACGCTCGGTTGAACTCCAGGAAAGTCCCAGCATAAAGGGCGGTATGCCGAGGCGTGAGATTATCTGCTCGGTCATTTGGCGCACCGGCACCTGGTAATCGAGTACCTGGCTGTCGGCTCCGATAACCTTTATGTCCACATCTCCCACCGCCACAAAGTCGCTGACCTTTCCGTCCTTGGCCTCTCTCATGGCCTTGCTCCAGGCCGAGGCTATCTGGGCGGCGCGGTCCTTTGCAAAGGCCTTGTCGGAGGCGTGATCGGTGGGCTTATAGGTTACGGCAAAACGAAGATTTCCCACCCGCTCGAAGTTTATCTTCTCGGTTTCGAAAATTTTGGTCAGAATCCCGCTGACAAAGGGCAGGCTGCGAAGCAACGAGTTTCCTCTCAGCTCTCCCGCCTTTGGACAAAGCACACTCATAACCGTAAGCTCGGGGTATCTGACCGGTCGGTACTGACCCTTTCTGAAAACGGCTATCTCGGCACCGCCGCCCTTTTTTTGCCTTATTTCAATGCCCTGCAGGGGGCAGCAGTAAAGGGCGGAAATGGTGTTTCCCGCGGCGGACGGTATCATCTCGCCCACCGCCGTTCCGTACATTAGCAGACCGTCGAGATACTGGGAAATAAACGACTCGATACCCACCATACAGTCGGAAACGGGAACGGTTCTTAAAAACTCGTCGAGACCTTCCTGGGCGGCGGGATCAAGAGCGGTGGCCTTAACTCCGCCCGCCAGATTGACAAGTTTTGAAACGGCGGCATCGACCACCGGCACCCCCTCCCTGATCGAGTCGTACAGCCCAAATTCCGCACGGGAAAGCGGCACGTATCGATCGAAGGCCGAAAAGCAGGAATTTCTTTGCCCGGCAGACGGAACAAAGACCTGCCCACAGCCCGATTCAGACTTTCGCCTGAAAAAATCAAATGGTTTCATCAAATTCTCCTTTTTTAAGATTTTTTTGCCCCGATTCTCCGCCCGCAATGCAGGTTTAAGAGGGTATCGGACGACCGCTGTAGGTTTAAGATAACAGCGGCCGGGAGCCATAGGTTTATCCGACAGCTGCCGATAGTCTGACACCCTTTGCTTAAAACAACCGGTGCTTGAACACCGACTGCGTAAGAGGCGGGCAGAGATAGGGCTTTATATAAAATGAAGCTTCATACAAAACAAAGCGGCCGAAACATCAGCAAAAATGCGATCGACAAGCTTACTGATCAAGCGGTCGGCCGGCCGATCGGATTTTCGGCCGATTGGTCGATTGTGCAGATGATCGATCGGTTAATCGATCATTTAATCGGTCGGCTGATGATCGGACAGTCGGTCGATTGATTGATTTGCCGTGAAATTGTTATTTTTTTAACAATAATGTTTCACGTGAAACATTTTTTTGCTAAGCATTCGGTGGTCGGGCATCGTACGATTCCGCTCGTTCCTTTTTCTATGCGGCATTGTTTTCGTATGTGTCCGTTATGCTTTCGTTTTAAATCGTTTTTCATCGATCGACCGATATTGCGGCAAAACCGTCGGTTTCGGCCGAAAGGACGGTTGAAACAAAATACCGTATGTCGTCCATGGCGTGGTCGTTTTCTTTAATTGGGCGGTCCTTAACGCTGCCCTCATCCCATCGGTAAAGTCCGAATTCCCTTATGGAATCGGCGCAGGAGGGGGAAAAGATCAGCCGCCCTTCTCTTAAAGCGTCGGCCACCAGACTTATACCCTCGGCAACCGAGTTTTTGGCCGGAATTACCCTGAAGCTTCCGTGACGGCGAATACAGGTCATAAACGACGCAGCCGAAGGATCGCACACCACAGCTTTAATGTCTTTGTTTTTAACAAGCCTTAAAAGCTCGGCATAATATTCTTCGTCGGTTTTTTGCCCGCCTGCGTCTCTTGAGGAATAGTAATATTCCCGTATGCGGAAGGCCTTGTTTCCCCTTATTCCCCAAAGCCCCATGGACATGGGGTTAACGGTGCCGTAATCACAGGAGACATAGTATTCGTCATAACCGCCGCCGTCCACCTCGCGAACGCACTTTTCCTTGGAAAACATAGGGTAGATAAGCCCGTCGGCCGCCACCCATTTGCCCAGCACGAATCGGTCGTAAAAGGTGCCGCTGTAAAGGGTCTCATACCGCCTTCTGATCTCGTCCGAAAGGGCGGGATTGTCCTTCATGGTAAAATGAAGATAGAGGGCATTTTTTTGCTTTGCACACAGTATCCAGTTTTGATAAAACCAGTGCTGAGGGTGCTCGGGATTGCAATTGAACCAGAATTTCGACCCCCTCACCGAGCATCTTGCAAGGGTCTGTTCCACAAAGGATCGGGGCATAAGGGCCACCTCGTCAAGCAGCGCTCCCGAGAGGGTCATTCCCTGGATGAGAGAGGCCGACGATTCATCCTTTCCTCCGAAAAAGTAAAAGCGGTTTTTGGCCCTCCCCCTTGAAACGGTCAGGCAGTTGGCCGAAGCCTTAAGCTCACAGCAAAATCCCAGCTGCCGAAGTTGATCGCAAAGGGGCAGAATTATGTTCCTTTTAAGGGCGGTAACCGTCTTTCCGCAAAAGGCAAAATCCCCGCCGTTAAAGGCCGAAAAAGCCCAGAAAACAAAGGAAAGAGACATACACAGCGTCTTCCCCGATCTGACCGCTCCGTCGCATATAACGGCGTCGTATTTGCGGTTAGGGCTGTTTGGCATCCACCAGCAAAGCACCGCCAGCTGCTTTGCCGAAAAAGGTTTAAATTTTATCATTCACTCACCCTTCTTCAAGGGCTTCCGCGCCCTTTTTCAGTGCCTCATAAAAGGGCGAGAAGGAAGCATCCTCTGAATCTTCTTCAAGTTGTGAAAGCTTTTCCAGTGCCTTGAGCCGATCAAAAAATTTGATTTCAAGGCCTCCGCCCTTGGGGCGCTTTATCTCGGCAATATTGAAAAGATCAAGCTCTTCGATTTTTTGTTCATCGGGCGCATCAAAAAACATAAGCTTCACTGCGTCGGCGTAAGAGCCGAAAGCTATGCGTCTCAGTCCCGTTTTAAAATCCTCTTTTGCCGAATTTTTTTCCTCTTTTTTAAGCTCGGCAATGCGGTTTCTAACCGCCGCATTTCTGAGCAGGGCGAGGCCTTTTTTCTCGGGAAACAGCCTGTACCCCGCCTTAAAAGCCGCCTCTCTGGGATTTTCGGTCAGGCAGTAAAATTCACAAAATTCGTTTTCTTTCGGTTTCATCAATGCTTACCTCCTCGCGTAAGGCCCTTTGCCTTGCGGCATAAGCTGCAAGCGGACCGACACATTGTGCAGTGTACTTCCGACAACCCGCCCGCAGCACCTGCAGCAAACAAGGACGTTTGTTAGGTTAAAAAAGGAGGAGTTTTAATTCAAAATAAATTCAGACGGTCGGCAAGGGAAAAGATATTGGGATTTCTTTTTCACTGCCGGCCTGTTTAACCGCTCGGTAAAGAGCCTTACAATAACAGACGCAAAAAGGTCCGGCAGTTGCACAAAAGTGTGCAACTTTTATCATAAAAAAATTTTTTTATCATATTTTTTTATTGCACAGACGGGTTTTTCCGCCCTTTATCTGCTGCTTGTCCCTTTTTTCCCGATCTTTCACTTTTTGTCCTTTGCTTTATCCGTTTCTCCTGTTCTTTCCTCCGGCAAACCCGCCGACACGTCCGCTGATCAAATGCGGCGACGGCACACTCGCTTATCGGCAACCCGGCCGAGGCTTTCCCGGCGGGGCCGGGATCGGAGGAGGGACACCATGCCGTCCGACCGAAATATCAGCGTTCCCTTCTCAAGCCCTCCCCCTCCTTTGCCGCGCCTCCTCCGGTCAGCTCACGCTGACAGCCTCGGCGCCCGCAGCCACACCGCCCTGCGCCCCTTTGACCCTTCCCCCTTTTTGCCTTTTCCCGTTGCCTGAATATCAACCAATAAGGAGAATCCCCATGAAAAAAACAGCTTCGATCGTTTTTTCCACCCTTTGCGCCGCCCTGCTTGCGGTGGGTGCCCTTGCCGATGAAATTCCCGCAAAAAAGGCGGCCGACAACAGACAGGTGGTCACCGAATACCTAAACGAGACCCTTTACGAAAATTTTGAAGATCCCGATACCGTCCCGGTTTTATCCGATGAAGTCCCCGACATTCCCGCCGCAAGCGCCCTGCTTTGCGAGGTTTCCACCGGCACGGTGCTTTTTGAAAAAAATTCCGCAGAAAAGCGCTCGCCCGCATCCATAACAAAAATAATGACCATGCTGCTGACCGTTGAGGCGGTGGAATCGGGCAAAATATCCTTAAATGATACCGTCACCGCATCGGAGCACGCCTGCTCTATGGGCGGGTCGCAGATATGGCTTGAAAACGGCGAGACCATGGTGCTTTCCGATCTGCTTAAATCGGTGGCGGTAGGCTCGGCAAACGACGCTGCCGTGGCGCTGGCCGAATACATCTCGGGAAGCGAGGAAGCCTTTGCCGCTCTTATGAACAAACGGGCGGCCGAGCTTTCCATGAACGACACACATTTCGTAAATGCCAGCGGTCTTGACACCGACGGCCACATAAGCACGGCAGCCGACGTGGCAAAAATGGCCTGTGAGCTTTTAAAACACGACATCATAAAAAACTACACTACCATCTGGATGGACAGCGTTAGAAACGGCAAAACTCAGCTTGTCAACACCAACAAGCTCATACGCTTTTACGAAGGAGCCACCGGCCTTAAAACCGGCACCACCGACAAGGCGGGATACTGCGTGACCGCATCGGCCAAAAAAAACGGAATGGAGCTTGTAGCGGTCATTCTTGACGGGCAAACAAGCGATCTGCGCTTTTCGGCCGCCAAGGCGCTTTTAAATTACGGCTTTGCAAATTATGAGCTGGCCAATCCCGACATAGGAAGCGAGGCCCTGCTTTCGGTGGATGTGACCGGCGGAACAAAACGGACAGTGGATCTTGACTTTACAAAACAAAACCGCCTGCTGACCGAAAAGGGCAGAGGCGGGGATATTGAGGTTAAGCTTGAGCTTGAGCAAAGCGTCGCAGCGCCGGTGGAAAAGGGGCAGGTGCTGGGAAAGGCAGAATTTTTGCTGGACGGACAGGTGATTTTGCAAAGGGAGCTTTACGCCGCCGACACCGTGGACAAAAAGACCTTCGGATTTTGCTTTGCGGCCTTTTCAAGGCAGTTTTTCGGCCTTTGATGAAGGGCTTTTCTGTTAATTGTTTAAGCAATCGGTACATAAACCTAACATATATGTATGAGACGGGATTAAAACCCCCGTAAAACGCAAAAACCCGCCGCGAAGGCATTAGCCTTCGCGGCGGATATCGTTATTTGTTATTATACTTTAACGGCAAGGTCCTGCGGGAAAACCGCCCAACCTTAAAGCCTGTCTGTCGCTTAAGCAACAGATGCTTAGGCGACATCCGGCCGGCGAAAAGCTTTATGCTATGCGCAAAAAGCTTTATGCAATGTGCAAAAATGTTGTTGCGAGGGAGAAGTATATTATAAGTGTCAGCGCATCGACAATGGTGGTTATCATAGGTCCTGCCATCAGGGCGGGGTCGAGGTGCACCATCTTTGCCAGCATAGGAAGCGAACAGCCGATGCATTTTGCAGCCACGACAGAGCAAAGCATTGCCGCGCAAACCACAAGATACATCTTGAAATTCTGCGATGCCGCTCCGTTTAAAAGAATCATTCGACCGAAGTTTACCGCCGCCAAGGCCACGCCGCAAATGAGCGCCACCCTGACCTCCTTAAACAGCACTGCAAAATAATCCTTTATCTGTATCTCTCCCAGAGCAAGTCCGCGGATTATAAGGGTGGAGGTCTGATTTCCGGCATTTCCGCCGGTGTCCATAAGCATCGGTATGCAGGCGGTAAGCATTGTAAACGCCGCCAGCATATTTTCGTAGTTTTCGATTATCTTTCCGGTAAATGTGGCCGATACCATAAGTATCATCAGCCAAAGTATACGCCGCTTTGCCAGTGTGAAAACGCCGGTTTTAAGGTATTCCTCGTCCGACGGAGAAAGAAGGGCCATCTTTTCAAAGTCCTCGGTGGCCTCGTCCTCGATGATGTCGACGATGTCGTCGATGGTGACGATGCCCACAAGGCGGTTTTCATTGTCGACCACCGGAACCGACAGCAGGTCGTATTTTCGCGCGATGTCGGCCACCACCTCCTGGTCGTCCAGGGTGCCCACCGAGATGATGTGCTCGGTGTCGGTGATTATGTCGGAGATCTTGGTTTCCTCGTCGGCAAGAAGCAGACGGCGGAGGGGTATGACCCCCACAAGATGGCGGAAATCGTCGATAACATAGCAGGTGTAGATGGTTTCCTTGTCGACTCCTGTCTCACGGATGATTTTCAGCGCCTGCTTAACGTTTATGCGGGTGTGGAATTCCACCATTTCGATGGTCATAACGCTGCCGGCCGAATTTTCCGGATATTTCAGAAAACGGTTTATGATGTTGCGGCGCTCGGAACTGGCGCTTTGAAGCACACGCTTTACAACGCTTGCCGGCACCTCCTCAAGAAAGTCAACTGCGTCGTCGACGTACAGCTCTTCAACGAGAAATCCAAGCTCAACATCGTTGATCGACGAAACGATGGAGGTCTGCGTCTCGGTTTCGAGATAGGAAAAGACGTCGGCCGCAAGATCTTTTGGCAAAATTCTGAAAACCAGAATAAGCTTGTTCTCGGGAAGGTCGGTCATAAATTCCGCCACAT
Source organism: uncultured Oscillospiraceae bacterium (assembly GCA_905193225.1). Lineage (GTDB taxonomy): Bacteria > Bacillota > Clostridia > Oscillospirales > Acutalibacteraceae > UMGS1484. The sequence continues at coordinate 30,582 of CAJJNV010000013.1, read as the reverse complement.
CGGCGCTGTTCATCTCAATAAGGGTGGAGCGCAGCTCCCGAAGCTTGTTGTCGTTTAAAAGCTGGTTTAACTGGTCAAAAAAAACAGCTTCCATATTTGATACCTCTTTTCAAATTCAAAGCACCAAAACAAAAGCTGTCTTAAAATAATTCGCAGTTATCCCGTTACCCGCAAAGCCATTGCAGGTTGACGGTCCTTTAAAGACGAGCGCTTGTTTTGTTGCTGTGTTTTAAATTTTTCCGCGATACTTCGCGGGACGGTCGTTTCGGGGCTTTCCAAAACAATGCTCACCTCTTTTTTGTTGTTTTTTCGGTCGATCGGGATTTTGCTCCGTTTTTAATCGGGACAGGCTCTCGATCGCAAGTCCCCTTTACGGGGTACTTATTATAATACTCTAAAGCCCGCCCAAAGTCAATAAAAAAAGCGTCCCCACAGGGCAAAAAATAATGATTGACAGATTTGAACAGGGTATTTATAATTGTATATATAATGCGCAGTCGACGGCATCTCTTCACAAACGGTTTTGCCCCTTCTCCAACCCGAGACATTCCGATTATTATCCCAAGACGCCGGCTTAATGTGTGCGTCGGCTTTGCAATTTTAATGTTTTGCCTAAAGCCCCGAAAATAGGAGAGATTTTTATGAAAAGGAAATTATTGAGCCTTTCGGTGGCGCTGGTACTGATGGTTTGCTCGGTGCTTTCGCCAAGCCTTACCGCCTTTGCAGACACCGAGTCGGAATCCTCCGCTGCGACAGAGGCCGAGCTTTTTTACAGCCTGCCCTACGACGACGGATATACCGACGTGCTGGGCATATCACAGGCTCAGCTGCTGACCCTTAAGGAGGCTCTTTTCACCGCCGCAAAAAACTTCGACAGCGAGATCGACATAACAAAATACGGCATCGCCTACACTCAGGAGCGGCTTAATATGATCGGCAACATATATTTTAAGCGGCCCGACCGCCCCGACATTTTCCAGATCAACCGCATAACCTGCTCCTACCGCAACAGCGACAAGGTCATAACAAAAATAAAGCCGGTCTACAACCGCACAAAGGAGCTTTACGACAGCCAGATAACTCAGTGTGAAGCGGCGGCCGAGGAGATGCTCAAAGGCATTAAAGGCAGCGATCTTACAGACCTTGAAAAGGCCCTGCTTATCCACGACCGAATTGCCAAATCGGCCGAATATGTCAACACCGGCGCCGACGACGAACACAACATCTGCGGCGTGTTTATAGACAAGAAAACCGTTTGCGAAGGGTACACCCAGGCCTATTGCTACCTGCTTTTAAAGGTGGGCATAAGCAGCCGTCTTTCCCATTCGGCCCAGATGGGACACGCCTGGAATCTCGTCACCCTTAACGGCGTCAAATATAACGTGGATCTAACCTGGGACGACCCCCTGCCCGACATTGACGGGCGGGTAAGGCACATCAGCTTTCTCTGCTCGACACAGAAATTCAAGGCCTCGGGAGACAGCCTCCACGACGCTTCCGATTACAACACCGACCCGGTGGACACCCGATACGACAACGCCTTTTGGAACAATGTTAACAGCTCCTTTGAACTTCTAAACGGCAAGATATATTTCATAAATGCCTCCACCCAAAAGCTCTGCCGCTATTCCGAAAGCGAAGGTGTGACCGAGCTTTGCGACATCAGCGACAGATGGATTTGCGACAAAAGCGGCGCCTATTACGACGGGAGCCACGCCCGCCTTGCGGCCAAGGGGAACTATCTTTATTATAACCTTTCAAAGAAAATTATGCGCTACGATCCCGCAACCGGCGAGACAAAAGAGGTATGCTCTCCCGACCTTTCCTCCTACGCCGCGGGAGACGATCTGGCTGCCATATACGGCTTTAAAATCGAGGGCGACAGCTTTGTTTTAAATCCCGCCGTCAGCCCCAATTTCGACACCGACACCAAGAAAAACAACCTGCTCACCGTTGCCATCCCTCAGGACGAGCAGCCCCCCGAAAAAACCTTTAAGGATGTGTGGTTTAAAACCATGCAGCAAAAGACCGAATACTATATCGGGGACAGATTCGATCCCACCGGAATGGAGCTTTTTATCAGATATTCCGACGATTCCACCGAGCCGCTGAGCATAGACGACTGCACGGTAAATTACGACTTTTCGACCGAGGGACAGCGGGATGTGAGCATAACCTACAAAAACTTTACCGGCACCTTCGGCGTGACGGTCAAGCGGCCGTCGGTTACAATTAAAAATCTTGCGTCAACCCTTAAAATCGGCGAAAGTGCCAATCTGACAGCTGTTTCCGATCCTGACACGGCCGAGATAACCTTTGAAAGCAGCAATCCCGACGCCGCCGAAATTTCGGAAAACAAGCTGATTGCAAAATCGGCGGGACGGACGACAATAACAGCCAAAATAACCCTAAACGGCATTGAATATACAAACAGCGCCGACATAGAAATCGTAGAAAACATTCTGTACGGCGACGTTAACGGCGACGGACGCATAACCTCTGTCGACGCGCTTATCATTCTCCGCTCGGTGGTAAAGAGCCATGTCCTTTCGGCCGAAGAGCAGATACCGGCCGATGTGGACAAAAGCGGAAGTGTAACGGCGGTGGACGCACTGCTTGTGCTGCAGTTTTCGGTTAAAAAAATAACCTCCTTCCCCGCGGCATAAACAGGCACAAATTAAAGGCTTAAAGGGGCGGAAAAGAAAAGCTTTTCCGCCCCGAAATAATGCCGCCGCAAAAAATATTTAAAAAATTGAAAAAAACACTTGCTTTTTATTTTCGTTTGTTGTATAATCACAAACACGCAAGGACATTTAGCTCAGCTGGTAGAGCATTCGCTTGACGTGCGAAGGGTCAGCGGTTCAAGTCCGTTAATGTCCACCAAAAAATCCCGTCTGCTTTAGCGGACGGGATTTTTGCTTATTTACCTATTGCGTTTTTACATCTTCACTCTTACTTTAAAATTTAATGAAAAACAATCGGTCGATCGGCTCAGTCGCTCTGCCGTTTTCCCCTGACAAAAGCTAAGCAACAGATGGTCTAAGGCTCCCGCGCAACAGACGGTCAAAAAACCCTCTTCAAAGAGCCCTCTTTCAATCGGCCTTTTTGTTTTTGGGAAGGGTTATGCGGTATTCCACAAAGCCGTCGCTTTCGGTGCGTTCCGAAAGGGCGGTTATACCCGCCTTTCTTATGGACTCGACGGCGTTTGATATGGTGTTTGAAATAATTCTTCCGTCCCCCACCGCCTGGCGCTTCAGGGGCGGTTTTTGCGGCTTTGAAAAGGAATCGGTTCTCGGAAAGCTGTCGGATTTTAAAAAGGCATCCTGATCGGAAATGGCGTCAAACGCATCGAAAATCTCGCCGTCCCGCCGCTCTTCATCGGATATTTTCAAAAGGGATTTTACCTTGCGTTCGCTAAGTCCAAGGGCCAGTATCTTTTCCCTTTGCCAGTGGGTAAAGCTGAGAAGCCGCAGCTTTCCCACAAGCTCGTTTTCCGAAAGACCGAGCCGTGCCGCCGCCTCGTCCCGGGGGATGCCGTAGCGGCTTATGAGGGTATAGATGCCGTCGGCCTCCTCAAATATGTTAAGGGACTTATGGGAAATATCGTGCAAAAGCCTTGTGACCGCCGCCTTTTCGTCGCTTTGGCGTACAACAACGCAGGGCACGCGGGTAAGTCCCGCCGCCTTTGCCGCCCTGAGTCTCCGCTCGCCGGATATGACCGAATACTTGCCCTTTTCAAGCAGCTTTACGGTCAGCGGCTCGGTAACGCCGTTTTCCCTGATGCTTTCGCAGAGGGCATCCTCTCCGTCAAAATCCCTTCTCGGCGAAAACGAGGAGGGAAAAAGCCTGTCCACCCTTATGTTGACAATATTTTTGCTCCTTCGCGCCCGTTTAAAAAACATCCGACCATATCCTTTCAAAAAGGATATTAACACATATTATGGTATATGAATGTCGTTTTGTGCTACAACATTTTGCGTTTTTTTGTCGGCTTTAGGATACACAAAAAAGGAAAACCGATTCTTTAAACCCTTTTAAAAGCTCTTTTTCTGCGGGCAAAAACCAAATTTGAAAAAATTTTCTGTTGACAAATAAAAAAAGTGATGTTAAAATGTCTTTAACAGATAAAAGCGTTGAAGGGAATAAAAGTGCTTTTTTCTCGGCAAAGAGAGCCGTCGGCCGCTGTAAGACGGAGCGAGAACTGCACCATAAGTCATCCCGGAGCTTCCGGTCGAAAGGCGTTCTGCCGAGTAAACGCGGACGGGTTCTCCCGTTACAGAGAGAGGCATTGATAGATGTCGGCGAGAGGGTCTTTTGGCCAAAAAAGAGTGGTACCGCGGAATAATAATTTCGTCTCTTTTGCATAGGGTTACTGTGCAAAAGAGACTTTTTGTTTTTCCCGGATTTTTTTAAACGCCTTGCCGCAAGTCAAATTTTTTTTGATTGAAAAGGCAAGCGGTGCAAAAAGCCGGCGCTCAAAAGGGCATAAAAAGCAGTGTTTTTTGCACGTTAAAACCTCTGAAACCCGCATAAATCCTTGGCCGACGACAAAAATGTTTCACGTGAAACATTTTTAAAAACACCTTTTAATTTTAAGAAAAGGAATGATTCTTTTGAAAATGACAGGCGCCCGAATACTGGTTGAAGTGCTTATAGAACAGGGCGTGCGCGATGTTTTCGGCTATCCCGGCGGCCAGGCCATTAACATTTACGACCAGTTATACCTCTGCCGCGACCGTATAAACCACATACTTACGGCTCACGAACAGGGAGCGGCGCACGCCGCCGACGGCTATGCGCGGGCCACCGGAAAAACCGGCGTAGTCATCGCTACATCCGGCCCGGGAGCCACCAACCTTGTCACCGGAATCGCAACGGCCATGCTCGATTCATCCCCCCTTGTTGCCATAACCGGAAACGTTCCCCTGTCCCTCATCGGAAAGGACAGCTTTCAGGAAATCGACATAACCGGCATAACCCTTCCCATAACAAAGCATAACTTTTTTGTAACCCGGGTGGAGGATCTTGCCGACGAGGTAAGAGAGGCCTTTCGCATAGCCCGCTCGGGACGGCCGGGGCCTGTGCTTGTGGACATACCAAAAGACGTGCAGACCTCCCTTTGCGAATACCAGCCTAAAGCTCCGCTGCCTCTTTTCGAAAACAAAAAGGCAAAGGAGCAGGACATAAACCGCGCCGTTGAGCTTTTAAACGGCGCAAAACGCCCCTACATCTACATCGGCGGCGGTGTGGTCGGCGCAGGACTTGAACAGGCTGTGGCCGAGCTTGCGCAAAAAATCGATGCAGTTGTGGGCTGTTCGCTTATGGGACTGACGGGACTTGCCTCCGATCAGGAAAGATTTTTGGGACTCCAGGGTATGCACGGACACTATGCCTCATCGGCAGCCCTGTCGAGAGCCGATGTCATATTCGGCGTGGGTGTAAGATTCTCCGACCGCGCCACAGGCGACAAAAAGAAGTATGCCAAAAACGCCGCCATAATACACATCGACGTGGACGGCTCGGAAATAGACAAGATAATCCCCTCAAGGGTTGGAATAGCAGGCGATCTGACCGACAGCTTTACCCGCATTGCCAAAAAGGTCAAAAAGGCCAAGCACCCGGAGTGGATAAAGCAGATAAAGGAGCTTAAAGCCCGCGAGCAACTGACCCGGTCGGGCACACAGTCCGATCAAAACGACGGCCAAGACGGCGGCAGCAACGGTCAGAACGGCCAAAACTTCGATCCTGCAAATGGGGCGGTTCCCCATAAAAACACTTCCCAAGGGCCCGCAAAAGAGCTTACCCCATCGGTGGTTTTCGACTGTATAAACCAAGTAACCGGCGGAGAGGCCACGGTGGCCACCGATGTGGGACAGCATCAGATGTGGGCGGCGCAGTTTTGCAAATTCCGACACCCGAGAAGCTTTATAACAAGCGGCGGCCTCGGCACAATGGGATTCGGAATGGGAGCGGCAATGGGGGCCTCGGTTGCCACCGGCAAAAAAACCGTGCTCATAACCGGCGACGGAAGCTTCGGAATGAACTTAAACGAGCTTGCCACCGCCGTCACCTATAACATTCCCCTTGTCATTGTGCTTTTCAACAACGGGGTGCTGGGAATGGTCAGGCAATGGCAATCCCTCTTTTTCGACGGCCGCTTTTCTGCCACCACCCTCGGTCGGGCCACCGACTTCGTAAAGCTTGCCGAGGCCTTCGGCGCCAAGGGGGTCAGGGTAGATTCCCCCGAGCAGTTTAAAGAGGCCTTTAAATCGGCCTACGAAAACGAAACCGGCCCGATAGTTATAGAATGCCCCATAAACAAAGATGAACTGGTTCTTCCCATGCTCCCGCCCGGCGGCAGTATGGACGACCTGATAATAGAAAAGGAGGAAGATCTGTGAAGAAGTTTATAATTGCCGTTTACGTCGACAATAAATTCGGCGTGCTGACCAGGGTAACCAGTATGTTTACCCGCCGCGGATTCAACATCGACGCACTGACGGTGGGGAAAACCGAATCGGACGATTTTTCCCGCATAACCATAACCATGTACGGCGATGACGCCGCAAAGGAGCAGATGATAAAACAGCTTAAAAAGCTGGTTAATGTAAAAATGGTCAAGCTGCTGTCAAAGGAAAGCTCGGTGATCAGGGAGCTTATGCTCATTAAAGTCAAAAACGACCGCAAGACAAAAAACGACATTATGACCGCAGTAAGCATCTTCCGCTCCAAGATAATCGATTATTCGGCCAACGCTTTGTGCATCGAGGTGACCGGCGACACCGAAAAGCTGGACGCCTTTATCGAAATAATGAAACCTCTGGGCATAATCGAGATGTGCCGCACCGGTATCGTGGCCCTTGAACGGGGCGAGGGAAGCCTGCTTGAACAATAAGCGCCGGCCCGCCGCCTTGTGAAAATTACGGCAATTGCGCAAAAGGGACATCCCTTTGCTGCCTATAAAAAATTATTAACCCATCAAAGTAAAAACAATTATAAAACATAAAAGGAGATTTTAAAAATGTCAGACGCAAGAATTTTTTATCAGCAGGATTGCGACCTTAACAAATTAAACGGCAAAACCGTGGCCATAATCGGCTACGGCTCCCAGGGCCACGCCCACGCCCTAAACCTTCGTGACTCGGGCATAAATGTTATCGTAGGCCTTTACGAGGGCAGCAAGAGCTGGGCAAAGGCCGAAAAGGCGGGCCTCAAGGTCATGACCTCGGCCGACGCCGCCAAAAATGCCGACATCATCATGATACTCATCAATGACGAAAAGCAGGCCAAGCTTTATAAGCAGTCTATCGAGCCCTTTATGACCGAGGGCAAGACCCTTGCCTTCGCCCATGGTTTCAACATTCACTATGGCTGCATAAAGCCCCCCAAGAACGTCAATGTAATTATGATAGCTCCCAAAGGCCCCGGCCACACGGTCAGAAGCGAGTATCTTGCAGGCAAGGGCGTACCCTGCCTTGTAGCGGTTGAGCAGGATGCCACCGGCGATGCTCTGGACATCGGCCTTGCATACGCTTTAGGCATCGGCGGTGCCCGGGCGGGAGTGCTTGAGACCACCTTCCGCAGCGAGACAGAGACCGATCTTTTCGGCGAGCAGGCGGTCATCTGCGGCGGCGTTTGCGCCCTTATGCAGGCAGGCTTTGAAACCCTCACCGAGGCGGGCTACGATCCGAGAAACGCCTATTTTGAATGTGTTCACGAAATGAAGCTGATAGTCGACCTTATCTATCAGAGCGGCTTTGCCGGAATGAGATATTCCATCTCCAACACGGCCGAATACGGCGATTACATTACCGGCCCCAAGATCATCACCGAGGAGACCAAAAAGGCCATGAAAAAGGTGCTCCGCGACATTCAGGACGGTTCATTTGCAAAGGACTTTTTGCTTGATATGTCGGAGGAAAGCGGCCAGGTGCATTTCAGCGCCATGAGAAAGCTTGCAAGTGAGCATCCCGCCGAAAGAATAGGTGAGGAGATCAGAAAGCTTTACAGCTGGAACGACGAAGAAAAGCTTATCAACAACTGATTTTGTCGTAAATATCTGATTTGTTTCATTATCAACCGATCTTTCTGAGCAATCGGATTTTTAAGCACTTAAAACACAATGGATTTAGGTGAAAAGCTATGATTAAAGATGAAATTATAAAGGGTGCTCAAAACGCCTCCCACCGCAGCCTTTACCACGCTTTGGGCCTTACGGCCGAGGAACTCGACCGGCCTCTTATCGGAGTAGTCAGCTCCTACAACGAGATCGTCCCCGGGCATATGAACCTCGACAAAATAACCGAGGCGGTAAAAATGGGCGTAGCCTTAAACGGCGGCACCCCCATAGTATTTCCGGCCATCGCCGTGTGCGACGGAATCGCAATGGGCCACGGGGGAATGAGATATTCCCTTGTTACCCGCGATCTTATCGCCGATTCCACCGAGGCTATGGTGCGCGCCCACGGTTTCGACGGCCTTGTTATGATCCCCAACTGCGATAAAAACGTACCGGGACTGCTTATGGCCGCAGCAAGGCTCAATATTCCGACAGTTTTTGTGTCGGGCGGACCCATGCTTGCCGGAAAAATAGACGGCAAAAAAACCAGCCTTTCCAGTATGTTTGAGGCGGTAGGCTCCTTTATGGCCGGAAAGATAGACGAGCAAAAGCTGCGGGAATATGAATGCAAGGCCTGTCCCACCTGCGGTTCCTGCTCGGGAATGTATACGGCAAACTCCATGAACTGCCTGTGCGAAGCCATCGGTATGGCGCTGCCCGGCAACGGCACAATTCCCGCCGTTTATTCCCGCCGTTTAGAGCTTGCAAAGCACTCAGGTATGGCCGTCGTCGACCTTGTTAAAAAGGATATAAAGCCTCGAGACATTATGACCGACCGCGCCTTTGAAAACGCCCTCTGCGCCGATATGGCGGTGGGCTGTTCGACAAATACCATGCTTCATCTTCCCGCCATCGCACGGGAATGCGGCATAAAGCTCGATCTTGAAAAGGCCAACGCCGTCAGTGAAAGAACCCCCAACCTCTGCCACCTTGCCCCCGCAGGGCACACATATATGGAGGACCTTGACGAGGCGGGCGGAATCCCTGCCGTGCTTAAAGAGCTTGAAAGGGGCGGCCTTTTAAAGGGCGATTGCCTGACCGTTACCGGAAAAACCGTCAAAGAGAATCTTAAGGATGTCAAAAATCTCGATTCCGATGTTGTCAGACCTATAGATAATCCCTTTTCCCCAACCGGCGGCATAGCCGTTTTGAAGGGAAATCTCGCCGAAAACGGCTGCGTTGTAAAGCGGTCGGCCGTGGCAAAGGAAATGCTCCACCACAGCGGCAGAGCAAGGGTCTTTAACAGCGAGGAGGAGGCCATAAGGGTCATATACGACGGAAAAATCGAACCGGGCGATGTGGTGGTCATCCGTTACGAAGGCCCGTCGGGCGGCCCGGGAATGAGGGAAATGCTCTCTCCCACATCGGCCATTGCCGGAATGGGACTTGACAAAACGGTGGCTCTTATAACCGACGGCAGATTTTCCGGCGCCACCAGAGGAGCAAGCATCGGCCACATTTCCCCCGAAGCGGCAAAGGGCGGCCTTATTGCCTATGTCCACGAGGGAGACATAATAAACATCGACATTCCCGCCGGCACCATAACCCTCAATGTTGAAAAAGAAGAAATCGAGCGGCGCAAAAAGGCCGATAAAATTATAGAGAAGCCCCATTTGACCGGCTATCTCAAGCGTTATGCCGCCGCCGTAAGCTCGGCCGACGAGGGTGCCGTGCTTAAATAAGCAATCGGGATGTACACACCTGACAATTTAATTTCCGCAAAGTCCCATCCCCCCGCCCGCCAAAGCCGGGAACACGCAAAACACGCCATGCCGATACATTAAGGTTAAAGTCTAAACTCATCCGTGCACAAAGATTGCGGTTCACACTTTGCGGACGCCGGAACGCTCAGGCTTTCTCGGCAGAGCCGAGAACGGAGGGCGCAGCACACCGCAGACTTCGCAAAAAAACAAGCTGTTTTCTCTTATCAAAACCTTATCTTTACGGCCTGCCGCCCTCCGGTCAGCTTGCGCTGACTTGCCTGAGCGTCCGGCGTCCAAACTGTGCTGTATCGGTCGCTGCGGTGCATTGGTATAATCTGAATCCCTCTGTCAAAGACCCATCCCCACACAAAAATGTTTCACGTGAAACAATCGCCGGAACCCGCATAAACAAAGGCGTTGCGGCAATTTTAACCCCCGCAAAAACGCACACTTAAAGGACGGTGAATCAATTGAAAACCGATTACAGCGAGCTTTTAAACCGCCTGTGCACGGTAACAATATTCAGCTCGGTAAAAAACTCTCCCGTGCTTTTAACGCTTTCAAATCTCTTTAAGACTGTTTTAAGGCAGTGCGGCGATGCAGAAAAGCTCGGCGCTTACGCCGATTTTGTCTCGACCCTTTATAACGAGGGCGGAAATTTAGGCGACTCGATCAAAAACGCTCTTTTTGAAAGCGACAACATATACATCGGGCTTTTGGCCAAAAAAGAACCGCCTCCCGATTTTATCAAAACCTGCGCGTCAGCCGAGCTTGTCCTGTTTTCCGAGCTTTCGTCCATTACTTCGGCCGGACTTAAATCGGCTCTCAAAGCCTCTCTTAAAGAACCGACCGACATTTTCCTGCCCGATTTTTGCTCGACCCCATACGATTTTTGCACAATCTATACCGAGCGGGCACAAAAGGCCGACCGCCTGGGATATGGCATTTTTGCAAAACACGGTGCATTTTATTTCGACGGTAAAAACCTTGTGCCGTACGATTATGCCGACGGCATTTCCCTGTCCGATCTTTTCGGATACGAGCGGCAAAGGGAACAGGTAATAAAAAACACCGCCGCCCTGACAAATGGGCTTCCCGCCGGCAATCTGCTGCTTTGCGGCGACGCGGGAACCGGCAAATCCTCCACTGTGAAGGCGGTGGCAAATGCATTTTTCGGCGAGGGCGTGCGCCTTGTGGAGCTTAAAAAGCATCAGCTTGAGCTTTTGCCGAAGCTTATGGGGCTGCTGTCGAAAAATCCCCTTAAATTCATCATTTTTATCGACGATCTTTCCTTTAACAAAAACGACGACGCCTTCGGCGCTTTAAAAGCCGCTCTCGAAGGATCGGCCTCGGCAAGGGCTGAAAACGCCGTCATTTACGCCACCAGCAACCGCCGTCATCTCATAAAGGAAAGCTTTTCCGACCGACAGGGAGACGACATCCACGCCGCCGATACCGCGGCCGAGCTTATGTCTCTTTCCCAGCGCTTCTCGCTGAGCATTCTTTTTGAAAAGCCCTCAAAACCCCTCTATCTCGACATTGTGGCTTCGGTGGCGCAAAAGCAGGGTGTCCCTGTAACAAACAGTCTTCTTGCAAAGGCCGAGCAATACGCCCTTAAAAAAGGCGGCCGATCGGCACGTGCGGCGCGGCAGTTTGTCGAGCTTGTAAAAACTCTCGGTGATGATTTTTAAATCGGCGGGATTACTAAGTCAGCAGAGATTTTTAAGTAAAGAGGAAATTTTAAGCCATGGGAATTTTAAGAAACGGTTTTTAATGTAGGAAAATTCAAGTCAAAAATCCGCGGCAAAAGCCGTCTGAAAAAATCGACCAAACGCAAAAAAACAATAAAAAAGACCTGCGGGAAAAGACAACCGTCCAACCCCGCAGGTCTTTATTTTTTCGCAAAGATCAAAGATCGAGGAATTATTCCTGCTCTGCCTCTTGCTCAGCTTCCTCGGCAACCTCTTCGGCGGCTTCTTCGGCCTGCTCGATGTCGTCGTGGTCGCAATAGCAGCAATCGTCGTCGCAGCAATCGCAATCAAAGAAATCGTCAAAATCGTCCTCTCTGCGGTCGCGGCAGAACTTGGTCACGAAGTATGCAACCGTACCGGCAATGGCAATAATGACGGTGGCAACAGCGATTCCCCAAAACAGTCTTTTTTCTATCATAACAATACCTCCGTAAAGAAAATTTCTCTACCTTAAATATAACAAACCCACAAAAAAATGTCAAGAGGCTTAACAAAATGTTTTCATTCATGCCCGCAAATTCCCGCCCGCAGCCCTGCAAATCCACTGCATAGTGTCTCCCCGTCAACGAACAAACAAAAGGCTCTCTGTCGGTGCGCAGGGATAAAGACTCACACCTTGCGGACGCCGGAACGCTCAGGCTTTCTCAGAAAAGCCGAGAACGGAGGGCGCAGTACACCATCGGGCTTTGTAAAAACCAACCTCTTTTCTCTGATCAAAGCCCTGTCTTTATCACCCGCCGCCCTGAACAAATTTTTAACTTTTACCGATTCCCCTTGTATTTTCGGGCAATATTTAGTATAATGATTTCTGTAACGTGGTGGATTTTACCCTCGTGGTTTTTCCGATCGCCGATACGATCCACCGCCCCTTTTAAAGAAAAACCTTTTTTTCCGCCCGCAAAACGGCGGTTTAACCTGTCAACCCATTTTCGCGCTTTTTTGCTGCGCAACATATTTTTAAAAAGGATAAAAGCTATGGGACTTATTTCAATCATATCAAAATTTTTAAGAACAGGCACCTTCGATGTTTTAAGCGCCGTTGCCTATGTGCTTTCGGCGGCAATGGTCATATTCCTTGTCACCCCGTTTCACGAATGTGCCCACGCCTTTGCCGCCTATAAGCTGGGCGATCCCACTGCAAAGAATATGGGCCGTCTCTCCCTAAATCCCTTCCGCCACATCGACTGGATAGGCGCCGCTCTCATTATGGCGGTAGGCTTCGGCTGGGCAAATCCCGTACCGGTAAATTCGAGAAACTTCAGAAATCCCAAGGGCGGAATGGCCCTTACGGCGCTGGCAGGCCCGGTTTCAAACCTGCTGGCCGCCGCAATATCCCTTTTCTTTTCCAATCTGGTCTATTTTACCCGCGGCTCATGGGCGGTAACACAAACAGCCATTACCATCTATCTGATCCTGCAATATTTCTTCGTCTATTTGGCACAGATCAACATTGCACTGGCAGTATTCAACCTCATTCCCATCCCCCCGCTTGACGGTTCCCGCCTGCTGACCGCCCTTTTGCCCGACCGCATTTACTACAAAATTATGGCCTACGAGCGATACATTTCCTTCATTCTCATCGCCATTGTGGTTTTCGGCGTACTCGATTATCCCCTTTCATATCTTACGACATCTATATACAACGCACTCAACGCCTTTACGGCGCTGCCCTTCGGAGGTTAAAATGGACAAGCTTTCTTATAAGCTGAACGCCTTTGAAGGCCCTCTCGACCTGCTCCTTCACCTGATAGCCAAAAACAAGCTCAACATATACGACATCAACATCTGCGAGCTTGTAAAACAATACCTCGACTGCATAAATCAAATGAAGGAACAGTCCATGGACGTCTCCAGTGACTTTCTTGAAATGGCCTCCCGCCTTGTCTACATCAAATCGGTTTCCCTGCTTCCCAAAGACGAGGAATCGGAAGAACTTAAAGACAAGCTGTCGGGCGAGCTTATCGAATACCGCACGGTAAAGCTTCTTTCCGGCGAGCTTTCAAAAATCGCCGACGGCTTCGGAAAATTCATCCGGCAGCCCACCATGCCCTCGGTGGATCAAACCTACCTTCTCACCCACGACCGCCGGGTGCTTTCCCACTGGTATCTTGCTGCGGTGGGCAGAGGACAGCGGCGGCTTCCGCCTCCCGCAACCGCCTTTGAGCCGCTGGTCAAAAAGCCGGTCATTCCCGTCTCGGCCAAGATAGTTTATGTCATCCGCCGTCTTTTCAGCGGGGTCAAGGTTAAATACAAAAGTATGTTCAGCAGCGTTAAATCCAAATCCGAAGCGGTGGCCACCTTCCTCGCCATTCTCGAGCTCATCCGCGGAGGCAGAATTGCCATCGACCAAAACGACGATTTAAAAATGGTCGGAAAGGAAAAATAATGGATCTTTCAAAATATATTCCCGCCCTTGAGGCAATACTTTTTGCAGGGGGCGAGCCCGTTCCCGCCGCCCGAATCGCCGCCGCGCTGGAGCTTTCGGAGCAAAACGTTGAAAAAACCGCCGTCCTTCTTGAGCAAAAGCTTTCGTCAAAAGACAGCGGCATAGAGCTTTTAAAGCTTTCGGACGGTTATCAGCTGGCCACCAAAAAACAGTTTGAAGAACCTATCCGCACGGTCTTTGAACTGCGCCGTTCCACCCCCCTTTCGTCGGCCGCCTTTGAGGTGCTGGCCGTTGTGGCATACAATCAGCCGGTAACAAAGGCCTATGTTGAGCAGGTGCGCGGCGTGGATTGCTCGGGAGTTATGTCCTCCCTCGTGCTCAAAGGGCTTATTGAGGAATGCGGCCGTCTTGATCTTCCCGGCCGACCCATTCTTTACGGAACCACCGACACGTTTTTGCGGTGTTTCGGCCTTTCAGATCTTTCCGAGCTTCCCGCCCTTCCCGAGGAGGAAGCGGCCAAAGGCTTTGAAAACACAAGCGCCAAGACCACGGTGGAGGAACCGACCCTTGAGGACTTCGCAAGCGACCGGACACATTCCGACGGCGCCGATAAACCCTCAAAGGGCACTAACACAACCGCAGAGGGCAACGATAACGGCAGCACCGCTGCCGACAACATCACTGCCGACAACACCGATAACAACAGTACCGCTGCCGACGATACCCCGTCCGACAACTAAGGCGGCATTTAAGGCTGCATTCTAACCCCCGTCAAAATTATAAACAAACCTCCGACCACGAGATTCATATAACGAAAATTCCGAAAAAAGGTGAGTAAATATGAAACAAAAGAAAAACGAAGGCCGCTTTAACGGCGCTGCGGGCGCTCACGATAAGTCCGCAAGACCTGCCGACGGCGCATCCGCAAACACTGCGGCAAACACTGCCCGCCAAAACGGAGCAGCAGCCAAGGAACGCTCGACCAAAAGCAAGGTGGGCAGCATACTCGACATAACCGTCGACAAAATGCGCGCTCTGGCCGACACCGGCCTTGTGGTAGGCGACAAGATAGTTGTTTCCGACGATATTACCTTAATTCCCGTTTCCCGCGTTTCCTGCGGATTTGCCTCGGGCGGAAGCGATCTTCCCACCGAAAAATCCCCTGCCGGCATATCCTTCGGCGGAGCGGGCGGCGGCGGATTAACCGTTACACCGGTATGCTTTGTGTGCATAAATAAAGGCAATGTCAGCATTCTGAACCTGGCTTCGACAATGCCAATGGGCGCGGCCGAACGGGCAATCACCATGGCTCCCGAGCTTATCGAGACCATCAAGGACGCCTTTACAAAATAACCGTCCTCCGGCGGCGCAGCAAAAAACACGCCGATCGGCAATCTTTTGCAATCGGTCATTCATCCATCCCATCGGGCGATCAATCAATATGCTCATCTGCCAACCGATCACTCATCTGCCGGCCGACCGCTTATCCGTCAGCCGATCGCTCTGCCGATGGAAGGGCCGACCTGCCGAAAACAAGCCAAAATCCAACCATCCGAAAAAGGAAGAATAAGCTTTGAAAGTTCCACAGCAAAACATCAGAAATTTTTGTATAATCGCCCACATCGACCACGGTAAATCCACCCTGGCCGACCGTATGCTCGAAATAACCGACACGGTGGCCCTGCGCGATATGGAGGATCAGCTGCTCGACAGTATGGACCTCGAACGGGAAAGAGGCATTACCATAAAGGCCCACGCCGTCACCCTTTATTACAAGGCCGACGACGGACAAACCTATGAGCTTAATCTCATCGACACTCCCGGCCACGTTGACTTTAACTATGAGGTTTCCCGTTCCCTTGCCGCCTGCGAAGGAGCGGTGCTTGTGGTGGACGCCTCCCAGGGAATAGAGGCTCAGACCCTTGCCAACACCTATCTTGCCGCCGACCACGACCTTGAAATCCTCCCGGTCATCAACAAGATTGACCTACCCGCCGCCGACCCCGACAGGGTGGCTCACGAGATCGAGGACATAATCGGCATCGAAGGTATGTCGGCCCCCCGCATTTCGGCCAAGGCAGGCATCAACATAAAGGAAGTGCTCGAACGCATCGTCACCGATTTCCCCGCTCCCACCGGCGATTCCTCAGCTCCCTTAAAGGCGCTGATTTTTGACTCCTACTACGATCCCTATAAGGGAGTCATAACCTATTTCCGCGTGGTCAGCGGCACCATCAAAAACGGAATGGCCGTTAAAATGATGGCCACCGGCGCCGAGTTCCAGGTCGTCGAGCTGGGAAGAAAGGGCGCCAGAAGCTTTATGCCCTGCGATAAGCTTACGGCAGGCGAGGTTGGCTATTTTACCGCCTCCATAAAAACCGTCAGCGAGGCCAGAGTGGGCGACACCATAACCGGAGTCGAGCGTCCGGCCGACAAGGCGCTTGAAGGCTACCGCGCCGTCAATCCGGTGGTATTCTGCGGCGTTTATCCCGCCGACGGCGCCCAGTATACCGACCTTCGCGAGGCCCTCGAAAAGCTTCAGCTAAACGACGCCTCCCTGCATTTTGAACCCGAAACCTCGGCGGCGCTCGGCTTTGGCTTCCGCTGCGGATTCCTCGGACTTCTTCATATGGAAATAATCGAAGAGCGGCTCGAGAGAGAATACAACCTCGATCTCATCACCACCGCTCCCAGCGTTGTTTATAAAATCAATCTAACCGACGGAACCACAATTTCCATCGACAATCCCACCAACTACCCCGATCCCGCAACCATCGAATCGGCCGAAGAACCGGTCTGCGACGTGCACATATTCAGCCCCACCGATTATGTGGGAGCCATTATGGATCTTTGTCAGGAGCGGCGGGGAATTTTCAGCGATATGCAGTACCCCTCCACCAACCGCGTCGATATCCACTATGAAATGCCCTTAAACGAAATCGTATATGACTTTTTCGACGCTCTCAAATCCCGCACAAAGGGATATGCCTCTTACGACTATGAACCAAAGTGCTATATGCCATCAAAGCTTGTCAAGCTTGACGTGCTGCTTAACGGCGAGATAGTGGACGCTCTGTCCTTTATCGTCCACGCCGACAGTGCCTATAAGCGCGCCCGCAGAATTGCCGAGAAGCTTAAGGATAACATTCCCCGTCAGCTTTTCGAGGTGCCGGTGCAGGTGGCGGTGGGCGGCAAGGTCATTGCAAGAGAGACCATCCGCGCCATGCGAAAGGACGTGCTTGCCAAGTGCTACGGCGGCGACATCACCCGAAAGAAAAAGCTGCTTGAAAAGCAGAAGGAAGGCAAGAAGCGCATGCGCAGCCTCGGCTCGGTGGAGGTCCCACAGGAAGCCTTTATGGCCGTCCTCAAGCTGGATGAATAACTGCAAAAAACAAACAACCCTCCTTACGGCTTTACAGTCGCAGGGAGGGTTTTCTTATAATATTAAAACCTCTCAAAGAGGTGCTTTCTTTATCTTACCCGATTGGCGGGGGTATTTTGCGGGGGTTGGAGAAGTCTTTTCGATAACAACCACCTGTCGGGCGTTTTGCTCCAAGGAAAATTCCTTTATCCCACCGATTTTTCCGCCGAGAATTTTTACCGCGCTCTCGGCCTGCTTTGCCTCCTCTTTTCCCGAAGGGCCTTTCATGGCCAAAAAGCTTCCGCCTAAATTTACAAAGGGCAGACAGTATTCGCAAAGCACGTTAAGTCCCGCCACCGCTCTGGCGGAGGCATAATCGAATTTTTCCCTAAACTCGACCGCCCGTCCCAGTTCCTCGGCCCGGCCGTGCACCGTTTCAAAATTAAGACCAAGCTCGCTTTTTACCGCATCGAGAAAGGTCAGCCGCTTATTTAAGCTGTCGATAAGGGTAAAGCGCATATCCGGCCGCATTACGGCAAGGGGAATCGACGGAAATCCCGCCCCCGTGCCAACATCGGCAAAGCTTGCCCCCTCCTTAAAATCCGCCGTGCGAAGCAGCGTCAGGCTGTCGGCAAAATG
Organism: uncultured Oscillospiraceae bacterium; assembly: GCA_905193225.1. Lineage (GTDB taxonomy): Bacteria > Bacillota > Clostridia > Oscillospirales > Acutalibacteraceae > UMGS1484. Next base: position 12,623 of record CAJJNV010000013.1, on the reverse strand, counting down.
GAGCAGGGCAATGCCCTCGGGAGAGGTTATGGCGGTCAGATTCATCTTCTCGTTCCACTGACACAAAAGGCGCGCGTAAATTTCAAGCTTTTCGAGCTGCCCATCGTTTATTTCAATGCCGAGATTCTCGGCCGCCGACAAAAGCACGCGGCTGTCCAAAAATTCCATACTATCTCCTCGGCTTTTTTCTCATATTTTTTCTCAGGTTTTGCTCCTGCTTTGCCCTTTCCACATCCCTTTTTATCGAGCGGATAATGAAGAATACCGCCACTGCGGCCAGGGGCGCGCAAACGGCAAGCAGAATGTTGAAGGTTGTTTTTTTATGTTCCTTGACCCGTGCCACTTCGGAATCAACCGTATATTCAAGGGAATTGAAAATATATTCGGCCGAATCGGATGCGTTTTTTGAAAGCTCGGCCGATTGCTCAATGAAAACAAGGGTATAAACCTTGCTGTTCATAACCGTTACATACATAATGCGGTTGTCGGTGCCGGCTGCGGTAGACAGGGATGCGCCGGCTGTGCCTGCACTTTGAGAGGCTGCACCTTGCGAGGCTGCGCTTTGATCACCTGTGCCGCTGCCGGACGTGCCATCGGCAGAACTGCCGGGTGTTCCTCCGGAAATGCTGCCGGTATTACCGCCGTCGGCAGTACCGCTTTGACCTCCCGAGCCGATTTGTCCGTTTGCACCGCCTGCATCCTGCTCCTTTTTAAAGGTCAGTTTTAAAAAGAGGGCTGCGCCCTTTCTTATTTCCTTAACCTCCGATGCCCGATCCTTTATGCCGCCGATAAGGGCCTGCTCGGCCGTTTGCCCATCGGAATAATCGGCCAGATCCACGATGGCCTTTGAAACGTCGGTCTCGCCTGCGGTCATAAAAACCGTCCAACCCATATCGGGAGCGACGGCGTAGAAAAGATAGTCCTTTGAAAGCTTGCCTTTAAGCTCGGAAAAATCCTCCGAAAGCTCGGCCGCGCGATCGGCCTTATCCTCAACATTGTCCTTTGTGAAAACCGTGAAAACATCGGAAAAACGGACCGTTATACCCCCCGCTGCGACCACTGTTTCGGCAAAAGCCGACAGCACAAGGGCCGACGACAAACAAAGGGCAAGTATGGCACAAAAAAGTTTTTTCATACTTTTCATATGGCTCCTTTGAAATTATTTCCCGGTTTTCCGGCGGTCGGACATAAGCCAAAACCAAAGAAAAACCAATATCTGAAACACCGCCGCCACGGCATATATAAGGTATATGTTAGGAATTTTAAGGGTGATGTCGATGCAGGCGGCAAGAGTCCAGATTATGCCGCTGATGGAAAGAATTCGATAGAGGGTTTTCCACCACAGGCAGCTGAAAACGGTGGTGACGATAAAGCTGACCGGGCAGCCGTATATAAAAACCAGCCACTTTCTCGACAGGTCGGGAGCGGCCACCGCCAGCACGAAATAAATAAAGGTCACCGTAAGCCAAACAAGCCCCACCGAAAGAGCAGGGACAAGGGTGTGTTTTTTGGTCAGCTTAATGGGCTTTTTGGGAGCAGCCGAGGATATAAAATCGTCCACCGAAATTCCGAAAAGCTCGGCCATATTGCTGAGCACGGTTATGTCGGGCAGCCCGTCGCCCCTCTCCCATTTTGAAACCGATTTATCCGAATAATTGAGTTTTTCGGCAAGTTCCAACTGGGTCAGGCCGGCCGCCTTTCTGTAAAAAGTGATTTTTTGCGAGATGTTTTTTCTTAAAGTTTCTTCATTCATACCTTTATTATAAACCATCGCTCCTCAAAAATCAACCCCCCTAAAACCCCCGTTTTTATGCGGTTTTCTACCGTGGGTAGAGAAATTTTTTTAAAACTCTACCGGGCAAAAATCTTTCGTAGGAGAATTTGAAGTGCCGATAGGGTGACAAACGGACAGTCACAGGATAGAATAACGGCAGACAGGGCGGGAGGGAAAACCGTTCCCCGCCGCACAGATAAATTGTTTTGAAGTATTGCAAAAATAAATTTAAAAAATTCATTGTTCGTTTTGGGAGGTTTTCAGTATGCCGGAGAAAACAAATATTCAAATTGCCGAAAAAGGCGATAATAAAACAAAAGAGACCCAAGCTTCCGACCGCAAAATCATCAAAGAGGCCGTAATCGCAAAAATCGTAAGGGTCATCACGGTCGCTCCCTTTATGGCCGCACTTATGCTGACGGTCATATGGTTTGCCCGTCCCGATTCCTATTTGGGACTTGGCCACTATCTTTACGCCCTGGGCGTCCTGACCGTTTTTCCGCTGATTTCATATCCCGTTTCGGCCATCATTCCCGCCCTTCGCAAAAAGGGCAGAGACGGCCAGAGAAATCTTGCCATTGTTTTTTCGGTAGTGGGATATATTGCCGGCATTCTCGGGTCGGTGCTTTTCGGCGCCGGGAGGATCGAGCTGCTCATATTTATGACATATCTGCTTTCGGGAGTTTCCATCGCCCTTTCGTCCTTTGTATTCGGCGTTAAGGCCAGCGGACACGCCTGCGGTGTGTCGGGACCCATTGCCATGATGATATATGTGCTCGGCCTCCCCTACATTGCCCTTTACGGACTGCTCGGCGCGGTGGTTTGGGCTTCTCTTAAAATCAAACGCCATACTCCCGTCCAGCTTCTTCTCGGAAGCATAATCCCGGTTGCGGCGATGTTTATTTCCGCCCGCATAATAGGGGTGTGGCCCTTTTAACAGGCTTTTTGCCGTTTCGGAAATTGCGGATTTAAGGCGTTTTTTTGCAGACATTTCTTTTCATATTTTTTTCGGCGGTCGGAATTTTTCGGCCGCCGTTTTTTGCTTTTTTTCGGGCTGCGGCTTTACGCGGTCTGTCCGTCATTTTCTCCAAAGACGGCCTTTTTTTGTGCAATTGTATAAATGTTTCGGACAACCGCTTTTAAAGGCTTTTTGCCCTTGAAAAATTTACAGTTTATATGTATAATGAAGGATGACATAGCTTTATTTGTGCCGCCGTTTTTCCCCTGCATTCTGAACGATCGGCCTTTCGGGCCTTCGTATAAATCGGTGCCCGGCGGGTGAAAAGCGGCAATTTCCCCTTTGCAAAAAAATATATATAAGGTGAAAATAATGAACAAGGTAAAAAAGCTGCTCCCCATAATCTGCATAACCTGCATTATGATATCCCTGACCGTGGGGTTATACTATAGAATAATTTCCTATGAAAAGCAGCGATGCTTTGATAGACTTAAGGAATATGTCTCCACCTTTAATAATGAAATAACCGCAAAGTTCGACGATGAAATAGAAAAGCTCCGCGCCATCGGCGAGCTGCTTTCGGTCGACAACAATCTCGACCGTCGTCAGATGGTTTCTCTGCACATCGACAAGCTTAAAAGCTCCACCTTTTATTCCCGCATAGATGTGCTTTTCCCGGACGGCTCGTTTGTAACAAACGGAAGCGACCTTGCCGGCAATGCCACCTCGAATTATGAGACGCTTTTTGAAAAGGGCGAACACATATCCCACCGCTTGACCGATTTTATTTCGGGAGAGGAATGTCTTTACTATTTCATTCCCATAAGCGACCAAAGCGGCTCGTCGGCCGTGCTTATCGGCGTTATCGATGTACAGGGTCTGGATGATCTTTTCGTTTCCCGTATTTACAGAAATGAATCCTTCTACTGCGTCGTCGACAGCTACGACGGCAACTATATTATGGACAGCTGGCACGGCGAGCTCGGCAATGCCTACGAGACCGAGGAACGGCAGCGTGCCCGAGGCTATGAGAACATCGACCTTAAAGAGGAAACAAAAAATCTTAAAACCGGCATTATCGCCTTTAAATCGGAAACCAACGGCAAAACCATATATATGTATTACACACCCCTTGGCATTTACAACTGGCAAATGATGCTTTTCGTTCAGGACGACGTTATCTTTAAAACCTTCAACTATATGAAGGCTCTGCTTTTTGTTACGGCGGGAGTCGAGATTGCCGCAATGCTCATTATCTTCCTTTGGAATTTGCGGGCGCTTCACGTTCTCGAACAGCGAAACACCGAAATCGCGGTGCAGCGGGAGCAGTTAAAGCAGCTAAGCTATCAGGATCTGCTGACCTCGCTGTTTAACCGCAACAAATACATAGAAACGATCAACCGCCTTTCGGGGCCGAGCCTTGAAAATGTCGGTGCGATTTATGTTGATATGAACGGGCTCAAGCGCATAAACGATCTTAAATCCCACACCGAGGGAGACAGATACATCTGCACGGCGGCCGACATAATAAAGGGGCTGTTTCCCGGTCAAAGCTACCGCATAGGCGGAGATGAGTTTGTGGTGTTGGCTCAGCCCATAGAGAAGGATGTTTTTGATAAAAAGCTGGAAAGCCTTAAAGAGCAGGCGGCTCGGAAGGAAATAAGCTTGTCGGTGGGCGCGGCTTTTGAGCAAAAATGCGACAACCTTGAACAGCTCCTCCGCACGGCCGAGCAGAGAATGTATGAAAACAAGCAGGAATATTATGCCGAGGTTAACGGGAAGGGCAGCGCACGGCTGTAATGTTTTTCAGACACGCGTGTTGACGGCGGCTTTATGGGGCGCACGGGCGCCGATGCCGTCTCGGCTCTGCCGAGACCGGAGAGCGCAATGTTTCGCCTTTCTTTTTAAAAGCGGAAAGCCAACTGCTTCTTGTAAGCGGCGGTTTTGCAGGAAGGCCGCTCTCCGGTCAGCCTTGGCTGACGGCCTCGGCGCGTAGGCTTGGTTAATACTTTCCGTCTTGTGCATTGGCAATAGACCCTATACACAATCCATACGAAACCAAGAAAACCTTTTAAAACTCGAAAGGAGCTTTAAAAAATGAAACGATTTTTATGTCTGCTGACGGCGGCGGTGATGCTGCTTTGCCTTTCGTCCTGCGGGATGACCCAGTATGAGGACGCCGAAAGCTACTTTAAAATTTCCTTTCCCGAAAGTATGAGGGTCTTTGAAATGGCCAATCTTTCGACCGACGATCCTGCCCTTTCGGAATACAACATAGATCCGGATGTACTCACCGCCTTTAAGAATGAGGACGGCGGCGTTTATTATGCCAAGGACGAAAAGGGGCGCACCTGCAGCGTGGCCATATTCGGCAGCGAGGTCACCATCGACATATGGGAGCTTAAAGCCTCCGACAGCGACAGAATCGTGGAGGTTTACAAAACCCTTGTATCCTCCTTCAACGGCAACGGCTATGAGGTAACCTCCAAAACCGAGGTCGACCAGGGGGACGGCCACTACATATACATCGAGCTTGCCTCCTCGGGCAGCAGAACCACCGACACCATATTTATGACCACCGTCAAAAACGGCCTGCAGTATTCCGTTATGTACTACGCTCCCGGCATGACCGATGAGGACAAGGCTCAGGCCCGGTCGATTTTCGATACGGCATATATAACAAAGACCATTTCCAACACCGAGACCCAGGAACAGGCCGATGCGAGGGTAAGATACTCGACCATTGCCATTGTGGCGGTGGTGGTTGCCATAATCGGGGTGGCGGTCTTTGCCATAGCCACAAGGCGCAGGGAGATCAAAAAGAAAAAGGACAATGAAGATTATCATTCTCAGTTTTAAGGCCTGCCGGAAAGGTTACGCAGATACCGTTTCAAACCCGAAAAGGCCGATGGTCAGCAATTAAATCGGCAAAAAAACAATTATCAGCAATAAAATCAGCCGATAAAAACCGACGGTTAAAGCCCCGATTTGAATTTGCAAAAACGGCCGAAAAGTGTACGGTCGAATGTCGATTTGCCCAGCAAAAATGCGGGTCCCGGCGATCAATGTTTCACGTGAAACATTTTTTAAAGCGTTTTTTTCGGCCGCAAAACCCGTCAAAAGTTAAGCAATCATCAAAAACCGATTTTGAAATATAAACAATCTCCCGAAAGGAAGGATATTATGTACAATTTAAAGGGAAGAGACTTTTTAAAGCTGCTGGATTTTTCGTCAGAGGAGATCGGATATCTCATCGACCTTGCGGCGCGGCTTAAAAAGCAAAAGAAAGAGGGCATCTCCCACGATGTTTTAAAGGGAAAGCACATTGCCCTTATCTTTGAAAAAACCAGCACCCGCACAAGGTGTAGCTTTGAGGTGGCTGCGGGGGATCTCGGAATGAGAACCACCTATCTCGATCCCACAGGCTCCCAGATCGGCAAAAAGGAAAGCATCGCCGACACAGCCCGTGTTCTTTCGGGAATTTTCGACGGCATCGAATACAGAGGCCACGGTCAGAAAATTGTCGAACAGCTGGCCGATTATGCAAGCGTTCCCGTGTGGAACGGCCTTACAAACGAATTTCACCCCACCCAGATACTTGCCGACTTTCTGACCGTTAAGGAGATTTTCGGCCGTCTTAAGGGCATTAAATTTGTCTATATGGGCGATGCCAGATACAATATGGGCAATTCCCTGATGGTGGGCTGCGCCAAAATGGGACTGGATTTTGTCGGCTGCTGTCCCGAAAAGTATATGCCCGAAGCAGATCTTATCGAGCAGTGCAAGGCCCTTGCAGCCCAAAACGGCGGCAGCATAACCTTCGAGACCGACCCGAGGGCTGCGGCCAAAGGCGCAAACGTCATCTACACCGACATATGGGTCTCTATGGGCGAGCCGGTAGAGGTGTGGCAGGAGAGAAACAACGATCTTGCACCCTATCAGGTCAATTCGGAAATTATGAGCCTTGCGGCCGAGGACGGCGTGTTTATGCACTGCCTGCCCTCCTACCACGATAAGAACACCTCTGTCGGAAAGGAAATGTGCGAAAAATTCGGCAGAGAGGAAATGGAGGTCACCGACGAGGTGTTTGAAAGCCCCCGTTCGGTGGTTTTCACCGAGGCCGAAAACCGTATGCACACCATAAAGGCGGTGCTTGCCGCCACCCTTTACGACGGTGATCTTTAAAAGGCACCCACCGGCCACCGCCGCATTGCTTTGATAAAATCTGCCAACCGATTTAAAAGCAAAAAATATATTTAACACATTTTTATCCTACTTCAAAACGAGGTGATCTTATGAGATCGGATATTTGCTCGATACCCGTTGAGGAGGTTTTTGAGCCTAAAGAGGGCTGCCCCGTCTGCCGAATGAGAGATATGCTCGAAAAGCGTATGGCCGACTACATAACCGGCGCAGCGATGATGGAGCCGGAGATTAGAAAGGTAACCAATCAAAAGGGCTTTTGCTTTCGTCACTTTAAAATGATACTTAAGCAGCAGCGGCGGCTTTCGGTGGCTCTTATGCTCGAAAGCCATTTAAAAGAGGTGGAAAAGAACCTTAAATCTCCCCTTAAATCGGCCGAAAAGGACAGCTGCTTTATATGCGACGAGGTGGAACGCAATATGGCCTCTCTCATTTCCAACACCATAAAAAAATACGAGGCCGATATGGACTTCCGCAAGCTTTTTGAACAGCAGGAAACACTCTGTTTAAAGCATTATTATGAGCTTACCGCCGCGGCCGACAAAAAAATGGGCCGCAGATTTAAAGGGGAATTCAAGGACGCGGCCAAAAAGCTGACCCTTTCGTCCATAGAGGAGCTTCACAAGGATGTCAAGCACTTTTGCGATATGTTTGACTACCGCAACAACGGCGAAGACGCCGATTGGGGAAATTCGCGGGATTCGCTGGAGCGCAGCGTACTGTTTTTAACCTCCTTCGACCCCGAGGAAAGGTGAGACTCATGAAATTTGTTATTGCCACCGGAAATTCCCACAAGGTAGAGGAATTTTCCCGAATGTTAAAACGGCTTTCCGAGCAATCGGACAGCCCCCGGGACCTTTGCGCCGTATCTGCAAAGGAGCTTTCCATAGATATGGAAGGGGCGATTGAAAACGGCCAAACCTTCGAGCAAAACGCCCTTATAAAGGCCAAATACGCCTGCAAGCAGAGCGGTCTTGCCGCCTTTGCCGACGATTCGGGACTGTGCGTCGACGCTCTCGGAGGCCGCCCGGGCATATATTCGGCAAGATACGCCGACACCGACGACGAGCGTATTTCAAAGCTGCTTTGTGAGCTTGACGGTGTAAAAGAACCCGACAGAGGGGCAAAATTTGTTTCGGCCATCGCCTGCGTTTTTCCCGACGGACGGCAGTTTACGGTCAGGGGAGAAACCTTTGGCAGAATTGCCTTTGAAAAAGAGGGGGATGGCGGATTTGGATATGATCCCGTCTTTTTATACGAGGGCAAAAGCTTCGGCAAAATGACAGGCGAGCAAAAGGACGCCGTCAGCCACAGGGGCAAGGCTCTTGACAAATGCCTTGCCGAGCTTAAAAATTATCTCGGACAAAAGCCCGCCGCGCCTCCGCAGACAACTCCAAAAAATTAAAACGCAAGGAAAGATAACAATGCTTACAAGTAAACAAAGAGCCGCCCTGCGCGGCATTGCCAACAAATACGAAACCATTTTCCAGATAGGCCACGGCGGAATTACCGACCAAACGGTAAAACAGGCCGACGAGGCTCTTAAAAAACGGGAAATGATAAAAATGCGTGTGCTGGAAAGCTCACCCGTAACCGCCAGAGAGGCGGCCGACAGCCTTGCCGATGCCACAGGCGCCGACGTGGTGCAGGTAATCGGCTCCCGCTTTGTGCTTTTCCGCCCCGACGAAAAGGAGCCCAAGCTTCTTTCGGCAAAGGAGCTTAAAATCAGATGAAGGTGCTTTTTAAAACCCTGGGCTGCAAGGTCAATCGGTACGACACCGAGACGCTGCGGGAGCTTTTTGCCTGTGACGACATACTTTCGGTAAACGAGGGGGAGGACATTCCCGACATCGTCGTGGTAAATTCCTGCACCGTAACGGCCGAAAGCGACCGAAAAACCCGCCAGACGGTAAGAAAAATGCGCCGGCAGTATCCCGCCGCCGTTATAGCCGTCACCGGATGTATGCCCCAGGCCCGTCCCGAAAAGGCCAAAACCCTGACCGACGCCGACATAATCATCGGAAACGCCCTAAATTCCGAGCTTCCCGCCCTTGTTAAAAAATTTATGGCGCATCGGGACAAAATCGTTGAAAGCAAACCCCACCGACCTCACGAAAAGATATCTCCCCTAAGCTCCCACAGCTTTGAGGGAAGAACGAGAGCCTTTGTAAAAATCGAGGACGGATGCAACCGCTTTTGCAGCTACTGCATCGTACCCTATGCAAGGGGCAGGGTGCGTTCAAAACCTCCCGAGCGCATAGCAGAAGAGCTGACCGCTTTTGCGGCGGCAGGATATAAAGAGGCGGTTATTGCCGGAATAAACCTTTCGGCCTACGGAAGCGACATCGGCCTGACCCTTCCCGACGGGGTAAAGGCGGCCGACGTTGAGGGTATCGAGCGGTTAAGACTGGGCTCCCTCGAGCCCGATCAGCTTACCCCCGAGGTGCTGGACGGCCTTAAATCGGTCAAAAAGCTGTGCGGCCAGTTTCATCTTTCGCTCCAATCGGGCAGCGACGGCGTGCTCAAACGGATGAACCGCAAATACGACACCGCCCTCTACCGACGCATAATTTCCGACATACGCGCCCGCTTTGAAAACTGTTCAGTAACCACCGACATTATGACCGGCTTTCCCGGAGAAACCGAGGAAGAATTTAACGAGACACTGGATTTTGTAAAGGAAATAGGATTTTCAAAGGTGCACATCTTCTGCTATTCGAGAAGGGAGGGCACCCCCGCCGCCCAAATGGAAAATCAGGTGGATGAGCAGGTGAAAACCGCCCGAAGCAAGGCCCTTTCAAAGGTTGCGGAAAAGTGTGCGAAAGACTTTTTCGCCGCCCAGGTCGGAAGAATCGAAAATGTGCTTTTCGAGCAGCAAAAGGACGGATTTTTTGAAGGATACACCGAGAATTACACCCCTGTTAAGGTAAAGGCCGAAAACGGCCTTAAAGGCGAGATTTTGCCGGTTAAAATAACCGAAAGTACCGATGAAGGTGCTTTCGGCGAAATAGTAAGATAACATCTTAGCAGAGCAAAAGAAACGGCCTTAATTAAGCCATATCATCTATGTCAATTTGTCAATTCACACAACTAACGGCTTTAACGAAACCTGTGGGGCTTTTGTCAATGCAACAAGACTGAAAGTCTCCACCCGGCCGTGGCGCCGGGGCATAAGGAGCCGGCAAAACGTAGTTTTGACTTAAGGGTAGTAAGGCTTCTTTCAATAAAAATCCTCCGTCAAAGAGCAATTCTAAAAGCCTTAAAGCATATATACACCAAAAAAATCAAAATTTTATAACACTTCTATAAAAAAGTCAAGGGTAATTTGTGCGATTTGCCGCTGTTCTCCTTGACTTTTTCTGTTTTTTATATTATTATATATGTATGTTGCGGTAGTGTCGGGAATTGTGTTCAGGCGATACTCCCTTCTGTCGCAGCACCCATTTGACCGGGCATCGACCGCAGGCCCGTTTACGGCGTAAACATCTTGACGAATTTTGCCGAAAAAATTGCGGTTAATATATAGGAGGTTAAAAACCCATGGACATTGTATCGCTATTGATCGGCTTTGCGGTCGGCGGACTTGTGCTCGGCATTGTATGTTTTTTTGCCGGAATAAGTCACCGCAAGAAAAAAGCCGAGGGTATCTTGGGTTCCGCCGAGGAAGAGTCCAAGCGGATACTTAACGACGCTCTCAAAAACGCCGAAGCAAAAAAGAAGGAAACCATTCTTGAGGCAAAGGATGAAATTCATCGTTTGCGAACCGAATCCGAAAAGGAAAACCGCGAGCGCCGCAGCGAGCTGCAGCGCCAGGAGCGCAGGCTCCAGCAAAAGGAAGAATCTCTCGATAAGAAAACCGACAACATCGAGAAGAAAGAGGAGGCTCTACGCGCCCGTCAGAAGGAAATTGAAAACCGTATGAACGAGGCCGAGGAACTTAAAAAACGCCAGTTTGAAATGCTCGAACGCATTTCCGGACTGACCACCGAGCAGGCTAAGGATTACCTGCTTAAAAATCTTGAGGGCGAGCTTGACCACGACAAGGCCGTGCTCATCCGTAACTACGAGCAAAAGCTCAAAGAAGAGGCGGACGAAAAGAGCCGTCACATTTTATCCCAGTGCATACAACGCTGTGCAGCCGACCATTCCTCCGAGGCGACCGTTTCGGTGGTTCCGCTGCCCAACGATGATATGAAAGGCCGCATAATCGGCCGCGAAGGACGAAATATCCGTGCAATCGAAACCGCCACCGGCGTTGACCTCATTATCGACGACACTCCCGAGGCCATAACACTTTCCTGCTTTGAACCGGTGCGCCGCGAGATCGCAAGACTGACCCTTGAAAAGCTCATTGCCGACGGACGAATTCACCCCGCCCGCATTGAGGATATGGTCGAAAAGGCAAAGCGGGAGGTTGAACACACCATCAAAAAGGAAGGCGAGCGCGCCATCCTCGAGGTGGGAATACACAACATACATCCCGAGCTTGTCAAGCTGCTCGGAAAGCTGCACTACCGCACAAGCTACGGTCAAAATGTGCTTAACCACTCCCTTGAGGTTGCATATCTTGCCGGACTGCTTGCGGCAGAGCTTGGCGAGGATGAAACCCTTGCCCGCCGCGCAGGACTTCTCCACGACATCGGTAAGGCCCTTGATCACGAGATGGAAGGCTCCCACATTCAGCTGGGCGTTGAAGTGGCCAAGAGATACCGCGAAAGCGAAGCGGTGGTACACGCAATACACGCCCACCACGGCGATGTTGAAGCCAAAACGGTCATTGCCTGCCTGGTTCAGGCGGCCGACGCCATTTCGGCAGCCCGTCCCGGCGCCAGAAGAGAGAATATTGAGAACTACATCAAGCGTCTCGAAAAGCTCGAGGAGATCGCCAATTCCTTTAGCGGGGTTGAATCCTCCTACGCCATTCAGGCCGGCCGCGAGGTGCGCATAATGGTCAAGCCAGAGGTCATATCCGACGATCAGATGGTCATTACGGCCAGGGATATCGTCAAAAAGATCGAAAATGAGCTTGACTATCCCGGTCAGGTTAAGGTAAACGTCATCCGCGAAAGCCGCGCCGTTGATTATGCAAAATAAGCATTAAGCAACAGATGGCAGGCGAACGGAAAACCGACAGACCGCCGGAAACCCGCGTATCTTTATAACCCGACCGACAGGCTGAACCAACCGACAAAATCGGAAGGTACGGCATCCCATCAATCAGATTTAAAACAGGTTGAGAAAAACCGCTTTATCGCAAAGCACCTTTTTCCCAACCTGTTATTTTTTTGCGTTTTTTTGGCGGAGTTTTTTGTGGAAAAATGTGAGACCGCGCGCCGGGCACCTCGGCCATAATAAGAAACGGGCAGGATCGGACAAAGGCTTACAGAGTTTAAACTTAAAGGTTAACCATAGCACACACATACGAACGCGATTTTGGCGGAGAAAAATCCCCATATACTGCGTTAAAATGCTCGTTAATCCGATAGGATGAACTGCGCTTTTGCCTTGTATCTGAGCATTTTTCTTACCGACAAAATTCTTCGACCTGAAATGAGTGTAGTAATGAGGGATTTTCGGTGCGGAGGAGTTCATAAGGCTTATCGCTACTGGACGACGACAATCCGAAAAGCACCATTGATAGGCCGTTTCAGGCGTGTTCGGATATGTACGCTATGGTTAAGCAACAGA
>CAJJNV010000012.1 GCA_905193225.1 uncultured Oscillospiraceae bacterium | reverse complement strand
CATGGGAAGTCAACAAGGCAAACTTCCCCAACGGCCTTGCTCCCATCGGCGAGGAATGCAAAAAGAACGACATTCAGCTGCTGCTTTGGTTTGAGCCCGAGCGCGTTGTGGCAGGCACATGGCTCGATCAGAACCATCCCGAGTGGCTGCTCCGCCGCGCCGATCCCAATGACCCCAACATTCTCTTCAACTATGCCAATCCCGAGGCTCTCGAATGGATGACCGAGCGCATTAACAAGATAATCAAGGAGTCGGGCGTTAACATCTACCGTCAGGACTTCAACTATGACCCCCGTCCCTCCTGGGAATTCCACGAGACCGAGGACAGAATCGGTGCAATCGAAAACCTCCACATTCAAGGATATTACAAGCTTTGGGACGAGATTATTCTCCGCAACCCCGGCCTTTGGATAGACTCCTGCGCTTCGGGCGGCCGCAGAAACGACCCCGAGACACTTCGCCGCGCCGTTCCGCTGCACTATACCGACGTGGAATACGGCGTACATCCCGTTAAGCAGAAACAGCACCGCTATATGTTCGAGTGGATTCCCTATTTCCGTGCCCATAATATGAGCTGGGACAACCCCGAGGGACTTTATTATCAGCCCAATGCAGGCCGTCCGGTGGACGAATTCGCGTATCAGGCAGCTATGGCTCCCGCTCTCACCGACATGATCGAGTGGAACGCCCCCGAGGAGGCGTTTGATCTTGCCCGCCATATGCATCCCATCTGGCGCAGAGCGGCCGCAATTATGACCAAGGCCGATTATTATCCCCTCACCGTCTGCCGCAAGAATCCCGAGGATTATTATGCAATGGAATTCTATAATCCCGATGAGTGCAGCGGGTTCTTCCAGGTGCTTCGCAACACCCAGGTAAAGGAGCCTTCCTTCACCGCAAAGCTCACCCTTGACGAGACCAAGGACTACAAGGTTGAAAACACCAAGACCGGCGAAACCAAGGTCATTTCGGGCAAAGAGCTTGCAAAGGGCATCGAGATCACCCTCGACAAGCGCTCGGCCGCCGTCGTTTTCTTCGAAGCAATCAAAGACTGATTTTTTTACACTGCCTTAACCCTTCGGCAGAGTGTTAAAAGGGCAGTTTTGCAGTTTCACAGCTATAAAAATTTTTAATGCAGAAGGCAAAAAATGAAGCAAGGCTCCTGCCTTGCAAGGCTTTTTGACAAAAGCATAAGGGATTTTTATGCGAGAAACCAATACTGCTCTTTGAACGCACTGCCCCGGTTGGGGCAGTTTTTAAAAGGAGAAAAAATGAAAATTACAGATCACAAAACCACCGCCGCCGATATGGCCGCTCTTTGCGGCAATCTGACCTATAAGGGAATTTACGACATTCCATTAAGCTTTTGCTACGGCGGCAAAAATTACCGCGGATTTTCCGAGGATATGAGCCCGAAAGAGACCTTCCGCAGAATAGATTCAAATTTTACCCTGACCTGCGTATCTGCCCGCCTCGACAGCCTTGAGATACGGGTAGAATATAAGGAATACAAAGACTTTCCTATGACCGAATGGGTAGCCTATTTTGAAAACGTATCGAACGAAAGCTCAAAAATCCTTTCGGATATACGCATTGCAAGCGGAGTCCTTTGCGGCGACGGCCTTTCGCTGACCTATTCAAACGGCGACGACCTGAGTGTTCAGGGCTACAGCTTTTTTGAGCGTGATCTTTCGGAAAAATTTGAGCTGTGCCCCAACGCAAGCGGCACTCCCTGCGCCGGTGCGGCTCCCTACATGAGACTGCACGGCAGGGAGGGCGGATATAACATTGCCGTCGGCTGGAGCGGTCGGTGGACGGCCGATTTTGAAAAAACCGACGGCGGCGTTAATGTGGGCTTCGGTCAAAAAAGATGCAACCTGTATTTAAAGCCGGGCGAAATCTTCCGCACCCCAAGGGTAAACATCGAAAGCTATGCGGGAGACGAGCATCACGCCCGCAATATGTGGAGAAGATTTTATATGAAACACATTCTCCCGAAGGACCGCGACGGCAGTGTACTTCATCCAAAGCTCTGCCTCCACCTTTTCGGCGAGGGCGGTAAGCCTGAATTTTCCGGTGCAACCGAACAGGGACAGCTCAAGGCTCTGCACACCTATCTCGAAAAGGGTCTTAAACCCGATATATGGTGGCTGGACGCCGGATGGTATCCTTGCGACTATCACTGGGATCACACCGGCACATGGGAGGCGAATCCCGTCAATTGGCCGAACGGCATCGAGGTGCTGGGAGAAGAATGTGAAAAGCAGGGCATTGATTTTCTGCTGTGGTTTGAGCCGGAAAGGGTCAGGGCAGGCTCGTGGCTTGACGAACATCATCCCGAGTGGCTGCTTAAAAACGGCAATCCCGACGACGCCAACCGCCTGCTCGACTATTCAAACAAGGAGGCTCTCAACTGGCTTATTAACCACATCGACGGCCTTATAAAGAAATTCAAGGTCAAAATTTACCGCCAGGATTTCAACTTCGATCCCATGCCATGCTGGGAAAATAACGAAACCGAGGATCGGCTGGGAGCTCTTGAAAACTTCCATATTCAAGGATATTACCGTTACTGGGACGAGCTTATCAACCGCAATCCCGGTCTTTGGATGGACTCCTGCGCCTCGGGAGGGAGGAGAAACGACCCCGAGACCATGCGCCGCGGCGTACCCCTCCATTATACCGACGTTGGATACGGCGACCACGCCATAAAACAAAAGCAGCACAGATATATGTTTGAATGGATTCCCTATTTCCGCGCCCACAACCGCAGCTGGGACGTTAACGGAGAGATGGTATGGTTTTCCGACGATCCCTTTTACAACTTCCACGTGGACGATTTCTGCTATCAGCTTGCCTGCGCTCCCGCCCTCACCGATATAATCGTATACGACGCCGACGACAAGAGCTTTGAAATTGCAAGAAGAAATCATCCCATATGGCGCAGAGCGGCAAAGTTTATGACAAAAGCAGATTATTATCCCCTGACCGAGCCCCGCTTTAACCTTGAAGATTTTTATGCCATGGAATTTTACGAGCCCAAAACCAAGAGCGGATTTTTCCAGGTGGTTTCAAATATCAAGGTCAAGGAGCCCTCCTTTACGGCCGGGCTGACCCTCGACGACGGCATAGACTATAAGGTGGAAAATTCGGCCACGGGAGAAACCCGCATTATAAGCGGAAAGCAGCTGTCAGAAGGACTTGAAGTTGCCCTTTCTCCCCGCACGGGAATAATTTTCTTTTTTGAGCCTGCGGAAAATTAAAAAACTCTTGACAAAAAGGAACAGAGATTATATAATAACCTTTGCCTATTCGGTGAAATCGGGCTTTTTGAGCTGCGATTTTGAAAAATGCGAAGGGAGAAAATGCGATGCTTCTTAATCTTTCCGGTGTTTTTGCCGGGAGCGAGTCTCTACCATTCGAGTACGAAATGGATCTGTCGGATCTTGAGTTCTCGGGATGCTCGTCCTTAAAAAAACCGGTTAAGATAAAGGGTGCGGCTAAAAACCGTGCCGGCGTTGTTTTTATCGAGCTTACCGCCGAATACACAATCTCTGCCCCCTGCGACCGCTGTGCCGCCGACATCGAGCGCAAGGAATCGCTCCCACTCACCTATGTCGTGGTTCAGGAAACAGAGGGAGAGGACACCGAGGATTTTGTTGTTGCCGAGGATCAAAAGGTCGATCTCGACCCCCTTGTAAGGGACGATATCGTCATTCGGTACCCTTCAAAGCTGCTTTGCAGTCCCGATTGCAAAGGTCTTTGCCCAAATTGCGGTAAAAACCTTAACGAAGGGGATTGCGATTGCGCAAAGGAACAGACCGATCCGAGACTCGACGCTCTCAAAGCCTTTTTTGACTAAGTTTTAAAAGATTATTTTTATAAAGGGAGGTGCCGGAAATGGCAGTACCGGCAAGAAGAATTTCCAAAACAAGACGCGACAAGAGACGCTCCAATGTATGGAAGCTTGACGCTCCTACTCTCGTAAAGTGCCCTCAGTGCGGCGAATACAAGCGTCCCCACAGAGTATGCCTTTCCTGCGGCCAGTACAACGGCCGTCAGGTTCTCAAGAACGACTGATTGCGTCTGAAGAAAAAATGCAGTTATGCGGGTGTATTTTATACGCCCGCTTTGCTGTACAAAAATTTATGCCGGTTCTCACCGTCGGCGGTATTGTTTGACGGCCGAGCCTAAGGCAAAAGCGGCTTTCGGCGGGCAAACCGAAACCGCCTTTATTCTTTTAAAATATTTTTATTTAAAAAGATATGCTCAAAACTTGTTTGCTTCTGCTTCTGTGCAGAATTTCCGTCAGACAGGTGCTCTGTTTTTGAGTCGGTGAATTTTCTTTTTAAGGAGGGCCTCCCGTGCCGGTTAAAATTTCTTCGGTGGATAAACATTCCCCCGCCGAAAAATGCGGAATAAAAAGCGGCGATATGCTTATTTCCATCAACGGAAACGAGATCGAAGATGTGCTTGATTTTCGCTTTTATATGACCGAAAAACGGCTTAACATCGTGCTCGAACGCGACGGAAAGCCTTTAACGGCCCTGCTTAAAAAACGTGACGAATACGACGAAACGGGTATGGAATTCGACACCTACCTTATGGACAAGCAGCATTCCTGCAAAAACAAGTGCATTTTCTGCTTCATCGATCAGCTGCCCAAAGGCCTTCGTCCGTCGCTTTATTTTAAGGACGACGATTCCCGCCTTTCCTTTCTTTTCGGCAATTACATCACCCTTACCAATCTCACCGAGCACGAGATCGAGCGGGTCATTAAAATGCATATCAGCCCCGTTAATATCTCGGTGCATACCACCAATCCCGAGCTTCGGTGCAAAATGATGAAAAACCGCTTTGCGGGGGAGGCGCTGTCGGCGCTCTATCGCTTCGCAGAGGCGGGAATAAAACTCAACACCCAGCTTGTGCTTTGCCCGGGATATAATGACGGCAAGGAGCTTGAAAAGACCCTTGAGGATTTAGGAGCACTGCACCCTGCCGTTCAAAGCATATGCGCCGTTCCGGTGGGACTGACAAAATACCGTGAGGGGCTTGAGCCTCTCGTGCCTTTCAACAGTGAAACGGCGGGTGCCGTTGTGGACACAATGGAGAGGTTCGGCGATGAGTTTCTTAAAAAGCACGGCACGCGGCTGTGCTTCCCTTCCGACGAGTTTTATCTGACCGCCGGACGTGAAATTCCCGACAGCTCATTTTACGAGGATTTTTTGCAGATCGAAAACGGTGTCGGAATGTGGGCGTCGCTGCGGGACGACTATCTTGCCGCTTTAGATGACGCCGAGGCCGACGGCAAAAAACGCAGCTTTTCAATTGCCACCGCCTCTTTAGCCGCGCCGCTTATGGAATTTCTGATGAAAAAAACCGCCGAGAAATTCCCGGGGCTTGATTATAAAATATATACCATCCGCAACGACTTTTTCGGCGAGCGCATAACCGTTGCCGGTCTGCTCACGGGGCGGGACATAATAAATCAGCTTAAGGGGCAGGATTTAAAGGGCAGGCTTCTTTTGCCGCCCGGCGTGCTTAGAAGCGAGGGAGATCTTTTCCTCGACGATACCCACATAGACGATCTTCAAAAGGCTGTGGGCGTTCCCGCCGGCTGCGTACCGGGGGACGGATACGAGCTTTGCGATTTTATTTTGTCGCTGTAAGCGATTTTGTCAGGTAAAAGGTATTTACCATAAAGCCCTTTTCCGCCCGATATTACAAACGCCGTAAAAAAGCAAATGCCCCGGTTCGTTTTTTGAACCGAGGCATTTTTATTGTTTATAAGTCCTTGTCAAATTCAATCGTCAAAGCCGTTGGGATTGTTTTTCTGCCAGTTCCAGCTGTCCCTGCACATCTGCTCGATGTCCCTTTTGGCCTCCCAGCCGAAAAGCTCCTTGGCCTTTGAAGCGTCGGCATAAACCTCATCGGGATCGCCCGGACGGCGAGGATCGATAACATAAGGGATTTTCACTCCCGATGCCTTTTCAAAAGCAGCACGAAGCTCAAGCACGCTGACGCCTCTGCCGGTTCCGAGATTGTATTCTCCGCAGCCTTCATGGGTCAGCAGATAGTCAAGAGCCTTGGCATGACCCTCGGCCAGATCCATAACATGAATATAGTCGCGCACGCCCGTTCCGTCGACCGTGTTATAGTCGTTACCGAAAACATGGAGCTTTTCAAGCTTGCCTACCGCCACCTGGGTTATGTAGGGCATAAGATTGTTGGGAATGCCCTTGGGATTTTCACCGATGGTGCCCCCCTCGTGAGCCCCGATGGGATTAAAATAGCGGAGCAGAGCCAGCGACCAGGTATTATCAGCTTTATAAAGATCCCGAAGGATTTCTTCAATAAAAAGCTTTGTGCGGCCGTAAGGGTTTATGGCGCTTATGGGCATCCCCTCCTTAAGGGGCATTTCCTTACTCAGACCGTAAACCGTTGCCGAGGAGCTGAACACCAGCTTTTTGACTCCGTGATCCCGCATTGTTTCCAGAAGCACAAGGGTGTTTATAAGGTTGTTATCGTAATATTCAAGAGGCTTTGCCACCGATTCACCCACCGCTTTAAGCCCTGCAAAATGGATGACTGCGTCGATTTTATTCTCATCGAATATTCTGTTCATGGCCCCGCGGTCACGGACATCCTCTTTATAGAACTTTATAGGTTTGCCGGTTATTTTTTCAACTCGGGGAAGGGATTTTTCGCTGGAATTGTCCAGATTGTCCACCACGATAACATCGTATCCCGACTGCTGTAATGCAATGCAGGTGTGGCTGCCTATGTAGCCGGCGCCGCCGGTAATGAGAATTGTTGCCATAATTTTTTCCTCCTATCTTTCGGACGAATAAAGAGCCTCAACGGCCTTAAAGGTCATATAAAGGTCAAGCTTGGATATAACTTCAAAAGGAGCGTGCATGGAAAGCACCGGAACGCCGAGATCTATGACATCGACATTAAGCTCGGCCACATATTTTGCAACCGTTCCGCCGCCGCCGAAATCGACCTTGCCAAGCTCGCCGGTCTGCCACACAACATTTTTCTCGTCCATAATACGGGATATTTCTCCAACAAACTCCGCGCCTGCGTCGGAGGTAGAGGATTTTCCGCCCGCTCCGGTATATTTGGTAAGCACGGCGCCATAGTTTATAAAGCTTGCGTTATTGCGCTCGAAAGGCTCGGCAAAGGTGGGATCGAATGCGGCGTTAACGTCGGCCGACAGGCAGCGGCTGTTTGTCAGCACCCATCTGCCCTTGCTGCCCATATTTTCGGCAATGTCCTCGATGAAATATTTCATATATGCCGAATGAAGGCCTGTGTTTCCGTCGGAGCCGATCTCTTCCTTGTCGGTGAGCACGGCTATGGCTGTCCTCTTAGGGGCCTTGCAGCCGATTATAGCCTCAAGAGTGGGATATGCGCAGCAGCGATCGTCGTGACCGTAGGCGCCGATGAGCGATCGGTCAAATCCGATGTCGGTGGGCTTTGCGGCAGGAACAGCTTCAAGCTCGGCGGTGACAAAATCCTTGTCGGTTATTCCGTATTTCTCATTTAAAATGTTGATTATATTAAGCTTGACCCGTTCGGACTCGGGATCGCCGTTAAAGGGACGGCTGCCCAGCAGAATATTAAGCTCCTCGCCCTTTATGCCTTCCGAAAGAGGGCGTTTAGACTGCTCCCTTCCGAGATGGGGAAGCAGATCGGTGACCACAAACTGCGGATCGCCTTCATTTTCACCGATATTGATTTCAACCTTCTCACCGTCGGCGCGGACAATAACCCCGTGAAGCGACAGGGGCACGGTCGACCACTGGTATTTCTTTATTCCGCCGTAATAGTGGGTTTTAAATAGGGCAAGCTCGCTGTCCTCGTAAAGGGGATGCTGTTTTAAATCGAGGCGGGGAGAATCGATGTGTGCGGCGGCAATGTCCACACCCTTTTCGATGTCCTCGCTGCCGATAACCGCCGCCATAATTGCCTTGCCGCGGTTGTTTACATACACCCTGTCCCCTGCTTTAAGGGGCTTTTTGGGATCGAATTTTTCAAATCCCGCCGACACAAGAGCCTTTTCGGCGAAGGAGACCACCTCCCGCTCGGTTTTGCACCTGGTCATAAAATCCATATATCCCTCGGCGAAATCATATATCGCCTTATGATCATTTTCGCTCACTCTGTCCCATCCGTTTTTGGCGGCGGGCATAAGCTGTTCTTTTTTTTGTGCTGCTTTGGTTTTTTCCATAAAGATCACCTTTCATAAAATTCCTTAAGGGTCGGCGTCAGACCGATCCCTAAAGGGAAGCATTATATAAATTTCATCCGTTCTTCTGCCGAATGGATAAGATAAAGCAAATCGGAATACTTTTCTTTGTATTTTTCGGCGAATTGATGGCTCGAAAGACGCATCGCATCGGGATCGGCGATGGGAGGAAATCCCGCCGTCTGACCGTTTACGGCGCAGCTTATACTGACCTCGGCAACCTGCATTGCGGCGTCGGCCATGGCCCTGTATGTATGGTGAGAAACCTCGAAAACCGTCGCTTCTCCCTCTCTGCTTTCACACATAACACGCAAAATACGGTATATGGCAAGCATCAGAAAGCTCCAAACCTCTTTTTCAAACTGTTCGCTGCCGGAATTTTCGATAATGTCGAATATTATTTCGAGAGAATTGGAAAGAGCCTTTTTCTCGGGCAGTATTTCCGGCTCGGGCAGTTTTTCGGGGAGCTCGTTTTTGCCAAGAAGTATGTCGCAGGGCACCTCGTAAAACTCCGACGCCTTTAAAAGGAAATCAAGGCCGCATTCTCTGACCCCTTTTTCGTAATGGGAAAGAAGGGCCTGGGAAACTCCCAGCTCGGCAGCCGCCTGTTTTTGAGTTATTCCTTTACGATGTCTCAGCTCGGTTATAGTTTGGGCAAATTTGTTTTTCATATTCTTCATCGCCACTTCAAAGATTTTTCTTGAATTTATACACCCTGTATATTATAATACTCTTAAAGACATTTGTAAAGAGGGATATTTAATTGAAAACATATAAAATTCATCTCATACGTCACGGCCTTGAAAAACCCGAAGGGGTCATAAGATATGTGGGAAAGACCGATCTCCCGCTCACCGCCAGGGGAAAGGAGCAGATAAAGGCTCTTGATAATCAGGGAATTTATCCTTATGCGCAGCGCCTTTATTCAAGTCCCCTTAAACGCTGCGTAGAAACCCTTGAAATAATATACCCCGAAAAGGAAATAACCACCGTCCCCGGGCTTTGCGAATGTGATTTCGGCAAATTTGAAAACAAGACCGCCGAGGAGCTTAAAGACGATCCCGCCTTTTCGGACTGGCTGTCGGGCGGGTGCCCTCCCGGGGGAGAAAGCACCGACGACTTTGTAAAGCGGTCGGTTGTGGCCTTTGCAAAAACGGTGGAGGACATTATGAAGGAAGGCGTGACCGACTGCGCCTTTTGCCTCCACGGCGGAAATATAATGGCCATTCTGTCGGTCTGCGGCCTGCCGGAGCTTCCCTTTAACGAATGGGTGTGCGCTCCCGGCCGGGGATATACCCTGAGAATCACCCCTTCCATTTGGATGAGAGGATATAAGGCGGAAGTGCTCGGGGAGATATGATCGATAAAACATTATATTGATTATGTAATAGCAAAACCACACAGCAAAAGGACGCGGCAGATTTAACCTGTCGCGTCCTTTGTTTATTCGGCGGCAACGGCCGTCGGTTATTTTTTTATAAACAGTGAGCATTTTTTAAAGCCGTGCGGCGGAGAGGACATTTTTTTATAAAACATCATTTTACCGAAAGCCATATCGCGTGGGCAATAGCGGGAATGGGTTTTTTCTGAAAGACCGTCACGGGAGAATGAAGGGCGCCGGTGGCACAGAACAGCACATTTTTGTATTTCTTTTCCGAAAGCTCCCGAAGCATTCTCGAACAAAGTACGCTTGCCGAACAGCCGCACCCCGATCCCCCTGCATTGACATCCTGATCCTCAAGATAGAATATATTAAGTCCGCAGTCGGAATGAACGCCCGAGATGTCGTGCCCCTCCTCCTTCATAAGGGTAAGGAGCAACTCGCTGCCCACCTTTCCCAGATCCCCGGTCAGTATCAAATCAAAATCCTCGGGGCGGCGCTTTGTATCCTCAAAAAATTCGCAAAGGGTCCTTGCCGCCGCAGGAGCCATCGCCGCACCCATGTTGTTAACATCGGTAACGTTGTAATCGGTTATTCTGCCGAAGGTGGCCGATTTTATTTCGATGTTGCCGCAATCCCTGCCCACCATAACCGCTCCCGAGCCGGTCACCGTCCACTGGGCCGAGCCGGTACGCTGGCCGCCGTATTCAAGGGGCAATCTGAACTGCCGCTCCGACGCGCAAAAATGGGAGGAGGTCACGGCCACGGCGTTTTTTGCATATCCCGCGTCCACAAAAACGGCCGCAAGGCCGAGACTTAAGGCCATTGTCGAACAGGCTCCGTAAACTCCCACATGGGGTATTCCGAAATTTTCCGCGCCGAAGGTCGATCCGGCGCACTGGTTTAAAAGGTCCCCCGCAAAAAGAATATCCACCTCATCGGCGGGCATATCGGTCTTTTTTAAAAGGGTCTCCACTGCCGCTTCAACAAGGCGGCTTTCGGCCTGCTCGAAGGTATCCTCACCGCTGTATTCATCTTCAAAGATCACATCAAATTCCTTGCCCAAAGGCCCCTTGCCCTCGGTCTTTCCCGCCACCGAAGCAAATCCGCGGATCCGCGGGCTGTTTGAAAAAACAATTGTATTTTCCCCGTTTTTATTTAACATAAAAAACACCTCTCATCGGTTTTATTTTTCCCGAAGAAAAGTGTTTTTATAATCATTTATATTGTATTTGCATTTTTTAAATCAAATGTTTCTGTTGGTGATCTCAACTTCTTTTGTGGTGATTATATCTCTTATGGTCACATTCCCTATCGGGTAATCAAGGGTTTCCTCGGCGGTTTTATAAATTTTTTCACTTTCCTCACTGTTCAGTGCCGATACGCTGATACCATCGTCGCAGAAGAAGATCCCGTATTCAACACCTTTGTATATAAACGTAACCTCTCCGCCCCTGAGCACCACTTGGACAAACTCGTCTAAGGTTTCAAAGCTTAAATCGGATTCTCCGCTGCAATAGTATGTTGTTACCTTATCGGCTTTTGGCAACGAGGCAAGCAACTCTGACACGGTTTCAAAATTAAGATTGTCTTTATCTTTATTCATGTTTGTTTTTTCTCCTTTGCAAAAATCAAACATTTCTATGCGTAACTTTCACGCTTGTAATTATATCTCTTATGGTTACATCCTCTATCGGATAGTCAAGAGTTTCCTCGGCGGTTTTATAAGACTTTTCATTTTCCTCACCGCCGAGTGCAGACACATAGAATAAACCTTCGAACCAAAATACTCCGTATTCTCTCTCCTTATACTTAAATGTAACCTCCGTTCCTCTTGCGGCCGAATCCAAATATTCGGCTATTGTTGCAAAATCATAGTCTGTACGCTCGTGATGATAATTCTCGGATTTCATATACGCTTTTTCTCCTTTGTCATCTATTTCCGGGACATTTCCGCACAAGTAAATATGACGACAACAATTGTATAAACCTTTCTTTTTAAATTGTCGTTTTTATAGCGGTTGATTTATAGTTCATATTATCTCATCAAAAACAAATTTTGTCAATAGACGCGTAAAAAAAACGACCTGCTTTTGGCAGATCGCTTTTGTGGTGACCCATTGGCGATTCGAACGCCAGACACCTTGATTAAAAGTCAAGTGCTCTACCGGCTGAGCTAATGGGTCATAAGCTGTTAATTTGACAGCTCATATATTATAGCAACTTGCAGGACAGTTGTCAACATATTTTTTCGGAAATTTTACCTTCCCTCTATTTTTCTTTTCTGTGCAAAAAACCGAAAAGACCGTTTTTCTTTTTTCCGTTCCTGCCTTTTTCGCCATTTTGCCCGTCGGAAGGTTCCGATTGCTGCCCCGATGTCATCGATTGACCGTTTTCAAAATCTTCGGCATCCGCGTCGGTGTCGTTATTATCGTATATTTCGGATTGCTCGCCGGATTGTTCGTCGGAGTCCTCGTCATACGGCAGTTCCGATTGTCCGTCCTCAAGCCCGCCGAAATTATCGGTATCATCATATTGACCGAAAGGATCCTGCATATCATCCGATGCGCCTTTCCCGGCCTGCTCGTCCTCGATAACTATTCTTAAAGCGTCCGAAAAACACTCGGCCGGCACAAAAATATCATAGAGCTCCTCACCCTCAAGCGCCTCATCGCAAAGGGCCGAAAACTCGGCTTTATAATCCTCGCTTTCCTCCTCGTCGATAAATTCAAGCTCTTCCCCTTCAAAATCGTTGTCGCATTCTTCGTCGGCGGTGTGTATCTGCGCTTCCTTTTTCATAGAAGGAATGTTGTTTTGCTCAAGCAGCTCCATGGTCCTTACAGCCTCGTCCTCTCCGATAACGGTTATGAGAAGCTTAGGCTCGCCGTCAAAAAGCATTTCCGCAAAGGCCGCGGTTTTGGATTCCTGCACCGGGGTTTCAGGCTCGTCGACATTTTCCTTAGACTCGTTTGACAAAAAAAGCACATCATCCTCATCGCTTTCGACAATGGGGGTGTAATCCTCAAGCTTTTGCCCGCATTTTTCGCAAGTGTCGCTTTCGGTATCATAAAATTTGTTGCATTTTCGGCACCACATAAATTATGCTCCTTTGCATTTTGATTATTACACAATACTTTTAAATGTATTTTCTCATATAATATAACATCAAAAAAGGATTTATTCAACAATTTGCGAAAATATTTACACAATTATACCGAAAGTATATTTCATTATTGTTTTTTGCAATTTTCTTTGGCTATTTTAACGCAAAATTTAACTTTGAGGTATTATTTATTCTATTTGACAAATTATATTGCAGGGAGTATAATTTTAACCAAGATAAACAGAGCACACGTTCTGTTAAGGAGGAAAAGATTATGAAGAAAAGCTTAAAAGTACTTGCACTTGTGCTTTCGGCTGCTCTTATAGCAGCTTGCTTTGCCGGTTGCGGCGACAGCAAAGAAACCAAGGCCGACACCATTAAAATCGGCGGTATCGGACCTATTACCGGCGGTGCTGCCGTTTACGGACAGGCTGTTAAAAATGCTGCCGAAATGGCCGTTGAGGAAATCAACGCCGCCGGCGGTATCAACGGAACCATGCTTGAGTTCAATTTCCAGGACGACGAGCACGATCCCGAAAAATCGGTCAACGCTTACAATAACCTTAAAGACTGGGGTATGCAGGCTCTTATGGGCACCGTCACCACCTCTCCTTGCCTTGCCGTTGTAGAAAAGACACACGAGGACAATATGTTCCAGCTCACTCCCTCGGCTTCGGCTACCGGAGTTATCAAATACGATAACGTTTTCCAGATGTGCTTCACCGATCCTAACCAGGGTACAAAATCTGCCGACTACATCGCAGAAAACAAACTTGCCACCAAGGTTGCCGTAATCTACAATAGCTCTGATGCTTATTCTTCGGGCATTTACAACAACTTTGCCAAGGAAGCCAAGGAAAAGGGCATTGAAGTTGTTTCGGCCGAAGCTTTCACCGACGACTCCAAGACCGACTTCTCGGTACAGCTCAACAAATCCAAGGCATCGGGTGCCGAGCTCGTATTCCTTCCCATCTATGCACAGGAAGCCTCTCAGATTCTTGAGCAGGCCAACTCCATGGGCTATCAGACCACCTTCTTTGGCTGCGACGGTCTCGACGGAATCCTTGCCATTGAAGGCTTCAACAAATCTCTTGCCGAGGGCGTTATCCTTCTGACCCCCTTCGTTGCCGGCGATACCAAGAGCCAGGCCAACGTTGACTTCACCAACAAGTTCAAAGAGAAATACAAGGACACCCCCAACCAGTTTGCTGCCGATGCTTATGATGCCATCTACATCATTGCCGAGTGTATGAAGAGCGGCAATGTTACCGCTGATATGAGCATTTCCGACATCTGCGGGATTATGAAGACCGAAATGACCAAGGTTAAATACGACGGTCTTACCGGCGAAGGCATCACCTTTGCCGCCGACGGTTCGGTCAACAAGTCTCCTAACGCCATGAAGATTCAGAATGGTGAATATGTTCCTATGTAAGGAATATATCCCCCTGTATTCTTTAATCTGATTTAAAATTGATTCCCGCCTCCCGATTGCTCGGGAGGCGGGAACTTTTTTATACCTATTCCGATCCTACGTCAATACACCTGCACAAAAAAAAGCTGCCGCGTTCTGTCGGAACGCGGCAGCCCCACTTTATCAATGGTTATTTAACTTTTCCAAAGTGCTCCGGGACTATAACAAGCAATTTTTAAAACTTATAAAGCTTATGCCTTGTGCCATTTAATGCCCTGAGGAGTGTCCTCAAGAATTATGCCCATATCCTTTAGCTTGTCGCGTATGGCATCGGCAGTGGCAAAATCCTTTGCCTTTCTCGCTGCGGTGCGCTGCTCTATAAGGCTTTCCACCTGCGCGTCAAGATCGTCGTTCTCTTTCTTTACATAAACAAGTCCGAGCACATCGGCAAGCTCGAAAAATCTTTCCTTTGCGGCTTTGCAAAGCTCGGCCGAGGGGTCGTTCCTCAAAGCGGTGTTAATGTCTCTGACCAGCTCGAAAAGCGCCGAAAGACCGTCGGCCGTGTTAAGATCGTCGTCCATTGCGGCAATAAACTGCTCCTTGCGGCTGTCGAATTCCTTGATTATCTCGGCCTCGCCATCCTTAAGATCTGTGCAGCTTGCGTTTTTCTCGGCAAAATCCATATTATCGCGGCAGGAATAAAGCCGTTCAAGAGAACGAACATTGGATTCGATGACATCCACACTGTAATTGATGGGGCTTCTGTAATGGGAGGAGATCATCAGATAACGGATAGGCTCATAGCCGTATTTTGCGGCCACATCGCGCACCGTGAAGAAATTTCCTAAAGACTTTGACATCTTGCGATTATCGACATTTATATAGCCGTTGTGCATCCAGTAGTGGGAAAACTCGCAGCCGTTAGCACATTCCGACTGGGCAATCTCGTTTTCGTGATGGGGAAAGATAAGATCCTGACCGCCGCAGTGAATATCGATGGTTTTGCCGAGATATTTACCCGACATTGCCGAGCACTCGATGTGCCAGCCGGGACGGCCTTTCCCCCAAGGGGACTCCCAGAAAGGCTCCCCTTCTTTTGCCGCCTTCCAAAGGGTAAAGTCCATGGGGCTTTCCTTTTGCTCGGCCGAGGCTCCCCGCTCGCTTGCACCTTCCTTAAGCTCGTCAAGAGGCTGATGGGAAAGCTTTCCGTATTCCTTGAATTTTTCGGCGCGGAAGTAAACGTCTCCACCCGACGGATAGGCATAGCCCTTTTCCACAAGACGCTCGATAATATTTATAATCTCGTCGATGTTTTCGGTGGCTCTCGGATGGACGGTGGCCTTGCGGACGTTGAGTCCCTCGGCGTCTGTCCAAAATTCCTTTATATAACGCTCGGCAACCTCCTTAACGGTGATGCCTTCCTCGTTGGCTTTGTTGATGAGTTTATCGTCGATGTCGGTAAAATTCTGAACAAAATTGACCTTATAGCCTCTCCATTCGAGATATCTTCTGAGCACATCAAAAACGCAAAGCGGACGGGCATTTCCGATGTGGATGTAATTGTAAACGGTGGGGCCGCAGGCATAGATCTTGGCCTCTCCCTCTTTTATGGGAACAAACTCCTGTTTTTCTCGGGTTAGGGTATTGAAAATTTTCATTTTAAAAATCCTTCCTCTCTACAATTTCATAAGCAGAGCCTCAAGCTCGGCCGTGGTTTTCACAATATAATCGGCATTCTGTTCAAGCTCACCCTTTTCGGCAAATCCGTAGGCTGCGCCCACCGTTAAAAGGCCGTTTTGCTTTCCCGCCTGAATATCAAAAATGCGGTCTCCCACCATAACGGCGGTTTTTTTATCGACATTATAGTCGGAAATAATGTCCTTAACGGTATCGGTTTTTGATTTGTGAAGGTCGGAAAGTTCAATTCCGTAAACGGCGGTGAAATATTCCGAAAGAGAAAAATGCTCCACTATCTGTTTTGAAAATACCGTGGGCTTTCCGGTGGCGATAAAAAGCCTTTTCCCTGCCGATTTAAGCCTTGAAAGCATTTGCGGAATTCCGCTGTAAACCTCATTTTCAAAAATTCCCGTAGGCGCAAAATATTCCCGGTATTTTTCCACAGCGATTTTAGCCTGTTCCTCCGAAAAACCGTAATACTTCATAAATGTTTCGCCCAGCGGCGGGCCGATGAAGAATTCAAGCTCGCGGTTGTCTTTTACCTCGATTCCGAAGCTTTTAAGAGCATACTGAACCGATTTTGTTATGCCGGTCATAGGATCGGTCAGGGTACCGTCCAGATCGAAAAGTATATCCTTTATCAATTTTCGTCCTCCGGTTTTTTGAGCTTTTCAAGCTCCCGCTCCATAAAGTAAAGCTTGGATTCCAGCATGCATATTTTTTGAGCCACGGGGTCGGGAATATGCACCTGATCGAGGCTTTCGCATATTTTTTCTCCACCCTGGCGCACAACCCTTGCGGGAACGCCCACCGCCGTACTGTCGGGCGGGATCTCGTTAAGCACCACCGCGCCGGCGGCGATTCTCGCATTGTCTCCCACCTTAAATGGGCCGAGCACCTTTGCACCTGCGCCGATGAGCACCCCGTTTCCGATGGTGGGATGGCGCTTGCCGGTATGGTGTCCTGTTCCGCCGAGGGTAACCCCCTGGTAGATGGTCACGTCGTCGCCGATTATGGCTGTTTCACCTATAACAACGCCTGTTCCGTGGTCGATGAAAAGCCGCTTGCCGATGGTGGCGGCGGGGTGTATCTCGATACCGGTTTTTCTGACCGCCCGCTGGGAAATCTGGCGGGCAATGAATTTTCTGCCGTGGCGGTAAAACCAGTTGGCACGGCGATACATTCTGACAGCCTTAAGCCCGGGATAGAGAAAGAATATCTCAAGGGAGGAGCGGGCCGCAGGATCTCTGGCCTTAACGGCGTTTATATCTTCTTTAAGTCTTTCAAACATAAATTCACCTTTTTTATTTATTTGGGTCGACAAAGGTCTTGTTTTTTACGAGATAGTTGATTCCCGAAACCACTGTCAGCAGCGCCGAAAACCACAGCACAATGTTATATGCTATGCGAAGTATCGTACCGACAAGCAAAAGGGACGGGAACAGGGAAATAAATTCCTCAAAGGTAAGGGCCATTATTATTCCCACCATCTGCATAACCGTTTTGATTTTCCCCCACTTGTCGGCGGCGACCACCTTGCCTGATGCGGCGGCGACCATACGTATCGAGCTTACCGAAAACTCTCTTATAAGCACGATAACCGTTATCCACACCGTTCCGAAGCCTATGCCGAGACTGATAAATCCCAAAAGCGCGGCGGTGGTCAGCATCTTGTCGGCGATGGGATCGAGAAACTTGCCGAAATCGGTTATAAGCCCTCTTGAACGGGCAATTCTGCCGTCGAAAAGATCGGTCAGCGACGCGGCCACAAAAATTACGAGGGCAGCGAAATAGTGAAACGGGAACTGCCACAAAAGCAGTATGAGAAACACCGGCACTGCCGCGATTCTTGCAAGGGTCAGCCGATTGGGAAGGTTCATTTTGTTCTGTTTCAATCCGTTTCCACTCCCATCAAATCCATATCCATGGTATCGGTTATCTTTACCTTAACAAAATCTCCCGCGCAAGGTTTTCTCTTTGATTTAAAGAATATCTTACAGTCGATATCGGGGGCGTCGGCCGGCGTTCTTCCGTAAAAATGCTTTATGTAGGTGTCGTACCCTTCCACAAGCACCTCGGTTATGGTTCCGATCTTCTGCTCGCTTAGCTTGTCGGAAATAAAACTTTGCTGCTCCATAATTATCTCGGCACGGCGGAGCTTTTCCTCTTCGGGTATCTGATCATCAAACTCGGCTGCGGGAGTACCTTCCTCGGCCGAATACGCAAAACACCCCAGCCGCTCAAACTTCATTTGCTTTACAAATTCCGAAAGCTCGCAGAATTGCTGTTCACTCTCTCCGGGAAATCCCGCGATGAGGGTGGTTCTTACGGTTATACCGGGTATTTCTTTTCTGAGCTTTTCTATCGTCTTTTCAAGGCTCTCTCTATCGCCGGGGCGATTCATCCTTTTAAGCACATCCCCGCAGCAATGCTGAATGGGAAGGTCGATATATTTAACTATTTTAGGCTGGTTTTTGATGACCGAAATAATGTCGTCGGTCAGGCGGTCGGGATAGGCGTAAAGCAGGCGTATCCAGTGTATTTTCTCGATTTTGCAAAGCTCGTTTAAAAGCTCGGCAAGACGGCACTGCCCGTAAATGTCCTCGCCGTATCTTGTGGTGTCCTGGGCCACGACAATAAGCTCCTTTACCCCGTTTTCCGCAAAGGTGTTTGCTTCTTCAACCACCGATTCGACGGTACGGCTGCGAAGGCCGCCGCGAATGGACGGAATGGCGCAATAGGTGCAGCAGTTGTTGCATCCTTCGGCAATTTTAATGTAGGCATAATAAGGCTCGTTTATAAGCACTCTGCCCCCGCAAAGAGGAAGCCGTTCCTTTTCTCCGAAGCGGTCGTCGGTTTCGCCCGAAAGAGCCTGCTCGATTATGTCGGCTATCTCGTCGTTTCGGCCGATGCTTACCACCGTGTCGATCTCGGGTATCTGCTCCTTTAACTGCTCGCGATAGCGCTCGGCAAGACAACCGGTAACGATAAGGCACTTAAGATTGCCCTCTTTTTTAAGCCCGGAAAGGTCAAGAATTGTGTCGATGCTTTCCTGCTTTGCCGATTCGATAAACCCGCAGGTGTTTACGATTATGACCTGCGCCTCCTGCTCATAAGGGGTTATTTCATAGCCTTTATCCTTTAGCTTTGCAAGCATAATTTCGGCATCCACCTGGTTTTTCGGACATCCGAGAGATGCCATTCCGATCTTTATCATCAAAAACTACCTCTTAAAATTATTCACCGTTTTTCACCCGCAAAAGCGCCGTTTTTATGTCGCCGTAACCGTATCCCATCCGGGCAAGGCCGGCATAAATGCGCTGATATTTTTTTTCGTCCTCGGGAAGCGGACAATACTTTTTTTCTATAACACGGACGATGTTCTCAACCGGATCCTCGTCCTCATATTGGCAAAGAACGCTGTCGACAATGTCCCTGTCAACGCCCTTTTTTGAAAGCTCAAAGGCCACCCTCCGTTTGCCGAAGCCCTTTCTTTTAAAAAGCTCCTCGGCAAAATCCTTTGCAAAGGCCTCGTCGTCGCAAAGGCCCAGCTGCTCGATACGGGAAAGGGCGTGCTCGCAGACATCGGCAGGAAAAACCGCCCTGAGCTTTGTGAAAAGCTCCTTTTTTGTGTGCGCCCGATATTCAAGCAGATAAAGTGCCTTTTCATAGGCGCGGTTGCGCTGCGCCTCACCCTTTAGCTCCTGCCAGTCATCCTCGGAAATGTCGCTTCCCTCGTGATATCCTGACATTAAAAGGGTCTCGCTGTCAATAGTCTCGGCATCGCCGCATTTTTCAAAATAAACTGCCGTAAGCCTGTGGCGCCGCTGTTTTAATGCGATTATCTTCATCAGTCGACGGTCACGTCAATGTCCACCTTAGGGGCGGGCTTTTCGTTTTGTTCGTCCTTTTGTTCGGCGGCGGGTGCGGGAGCGGCTGCGGGCTCGGCATCGGCGGTCTTTTTGCCCTTGGGAGCTTTTTTAAGCAGAATGTCGGAGGATGTGCCTCTGATCTTTTGCTCAAGCTCGCTTGCAAGCTCGGGATTTTCCTTTATGTATTTCTTGGTGTTTTCACGGCCCTGGCCTATGCGGTCGCCGTTATAGGAAAACCATGCGCCGCTTTTCTGGATGATTCCGGCCTTAACGCCGAGATCGAGAATTTCTCCCTCTCTCGAAATGCCTTCGCCGTACATAATATCGAATTCGCCCTCCTTAAAGGGGGGAGCGACCTTGTTTTTAACGACCTTTGCTCTTGTGTGGGAACCGACCATTTCGGTACCGTTTTTAAGAGTCTCGACCCTGCGGATATCTATTCTGACCGAGGCATAGTATTTAAGCGCCTTGCCGCCGGTGGTGGTTTCGGGGCTGCCGAACATAACGCCAATCTTATCTCTCAGCTGGTTGATGAAAATAACGATGCAGTTGGTGCGGGAAATGGCGCCGTTGAGCTTACGCAGAGCCTGGGACATAAGTCTTGCCTGAAGCCCCATATGGCTGTCGCCCATACTGCCTTCGATCTCGGCCTTGGGCACGAGAGCCGCCACCGAGTCGACCACCACGACATCCACCGCGCCCGAGCGAACAAGGGCTTCGGCAATTTCAAGGGCATCCTCACCTGCATCGGGCTGGGAAACGAGAAGGGCGTCGATATCGATCCCCAGAGCCGCCGCATAAACGGGATCGAGGGCATGCTCGACATCGATAAAGGCCGCCGTTCCGCCCTGCTTCTGGGATTCGGCCACAACGTGGAGGGCGATGGTGGTTTTACCGGAGGATTCCGGTCCGTATATCTCAACGATTCTTCCCTTGGGAAGTCCGCCTATTCCAAGGGCCATATCAAGTGAAAGAGAGCCGGTGGAAATGGCCTCGACATTCATATTTGTGTTTTGTCCGAGGCGCATAACCGCACCCTTGCCAAAGTCTTTTTCGATTTGGGTGAGCGCCGTTTCAAGGGCTTTTTTGCGGTCTTCCGCCTTTTTGTCAATCTTTTTGTCTGCCATTATTTTTACCTCTCTTTTTAAGAATTTTGTTTTCGGGATATCGGTTACGCCGCAAAAACGGCGATTATTTATTTGTTTATCTGCTGTTTGCTGCCATGGCCGGCCGTCATCAAAGCGCCATGTCCGCTTTTCAGCTATTCGTCTGCCGCTATAACCACCCTGTCGTTTCCCGAAAGGTCGGTCATGCAACGAGTGCTTTTGAATCGGGATTTGAAAATCTCAACAACCTCTTCTCTTTGGTCAAAGCCTATTTCGACCATCATACGGCCGTTTTCATTAAGGAGGTCTTTAAAGTTTTCACAAATTGCCCTATAAAACTTCAGCCCGTCTCCCCCTCCGTCAAGAGCCTCTCTCGGTTCGTTTTTAACCTCTTTTGAAAGGCTGTCTATAACTGCCGAGCGTATGTAGGGAGGATTTGAAACTATCAGGTCGAAATTTCCGAAATCGTCGGGCATTTCCTTCTCGCAAAACCTGTCGCCGTTAAAGCATATCTCCTTAAAGCTTTTTGCTCCTTTAAGCACATCGCCCCGAATAATATGAATGTCCGAAAGGCCGTTGAGCCTTGCGTTTTTTTCGGTAAACTCAAGAGGACGGTCGAAAAGGTCAACCGAGAAAAGCCTTGCCCCTTTAAGGTTTTTGGCTATGGCCGTCCCGACGCATCCGCTTCCGCAGCAAAGGTCGAGAACTTTGGGGTTTTCTTTGCCGCTCAGTGCATTTATTGCCTGCTGCACAAGTGTCTCGGTATCGGCCCGCGGAATAAGCACTCCCTCGCCCACAAAAAACTTAAGAGAATAAAACTCCCAGAATCCGAGGATATACTGGAGGGGCATTCCCGCCATTCTTTGCTCGATATACCCTTCAAATTCGGCAGTTTTCTGCGGATCGGCGGTCTTGCCCCGCTCAAGCAAAAAGCTGTCCTTGGTTATGCCGAAGGCCTTGTAAATCAGCTCGGCGGCCTCAAAATCGGGGCAGTCCGAGACCTCGGAAAGCCTTTTTGCTCCGAGTGCCTTTAAGCCGGAAAGGGTCATTTTCCCCATATGTCGTCCTTGGGGTCTTCGGGAATGACCTCGTTAAGGGCGGCGATGGCCACCTCGATCATATCGTCCTCCGGCTCCTTTGTGGTAAGCCTCTGTACCCACAGTCCCGGTGCCGCAACGATTTTAGAAAGAAGGTTGTTGTGCTTTCCGCAAAAGCGGATGAGCTCATATCCGACGCCCATAATGAGCGGTATAAGCAGAATTTTAACGATTATCCACACCCATGTAACCGTTTTAAGGGCAGGGAATATTTTAAGCACAAGGCTTGAAACCAGTATGCTGACCACAAGTACAAGCACCAAAAAGGATGTTCCGCAGCGGGGATGAAATCTTATCTGTTTTCTGACGTTTTCCACCGTCAGCGGCAGACCCTTTTCATAGCAGAATATCGATTTATGCTCGGCCCCGTGATACATATATGTTCGTTTGATGTCCTTCATAAGCGCCGTAAGGGCGATGTATCCGAGGAATATGATTATTTTAAGCACTCCCTCAAAAACACCCTTCCAGGAATCGAGCACGCCGTTTTCCACCGCCTTTATGGGGAAGGAAACCACCGCCGATGGGGTGACAATGCCGTTTACAAGGTTGAATATAACCGTCGGAAGCCACATAAAAAGCACCAGCGCAAGAACCACGCCCAGCACCCCGGCCACGGCGCCCACCGCAGCCATAAGCTTTTCGCCGAACACTTTATACAGCCAGCTGTCCTTGACTTCCTCGTCATCCTCGTCTATTCCCAGCTTTTCGGCCGATTTCATAAGAGCCTTATATCCCATAATAAGCGACTCGATCATATTTACCGAGCCTCTTATTATCGGCCATCCGAAGGGCTTAAATTTGTCCTTTACGTGTTTTTCGTGAAGCTGCTCGATGTCTATGGTCTTATCGGGCAGACGGGTTGCCATAACCGTTTTATGAGGCCCCTTCATCATTATTCCTTCAAGAAGGGCCTGACCTCCTATGGAGGTCATTTTGCAGACCCTTTTATCGCTTTTATCGCTCATTTTTTCTTTCCTTTCAGTTTTCGCTTTTTGGCTTTTGGGGAAGCATTATCGAAACGGTTGTACCGATGTTTTCGGTACTTGATATTTCCAGTCTGCCTCCGTGGTTTTTAACGATTTCGTCGGCCAGAGCAAGCCCTATTCCCGATCCTCTGACCGATCCTTCGGCTTTATAGAATTTTTGTTTTACCTTGTCGAGATCGGCCTCGGGTATGCCTCTGCCGTTGTCGCTGACCATAATGAGAACATAGCCGATCTCCTCTTTTATATCAACGAGAATATGGCCTCCCGCCGATGTGTATTTCAGTGCGTTGCTGATTATATTTACGAAAACCTGCTGCATACGTCCCGCATCGGCCACAACGGCGGGCATTGATTCAGGCTCGTTATATTCAAGAAAAACCCCCTGCTTTTTGGCAGTGTCGGTAAGGGTCATAACCGCTTCGGACACTTCGGCCACAATATCGCAGGATTCCATATTATATTTAAGATTTCCGCTTTGCATTCTCGAAAAATCAAGAAGATCCTCAACAATAACCGAAAGACGCTCGGCCTCGCTGATTATAACGTCGATTCCCTTTTTGGTTATGGTGGGGTCGTCGATGGAAGAAAGCACCGTTTCTCCCCATCCCTTGATGGCGGTAAGGGGTGTTCGAAGCTCGTGGGACACCGAGGAAATAAACTCGTTTTTCATTTTTTCGGTTGAGCCAAGCTCGCTTGCCATATAGTTTATGGTTTCGCCCAGTCTGCTTATTTCATCGTCTTTCGGATTTTCCGAAGGCTCGATTCGCGCGTCAAAGTCTCCCGCCGCAATCTGACGGGCGGTCTTGTTTATTCCGGCTATAGGGTTGACTATCGACCGTATAAAGTATGTTCCCGAAAAGACCATAACAAGGAACATAACAAGTCCCACGCCGATGCCGATGAGCACGATAATGGTGTACTGCCTCGATGTATCCGAAAGGGATACTATTATTCTGACGGCGCCGAGGGTTATATCGTCGCTTTGCTTTGATTTTATAAGGGTTGTGGCGGTCATAACCTCCTCGCCGCTTGAAAGCCGTCCCTGTTTAAGGGTCATTCCGCCGAGATCGGTTTCTTTGCCGTCGTAGTTTTCGTTTTTGTCCGGCAAAAATCCGTTTGTGGACATAATGACGTTTCCGCCCGATCCGATTATCTGGACCTCCATTTTATCCCGCTCGTTAAAGCCTTCGACATACTGGCGGGCGCCAAGCTCGAAATCGGAATAGGAACCGGCCGAATAGGATGAAAAGGATGCGGTTATGGCCGACATTTTATTTTCGAGGTATTGCCTGACGGTGGAAAAATAATATTCGTGAACGACAAAGATAAAAACAGTTTCCACCACTGCGATAGTGGCGGCCACAACGCTTAAAATGTTGATTGCCCAGCGCCGAGCAAGTCCCTGCTGCTTGGGCTTTTTTATTTTTCTCATCCGCCGGACACTCCCTTCATAATTTTTTTGCGGCTTATGTTTTTTCTTTTGCCGTTTATAGCTTTTTGTACCGTATACCGTGCGTTAGGGCCGACTTTTCAGCCCTGCCGGCAGATTACCGCCGTGCAGCCCTGCATACCGGATTCAGCCTCAGCTTATCCACTTATATCCCCGTCCCCAAACGGTTATGATGTGCTTGGGCTCTGAAGGCTCCTGCTCGATCTTCATTCTCAGTCTTCTTATGTTGACATCGACGATTTTTTCCTCGCCGTAATATTCCGCGCCCCACACCTTGGCAAGTATCTTAGAGCGGTCTATGGGCTGACCGTAGTTTGAAAAAAGATATTCCATAATGTTGAATTCCACCTGGGTAAGCTCAATGGTCTTTCCCTCGGGGGTTTCAAGGCAGCGGCGGCGTATATTAAGGGTATAATCCCCGTGGGTTATGCCGTCGGACGAACCGTCGTTTTTGGCCGAGCTGACCCCCATTCTGCGGCAGAGGGAATTGACCCTTGCCACAAGCTCTGAAGGGCTGAAGGGCTTGGTCATATAATCGTCTGCGCCGCTTGAAAGGCCGCTTATCTTGTCGCTTTCCTGGGTGCGTGCGGTAAGCATAATGATACCCACCCGATCACTCTTGCTTCTCAGTCTTTTGCAGACCTCGATTCCGTCAATTCCGGGAAGCATAAGATCAAGAAGGGCAATGTCAAAGTCATCCTGTTTTTCAAAAAGTGACACAGCATCCTCTCCGGTGGCCGCTTCGGCAACCTCAAAGCCCGCTTTCTGAAGATTGAACACCACGAATTCCCTTATGGCCGCTTCATCTTCACACACAAGAATTTTTCTCATAATTAGCTCCTTAACAAATCGACAATAAGTCGGTAAAATACATCAAATCGGTAAAACACATTCTTAAAACTACATCGGCGCATCTGCCGGAATACATTCTGAAACGCATCTTTCAAATGCGGTCTTGCGATCTTTTCAAACGGTGGTCTGCCGAACGATTTTCGGCATCATCCTGCGCCCGAAAAACAAAATGCCGGCATCAGTCGACAATGAACTTGAATTTTTCTTTCAGCTGTTCGTATGTCACGGAATACTCGCCGCTGTAATCGGTAAATTTAACGGCAAAGGTCTTGTTGTCCGAAACGGCAAGGGCGATATATCCCACCGCCGAAGCCTCTTCGGAATTATCCGTCCCCTCGGCATTTTGGTCATTTTGACCCAAGAATTTATCCGAATCAAAAACCGCTATGCGGAACATCTCGCTTCCGGCCGATTTGCTTTCACTGTTCCATTTGCAAAAAACCGCCGTTCCCTTTTCGGAATCGAAAATGACCGTCACGCCGTCCTTCCAAGGCTCATCGAGAATGAGATAATACCCTTCGCTCGTGCAATACCAGGCCGCCATAACGCTTTTAAACTCTTTTCCGTCATAATCCGACCAGTCGGTATAATATCCCGTCCCGCTCACAAGGTTATATCCCGCAATGGGCTTTGCGAGAGGGATGTCTATCTTTCCGTCTTCGTTTACATCCTTGCACCTTCTGCCGTTTCTTCTTGCGGTAATGGTGTTTTCGGCGTAATCCCCTTTTGCGAAGGGATTGAAAAGAGCACCGTTTTCGTAGTATATAAGCTCGGTTATCATAACATCGGAGGATTTAAGCCCGTCGAGATAAACCGCCGTTTTTCCATTCATTTCCGAAGCAATGATGTTGACATATTCGGTAACACCGCCGTCCAGCATAATACTCGACTCGGTTTTAAAGGTGTTGTTTTCAAAATCGTTGAAGGTGAGGTTGGCCTTTTTGCTTTGAGCGTCGATAACCGCAATGCCCACGTCGTCCCGCCCGTCGTTGTCGATGTCGCATATGACAAAGGCGTTGTAGGTTTCGTCGGCCCGCTGCACAAGACCGCCGCCCTCCATTTTATAAATGCTCAGCTGGTTGGTTTTGGCTGTGGAGATCTGCCATCCGGTAATTATCTCATATGCTCCGTCCCGATCAAGATCGGAAATTTCAGCCTCAAGAAGCTCTCTGCCCACGGGATTGAGATCCTGCACCGATTTCCACTTTCCGTTTTCCCAGGAAAGAAGGTTCATCCTTGTGACCGAGCTTTCACCCTTTTTCTGATAAAATGCCAGCACCTCGTCCTTGCCGTTTCCGTCAAAATCGCCTGAACAAAATGCCGAATGATTGGCGCCGACCTTAGGGTATTTGAGCACGATGTCGTTTCCGACCGCCTGTTCAAGAGCCTTCTGTACGCCGGCATAATATCCGGTGGCACCGGGCGCCTTGATGGTATCCTCGGGCGAAAAGCCCTTCATACTGCATCCCGAGAGAAGCGCAAGGGCAGCCACTGCCGCGCATAATTTCAGCGCCCGGAATTTAAATGTTCTTTTCATTGCCCTTCATCTCCTTTTCCCGGGTTAGTTCGTTTGATGCACCTATCCGTTTATCCGACAGACCGTTTACGCAGGCTGTTCATACAAGCTGTTCACGTATGGTATCAATCGAGCGGTCTTGTCTGCGTCAAAGCGGGTTTCAATCAATCTATGCACACATTGTCGGTGTTGATTTTCTCTATGTCTCCCTGACCGTTCACAAGCTCGTCAAGGCCGTCGGCGTCGATATCGAAAAGGTCAAGCTTTTTGATTTTGACCCCATCAAGCAGTTTTATGAGATTTCCGCCCTTTGTATCGTCTGTTCTGACAACATTGACATTTCTAAGGCAAAGGCGGTTTATACTGCTGTGTTTTATCTCCATAAAGCTCATGCTCTCAAGCTTTTCACAGTCTTTTTTATTCTGCAGAACCTCCAGCCCGTCAAGAAGCATACTGCCTACCTCGGTCCTGTTGCGCTCGCCGACGTGGGCGTCGTCCTCGGCCTGCCAGCCAAGCTGTATGAGGGTTCTGGCATCGTTAGGACTGATCGAATAAATGTTTCTGAGGGTTATGTGGTCGACGTGCCCGCCGATACGGAAAAGGAAATTGTCGGTATATGTGTAATCGACCTCGGTCTGATGAAGATTTACCGTATCGAAAATTATATCCCCGTATCCGCCCCTTTCGGTCACCCCGTCGGGGAAGAAGGGATTGATGAAAAATCCGAAGGAACGATAGGTTCCGTCGACATTTTTTATTGTCACGCGGTCGAGCCGTCCGTTTTTATGCACAAGCAGCCGTATTCCCTGGTCGGCATCCTCAAGATGGATACCGTCTATCATAACGTCGGAAATATCGGAAACACCGTCGGCCTCATCGGGGGCAATGGCCAGAAAATCGTCTCCGGCGTTTCCGCTGAGGTTATGTATGTTAAGATACCTTCCCGGGCCAAAGAAATGGAATCCGTCCTGATTCTGATAATGTTCCTTGTGGGGCAGGTCAATGTGCACACTGTCGATATTTACCCGTTCCCAGTTGACAAAAAGACCGGTAAAGGTTCTCTGGTCGATTATATTTACATCGCGGATGAGAAGATTTCTTATTCCCACAAACCAAAAGGCTACGGTAAAATCGCAGCCGCCCTCCGGACGGGGCACATCGTGCTTCTGACCTCTGCAATTGTGGTTGTATGTTCCGCCTATAAGGCTGATATTCTGATCCTCAATGTCGTCGTAGGAATATTTACCGTCGGTATGGCGCTTTGTCATATTGGCATTGGAAACTATGGCGCAGTCCGAGCCGTCGGCAAGGAAAAATCCGCAGGATGGCGTCGGGCACTCTATGACCGTATCGGAATATACCTTGATTCCGGTTATAAGAGCCGCCCCGTCCATAATCAGGTGTACTCCCACTCCGTCTTTCTGTGCTATATCGAGTATTCCCTGTATTGCGGCGGTATCGTCGGTTCCCCCGCCGCCGTGCACGTCGCTGTCGAGAACAGCACCGCACTGACTTGCCACAAATTTTTTTATAATCACAAAATCACCTATCTGATAATAATTTGTTCTGACGTTTGAGCCTTTCCGCTTGCCTTATCGACATCAAAAACCGCTCCGCACAAAAAGCAGTCTCCGTCGGCCGTTAAAAATCTTGCAGGAAGCTTGTCCTTCATCATGGCCACCGTAAGCTCCGTCTTCACACCAAGCACCGAGTTTTCCGGTCCGGTCATTCCGATGTCAGAAATGTATGCCGTTCCCTTTTCGGTAACCTTTATGTCGGCGGTGGGAACGTGGGTATGTGTGCCGAAAAAGGCGGTCACTCTACCGTCGAGATAATGGGCAAGAGAGAGCTTTTCGCCGGTAGCCTCGGCGTGAAAATCCACGATTTTTATTTTGCAGTCCTGCTCATCGGCCAGCTTTATCATACGGTCGGCCGTGTCAAAAGGCGATTCAAGGGTGGGGGACATATAAACCTGTCCCATAATGCTTATGACCGCCGCTTTATATGAGCCTTTATCGACAATGCACATTCCGCTTCCCGGAGCACCTTCAGGAAAATTGGCCGGTCTTATGCAAAAGGGGGAGGAGGCCAAATAGTCGTATATTTCCCTTCTGCGGAAGGTGTGGTTGCCGCCGGTAATGACATCGGCACCGCTTGCAAAAATGTGATCGGCCGAAAAGGGGGTTATGCCGTTTCCTTCGGCGGAATTTTCTCCGTTGACGACGGCAATATCAATGCCGTAATGCCTTTTTATTGCCGGCAGCTTTTTTCTCAGAAACTCGCAGCCCGGCTTTCCCACAACATCGCCCACAGCCAATATTTTCATCACCGTCACCTCCCGAAAAAATTTGCAAAGACACCTGCGGATTTTTTCTCATAATCATCCGCAAAACACCTTCGGACGCACTTATAGTATTATAGGTTATTATTATAACTCATTTACATTAAAAGGTCAATTAAAAACACGCAAAAATTTAAAAAAATACATGCCCGAAAAAACGGCGAAAATTCAAGGCGCCGCGCTGCCGAAAACCGCCGGAAAAAGAGAATAAACCCCGCTTTGAAAATCGGGCGGGATATCCGGCGAAAAAAGCAGGAAGTCAGGCGGGAAGTTAAGAAAGAAGTTTATCAGGAAATTCAGCAGGAAGTCAAGCAGGAGGTTTGGCGGTAAATTTGTGAAAAATTTAAAAAAGGCAGTCTCAAAAAATTATTGCAAAAAGCGGCACCAAAAACCGCAAATAAAAAAACACAGCCTCAAAAAAGAAAGGCTGTGTTTTTTATGCAGTGCATAAAGGTTATATAGCTCTGGTTACCTTACCGGAACGCAGGCAACGGGTGCAGGCGTTGATCCGGCACGGAGTACCGTCCACGATTGCCTTAACACGCTGTACATTGGGCTTCCAAGCACGGTTGGATCTTCTGTGGGAGTGAGAAACCTTAATACCGAAGGTAACACCCTTGCCGCAAATATCGCATTTTGCCATACTCTGCACCTCCTTAAACTTTCAAAAAATTTCGTTGCAACACAACATCGTGCAAACTATAATAACAGACTTTAATCAAAAATGCAAGTCTTTTTTTTATTTTTTTTACTCAAGACCGTTCATAACCAGTCCCGTAATGAGTTTCGGATAAAAATATGTGGACTTCTGAGGCATCTTTTCTCCGTCCAAAGCAACGTTCTTTATCTCCTCCACTCTCGTGGGATTGAGTATAAAAGCACACTGAGCCGCGCCGCTGTCCACCGCCTTTGCGGCCTCCTGTTCCGAGCGGGTATAGGTAAGGTTTATCTGCTTTGCCATATTTTCTTTATCTATACCCATAATCTTTTCGAGCACAAGGGAATGAAGAATGCTGACATCAAGGCTTCTGAGCGACTCGCTTCCCGCAAGAAGATTTTCGGGAACGGCCGAAAGCTTAGAAACGAGCAGATCGTAACCGCTTTTTGTGTAAAGCAAAAACGCCGCTTTTTTCCTGCTGTATGCCTCTTTAAGCCGGTGCTCGGCATCCTCTTTTGAAAGATTTCTCGTTATGTCAAAGCTGTTCTCGCAGTGACGAAGCAGATTTTCTCTGTCGAAGCTCTCAAGGTTTTTCACAATTCTGTGGGTCGGAAGCACCAGAAGGCCTTCCTGCTCCATATCGGCAAGGAACATCATAATGTAATCGGCGTTTTCGTTATGTTTTCCGACCTGCTTTAAATAGTCCCGGTAATTGAGGGCGGTTTCATAACGATGGTGGCCGTCGGCAATGTAAAGCTTTTTGTCCTCAAAGCTTTTTTCAACCTCATTTATGAAATCACGGTCGGTAACCGCCCAAAGCCTGTGTATAAGGCCGTCCCTGTCGGTTGCCTGTGCGTCGGGAGTGCGTTCCTTTTGCTTTTTGCAAAGACCGCTGACCTTTCCGCCGTCGAGATAAAGAGAATATACCTGGCTGAAATTGCAGTTTGCAGCCTTCATAAGTTCAAAGCGATCCTGCTTGGCTTTGGAAAGTGTCTGTTCGTGGGGAAGTACGACGCCCTTTGAAAATTCCTCAAGGCCTACCCTTGCCACCAGCCCCGACACGGTCATTTTTTTGCCCGAGGCTTTAAACTCTATTTCGTATATGTAAAAGGCCGGCCGTTCGTCAAAAGCAAGCTTCCCCTGGCGTTTCAGCTCATCGAGCACCCGTGCCGCCTCAGCG
Organism: uncultured Oscillospiraceae bacterium; assembly: GCA_905193225.1. Taxonomy (GTDB): domain Bacteria; phylum Bacillota; class Clostridia; order Oscillospirales; family Acutalibacteraceae; genus UMGS1484. The sequence goes on along the minus strand of CAJJNV010000012.1, from coordinate 21,638 downwards.
TATGGGTCGGTTCCGTCTTTAGGCAGTTCAAGCCTTATTATGTTGCAGGGATTTTTCTCTATATACTGCTTTCTTTCATCCTCGCTTATGATGTCGTAGGGCGGACATACAAGCTCGCTTATGTTTCCCGCCTTCTCGGTGAATCTCAATCCTTTAAAGGCTCTTACTGTTGCCATATTATCAAATCCTTTTGCTTTGGTATTCTGTAAATCAAGTGAATAACAGTTTTTCGTTTTTTATTGCTCCGCACCTTTCAGAAGGTCTTTGCCTTTTCGGCAAGCTTTCACTTTTCCACGGCGGGATCAATGTGCACATCAAGCTGATCGAAGGGTATCTGTATATTTTCTTTGGCGTAAACATCCTGGGTTATGCCTAAAAGCGCCCTCCTTGCAAGACGGCGTTTTTCGGCCGGACACACCACCTTTACCAGGTAGGAAATACTGCTGCTCCCGAATTCGTTTGTGCCGAGAAACTCGCAGTTTTCAATGTCCTCAAGCTTTTCGGTCTCGCTGCATATTTCCGCCATAACCTTTCTCATACGTTCGGCCGTCTCGGTGTATGGCGCGGGAATGTCGACATATAGGTTATCGGAAAGCACGGTCATTTCTGAAATGTTGCGGTTGCTGACGGTCAGCACATTGCCGGTGCATATATCCTTTATGCGTGTGACCCTTATGTTAAAGGAAATGACCTTTCCCACAACATCGCCGTACTTAACGATATCGCCGACGGCAAAAAAATGATCGAGCATAATGTTGTTGCCCATAACAAAATCCTTAAGGACATCCTGCAGAGCAAATCCCACCACGATGCTCATAACTCCCAGTCCCGTAACAAGACCCGAGACATTGACGCCGTTTATTTCGAGAACGGTTATAAACGCTATGAGGAAAACAACATACTTCGCCGCCGAAAAAACGAATCGGGCGTTGGTTTCCTTTTTCCCGTCGATGCGGGTACTGCCGACCACCCGTCCTCTCAGCTTCTTTAAAAGCAATGCCGCCAAAAGGGCTATGGCCACAACAGCTATGCTTCCCCAGAATCTCCCCGACGTGAAAAACTCGGTCAGTTTTTGCAAAACCGTTCTCCCCTTTCCGAAAAGGTCTTCGTTTAAAAATCCCTTCAAAAAATGCACCTCCACATTATATCATCGCATCACGATTTTATCAATATGTTTATTAAAAAAGCAGCAGTAAAATTCTCATCACATCGACAGAAAAAGGCCCGTCACACAAAAAAACCGCCCTTTATCTCCTTTTTAAACAAAAAAAATCACAATTTTTTGTTTAAAAGACTTGAAAAATTTTTTCGGATTGTGTATTATGTATAATGTCTAAGGTTATAGGAATCAGAAAATCGTCATTTTAATGGCAAAGATAAGGAGAATAACATAATGTCAAACAGACTTTTTCAGGGAATCGTTCATCAAATGAGCCAGTCCATCGAGCGCACCATCGGCATCATAGATGAAACTTCCGCCGTAGTGGCCTCCAGTGACCTTTCAAAGGTCGGAGAAGCGGTGGATATTGATTTTGCGGAGCTTGTTGCCTCGGAGATTCCGGTCGTCATAGGCGATTATACCTATTTTGGCTTTGGCACTATGGGACGCAACGAATACGCCGTATGCGTCGAAGGAAACGATGCTCAGGCTTCTAAATATGCATCGCTGCTTTCCATTTCTCTTTCCTCGGTAAAGCAATATTACGATGAGAAGCACGACCGTGCCAACTTTATCAAAAACGTCATACTGGACAACATACTCCCCGGCGACATCTACCTTAAGTCCCGCGAGCTCCACTTTGTCTCGGAAATCTCCAGAGTGGTTATGCTCATCAGGATCGTAAGCCGCAACGACGTATCGGTTTACGAGGTTGTTCAGAAGCTCTTCCCCGATAAGCACAAGGATTTCGTCATCAACATTAACGAGACCGACATTGCCCTTGTTAAGGAAGTGCCCGAGGAAATCGAAACCAAGGATCTTGAAAATCTTGCCCGCTCGATAGTCGACACCCTTTCAAGCGAATTTTATACCCACGCAGTGGTCGGAATCGGCACCAAGGTCACCGGTGTAAAGGATCTTGCACGTTCCTTTAAGGAAGCCAACGTTGCTCTTGAGGTCGGCAAGGTATTCGACAACGAAAAGGCCATCGTCAGCTGCGAAAGCCTCGGTATCGCAAGGCTCATCTATCAGCTGCCCACCACCCTTTGCGAATCCTTCCTGCGGGAGGTATTTAAAAAGGATTCCATCGAAAGCCTCGATCAGGAGACTCTTTTCACCATTCAGCGTTTCTTCGACAACAACCTCAACGTTTCCGAAACCTCGAGAAAGCTGTTTGTACACCGCAACACCTTGGTATATCGTCTTGAGAAGATCAAAAAGCTCACCGGCCTCGACCTGAGAGAGTTTGACCACGCCATCGTCTTTAAGATTGCCCTTATGGTCAACAAATATCTCAGCGCAAATCCGGTAAAATATTGATTTATCGATTACGGCTTGTGTTTAAATACTTCGGAAATAAATTTTCCGGCAAATTTAACGCCATCATCCAAAAAGCCCCTGTTGACAATCAGGGGCTTTTGTGATATTCTATTGTTACAAAGTTGTAACCACAAGCATCTGTTGCTTAACCGACTTAACTTGTGCTGTTTTTCGCACAATTTTCTTAAAATCCGAAAGGATAGTGATTTTTATGCCAAGCAATTCTTCCTCTGCTCCTCTTATAGAATTTCGCGGTGTTTACAAGGCCTACGACAACGGTACCAAGGCCTTAAATGATGTCAACCTTAAAATAAACAAGGGCGAGTTTGTTTTCGTAGTGGGCGCCTCGGGCGCAGGTAAAAGTACCTTTATAAAAATGATTATGCACGAGGAAAAGCCCAACGCAGGCGAGATCGTTGTCGGGAAATACAAAATGTCCCGTCTCAAAGCCAAGGACGTTCCAAAGCTCCGCCGAACCATGGGAATTGTTTTTCAGGATTTCCGCCTTATAAAGGAAAAAACGGTATTTGAGAATGTTGCTTTTGCAATGCACATTGTGGGCGCTTCCAAAAGAGAGATAAGACGCAGGGTTTCCTACACTTTAAACATCGTTGGACTGACCGAAAAGGCCAGATGCTATCCCACCGAGCTTTCGGGCGGTGAGCAGCAGCGTGTGGCCCTTGCCAGAGCCCTTGTAAACAATCCTGCAATGATTCTGGCCGACGAACCCACCGGAAACGTCGACCCCAATATGTCCTACGAGATCGTTTCTCTGCTCAACGAGATAAATAAGCGCGGCACCACCATTATTATGGTCACCCACGAGCATCATCTCGTCCGCGACTTCGGCCACAGAGTAATTATGATTGAAAACGGATCGGTGGTGGCAGATAACGAGATCGAGCCGGTCATCGTAAATCCCGAGGACATTGCCGAAAAGGCATCCATGTTCACTCAGGAGGCCGCTTCGTCGATACATATTCCCTCGGGAATCATTATGGAGGACGCGGGAGAGGATACCCTTGATTCGGCCGGCGGTACTGCAGCAAAAGAAAGTGCAGGTGCTTCTGAAAACAGCCGAAACGCAAATGAGGCCACCCCTTCAAACGAGCAGGATATAATGTCCTTTGCAAAGCCCCGTTCAGACGCTTCTTCTTTGGAATACGGAGCGATGGGCAGCACAGATGACAGCATAGATGAGATTTTAAGACAGGCTCTTCCCAAAAAAGATGACAGCCCGGCAGGCGGCAATGCTTACGGGAGCGATGCCGGTGCAGCAGGTGCTTCAGTAACGGAAATTGCATCCGATGACACGGCCGCAGGTAATGCAGGCGGCGAAAAGGACAGCGCTTCCGACGACGATGTTCCGATGCTTTCCTTTGCCGATGCCATCAACGCATTTGCCGAAAACGCAAACAAAAATAACGAGGAGGGCGACAGATAATGAAACTGAGAACCTTCCGTTACCTTCTTTCCGAAGGCTTTAAAAATGTGTGGTCCCACCGGCTTATGTCGGTAGCATCCTCGGGCGTGCTTATGGCCTGTATGCTTATGATCGGAATTGTTTTTTCCATTTCGGCAAATATAGATAACTATGTTTCGGAAATACAGAAAAACGCCGTTGTAATGGCTTTTTTCAGGGATGACGTTTCGAGAGAGGACGCTTTGGCGGCCACCGAATCTATAAAAAATCTCGACAACATAAGCGAAGTTAAATTCGTTTCCAAGGAGGAGGGTCTTTCAAGCCAGGAAGACTCTATGGGCGAGGAATACAAAGAGATCTTTGCCATTCTTCAGGACGACAATCCCCTTCCCGACGGTGTTCAGATAACGATATCCAACCTTGAGCAATACAATCAGACGGTCGAATCCATACGGGCGGTAAACGGAATAGACATCATTCGTCAGCGCGGAGATTATGTGGACAAACTCGTGGCCATACGCTCGGTCATCAGCATAATCGGTACGGGAGTTATTCTGCTGCTGCTCATCATTTCGCTGGCCATCGTTTCAAACACGATCAAGATAACAATGTTCACCCGCAAGCTTGAAATCAACATTATGAAGGCGGTGGGTGCCACCAATCGGTTTATCCGCACACCTTTCGTTATAGAGGGTATGTTGCTTGGCATAATCGCCGGCGTCGTTTCGACAGGATTCCTCTATTTCATCTATAAGCTTGCCGAACAGACCCTTATGAGTTCCTTCTCGGGACTGGGCGCCTTTGTGCCCTTCACCAAATTTGCCTTCCCGCTGCTTGGAGTATTCATATTGATGGGCGCTCTTGTAGGTTCCATCGGAAGCGCCATTTCCATCGGAAAATATTTAAGACACGAAGGGAGCGAGTTCAATGCAATCTTCTAAATTAAATTCAAACAAATCTAAACTCGTAAAGACTGTCGTTTCTTTTGTTGTGACCCTATCGCTTGTGCTGACCTGCTTTTCGGCCAATCTTCTTTCGGCCGGCGCCGCAAGCTACCGCGAAAAGATAAACGAGCTTGAAAGCAAGCAGGCCAAGGTCAAGGAACAGATAAACAGCCTTAAAAGCGACATCGGCGACCAGGAAAAGCTTAAAGACGCCCTTCAGGACGAAATCGACACGGTCCAGGCTCAGATCGACGTTTACAACGGTCAGCTGACCGAAGTCGAAAACCGTCTTTCCGAGATCGAGGCTCAGAAGGAGCAAAAGCAAAACGATCTTGAAAACACCAAACAGACCTTTATGACCCGCCTTCGCGCCATGTATGTATCGGGAGACAATTCCATGCTCAACGTGCTTCTTTCGGCCAACGATTTCGGAGATTTTCTCTATCGCGATCAGCTGCTTTCCAGCGTTACCGACCACGACAACGCAATTATGGAACAGCTTAAGGCCGACATAAAGGCGGTCGAAGAACTGGAGGCCCAGGCAAACGAAGAAAAGCAGGAAATACAGTCCATTAAATCCGAGGTCGACGCAAAACGCGCCGAACTTGGCGACCGAATGAAGGAAATGAACGCGGTTATTTCCGAACTTGAAGGCCAGAAATCAGGCCTTGAGGATCAGCTGGACGAATATGCCGCCGCCATCGACGAATTTGAGGCCAAGATTCAGGCCGAAGCCGCCGCGGCAGCAAAAAATAATAACAGTTCTGCCTCCCAAAGCCCGTCATACAGCGGCGGCGCAAAGCCCAATGCAGGCGGATGGGTATGGCCCTGTCCCGGATTTTACTACATATCCTCTTATGTAGGCCCCCGCTGGGGAAGAACCCACAACGGCCTTGACATTGCCGGCGGAAGCATATACGGAAAACCCATTGTTGCCGCCCGTGCCGGAACGGTTATCGACGCCGGCTGGAACAGCGGCGGATACGGAAATTATGTTATGATCAACCACGGCGACGGATTCATCACCATCTACGGCCATATGTCGAGCGTTGCTGCATATAACGGCCAATCGGTTTCGGCTGGACAGGTTATAGGATACGTCGGCAACTCCGGCCGCTCCACCGGTCCTCACCTTCACTTTGAGGTAAGACTCAACGGCAGCGTGGAAGATCCCCTCGATTACGTCAGCCGCTGAAAGAAGCGCAAAAATCCGTGGTAGAAGTTTTTTGACTTTCCATTCGGGATTTTTGGTACTTTGCCGAAAGAAAGGGCAAAAAAGCTGATTTTTGCCAGTATTTTAAGCAAAACATTACCGACAGTATAAAATTCTCGGTTTTTTTGAAGCGGAATTTGACTGTCGGTAATTTTTTTTGAATTTTTTGTGACTTTCCCGTTGTATTTCGAATGAAATTATGCTATAATCTTCTTATATAAAAATGTCTTGTATCTGACAGACAAACAGACAGAGGTGTATACATTTGGATTTCTTATCAAATCTCATAAACGGCCTGAGCCTCGGCAGTATATATGCGGTTATCGCTCTTGGTTACACAATGGTTTACGGTATCGCAAAAATGCTTAACTTCGCTCACGGCGACGTTATAATGGTAGGCGGATACATAGTTTTCTCGGCCACTTCCTATGCGGGACTCAACCCCTATGTAGCGGTGCTTATCTCGATAATTTTCTGTACACTCCTCGGTATGACCATCGAGCGGGTGGCATATAAGCCCCTGAGAAATGCATCTCCCCTTGCGGTACTTATAACCGCCATCGGAGTGAGCTACCTGCTTCAGAACCTTGCCCTTCTCATTTTCGGTGCGCAGCCCAAGAACTTCACTTCGGTTGTCCCCCTTGAATCCATAAAGCTTTTCGACGGGCAGCTTGTCATCTCGGGCGAGGCCATTGTTACCATTGCCGTAACCGTCATAATAATGGTTGCCCTTGTGCTGTTCATAAATAAAACCCGTCCCGGCAACGCCATGCGTGCGGTTTCTGAGGACAGAGGCGCCGCTCAGCTTATGGGCGTCAACGTTAACGGAACCATCGCTCTCACCTTTGCCATCGGCTCCGGACTTGCTGCCATAGCCGGCGTGCTTCTCTGCTCGACCTATTCCAACCTTTCTTCCACAACCGGCGCAATGCCCGGAATCAAGGCCTTCGTGGCAGCGGTTTTCGGCGGTATAGGATCCATTCCCGGCGCTATGATAGGCGGCGTGCTCATCGGTATAATCGAGATACTCGGCAGAGCATACATTTCCTCTCAGATGGCCGACGCCATCGTTTTTGCCGTGCTGATTATCGTTCTGGTGGTCAAGCCCACCGGTATTCTCGGCAAGAAAATTGACGAAAAGGTTTAAGGGGGTCGGAAATTTTGAAAAGCAAACTGTTAAAGCCATACACAATAAATAATTTCATCACCTACGGCATCCTTATTGCGGCCTTCGTGATAATGCAGACCCTCAGCTCCACCGGAAACCTTAAAAGTATGACCCAGGGACTGCTGGTTCCCATTTGTATGTACATTATTCTCGCCGTCTCCCTTAACCTGACGGTGGGCATTCTCGGAGAACTGAGCCTCGGCCATGCGGGATTTATGTGCGTCGGCGCTTATACAAGCTCGATTTTCTCGGTGGTTATGCAGAATTCCATTCCCGAGAGCTACATCCGTTTTCCCATTGCCCTGCTTATCGGCGGAATTTGCGCCGCAATATTCGGCGTACTCATCGGCATCCCTGTTCTCCGTCTTAAGGGCGACTACCTGGCCATCGTTACCCTTGCCTTCGGAGAGATAATTCAGAACTTTGCAAAATCCGTCTACCTCGGATACGATCAAAACGGCGTTCACGCCTCCCTTACCTCGGCCACCGATATGGGCCTTGACACGGTGGATGGAACCCTTCTCATAAACGGTCCTCAGGGCATCGAGGGCACACCGCATGATTCAAACTTTGTGGTGGGATTCATACTCGTATTCCTCACGGTGGTAATTTGCCTTAACTTTATCCATTCCCGTTCGGGACGTGCGGTTATGGCCATACGTGACAATCGCATCGCCGCCGAATCTATCGGAATAAACGTCACAAAATACAAGCTTATTGCCTTCTCACTTTCGGCATTTCTTGCCGGAATCGCCGGTGTGCTTTATTCCCACAACTTAAGCATCCTGGCCGCGTCCTCCAAAAACTTCGGATATAATATGTCGATAATGATACTGGTCTTTGTAGTTCTCGGCGGAATGGGCAACATCCGCGGCTCGATAATCGCAGCCACCGTGCTGACCGTACTTCCCGAGGTGCTTCGCGAGGTGGCCGATTACCGTATGCTTATCTACGCTTTGGCCCTCATCATTATGATGATATTCACCTCCAACGACACCCTCATCGGCTACCGCCAGAGATTCTTCCAGTCGATCAAAAAAATCTTTGCAAAGAATAAAAAGGAGGCGGCTGATAATGTCAATGCTTAAGATAACCAATTTGGGCATTTCTTTCGGCGGTCTTCGCGCCGTGGACGATTTTAACGTTGAAATCGAAAAGGGCGAGCTTTACGGCCTCATCGGCCCCAACGGCGCCGGAAAAACCACCGTTTTCAACCTGCTCACCGGGGTTTACAAGCCCACCGACGGCACAATAATCCTCGACGGCAAAAACATAACCGGTAAGTCCACCGCCGAAATAAACCACGAGGGCATCGCCCGTACATTCCAGAACATCCGTCTGTTTAAACAGCTTTCGGTGCTGGATAACGTTAAGGCGGGACTTCACAATCGCTATAAATACTCTGTGGCAACAGGAATATTCCGTTTGCCGAAGTTCTTTAAAACCGAAAAAAAGATGGACAAGGAAGCAATGGAGCTTCTCAAGGTGTTCGATCTCGACAGAGAAGCTTCCTACCTTGCCTCCAACCTTCCCTACGGCAAGCAGAGAAAGCTTGAGATTGCCCGCGCCCTTGCAACAAATCCAAAGCTGCTTCTGCTGGATGAGCCGGCCGCCGGTATGAACCCCAACGAGACCCAGGAACTTATGGACACCATCAGATATATCCGCGACAATTTTGATATGACAATACTGCTTATCGAACACGATATGCGCCTTGTCAGCGGTATTTGCGAAAAGCTGACCGTGCTCAACTTCGGTCAGGTGCTGGCCGCCGGAACCACATCAGAGGTTCTTTCAAATCCTGCGGTCATCACGGCATATTTAGGCGAATAGGAGGAGAAAAATTATGGCTATGCTTGAAGTAAGAGACCTTGAAGTCTACTATGGCGTTATCAAGGCCATTAAGGGAATCTCCTTTGATGTTAACGAGGGTGAAATAATCGCCCTTATCGGTGCAAACGGTGCCGGAAAAACCACCATTCTTCACACCGTCACAGGCCTTATCACCCCTAAGCACGGATCGATAACCTTTGCCGGTCATAATCTGCTTAAAACCCCCGCCCATAAGATCGTTTCGCTTGGAATGGCGCACGTTCCCGAAGGACGAAGGGTTTTTGCCCAGCTTTCGGTGCTTGAAAACCTAAAGCTCGGTGCATATACCCGCAGAGACGCCGGCGAGATCGCCGACAGCCTTAAAATGGTTTACGAGCGCTTCCCCAGACTTGAGGAACGCAAAAATCAGCTGGCCGGAACCCTTTCGGGCGGCGAGCAGCAGATGCTGGCCATGGGACGCGCCCTTATGTCCCGCCCCAAGATCATCCTTATGGATGAGCCTTCAATGGGTCTTTCGCCCATTCTGGTCAGCGAGATATTCAATATAATTGAAGACATCAGCAAGGCCGGTACAACGGTTTTGCTTGTTGAACAAAACGCTAAAAAGGCCCTTGCCATCGCCGACCGTGCCTATGTTCTTGAAACCGGCAACATCACCCTCGAAGGTGATGCTCACGAGCTTGCGGACAACGACTCGGTTAAAAAGGCGTACTTGGGAGAATAATTTTATTCAATATATTTTCGGAAAGGTGGATGCCCTATGGCAAAGAACGTTATTACCATTTCGAGAAAATACGGCAGCCTCGGCAGAGATATGGGAGTTGCCCTGTCTGAAATTTACGGGATTGAATATTACGACAAGGATCTCATAAAGATCGCGTCGGAAGAAACCGGAATTCACGAATCTCTTTTCGGCAAGGCCGACGAGAAGATCAACGGCTCCTTCTTTATCAAGCGAAGCGGTGCCTATAAAGGCACGGTCGAGCCTCCCACAAGCGCGGACTACACCTCCGACAAAAACATTTTCAGCCTCCAGGCCGAGATCATCAAACGCCTTGCAGAGAGAGAATCCTGCATCATCATCGGCCGCTGCGCCAGCTATGTTTTAAAGGATTTCGACAATGTCTGCAACATATTTTTATACGGCTCGGAAGAATTTTGCGTCGACAACATCGCAAAGCGCTATGCCCTTACAACCAAGGAAGCCGAAAAACTTTCGGAACAGGTCACAAAGCAGCGCTCCCAGTACTACAAATACTACACCGGCAGAGAATGGATGGACGCCGACAACTATGACCTTTGCATTGATATGAGCCGCATAGGCTTTGACAAAGCCGTTGAGCTTATAAAATCCTACCTTGCAATTGTGGGATTTAAAAAATAAAAACAGCTCCGTAGCTTGGCCGTTAATGCCTAAACTACGGAGCTTTAATTAACTTTTACGGTTATCAATAATTGATGACCATACACATAGCCGCCGTGATGATGTAAAGGGCTATGCTGACAAACTTGAATATCTGATATTTTGTTATGGAAATTCCGTCGTCCTTAACGGTGGCAACCGCCTTGACATATGTCACGAAAAGGAATATGTAAAAGGGTGCAAAGATGAAGCAGAGGTAGCCGTTAATACTCGGGATGAACATTATGGCCAAATTTATGGCGATAATAATGGCCTGAAGAACCATTGTTACGGCAAAAGCCTTGCGCCGCTTGCCGTTCATCTTTGTTTCCTTTTCGATAATGGGATCTCCGTATTTATCATATTTCATTTTAATCAACTCCCGAAGGACAATATAACATACAGATCGAAAAAAATCAATCCCGAGGTGTATATGAACGCGAAAAAACTTTCAAACCGTCTTGCTCTTGCCGCCGATTTTGTGACCGAAAATGCCGCCGTCGCCGACATCGGTACCGATCACGGCAGTCTGCCCATATTTCTTGTGAGCAGCGGAAAATGCCCAAAAGCCATTGCCTCCGACCTGCGAAAAGGTCCCCTTGCGTCGGCTAAAAGCAACATAAAAACGGCGGGACTATCAAACGTCATTGAAACAAGGCTTTCTGACGGACTGAAAAGCATAAAAAAGGATGAATTCGACGAGGCGGTTATGGCCGGAATGGGCGGAATACTCATCTGCGAAATACTCGAAAGCTGCCCTTACAGAGAAAGCAAAGCCTTTATACTCCAGCCCATGTCCGACCCCGACATTTTGCGGCGGTGGCTTTACAAAAACGGCTTTGAAACAACAAGGGAACGGGCGGTTTGCGAGGGCAAGCGGGTATATATCGTTATGAGGGCCGAGTACTGCGGAAAAAGCCGGGAGCTGACCGATTATGAGGCCTTTGTCGGCACTCTTTGCAAAAGCCCCAAGTGTGCGGAATTTGAATACTTTAAAAAGCTTTCGAGAACGCTCGAACGTCAGATAGACGGGCAAAGCGGCACCGGCGCCGACACTTCGGCTCTTAAAGCGCTGAAAGAACAAATCGACAGCCTGATAAACGGCGATGCAAAAAGCCAGGCCTGACCCGACAAGCGACCGACGAAATTCCGGCAAAGCAATCGAACAAACGGCGACAGTAAGGCTCTCTGCCGCCGAAGCATAAAAAGCACAACATAAAAATATGAGGTGAAAGCATGAAGGTTATTGACATTTTGGAATTTATAGATTCCTTTGCCCCCTTTAATACCGCCCTGCCCTTCGACAATGCGGGACTGCTTGTGGGGGACGGGCAAAGAGAAATAAACAAGATCGGCGCGGTGCTTGATGTCACCGCCCAAGCGGTGGAATATGCCGCCCAAAACGGCATTGACCTGATAGTCAGCCACCATCCCGTTATTTTTAATCCCCTCAAACGGCTTCAGACCGACAGCGTGCCCTACCTTCTTGCCAAGCACGACATTGCCGTCATCTCGGCACACACCAACCTCGACGCGGCAAGGAGCGGAGTAAACGACGCGCTGGCAAAGGCACTGGAGCTTGAAAACATCGCTCCTCTCGCCGAAAACGACGGCGGCGACTTTCCCCCAATGGGCAGAACAGGCACATTAAAGCGACCCATGTCCGACCGTGATTTTGCGATATTCGTTGCAGAAAAGCTCTCAACAAAAGCAAAGACCGTGCTAAGCGGCAAGGAAATAGCCAAGGTTGCCCTTTGCGGCGGCGCAGGGGAGGATTTCATTACCCCCGCCCTTAAAGCCGGCGCAGACGCCCTTGTCACCGCCGATGTAAAGCATCACAATCTGCTGCTTGCAGGGTCCCTCGGCCTCTGCCTGATCGACGCGGGACACTTTGAAACCGAGAATGTCGTCGTCCCGATCTTGGCCGAAAAGCTGGCAGCCTTCTCGGCCACCGAAACGGTCATCATTCCCCAATCTCCCCCCGCCGTGTGGTTTTGATTGTTAAGCCGTTACTCGGTGATTCTCCATTTGTTATAATCATTATCTACCCCCTGCGACTGCCGCAATACGGCAGTCGCAGGGGGTATCCGTTTTTCTTTTTGCATCCGTTTAACTGATAACAAAAAAAGAGGACTCGCGGTGAGTCCTCTTTTGATTTTTGCGCCTTGATTATTTAGGAACCTTTTCCCAGTCCTTGAGGAAGCCTTCAACGGCTCTGGCGGAGTTGGGGTTGGTAGCCATCTGCATAACCACCTTGAAGGGCATGGTTGCAATGTCGGTGCCCATTCTGGCAAGCTCGGCAACGTGAACGGGATGACGGACAGATGCGGCAACGATCTTGGTGTCGATGCCCTGTGCGTCGAAGATCTCGCGGATCTCGGCAACGAGGTTAAGTCCGTTTTCGCCGATGTCGTCCATACGTCCGACGAAGGGAGCAACATAGGAAGCGCCTGCGTTGGCGGCAAGAATAGCCTGGCAGGAGGAGAAAACAACGGTATTGCAGACGGTGATGCCCTCGGAAGAAAGGGTCTTAACGGCCTTGAGTCCTTCGGGGATCATGGGGATCTTGACAACGATGTTCTTGCTCTTTGCGGCAAGCTTTCTGCCTTCTTCGATCATTCCCTCGGCGTCAACGCTGAGAACCTCGGCAAAAACAGGGCCGTCGGTAATGATTGCGGTGATGTCGGTGAGAAGATCGTCAAACTTTCTGTTTTCTCTTGAAATGATCGAGGGGTTGGTGGTTACACCGGTGATGGCGCCCATATCATAAGCGGTTTTGATCTGCTCGATATTTGCGCTGTCGAGAAAGATTTTCATTTTAATTTCCTCCAATATTACAATTGACCTTTTCCCGCTTTAAGGGCCGGCCTTTTTTTCGGGAAAGGCTTAATTTAAACAAATCAGTCGATGGACTTGGCGTTTTCGAGAAGATATTTCTCGGCGTCATAGCACCACAGTCCGTTGTTTTCGGCCACGATCTCGGCAAGCTTTTTGAACATGGGATCGGTTTCTCCCAGCTTTTCGAAATCGGCAATGGCGGTGAGAGGCATGGAAATGTGGGTGTAGATGAGCTTTTTGCCGCCCTTGATGTTGGGAAGGTTAAGGGTGGTTTCCACAACGCTGTCAAGACCGCCCACGTGGGTGATCATGGATGCGGGGTTGACCTTGCCGCTTCCCATCATGGAAATGACCTCTACCACATCGTCGATATTGCTGCCCGAATCGCCGGCAATGTGCGTGGTATCATAATGGACATTATAGAAATTAAATTCGGCCGAAAACTCGGTCTTGGTGGGGCCTGCGAAGAAGTTGAGGCATCCGTCGTGGCCGAGGATTGCGCCGCCCTGCTCCACAACCGGCTTTACGGGAGCGAAAACGAAAACATCATCAAATCCCTTGCCGCCGGTAAGGCCGCGGAGCACGCCCACGGGATCGTCGCAGGCGGTATTTACATAGTGAAGCTCAACGCCGAATTTCTTGGCATCCTCAGGAGTGTATATGGATGCGGCGCGGGCAAGTCTTGCGTCGTCAACATCGGTGACAACCAGAAGTGAGGGATGAACATCGCGGTGAATGGCATAGTCGATTGCACCAAGTCCCATAGGACCTGCACCGGCAAGAATGGCCATTTTACCGTTTTGGACGATGTCCATTTTATGAGCATAGTGGTGGCCGGGAACATTGTGCCAGGAGGTATGAAGTCCGCCGGCAATACATGCCATAGGCTCGGAAAGGGAGCCGTAGAAGAAGGCGTCTCCGGTGTAATTCAGAAGGCAGCCAAGCTCCATAACCTTGTTTGGAACGATAACATAGGTGGCGTCGCCGCCGATGTATCTGAAGGAATAACCGGGAGCGGCATAAATGTCCTCGGGGTCGTTAAGAGCCGGCTGAATGGAAACGCGCTGACCCTCTTTAAAGTCGTTTGCCCATTTACTGCCCACCTTGACGATCTCGCCGCAGAACTCGTGTCCTACGATGGTGGGGTTTTCGGCCACGTCGTTTGGCACGCGCTTATGCTTTGCGCCCTGGATGGCGGCCTTGTAGGTGGACATACAAATGCTGTCGGATACCACCTTGAGCAGTATCTCGTCCTCCTGCATCTCGGGAAGTTCAAATTCCTCAAGGCGCAGGTCGTTTTCACCGTAAATTCTTACTGCTTTTGTTTTCATTTTAAAGACCTTCTTTAAAAATTGATTTTTAAAATTTGTATTATCAGCGGTTTGCGAAAATCGTTTTTCGGACAGTTTCAAAAAATCGGCATCAATCTGTCGCTTTCCTATCCCTCAAACGGATTGCCGCTCCGCAATTTAACTTAACCTGTTGATTTGACCGGATGTTATAACGGGCAATTTAGCCGATGGTTATAATCGGATCGTTGAATGTGGGATGAAGCTCGTTGGAATTTTCATCGCAGCAGCTTGTGCAGGAAATGTTGAGCTTGCTTTCGCCCGATGCTCCGTCCTTGGCCTTGAAATTGAGGGTTCCGAGATCCACAGCCGATGTTACCGATTTTGCATCGCTGCTGACCATGGAAATGAGAATGGTGCCGGTTTCGGGCTCGTTGGATGCTGCAAGGAAAATCTCGTTGTTTCCGCTGAAGTTCGAAAACTCAAGTTTATCGGTGTCGTATGAAATGCTCAGTCCGATGGCTGCAATAGTGGAATCGGCCGAAACGCTTAAGGGGACTTCGATAACATCGCCGGCCTTGGCGGTTTTGTTTTCCGAGCCGATGGTAAATTCGGGAGCAACAAAGGTTGACGACTTTTCGCCCTCGGTGCCATTCTGGCCGCTCTGTGTGCCTGCGTTTGATGCATCTGCCGTTGCCGATGCAGCTGCCGAAGCGGAAGTATCGGTATCGGACTGGCCGTCGGTACCGGTTTCGGCTTTCTTTTTACAGGCCGAGAAGGCTGCGACCATAAGAACCGCAAGAATAAGTGCTGTTATTTTTCTCATTACGTTCACTCCTTTATTCATTCAAAATGATTATACACTATTTTTTCTCTTAAAGCAATTGCTTTTTGGATTTTTTTAAATTGATTTTTTCATCGGGTATCTGAGCCAGCAAAATTGCCGCAAGCATAAGCACACAACCGACAATTTCCCTTGCCCCCAAGGCATCTCCCAAAATGATCCACCCCGAAAGCACGGCAAAGACCGATTCCATACACATTATGAGCGATGCGACGGTGGGATCGGTGTATTTTTGGCCGACTATCTGCAGGGTATATGCAACACCGCTGCTCAAAACGCCCGAATAAAGTATTGGCAAAGCGGCCGAAAGTATGCTTTGCATGGAAGGCTGCTCAAATATGAGCATACACACGACCGACAAAATCCCGCCCACAAAAAACTGAATGCAGGACAGCCACACCCCGTTTACCATGGGTGAAAAATGATCTATCACAAGGATATGACCGGTAAAGGCCATGGCGCAAAAAAGGGTTATGACATCACCTATGCATATGGCGCTTCCTTCTCCTGTTTTGACGCAGAGCAGATAGAGTCCCGTCACGGCAAGCACAATGCCTATCCATATGGTTTTGGGAGGCTTTCTTTTAAGAAAAACGCTGACAACAGGCACCATAACCACATAAAGGGCGGTTATAAAGCCTGATTTTCCGGCGGTTGTGCCGTTTTCGATACCGAACTGCTGCAAATTTGCCGCCACAAAAATGACCGCGCCGCACACAAGTCCTCCTATAACCGCTGTTTTGTTGGGCTTGCGGTGCCCCACGGGGCCGTCGGATGCGTTTTTTGGCGTGCGGGATGAGATAAGCGCCACCGGCAATATGCAAACCGAGCCGATGAGCATTCTCGCTCCGTTAAACGTGAATGGCTCGACCAGTCCCACGCTTTCGCTCTGTGCCACAAAAGATGTGCCCCATATAAAGGCGGCAAGAGCAAGAAGGACATTACCGAGTATTTTTTTGGTTGATGCGGTAGATATAATAATTCCTCCCGAAAGTTAAATTATCTATAATCTCAAAAATTCTGCGGATAGCTGTCCCCGCTTCCGTCAAAAAGGGTGTAGGGTCGTCGGTTTAAAAGGGTATCCATATAATCGAAAACCGTTTCAAAGGGCTTTTCGACGGCAACACCGCCGTTTAACATATTGGTGTCGTGATTGTCGCTTCCCGCCGTTTGGGGAAGATTGTACTTTTCGGCATATTTGACTGCGTCGATGTCAAACTGAGGAATGCTTTGAGGCTTATGGCAATGGGGGTTGGAATGGGAAGCGTTGCGGCTTTCAACCGCATCGATAAACTCAGGGTACAGCCTTACCTCCTCGACAATGCCCTTAACAATTCTGAAGGGATGGGCGTGCACCACCATTCCGCCCGCGTTTTTGATTATTTTATACTGTTCCTCCACCGAGTCGGTCTTTATCTCGGGGTGGTTTATAAGCCACTGTTCATCGATACCGTAAACGAGAAATTCGGTGGCCTTAAAGTTGGTCTCCAGTCCGAAAAACACCGAAAGGCCTATCTTGTCGCCTTCCTCCTTGGCCGCGCGGTATCCGGCGCAGTATCCTCTTACCCACTGCTCCCAGGGAAGGCTTTGATCGATGCAGTTGTTGCCTCGCCAGAAGTGGTTTGTGACCATTATTCCGGCATAGCCGCCGGCCTTATATGCCCTCACCATTTCGGGGCCGGAATTAACGGCGCAGGCACTGGCTTCGTTTGTATGACAATGGGTTTCATAAAGATACATTACTTTCCCTCCAAAGATGTTTTCCATCAAAAGAAACTCTTAAAAAACATACATATAAAACATACATATAATAAGACATTTTAGCCTTCGAGTCAATGGAAAAGGCTAAATTTCGGCTGTGGGGATAATTTTTCTTGACAAAAGCCTCCGTTTATGTTACACTAACAAAGCCGCTTGTTACGGGCGGTGGTTTTTGCTGCGTAAAAATCACCATAAGAGAAGTTTTTCCGCCCCGGCTGACAGCGAGTCTATTGTATTGGAGTTTTAAAAATGTACGCAATCATTGAAACCGGCGGAAAGCAGTACAAGGTATCTAACGGCGACGTTATTTACATCGAAAAGCTTAATGCCGAAGCAGAGGAAACCGTAAAGTTCGACAAGGTTCTCGCCTTCTGTGACGAAAACGGAGTTCAGGTCGGCGCCCCCACTCTCGACATTTCCGTTGAAGGTAAGGTAGTTAAAAACGGTAAGGGCAAAAAGATCACCGTCTTCACCTACAAGCCCAAGAAAAACGAAAAGAGAAAAATGGGTCATCGTCAGCCCTACACCAAGGTTGAAATCGTTTCCATCAACGGCGTCAAATAATGACCACCGCAGTTTTTTTCAAGGAGAGCAAGCTTTTTAAGGGCTTTACCCTTTACGGACACGCCGGTCACGGAAGTGAAGGCAGCGACATTGTCTGCGCGGCGCTGTCATCGGCCGCCTACCTTGCGGCAAACACCCTTTCCTTGGACGATAAAAACGCAAAAATAAATATAGGCGAAGGCAAAATAACCGTTTATATCGAAAAGGTCAGCGACCTTTCTGAGAAGGTGCTTACCGCCCTTGAATTTCAGCTGACCGACATACAGCGTCAGTACCCGGAAAATTTTCGTCTTTGCAGTTTAAATTCAACAGGAGGAAAAAACAATGTTTAATGTAAATATTCAGCTTTTCGCTCATAAAAAGGGCGTTGGTTCAACCAAAAACGGCCGTGATTCCGAGTCCAAGCGTCTCGGTCTGAAGAGAGGCGACGGCCAGTTTGTTACCGCCGGTAACATCCTCATCCGCCAGAGAGGCACCCACATCCATGCAGGCGAGAATGTCGGCCGCGGTTCGGATGATACCCTTTTTGCCCTCATCGACGGAAAGGTTAAGTTCGAGCGCGTCGGTCGTGACCGCAAGCGCGTCAGTGTTTACGCTGTCGAACAATAATTTTTGTTGTGTAAACTTTTGGGCGAAAAAAAGGGGGTTCCCTTGTGTTTTCGCCCTTTTGTTTTGCCCGAAAGGTAAATAAAAAATGTTTATAGATATTGCAAAAATCAAAATCCGCGCAGGGGACGGCGGCAACGGTGCCGTCTCCTTTCGGCGGGAGAAATATGTTGCGGCCGGCGGTCCCGACGGAGGGGACGGCGGAAAGGGCGGAAACATCGTTTTTGTCCCCGACGACAACCTTTCGACCCTTGCGGATTTTCGCTATAAAAGGAAATACATCGCCGAAAACGGCCAGCCCGGAGGCGGAAAACGATGTTTCGGCAAAAACGGTGCCGATCTTATAATTCGTGTTCCCCGAGGCACCCTTGTTAAGGATGCCGAAAGCGGACGGCTTCTTGCCGACGTGTCGGACGATACTCCTGCAGTGGTTGCAAGGGGCGGGCGAGGTGGCTGGGGAAACAGTCATTTTGCCACTCCCACCCGCCAGGCTCCCCGTTTTGCCAAAAGCGGAGTGGTCGGTGAGGAAAAAGAGGTGCAGCTTGAGCTTAAGCTTCTTGCCGATGTAGGTCTTATCGGTTTCCCAAACGTTGGAAAATCCACCCTTGTTTCGGTGGTAAGCGAGGCGAGGCCTAAAATCGCAAACTACCATTTCACCACCCTTTCCCCGGTACTCGGCGTGGTCAGAATCGCCGAGGGTTCTTCCTTTGTTATGGCCGACATTCCCGGCCTTATCGAAGGTGCAGGCGAGGGCGTGGGGCTTGGGCATGAGTTTTTGCGCCACGTTGAACGTTGCAGAATGCTGCTTCACATTGTTGACGTATCGGGCAGCGAAGGCAGAGATCCTTGTGAGGATTTTGACGCCATAAACCGGGAGCTTGCGGTGTTCAGCGAGGATTTGGCAAAGCGACCGCAGATCGTTGCGGGCAACAAGTGCGACCTTGCCTCTCCCGAGCAGATTGAGCGTTTCAGAAATTATGTCGAGCAAAAGGGATACGAGTTTTTTGAGCTTACCGCTCCCATTTGCGAAGGCACAAAGGAAATCATAAACAAAATAGCGGCCATGCTTTCCTCCCTGCCGCCGGTCGCCCGTTTCGAGCCCGATCCCGAGCCTGAAACCGAGATTACACGCAATAAATTTGAAATAACAAAAGAGGGTGAGGTCTACGTGGTTGATGCGCCCTGGCTTGAAAAGATTATGTCAACCATCAATCCCGACGATTACGAATCCCTTCAGTATTTCGAGCGGGTACTCAGAGAAAGCGGTATAATCGACGAGCTAAAGAAAATGGGCGTTGAGGACGGAGACACCGTTTCCATACACGGTATGGAATTTGATTTTGTGACCTGATTCGGGTGAATTTATGAGACTTTTAGGTGAAAACTGCAATCCCGACAATTTTAGTCCTCTTACCCTGGCTTTTGTGGGTGACGGGGTCTATGAGCTTTTTGTGAGAGAACATCTTGCCTGCCTTGCCAACCGCCCTGCCGGAGAGCTTAACTCACGTAAGGTGCAGCTGGTCAAAGCGTCGGCTCAGGCCGAGGCCTTTAGGAAAATTTCCAACCTTCTTTCGGAAAAGGAGCTTGCAATTTTTAAACGCGGCAGAAATGCCCACCCTCCCCATTCGGCCAAAAATGCCTCTTCGGCCGATTATCACGCGGCAACGGGACTTGAGGCTCTTTTCGGCTGGCTGTACCTGTCGGAGCAACAGCAGCGGGCAGCGGAACTTTTTAAAATAATAGCAAAGGATTAATTTATATGTGGTTTATACTTGCACTTGTCGCAATATTCTTTTGGAGCGGTTCCGATCTTTTTACCAAAATGGGATCGGACAAAAACGAAAAATACACCCAGTGGAAGATTGTCGTAGCGGTCGGCCTTGTTATGGGAATCCACGCGGGCGTGGAGCTTTTACGGGGAGCGGAATTCAAGCTCTCGGACATGATAACATACCTTCCCGCTTCGAGTATGTACATACTTTCCATGATTCTCGGCTACATAGGGCTTCGTTACCTTGTGCTGTCGGTTTCGACCCCCATATGCAACTGCTCGGGAGCGGTTGCGGCGGTCATGTGCTATTTCTTCCTCGGTCAGGAAATGACCGCCTTGCAGATAGTCGCCGTCTGTTTTATCATGGCCGGAATAATCCTGCTGTCGGTGCTTGAGCGCAAATACGAAAAGCAGGACAGACTTTCGCAGGGTCAAAAGATCGAGAAAAAATACACACACAGCTTTATTGCCATTTTCCTCCCCATTGCCTACTGCATAATCGACGCGCTGGGCACCTTCTTCGACGGTATGCTTCTTATCGAGGAGGACGACGCGGGGAACGTGATATCCGGCGTACTTTCTGAGGAAAGTGCCAACATAGCCTACGAGCTGACCTTCCTTTTGATTGGACTTATATGCTTTATATTTGTTTTTGTCATAAAAAAGGAACGGTTTTCGATCAGAAACGAGAAATTCCGCCTTACCGGTGCGGTTTGCGAAACGGCCGGTCAGTTTGCCTACATATACGCAATAGCCGGCAACACCATCGCCGCCGCCCCCATGATCTCGTCCTACTGCCTCTTCTCGGTGGTGTGGGCAAGAATTATTCTTAAAGAAAAGCTTACCTTTATCCAGTATGTTTCGGTAGCTCTCGCAGGTATCGGCATTGTGCTGATGGGCGTTTCGGAAGGACTGGCTTAAAAACAATCTGAAACCTTGCTTCAACCTTTAGGTCATCTTTAGGTTGAAGCTTTATTTTTTTAATAGAAACACAAAATCCGGCAATACGACGCCTTTGTTGCAAAAATGCAGCAATAACGAACAAGCAGACTGGATTTTCAAACGCTTTAACAAAACCATTATCTGCTTTACTAAGCATATTTCTTACTCTTTCGGTTTGCCCATTCTGCTTGGCGCAAAGCGATCTTGACCCGCAAATTTCCCTTTCGGGCAACAGCGGCGCGGTCATAACCTCCTCATCCCAGCTGACCGCCTCCTGCCAAAGTGATCTTGTTACCGTCGCTTGTGACGGCGGCAAGGTTACCGTAACGGCTGCCGATGTCGATTCCGACAACTCAGTCACTGCCAACGACGCACTGCGCATTCTTCAGTATTCGGTATCAAAAATCACATCTTTTTGATTCAATTTCTTCCTTCATTCGGCGGCCCGGCAAAGCTTTACGGTTTTGTCGGGTCGTTTATTGATTTTACAAAGAATATGTGGTAAAATGTATTTGTAGAAAATTCCCACCCTTGCCGTGCCCCTTTGCCAAAGTCTTCCGT
>CAJJNV010000011.1 GCA_905193225.1 uncultured Oscillospiraceae bacterium | reverse complement strand
TGATGATACACCCCAGCGTTTCAGGTTGGTTATGCACTTACAGTCCACCTCCATACGAACCCAGCGGATCGCATTGAGCGACCGAAAAAAGAAAAGTTTGTCGGCAGCATTTATGAAGAAGATGAGCTAAACTGCCTTTTTGAAATCGTCAAAGGCGACCCCATAGAGCTTGGCGTTATCCTCGGTGCATTTTACGGACTGCGCCGAAGTGAAGCAGTCGGCTTAAAGTGGGATGCGATTGATTTCAAAAAGAAAACAATCACCATTCGTCACACGGTTACACAGGCAACCATAGACGGCAAAAGCAAGATCATCCAAAAGGATCGGACAAAGACGAAATCCAGCTACCGCAGTCTGCCGCTTGTCCCACCGTTTGAAGAATTGCTGCACCGTCTGAAAGCACAGCAGGAGTTGAATCAAAAACTATGCGGGCGTTCCTATTGCAAAAAATACACCGGTTATATCTATGTCAACGAGATCGGTGAACTTGTGAAGCCCGGATATCTCACACAGCATTTTCCGCTGATTCTGCAAAAGAACGGTATGCGGAAGATTCGCTTTCATGATCTGCGGCATAGCTGTGCAAGCCTGTTGTACGCAAACGGTGTAAGCCTGAAAGAAATTCAGGAGTGGTTGGGTCACAGCGATATTTCGACCACCTCAAACATTTACACGCACTTGAATTTCACCTCAAAGGTTGCGTCTGCCAATGCGATTTTAGGCGTATATCCCTCCGCTTAATGCTCTATGTCCCTCCAATGTCCCTCCTAAAATCAGCCTGAAAATGGAAAATTTGCTGATGTGCGAGGGACGCTATTAAGAGTGCAGAGCATAAAGAAAAGCCCGCAAACCCCGATATATCAAGGGTTTACGAGCTGTTAAGGTCTGGTGCCGGAAGCGGGGGTCGAACCCGCACGGTGTCGCCACCACTGGATTTTGAGTCCAGCACGTCTGCCAATTCCATCATTCCGGCATTTAATATTTTAAGTCGTCTCCCGATGTCCTGTCCGAGAAATCGGAGGGACATCGTGGAGGGACATTAAAAGCAAGTTACATATTCAGTTTTCAAAAACCCCCGTAAAATCAAGGGTTTACGCCAAAGTGGTATGAAGCGGCGAAGTAGATTTTGAGTCCGGCACGTCTGCCAATTCCATCATTCCGGCACATTTGGCACGGCGTTTTTTCCGTACCTAAGCATTATACATTATATCGACGGCAAATGCAAGAGCTTTTTTACCATAGACGGACAAGCGCCATTTTCTCGGGCGGCCGCGCTCTATACAGGGAGGCGAAACAAGCCCTCTCGGTATGTCGCAGCCCGCTTCTCCGCTTACTCTCTGACGGCGTGCATTTCAAGCTGCGCCTTGACAAGACCCTTGTAGATCCTGCCCTGCTCCATAAGCTGGTTATGACTGCCCTCCTCGGCGATGCTGTGATTGTCGATAACGATAATGCGGTCGGCATTTTTAAGGGTCGAAAGGCGGTGGGCAATGGCAAAGGTGGTACGTCCCGATTTAAGGCGGTCGATGGCCCGCTGTATCATAAATTCGCTTTCGGTGTCGAGGCTGGCGGTGGCTTCGTCGAGAATGAGTATCTTGGGATCGGAAAGAATGGCCCGCGCAATGGCTATTCTTTGACGTTCTCCGCCCGAAAGGCGGTGGCCTTTTTCGCCTACATAGGTATTATATCCGTCGGGGAATTTGCAGATAAAGTCGTGGGCTCCCGCCGTTTTTGCCGCCATTATGACCTGCTCGGGGGTGGCGGCGGGGCAGGAAAATTTTATGTTTTCGTAGATTGTGCCCGAGAAAAGGAAGTTTTCCTGAAGCACTACACCCATAGCGTCGTGAAGGGTTTTGGGATCGTATTCCTTAATGTTAACACCGTCGATGAGGATTGCTCCCTCATCGGCATCATACAGCCGCATAAGCAGGTTAATAACGGTGGATTTGCCCGCTCCCGATTCTCCTACAAGGCCTATCATTTCGCCCTTTTCGGCCTTAAAGGAAATGTCGTTTAAAATAGGCTCGTAATTTTTATATCCGAAGGTGACGTTTTTAAATTCCACACGTCCCTCAATCTCGGATTTAACGGGGCTTTCGGAAATTTTAATGTCGGAGGTTTTGGACATAACGTCGTCGATACGGCTCATACTGACCTGCAGCCTCATAAGCCTTCTGGGAAGCCAGGTAAACCAGCCGAGAGGGCCGAAAAGCATATTTGAATATCCCACAAACTGCACCATTTCGCCCACCGAAAAGCCTGTTCCGTTTAAGGACTCTATTCCGCCGAAGTACAGCACGGCCAGCGTTCCGAAGTTGAGCACGAATCCGAGGAAGGGCTGAAACTTTGCCCAAAAGACCTCGTTTTTCTCCTGTATTTCAGCATTTTCTCCGGCCACCCGGTTAAAGCTTTCGGCCTCGTATTTTTCCTTTCCGAAGCATTTGACTATCTTCATTCCCTGGATAACGTCCTGGAGGCGGGAATTGAAATTATCCTCCCGCCTGCGCTGACTTGAAAAGATACGGCGTATCTTGTTCCAGAAAAGGCGGTGTAGCACCCACATAAGCGGCACAAAGACCATAGAGATCAGCGTCAACCGCACATTCATTATCAGCATTATCACAAGGGCGCCGAAGAAGGTTATTATATAGGTGAACATTCCGGTAAAGGTGTTTTCCATAAAGTCGCGGATTTCTCTCGTGTCGCCGGTGACGCGGTTCATAAGGTCGCCGGGCTTGCGGCTGTCCTGGAAAGAAAGGGACAGCTCCTCGATTTTATTGAAAAGGCGGCGGCGGAGGTCCATACTCATTTTCGAGCCGAGCAGCACACCTAAATACTTTTTATAGATATTGATTATAAGTGTGGCGGCCACGATACCCGCAAGCACGACAAAGAAGGTTATGACCTGCCCCTTTGTTCCGCTTGCAGGCACAAGTACATTGTCGATAAACAGACGCTGCCACTGCTGCTGGTAAAGGGTCAGTCCCGAGGTGACAAGCATCAGAAACCAGATGAAGAAGAGACGGGGAGCATAGGGCTTGCACAAACGGAAAAGCCTCTTTGCGCTTTGGGATTTGCCGTCGCAATGGGGGCAGCTGCCGGTATCGGGTGTGGTGCGGCCGCATTTTTCACATATGTTTTCCGGCTCGAGACTTTCGACCTGATGGTTGTCGCCCTTTTTGAGCAGTCTTGCTCCGCGGGTTACATAGGCGTATCTGGTAAGGTGCTTCATAGAGAATTTCGCAGCGGCAAAAGCCTCGCCCTCAACGGTGATCACAAGCAGTCCGCAATCCACCATTCCCTCGCACCGTATATCGTCGCAGTCGCAAAGCACAAAGGTCTTTTCACACCTTTCCCCCTTGATTATATAAACGCTGCTTTCGGTAACGGCCACAAAGCCGTCGGAACAATAGTTTCCGCAGCTGTCTATATCGTAGGGAACAAAATATTTAACACCTTGGGCTCCTGCGTCCTCAAGTGCCTTTTTGGACTGGTTGGTTTGTTTAAAATTAAGGCGCATATTTTTCCTTTCGGGGATTTTTTATGTATTACATCTTCGGGTGCCTGCTCGTTCGGGCGCAAGCATTTCCGGCGCTTTTGCCTACCCTTCTGCAAACCGCCTGAATGTATGATCAGATGTACAGATCGATCATTCTCAGTTCCTTTGAAGAAAGGGCGGTCACATCGGGAAGCTCAAAGCGGTTGCCGTCCACATCATTTATTATAAGTCTCGTTTGGGAAAGCTTGACCACGCCGTTCTGATCGGCGGTAAATCGGCAGGGTCCTCTGTCGGTAGCGACATCCCAGTAGGAATAGCCGTATTCCTCCTTGACCTTGTTTATACCGGTGATTTTCGGGGTGAAATAGCGAAGCTCAAGCTGCTTTTTTATGAGCAGGGCGGTATCTTCGTCAAAATCCGACAGATCCTTTATCATACCGATTTCCCTGTCTCTTCCCTCACATTCTCTCACCGAAATATACTTATCGGGAGCCGAGAAAGGAAAGGCGCGATGGAAGGAAACCCGCTTATAAAGCTTGTCCTCAAATTCGAGGGAGGCAAAACCGCCCTTTGTAGCTTTAAAGACAGCGTTTTTACCGTTTATGAATTTAAGCTCGAGCATTTCCTCGGTAAGGAGTTCTTCGTTTTTTATTACATCGCCTGCATTCTCGCGGGGCGGTGGCGGTGGCATAAACATATCACATGGTCCTTTCCTGAGCGTTCAGAGAAAGCGCTCTGCTCTGAAGCTGCTGCAATTTATAATATATACCCTTAAGCTCCATTAGCTGCTCGTGGGTACCCTGTTCCACCGCTTTTCCTTCGTCAAGCACCACAAGCTTGTCGGCGTTTTTAAGGGTCGAAAGGCGGTGGGCGATGGAAATGGTGGTGCGGTTTTCGGAAAGCCGATCGAGGGCAAGCTGAATGTTGCGCTCGGTGGCGGTATCGACGGCGGCGGTGGCCTCGTCGAGAATGAGAATTTTAGGATCGGCAAGTATGGCCCTGGCAAGGGAAAGTCTCTGCCGTTCTCCGCCCGAAAGCCGGCGCCCGCCCGATCCGATAAGCGAATCGTATCCGTCGGGGAATTTGCAGATAAAATTATGTGCTCCCGCTGCCGCGGCCGCTGCAAGTATTTCTTCTCTGGTGGCGTCGGGCTTTGCGTAGGCGATATTTTCGGCCACCGTGCCCATAAATATGTAGCTTTCCTGAGAGACCATTGCAACCGTGCCCTTTAAGCTTTCAAAGGTCAGATCTTTAAGGTCGTGGCCGTCGATAAGTACCTGTCCGCTGTCGGGGTCGTAAAGGCGGGATATAAGGCTGACAAGGGTGGATTTGCCCATTCCCGAGCGGCCGACAATGCCAAGCATCTCTCCCGCTTCGACTTTTAAGGATATGTTGTGAAGCACGGGGTGACCCTTTTCATAGGAAAAGGTAACATTGTCAAGCTCTACGGTGCCTTTGGGATTTTTAAGAGAAAAAGCGTTTTTTTTCTCAACAACATCGGGTTTTGCGTCGATTATTTCAAAAATTCGCTGAGAGGCGTTCATAGAGGAGGCCACCATACGGAAAACATTTGACATAAAATCGAGAGGACCCGCAAGATTTGTGACATAGGCGATAAAGGTAGCAAGCACACCGTATGACATGGCCGTATTTGTTTTGGTCAGAATCAGGTATGCGCCTATTCCCCAAACCCCCAGCTGCATAATGCTCTGCACCGAGGTATAAACGGCGTTGTATCGGTTTTCATACTTTACAATGTCGACCTCTGTTCTGCCGGCAAAGGCGTTTTTGCCTTCAAAATTTTTGACCGCCTCGTCCTCCTTACCGAATGCCTTTATAACCCGCACACCGGTAAGACTGTCGTTAAGGGTGGAATTCATCGACCGTTCGGCGCGGTGGCGTTTGCCGTAAAAATGCCAGAGGCGGGGATGAAGCTTAACGCTGATAATAACAAGAAGAGGAGTGAGCACAAGGGTCATAACCGTCATCTGCCAGTTTAAAGCCACCATAAATGCTATGGTCAGCGCCACATTGGCCAGGTTTCCCACAAGGGCGGGAAGAATGTCGAGGAAAAGACCCGTGACTTCGTTGGCATCGCTCATAACCCTTGTCATAAGCGAGCCGGTGGTGCGATTGGTGAAAAACCTCATAGAAAGGTTTTTGAGGCTGGCGAAAATGTCGCTTTTAATGTGCCTGACCACCCTCGGGACGATCTTTGCCACGATTATATTTTGCACGATTGTCAAAAACAGATTGAATATTCTGACCGCCGCAAAGGCGAGACACATAAGCACAAGCAGCTTAAAAAAATCTCCCGCCGCAAGGCTCCAGAATCCCGAAAAGTCGGATTTTTTGCCCAGCACATCATCGAAATACACCGTCCCCGAAAGATAGGGAAGCAGGGAATTTGCCGCCGCCGAGGCCAAAAAGGTTATGACGAGCACGGCCACCGCAATTTTATAGGACTCAAAATATGACATTGTTCGCATAAAAAGGCTGCGTGTGTCGGTGCACTTGGGGCAAATTCTGCGCTCGCGATCGGTATACGGTGTCCCGCATTTTTCGCAAAACTCGGGATTTTCCCTGACCTTAAAAAATTCGTCGGAAAGGGGCTGTTCCTTTTTTATGATTTCAAAGCCTTCGCAAAGCTTTCGCGCGTCGGCTCCCTTTCCGGCAGAAAAAACGGCTAATTGGCGGGTTTCCCCATCTATTTCTCCGCAAAGAAGCACTCCCGCCGCAAGATCGACCGCAAAAAGTTTTTTAATACTTTCGATGGGAATTCTCTCAATTTCAAGCTCATCTGCCGAAGGAGGGGCATAATTTTCCTTATGGGGATAGCCCGAGAAGGTCTTTATACCTGTGAATCTCGG
This sequence comes from uncultured Oscillospiraceae bacterium, assembly GCA_905193225.1. Taxonomy (GTDB): domain Bacteria; phylum Bacillota; class Clostridia; order Oscillospirales; family Acutalibacteraceae; genus UMGS1484. Next base: position 46,281 of record CAJJNV010000011.1, on the reverse strand, counting down.
AAGATTAACAACCACAAGCTCCTTTGCAAAAACAAAAAACCAGCTTTCTCGGAAATTGCAGTCGGTATCGAGATCGCCGCTTGCAAAAATGCGGCAATCGGAGCAATCTATCCCTCTCTTCTTAACAAGAGCCTTTATTTTTTTGTCGGCATTTTTTGAAAGCGCCACGCTGTTTCTCCTTTTATATTCGGTAATGGAAATTTGCAAACAATAATCTGTGTCAAATCAGTTAATTTTACCATACAGGACAGGGTTTTGCAACAAAAAACCTTCTTTGGAATATTTTTCGGGAATTTTCCAAAGAAGGTCTTTAAAGATTTTTCTTTCTGTGCCGAGTGCTCCTTCAAGAGGCACGAAATCGGCCGTATGCGCCGCGGCAGGGAGGGCGGGTAAGGTCAGCATACCCCGTCTTCTAAAATCCACCTAAAGGGTTCAAAAAAGTTTTCTTTAGGCTGTCTTAAGGATATACATATATTATGTGGACAAAGAAAGGCTTCATTTTCCCGAAAAGTTTTTCCGAAACATACACGGGGGGAAAAACGGCATCGCTGCCGCTTTACGATAAAACGAGCGTATTAACGTTATTGTTTCCCGATTCAGCAACCTTGCGCCGTCTGTTATTTTTCGTTAAAGCGGCCGCCGGTCTCAACTTGCCGAACACTTGATTTTAACATAAAGAAACATTATAATTATTAAGGGTGATATTATGCGTTTACTTATTGCAGAGGACGAAAAGGATCTTGCCGACTCCCTCATCAGCCTTTCGAGAATGGACGAGGAACACCCCCCAGGTACTTTGCGATTTCAACATCAGCGGCGCGGTTTATGAAACGGCCGAATCCTTTGCCGATTTTGCAAAGGAGAAGGCCCACGAGATCGTTACCGATATCGAAAATGACATTGTTTTCAAAGGCAACGAATATTCCGTCCGCCAGCTTATATCCATATTGACCGATAACGCCGTTAAATACGCATCCGTCGGCTCGCCCATAGAAATTTCCCTTAAAAGAGGCAAAAGGGGAGTGGTTATAAAATGCGCAAACCTTTGCGAAAACGTCGATGAAAGCGAGCTTTCAAAGCTTTTCGACCGTTTTTATCGGGGAGATAAATCCCGCTCGTCCAAAGGCGGATACGGCATCGGTCTTTCCCTTGCCAAGAGCATTTGCGAGGCTCATAAGGGCGATATTTTTGCAAAAAAAATCGGTGAAAACAAAATTGAATTCACCGCAGAATTAAAAACATAAGCCAAGTCTTAGCACAAAACAAATTTTTTAGATTTAACTCGCCTCGGGTTCACAAGCAGCTGCGTTTTGCAAAGGGCGGCGGTTTTATACATTGCGGCAACCACCGCGGCACGGCCGAAAAATTTCAGCCGTATTGCGGGTTTTTGCGCTGAAATACACTTTACAGAGTAAAACAACGTCTGTCGAAAATCAGCGAGGCGGTAAGCTTTTTTCTTACCGTATGCCGGAAAGCCCGGTGCCTTGCGTGCCCTGCACCGTTTGCCCGGGCAGGCCGAATGAAACCGACAAAGCCTTATCGATAAGATCCATGGAATAGCTGTCCAAAGCCCCCATTTTTCCTTTGAGCCGTTGTTTGTCGAGGGTTCTGACCTGTTCGAGAAGCACTATGGAATCCTTTTGAAGTCCCGTTTCGACCGAGTTTATCTTTATATGGGTGGGCAGCTTGGTCTTTTGGCTTTGGCTGGTTATGGCCGCCGCAATAACGGTGGGGCTGAATTTGTTGCCCACATCGTTCTGTACAATAAGTACCGGCCGTATTCCTCCCTGTTCCGACCCTACCACGGGACTTAAATCGGCATAATAAATATCTCCCCGTCTTACCTGCATTAAAACCACCTCCGTTTGCATTGCCCCGCTCGCTTTTTCTAACGGCCTTTTTGCAGAAGAAGAGGCCGTCGGGTGTCTCCGATCCGACCTTTTGTCGGCCTTGGGCAAGCGGCAGGTCGGGCAGAGTGCAGGGCTTTTTCAAAAATATTGTTGACCGAAAGATACGGTCTTATTCCGAAATTTCTCCTCTCAATATATTTTACGGAGGTTGTCCGAAATTGTGACAAAAATCGAGGGGCGGTTTTCCGCAAAGGAACCCGCCCCCTGATTTTTAAGTTTTACTGACAGCCGCAGCCGCAGCCGCAATCGTTGTTGTTACCGGCGCAACCGCCGCCGCAACCGAGGAGCAGTAAGAGAACCAGCATGATGATCCAGCAGTTTGAAGCGTTACCGAAGAAGTTGTTATTGCACATAAGTTTTTTCCTCCTTTCCAGCCTTCAATACCATTCTATTCGGTGAACGGGGGTCGGTGACATTTTACTTGACTTTTATTTTAGGTGGTTTATAATTTTAGGTGAAAGATGCGGCAGGGGCGCCCGTGCCGTTATTAAACCGATAATACCCCAAACGGGAGGATGTATAAATGACCGAAAAGCTTTTTGAAAACGATTCCTTTTTGCTCAAAGGCAAATGCACCGTTACATCCTGTAAAGCTGTCGACGGAGGGTTTGCCGTTATAACCGACAAGACCCTCTTTTTCCCCGAAGGCGGCGGTCAGCCCGGAGACAGAGGACGGCTGGGCAAAAGCAGGGTGCTTGACACACGGTTTGACGAGCAGGGGGAAATAATCCATATATGCGATCAAAGCCTTTGCGAGGGCAGGGAGTACGATATGGAGGTGGATCCCTTACATCGACTTGACAGCATTCAGCAGCACACCGGCGAGCATATGCTTTCCTACGCTTTTTGGCACCTTTTCGGTATTAAAAACGTGGGCTTTCATATGAACGGCAGCCTTGCCACAATCGACCTTGACCGTGAGGTTACTGCCGAGGAAATATCAAAAGCCGAGGAGCTTTGCAACGGGCAGATATACGAAAATCTGCCTGTTAAGACCTACTATGCCACCCTCGGTCAGCTTAAAAACAAAAAGGTCAGAAAAATATCCGAAAAGGGCGGCGGCCGTCCGAGAGTGGTGGAAATAGAGGGCGGCGACATATGCACCTGCTGCGGCACCCACGCAAATTTTACCGGCACGGTGGGTATAATAAAGGTGATAAAATGCGAAAAGAACCGCTCGGGCAGCCGGCTTGAATTTCTGTGCGGCAAAAGAGCCTTTGATTATTTTGAGGATCAGAGCAAAACCGCAAAAACCGTTGCCGAGATGTTTTCCACCGAGTTTTGCGAGGTGCCCGACCGCATAAGGGATATGAAGGAAAAAATATCGGAGCAGAATTTAAGCATAAAGGAAAAAACCGACGCTTTATCCGACTATACCGTTAAGGAAATATGCGGCCGGACGCAAAAGGGGCTTTCCTTTGCCCTTCTCGAGAACATCGGCGCCAAGGAGGCAAGGGTAATTTTAAACAAGGCGATAAAGGCAGTGTCCTGCGTTGTGCTTGTTTTTACCGAGAAGAATCGGCTTAATTACGTTTTGTCGTCGGCGGAGGGCAGCGGATATGACTGCAAATATCTTTGCGAGCTTTTAAACGGCCTTTATTCCGGCAAGGGCGGCGGAAGCCCCCGCTTTGCCCAGGGCGGCGGAAATCTTTGCCCCGATTTTAAGGAACGGGGAGAAATCTTTTTGAAAACGGCGGTGGAAAACAAATGAATTATATAGCCTGCGTTGACGAAAACTGGGGAATAGGGAAAAACGGAGACCTTCTTTTTTCGATTAAGGGAGACATGAAATTTTTCCGCGAGACCACTCTCGGGAAAACGGTGGTTATGGGTCGAAAGACGCTGCTTTCTTTTCCGGGCTCGAAGCCCCTTAAAAACCGCCGAAACATTGTGCTGACAAAAAACAGAGACTTTTCCTGCGAGGGCGCCGAAATCGTACACAGCACAGAGGAGCTTTCGGCTCTTTTGAAAAACGACAAGGCGGACAGCGACAATATTTTTGTCATCGGAGGGGCACAAATTTACAATGCCCTTTATAAATTCTGCAAAACAGCATATATTACTAAGGTATCGGCCGACGGAAATGCCGATGTGTTTATAAAAGATCTCGACAAAGAGCAGGACTGGACGGTATCTTCAAAAAGCCAAAGCTTTTGCGAAAACGGCCTCGAATATACCTTTTACACCTACGAAAACAGCAGTCCCGAATCTTTTTTATAAAAATGCTTGACATATTTGATAAGGTGTGTTATATTGATAATAGTAATTATTACTGATTACAACTGATTATTTTCATTTTATCAAACGGTCAACAGATACATCACCTGACAAAGTACCCGCAAGCTATTAAATATATTATAACAAAAGGAGTGCATTTTCATGGAACTTAAAGGATCCCGTACCGAGGCAAATTTAAAGGCGGCTTTTGCCGGAGAATCCCAGGCCCGCACAAAATATGACTTTTACGCCTCCAAGGCACGCAAGGACGGATTTGTTCAGATCGCTCAGCTTTTTGAGGAAACGGCGGCCAACGAAAAGGAGCATGCAAAGATCTGGTTTAAGCTGCTCTCGGGCATAAACGGCACGGCCGACAACCTCTCTGCCGCGGCAGATGGCGAAAACTTTGAATGGACCGATATGTACAAGGAGTTTGCCGAGCAGGCCAGAAATGAAGGCTTTAACGACATTGCCGAGCTTTTTGAAAAGGTGGGAGAGATTGAAAAGACCCACGAGGAGCGTTACAGAAAGCTGCTTGCCAATGTAAACGGAAGCCTCGTTTTCTCCCGCGACGGAGATATGGTTTGGGAATGCTCCAACTGCGGTCACATTCACATCGGAAAAACTGCGCCGGAGGTATGTCCCGTCTGCGCCCACCCGCAAAGCTACTTCCGCCTTAAAGCGGAAAACTATTGATTTTTTCGATCGTATTAAAACCGCCGTGCTTATTACCGACGGCAAAAAGGGAGCCCCGACAGGGACTCCCTTTAATTGCATTTAACCCAATTACAGATTTTTTAATCGCGGTTTGCAAATATTCAACTACAAAACGCCCGCCATCAAGCTCTGCTAATCGCTTTTTTTACCGGAAATAAGTTCGAGCAATGTATTATTTTTTCTGCTTTTTCTTTATAGAGCATTAAATCTTTAAGATACTCTGTTGACTGTCGTTCTATGTGCAGATATTCCATATTCATCATTCAATATACTAATTAACTGTGTTGTGGAAAGAGGATTTTCTTCATCAGTTCTTTCCAGTAAAATCTTTTGCAAATATAAAATTCTTGGCTTTGTTTCCATAGCCTGCCCTTTCTAAACTAATTACTCTGCTCTTGTGTCCGCTAAGTACATTCCCCAATCCTTTAATTCTTCTGGCAAATCATACACCGATTTTCCTTTATAATCACATCTTTCAGCCTGTCCCGGTGTTTCGTCAGAAAATGTATCCCATGCTGTAATTAGACTTTCCACTTTTTCAATCCCATGAGCTTCAAAAAAATCACTATAGTTCGATAACTGCTGGCTATAAATCTTTATCACATTATATTTGTCAAGCATGATTTCGTCCTGACTGTCATGACAGCCATATCCAAATCTGTTCATGCCGTCATTGACAAGAAGTTCTCCATATCTTTCCAATAATACAAGACATTCTTCCTGTGAACACCCATCTATATAATAAACATCTTTATGTGTTTCCTCTAATATTCCCGGAGCAGCTGGATTTTCTCTGTCGCACGTAACTGGTAATTCTAAAATAAAAAATAATGGTTCATCATGCATTACAATGAAATGCTGGAATACTTCTTTTATTTTCTCTACATCAACATTAGCCATTAACGTCACGTCGTCTGTCACTTCGTATTCCTCTTTCAATCTTTCCGGCTCATATATTTTATATCCCTTAGCAAGATTTAGCATCTGCACTTCTCCTTCAGTATTTAATTTTCATTAGGTCTTTCACATTATAACCCGGCAGATTTAATTTGTCACCCTATAAAGTTAGTTTTTTTAAATGTACATTTGCATAATAAAACCTCCTTTGATACTCAAACTGCATCAAAGGAGGTCTTCTTGTTTTTGCTTGATTATTTGAAGGCCGTCCGTCTGTTTTGCGCTGCGGCAAACGGGAAGGCGGTTATTTTACGATTTCCTTTAAGGACGAAATGATGTAATCCACCTGCTCGTCGGTGAGAAGGGTGTGGAGGGGAAGGGAAATCTCGTTTTCGTACATCTTATAGCTTTCGGGATAATTTGCGATGTCAAAGCCCCGTTTTTTATAGGCCGAAAGCAGCGGGAGCGGCTTGTAATGAACGTTACAGGCAATGCCCTTTTCGCCCATTTTGTTGATAATTTCGCACCGCTTCTGGTGGTCGATACCCTTTATTCTCAAAAGGTAGAGATGCCCGCTGGAACAGAAATTTTCTCCCCTGTGGGCGGGGGTTATAAACCTGTCGTCGGAAAAGGCGGCGTTATACTTTGCGATTATTTGCTGACGGCGGGCAAGCAGTCCCTCGTATCGGGAAAGCTGGACAAGGCCGACAGAGGCCATAATATCGGTCATATTACACTTAAAATACGGCTCAACGATGTCATATTCCCAGGCGCCGATGCCGCTTTTGTGCAGTGCATCCTTGGTTTGGCCGTGGAGGGAAAGCAGCATATATTTTTTATAAATTTCCCCGTCGTCGATTCCGTCGATGTGCCGCCAGGTGACCGCCCCGCCCTCGGCGGTGGTGAGATTTTTGACGGCGTGGAAGGAAAAGTTGGTGAAGTCGGCGCGATTTCCGCTTTTTACACCGTTTCTGACCGCTCCGAAAGAATGGGCGCCGTCGGCCATAACGATTATACGGCCGATGGCCTTTTGGATGTCGTTTTCAGGGGTAAAAAGGGCCTTTTTCCGCTCGACGATTTCATAAATGCTGTCGTAATCGCACATAATTCCGGCCACATCAACGGGGATTATGACCTTGGTCTTGTCGGTTACGGCGGCTTCGAGCTTTTCGCGGTCCATTTCAAGGGTGCCCGGCTTTACATCCACCATTTTAAGGGTGGCTCCCACATGGCAGACAACGCTTGCCGTGGCGGTGTAGGTATAAGCTGGAACGATGACCTCGTCCCCCTCGCCCACCCCGAGAAGCCGCAGGGTCATTTCCCCGCAGGCGGTCTGGGAATTGAGGCAGGCACATCCCGCCGCGCCGGTATATTCCTTTATAAGCTTTTCAAATTTCTTTGTCTTGGGGCCTGTGGTTATCCAGCCCGAGCGAAGTGTATCGGTCACTTCGGCAATTTCCGCCTCGCCTATATCCGGAGGAGAAAAGGGTATATTCATGATAAAGACTCCTTTTAAAATTAAGCAAACAGTGTCTAATCACCGTTTTTTAAAAGCTTTTTATTGTTTTAACAAATTCCCTGGGATCTTTTGCGCCGAAAAGAGCGCTTCCCGCCACAAGCACGTCGGCTCCCGCTTCAATGACCTGTTTGCCGGTCTCAAGGCCTATGCCTCCGTCGACCTCTATCTTCATATCTTTAAGGCCGAGACGGTCGCATTCCTTTCGGATGGCCGTGATTTTACCGAGAGCGCAGGGCATAAAGCTCTGTCCGCCGAATCCCGGTTCCACCGACATAACAAGCACCATTCCCACCTTTTCGAGATAGGGAAAGATGACCCTTGCATCGGTACCCGGCTTTATGGAAACGGAGGGAACGGCACCGCATTCTTTAATCATATCAAGGGTGCTGTCGATGTCGCTTTCGGCCTCGTAATGGATGGTAATGTAATCCGATCCGGCCTTTGCAAACTGCTCGATATAGCGGTGGGGCTCGTCTATCATCAGATGGGTATCTATGGGCATATCGGTATATTTATGCAGGGACTTCAAAACAGGTATACCAAAAGAAATATTGGGTACAAATATACCGTCCATAACATCAAAATGAAGTATGTCGGCTCCTGCCTCTTTCATTCTGTCGCAATCGGTTCCCAGTTTTGCAAAATCGGCCGAAAGCACCGAGGGTGCTACAAGCGTCATATTAAAGACTCCTTTCAAGAGTGTTTTATTTGTAAAAAAAGTTTTGTTTTCAGCAGTTTAAAATTGCTGTTGATTTTTCTTTGTGCTGCAGGTTTGTGCTACGGGATTGTATCATAATGTATATATTACCTGCCAAAGTGCGGTTTAATCGCTGCCGGGTCATTATGGTCATTTCCAAAAACGGAAAAAAGTTTCTTACAAAGGGAATATATCTCTCGCACACACAGTCATTCTAGCACAGCCGCCCTCTTTCTTCAAGAGGGTATATAAAAAATACATAATAGTGTTTACTAAAAAACATAAAAGATTGTTAAAAAAATAACACTTTCGCTATTGCATTTTTTTTTGCGTTGTGGTACACTTCTAACGTAATATATTTGTCGAAGTTTAGGCTTTTATTTTCTTTAATCTTTGGCAAAGGTTCAACATACCAATTTAAAGGAATGATGATTGTGATTACCGAAAACCAGAAAAATGAGCTCATTCAGCATGTGGCCAACTTCGTCGGTATGGCGTCTATCCGCCTGCCCGATGACGTTATGGCGCGCCTCCAGGAAATGAGAGATAACGAAACAAAACCCAGCGCAATTACCCTTTACGACATTATGATCGGCAACCAGAAGCGTGCCGTCGAGGTAAAGCGCCCCACATGTCAGGACACCGGCATTGTCCACCTTTATGTCCGCGCAGGTGCATTCAGTCCCTACCTTAACGTACTGACCGATGTCATCAACCAGGCGGTCGTAAAGGCCACACAGCAGACTCCCCTTCGTCTCAACGCCGTTGAGACCTTCGACGAGTACAACACCGGTACAAACGTCGGAACCGGCGTTCCCTACATCGAGTGGACCATCGTCCCCGATTCGGACAAGATCGAAATGGATGTTTACTTTGCCGGCGGCGGATGCAGCCTTCCCGGTAAATCGGCCGTTCTTATGCCCGCAAAGGGATATGAAGGCATTGTGGATTTTGTACTTGACATTGTTACCGACAGAGGCGTTAACGCATGTCCTCCTCTCGCCATCGGCGTAGGTATCGGCGGATGTATTACCACCGCCACCCACCTTTCCAAAAAAGCATTGCTCCGCAAGGTCGGAAGCCACAATCCCAATCCCAAGGTTGCGGAATTTGAGCAGATCCTTACCGATGCAATCAACAAAATCGGCATAGGTCCTCAAGGTCTTGGCGGAAGCGAAAGCCTCCTCGGCCTTAATGTCGAGACCATCTGCCGTCACCCCGCCACCCTCGCTGTCTCGGTCAGCACTGGATGCTGGGCACATCGCCGCGCCACCCTCGCCATCGATAAGGACGGCAACTGCGATATGATCACCCACAAGGGCGCCGTTATCTGAGCATAACTTTTGAGCGAAAGGAAAATTTAAAATGGAAAAGAAAGTTATTACTACACCCATAAAGACCGAAGACATTAAAGATCTTCGCGTTGGTGATATGATTTATCTTACCGGAATGATGGCCACCTGCCGCGACTCGGGTCACGCCCGCCGCGTTCGCGAGGGAATTATCCCCGAGAAATATGAGTTTGCAGGCAATGCCATTTTCCACGCAGGCCCTATTGTTAAAAAAGACGAGAAAACCGGCAAATATTCTATGGTATCGGTCGGCCCCACCACCAGTATGCGTATGGAGGCCTTTGAAGCCGATTTCATCGAGCAGACCGGTGTTAAGCTTATCATCGGTAAAGGCGGAATGGGAGACAACACTGCCGCCGCCTGCAAAAAATACGGTGCACTGCACTGCGTACTGCCCGGCGGATGCGCCGTTATGGCCGCCGAAGAGGTTGAGGAAATCGAAGACGTCGAATGGCTGGACTTCGGTGTTCCCGAGGCTCTGTGGATTTGCCGCGTTAAGGAATTCGGTCCGCTGATCGTTTCCATCGACACCGAGGGCAACAATATGTTTACCCAGGTCAAAGAGGACTTTAACAAGGCTAAGGAAGAACAGGCCGCTGCGGTCAAGCCCAAGGTTCACTATATGAAATAAAGCATTTGCGAGGGACGGGAGACCGTCCTTTGCGTGTTTATAAAGCATTGAGCAAATTATACCAAAGTTTACAACACCTGGGTGTTGTTAGTGGTAAAAACCTATTTTTTTAGAGAAAAGGAATGATTTTATGAGCAGCAAGGTAGCAGTCATCGGCGCCGGACACGTCGGCGCAACCATCGCCTACACCCTTACGGTAACGGGTGCGGCGGCAGAGATCGTCCTCATCGACATCAACGAAAAGAAGGCCTTCGGTGAAGCAATGGATATCCGCCAGGGTACCGCATATTGCAATCCCTCCAATGTCTACTCCGGAACCTACGCCGACGCAAAGGGTGCCGACATTGTTATCATCACCTCTGGCGTTGCCCGTAAGGCAGGCCAGTCCCGTCTTGAGCTTTCCCAAATCAACACCGACATCATCAAGCAGATCGCTCCCAAGATTACAAAATACGCTCCCGATGCCATCTATGTCATCGTGGCAAACCCGGTCGACATTCTGACCTATGTTTTCACCAAGGTTTCGGGTATCCCTCAAAATCGTGTGCTCGGATCGGGCACACTGCTCGACACCGCCCGTCTTCGCACCAGCCTTTCGGAATACTACAACGTCAGCCAGAAAAACGTTCACGCATACGTTTTCGGCGAGCACGGCGACACCTCCTTCATTCCCTGGTCGATATCCACCATTTCCAGCATAAACATCAACCAGTATCACGACTGCTTCTTCAACGATCAGCCTGCAGTTCCGCCGGTCGACCGCAAAAAGATCTGGGAATATGTTAAAAATTCCGGCGGCACCATCATCGCAAACAAGGGCGCAACCTACTATGCCGTCTCGATAGTAACCGCTCAGATCGTTCGCTGCATTTTCTCCAGCGTTGACACCTCCCTTACCGTAACCAGCATGATGAACGGCGAATACGGCATCAGCGACGTTTGCCTGTCCACCCTCGCCATCGTCAACAACAAGGGTATCAAATGCAAGGTTCCCACCCCGCTGACCCAGGGCGAAATGGCTCTCCTCCAGAAGAGCGCCGACAGCCTCAAGAATGTTATCAGCGGTCTTAAGATCTAAGGTATAAACAAAGACAACACTCCGCGGGGCGACCCGCCCCGCGGCTTTTACAACTCTTTTAAAAAAAGGGAAAGGAATGATTTTCAGCTATGACATACAGCTACTATCCCGGCTGTACGCTGAGAAACAAGGCAAAGGATCTTGATACATACGCAAGACTTTCGGCCAAGGCTCTCGGCATAGAGCTCGAAGAACTGCCCGAGTGGCAGTGCTGCGGCGGCGTTTATCCCATGGGAAGCGACGAGATCGCTCCCAAGCTCTCCTCGGTCAGAGCGCTGGTTGCCGCAAGGGACAAGAATCAGGCGCTGGTCACAATGTGCTCGGCCTGCCACCATGTCATTAAGCGCACAAACGACGCTATGGCAAATGACGAAAATATGAACCTCAAGGCAAACAACTATCTTGCCCTTGACACTCCCTATAACGGAGAAACCGAGGTTTATCATTTTCTTGAGATACTCCGCGACAAGGTGGGCTTCGACAAGCTCAAGGCAGCGGTCAAAAATCCCTTAAAGGGCAAAAAGATCGGTGCATATTACGGATGTCTTTTGCTTCGTCCCGGTAAGGAGATGGGTTTTGACAACCCCGAGAATCCCACCATTATCGAGGATTTCATCAAGGCGCTGGGCGCTACTCCCGTGGTTTACCCCTACCGCAACGAGTGCTGCGGCGGTTATGTGACCATGGAGGACGAAGCTCTTCCGAGAAAAAAGGTTGCTCAGATCAACGAGTCGGCAAAGGGAATGGGAGCCGAAATGCTCATTACCGCATGTCCCCTTTGTATGTACAACCTTAACCACAACAGTGAAAACGGCCTTCCGGTCAAATATTTCACCGAAATTCTTGCCGAGGCTCTCGGCGTAAAGGAGGGCACCGAAAATGAATAAACAGCTCTCTGAGGAGATAACACGCATTGCCGGTGTCAATCCCCGCAAATGTATGAAATGCGGCAAGTGCTCGGGCACATGTCCCGCATATGACGAAATGGAATATCATCCCCATCAGTTCGTGGCTATGGTCGAACAGGGCAAGGTTGAGCCGCTTATGGCTTCAAAGAGCCTTTATATGTGCCTTTCCTGCCTTGCCTGTGTTGAGCGCTGCCCCAGAGGCGTCGAGCCGGCGAAATTTGTCGAAGCCGTCCGTCTTGCGGTCATCCGCCAGCAGGGTCAGAACCACATGAAACAGGATGAAATCCCCGCGCTTCTTAATGACGATCTGCCTCAGCAGGCCATCGTCAGCGCCATGAGAAAATACAGTAAGTAAGGAGGAAAAGCGCAATGCAAAGAATAGGCGTATTCGTCTGTTGGTGCGGCAGTAACATCGCCGCCACGGTCGATGTAAAAAAGGTTGCCGAAACTCTCGGCAAAGAGCCCGGCGTTGTTTTTTCCGCCGACTACCAATATATGTGCTCTCAGGCAGGTCAGGACCTCGTTAAGAATTCCATTAAGGAATACGGTCTTACGGGCGTCGTAATCTGCTCCTGCTCCCCCCGTATGCACGAGGCCACCTTCAGAAAGGCCGCCGCATCGGCCGGAGTAAACCCCTACATGGTGGAAATAGCCAATATCCGCGAGCAGTGCTCCTGGATACATAAGGATATGGCCACCGCCACCGAAAAGGCGGTCATTCTCGGCCGCGCCGCCATCGCGAAGGTGCATCTCAACGCTCCCCTGACCGCCGGCGAAAGCCCGGTTACCAAGCGCGCTCTCGTAATCGGCGGAGGTATCGCCGGTATCCAGACCGCTCTTGACATTGCCGACGCAGGATATGAGGTCGACATTGTTGAGAAATCCCCCACAATCGGCGGAAAGATGGCTCAGATAGACAAAACCTTCCCCACCCTCGACTGTGCAGCTTGTATTCTGACCCCAAAAATGGTTGAAGCCGCCCAGAACGAGAAAATCAAAATATACTCCTTCAGCGAGGTTGAAGAGGTCAAGGGATTTGTGGGCAACTTCTCGGTCAAAATCCGCAGAAAGGCCCGCTATGTCAAAGAGGACATCTGCACCGGCTGCGGAGCCTGCACCGAAAAATGTCCCATGAAGAAGGTGCCCAACGAGTTCAATCTCGGACTTGACAACCGTACCGCTGTTTACATTCCCTTTGCCCAGGCCGTTCCGAAGGTTGCGAGAATCGACCCCAACTACTGCCTCAAGCTTAAAAACGGCAAATGCGGACTGTGCTCCACCGTCTGCGAGGCCAAGGCTATCGACTATACCCAGAAGGACGAATTTGTCGAGGAAAAATACGGCGCAATCGTCGCCGCCACCGGCTTTAATCCCATTAAGGTCGACAAATACGACGAATTTGCATATTCCCAGAGTCCCGACGTTGTCACCTCTCTCGAATATGAGCGTCTCATGAACGCCGCAGGACCTACCGGCGGCACGCTGCTTCGTCCCTCCGACAAAACCCACCCCCACACCATCGTTTTCGTACAGTGCGTGGGCTCCCGCTGCGACGAAAGCAAGGGCAAGAGCTATTGCTCAAAAATTTGCTGTATGTATACCGCAAAGCACGCAATGCTCACCCGCGAAAAATATCCCGACACCGATGTTTATGTTTTCTATATCGATGTGCGTACCCCCGGCAAGAACTTCGACGAGTTCTATCGCCGCGCCGTTGAAGAATACGGTGTGCACTACATCAAGGGCATGGTCGGAAAGGTCGCTCCCCACGACGGAAAGCTGACCGTTCAGGCCTCCGACCTTATTATGAACGAGCAGATCAAGATTGAGGCCGATATGGTGGTGCTTGCCGCCGCTATTGAGCCGGACAAATCCGCCCGTCCTTTAGCCACCATGCTGACCGCCAGCATGGACACAAACGATTTCTTCACCGAGGCCCATCCCAAGCTCCGTCCTGTCGAAAGCCCCACCGCCGGCGTCTTCCTTTCGGGCGTTTGCCAAGGTCCTAAGGACATCCCCGAAACGGTGGCTCAGGCATCGGCCGCCGCCGCGAAGGTCATCGGCCTGCTTTCCAAGGATAAGCTGACCTGCAACCCCTGCGTTGCCCATTCCAACGAAATGATGTGCAACGGCTGTTCGACCTGCGCGAATGTCTGCCCCTACGGCGCAATTACTTACATTGATAAGGAATTCCGTTTGGGCGGCGGCAAGACCGAGACCAGAAGGGTTGCATCGGTCAACGAGGCCGTCTGTCAGGGCTGCGGCGCCTGCACGGTCGCCTGTATGTCCGGCGCAATGGACCTCAAGGGCTTTGCCAACAAACAAATTATGGCGGAGGTAGATGCGATATGCAAATAGAGAATAAAGAATTCACACCTAAAATCGTGGCTTTCTGCTGCAACTGGTGCTCCTACGCCGGTGCAGACCTTGCAGGCACCAACCGACTGAATTATCCCGCCAACGTTAAGATAATCCGCGTTCCCTGCTCCTGCCGCGTCAACCCCATTTTCATACTTCGCGCCTTCCAGCGCGGCGCCGACGGGGTTATCATGTGCGGCTGCCACCCCGGCGACTGCCACTATACCACCGGAAACTATTATGCCCGCCGCCGTATGACCCTGCTCTTCGGTATGCTCGACTTTCTCGGGATCGAGAGAGGCCGCACCCGCGTCGAATGGGTATCGGCTGCCGAGGGCGTAAGATTTTCCACCGTTATGAACGATTTTGTTAAAACCGTTACCGAGCTTGGACCTAATAAGAGATTGGAGGACCTGAGATGCAAGAAATCTTTGACAGAATGATTGAAAAAGCCGGGGAACTCCTTGAAAACGGCACCGTAGATCGGGTGCTGGGTTGGAAAGCGGGAGAATTCTTCTACGATCCTACCCCCGCCGTTTTCGGTTCCAAGAACGAGCTTTCGGATTTCGTTTACAGCGGTTTTTGCGGTGCAAACCTCAGCAAATACCTCATTAACGAAACCAAAAAAGACGGCAGGATTGCCGTTTTCCTCAAGCCCTGCGACACATACAGCTTTAACGAGCTTTTGAAGGAGCACCGCATCGACAGAGAAAAGACCTATGTCATCGGTATTTTCTGCGGCGGAAAGCTTGACATCGAAAAAATCCGTGATATGGGCATTAAGGGTATCACCTCGGTTGACGAGGATGGCGACACACTGACCGTACACACCCTTTACGGCGACAAAGAGGTGGCCAGAAGAGACGCTCTGCTCGACCGCTGCACCGTTTGCCGCAAGAGCCATGTTGTATACGACGAAATGATCACCGTCGACAGAGAAATCGACGATTCCTGGAAGGGCGACCGCTTCGACACGGTTGCAAAGCTTGAGGCCATGACCCCCGACGAGCGCTTTGAGTTCTGGAGAGGCGAGCTTTCCAAGTGCATCCGCTGCAATGCCTGCCGCAATGTATGTCCCGCCTGCTCCTGCACCAACTGCGTTTTCGACAACCCCGATTCGGGAATTTCCCAAAAAGCGGCGGTTGATTCCTTCGAGGAAAATATGTTCCACATCATCCGCGCCTTCCATGTGGCCGGACGCTGCACCGACTGCGGCGAATGTTCGAGGGTGTGCCCCCAGAACATTCCTCTCCACCTTTTAAACCGCAAATTCATCAAGGATATCGACACCTTCTACGGTGAGTTTCAGGCCGGCGAAACTGCCGACGAACCCCGCACTCCTCTCACCAATTTCACCAAAGAGGATGTCGAGCCTACCGTCGTTTCGGACAAAGGAGGGGACAACTGATGCTTAAAATAAACAGAGAAAAGCTTCCCGAGCTTTTTGCAAAGATCTCGGAAAGCGACGAGCTTTATCTTCCCATAAAGAGAAGCGGAAAGATCGACTTCTTTAAATGGAGCGAGGGGGCAGAGGTTTGCCTCGACGAGCTTCACACCAACCGTTCCCCCAAGGATCTTTTCTTCCCCCAGACCGAAAACCTTATGGGCTTTAAGATGGACGGAAAGAAGATCGAGATTGTCGACCTTCGCGACGAGACCAGAGATTTTGTTATCTTCGGCGTGCGTGCCTGCGATGCAAAGAGCTTTGATGTACTCGACAGGGTCTTTCTGTCCGATCCTGTGGACAGCTACTATAAATCCCGCAGAGACAAGGGCACGGTAGTTACCATGGCCTGCTCGGCTCCCGAGGAGACCTGCTTCTGCGGCGTGTTCGGCATCGACCCCACCGAGCCCTGCGGCGACGCCGTAACCTACCTTACCGAGGACGGACTTTTCTTTGAGGGAAAGACCGAAAAGGGCAAGGCTCTTGAAGGCAAGATTGCCGCTCTCTTTGAGGATGCGGACACCGCCGAGGTTGAAGCCCAGAAGGCCGCCACCAAGGAAATCTGCGAAAAGCTGCCCTTAAACGGTCTGTCTCTTGACGGCTTCGGCAGCGAGGATGTGCTGCTTGACAAATTCAATTCCCCCGAATGGGCCTCCCTTTCGGAAGCCTGCCTCGGCTGCGGAACCTGCACATTTGTATGCCCCACCTGCCAGTGCTACGACATTCGCGACTTCGACACCGGCCACGGCATCACAAGATTCCGCTGTTGGGACTCCTGTATGTATTCCGACTTTACCAAAACCGCCGGCGGCCAGCCCAGAAAAACTCAGCTCGAGCGCTTCCGCCAGAGATTTATGCACAAGCTGGTTTACTATCCGGCCAACAACGACGGACTTTATTCCTGCGTGGGATGCGGCCGATGCGTTGCAAAATGCCCCATCTCCATGAACATTGCCAAAGTCATTAAAAGGTTAGGGGGTAAAAACTAATGGCAGTAAATGAAACTCTCATTCCCCATATCGGCGTTGTTACCGATGTGAGAATAGACACTCCCGATGTTAAAACCTTCCGCGTTAACGCTCTTGAAGGCGGCAAATGCTTTGAACATATCCCCGGGCAGTGCGCTATGCTTTCCATCCCCGGCGTGGGCGAGGCCATGTTCTCCATAACCTCCTCCCCCACAAACGAGGAATATATGGAATTCAGCATTAAAAAATGCGGATGCCTGACCTCCTGGCTCCACCAGATGGAGGTTGGCCAGCAAATCACCATCCGCGGACCCTACGGCAACGGGTTCCCCGTTGAATCGGCTTTCAAGGGTAAGGATCTGCTCTTTGTAGCCGGCGGTATCGGTCTTGCGCCTCTGCGCTCGGTCATCAACTATGTCCGCGCACACAGAGAAAACTACGGCAAGGTCGACATTGTTTACGGTTCGAGAAGCGCCGACGATCTCGTGGATTACAAGGAGATTATCGACGAATGGATGAACGAGCCCGACTTTAACGTTTGGCTTACCATCGACCGTGAGCAGGAGGGCTGGGACGGCCACGTAGGCTTTGTTCCCAACTACGTCAAGGAGCTTGGCTTCGACACCAACAAAACCGTCATCATCTGCGGTCCTCCCATTATGATCAAATTCACCTTGGCCGGACTTATGGAGCTTGGCTTTAACAAGACTCAGGTCTTTACCACCATGGAGCTTAGAATGAAATGCGGCGTCGGAAAATGCGGCCGCTGCAACATCGGCAGCAAATATGTCTGCAAGGACGGTCCTGTTTTCCGCTGTGACCAGCTTGACGAGCTGCCCGACGAGTATTAAGGGAGGTTTAAATATATGGAAAAAATGGTCAATGTCTTCCTGATGGGCAAAAAATATGAAGTCCCGTCATCACTTACAATTATGGGCGCAATGGAATATGCCGGCTATCAGCTGGTTAGAGGCTGCGGCTGCCGAAACGGCTTCTGCGGCGCCTGCGCCACCATCTATCGCATAAAGGGCGACCGCGAGCTTAAGGTATGTCTCGCCTGCTCGACCCAGGTTGAGGACAATATGTATGTGGCAACCCTGCCCTTCTTCCCCCTCATCAAGCAGGTTTACGACATCGAAAAGGTTTCCCCCACTCAGGCAATTATGATGCAGCTTTATCCCGAGATTTACAGCTGCATCGGCTGCAACGCCTGCACCAAGAGCTGTACTCAGGGACTTAACGTTATGCAGTACATCGCCTATGCACAGCGCGGAGAGTTCGACAAATGCGCCGACGAGTCCTTCGACTGCGTTATGTGCGGCGTTTGCTCCTCCCGCTGCCCCGCAGGCATCTCCCATCCTCAGGTGGCCATGCTTGCCCGCCGCATAAACGGCAAATACCTCGCTCCTCACACACAGCATCTTGAAGACCGCGTTAAGGAAATCAAAAACGGCGACTTCAAGGAGCTTCTCGAAGGACTTATGCAGAAGCCCATTGAGGAAATGAAAGAGCTCTATAACAACCGCGAGATAGAGAAATAAGGAGGTAAAACTATGTATCCCAGCGATTTTGAAGCATCCATAAAAAAGGTTGAAGCTGCACGTGAAGAAAACACCAAGCTTGAGCCCAGAAGAATGACAGCCGAGGAAAAGGATACCCTCCTTGCCACCTATCATCCCGATTATAAAAAGGAAGAGTTCCGCGAGCTTAAGGTCGGCCCCAACAAGGGCGAGAAGGTTCCTACCGAGCTTTGCGCCCTGCTTCAGGGACACAGCCGCATTAAGGACAACCGCCCCGACCTGTCGAGCCCCGATTATGATGTTGACGTGCTCATCATCGGCGGCGGCGGCGCAGGTTCTTCGGCCGCTATCGAGGCACATAAAAACGGCGCTAATGTTATGATCGTTACAAAGCTCCGTATCGGCGATGCCAACACCATGATGGCAGAGGGCGGAATCCAGGCCGCCGACAAGCCCAACGATTCCCCCGCTCAGCATTATCTCGATGCCTTCGGCGGCGGACATTTTGCCGCAAAACCCGAGCTGCTTTATAAGCTCGTTAACGAGGCTCCCGAGGCCATTCAGTGGCTCAACGACCTGGGCGTGGAATTCGACAAGGCTCCCGACGGAACCATGATCACCACCCACGGCGGCGGTACCTCCAGAAAGCGTATGCACGCCGCAAAGGACTATTCCGGCGCTGAAATTATGAGAACCCTCCGCGACGAAGTTTTAAACCGCGAAATTCCCGTTGTCGACTTCACCGTTGCAATCGAGATCATTCTTGACGATGAGGGCAAGGCCGCAGGCGCCGTCCTCATGAACATGGAAACCAAGGAGATTCTTGTTGCTAAGGCAAAAACCGTCATCATCGCCACCGGCGGTGCAGGACGTCTCCACTATCAGGGCTTCCCCACCTCCAACCACTACGGCGCAACCGCCGACGGACTTGTGCTTGCATACCGCGTGGGCGCAAAGCTGCTCTATGCCGACACCCTTCAGTATCATCCCACCGGCGCTGCATTCCCCGAGCAGATCTTCGGTGCACTTGTTACCGAAAAGGTAAGATCCCTCGGTGCAAAGCTTGTTAACGTTAACGGCGAGGTATTTATGCATCCTCTCGAGACCCGCGACGTTTCGGCCGCTTCGATAATCCGCGAATGCTCCGACCGCGGCAACGGCGTTACCACTCCCCAGGGCAAGGCCGTATGGCTCGATACTCCTATGATCGAACTCAAGAACGGCGAGGGAACCATCGAAAAGAGAATCCCTGCCATGATGAGAATGTTCGGCAAATACGGCATCGACATCCGCAAGGAGCCCATTCTTGTTTATCCCACCCTTCACTATCAGAACGGCGGTATCGACATTTCGGCCGACGGACAGAGCGGCGTTGAAAACCTCTTTGTGGCCGGCGAGGCTGTCGGAGGAATTCACGGGCGCAACCGTCTTATGGGCAACTCCTTGCTTGACGTTATCGTTTTCGGACGCAACGCAGGACAGCACGCCTCCGAAAAGGCAAAAAGCGTTACGGTGGGCAGCCTGACCCTTGATCATATCGACAGATTTGAGAATGAACTCGCTTCAGCCGGTATTGAAACCGAGGTCAAATCGCCTAAAATACTTCCCGACTACGCGAGAAAACAATAATTTTAATTTGGGCAATTAAATTATTTTTGCTACGATCGAAGCGGGGGAAAACCCTGCTTCGGTCTCGGCATTTGTCGAAATGTGAGAAGCCGGCAAATGACCGAAAACCTAAGCGCTGCACCACGCAGACCTGTTCTCTATGGGAAATTCCCGTGCCTTACGGAAAATTCCCCTTGGGAACAGGCAATCGGCAGCTTGCCCCTTGCAGGGCGCCGCGCAAAGAAAGTTTCAGAGGAGAAAAAAATATGGTTTATATCGGCTCGGTTCTGGGCAGCTTGCTCACCACCTTATTTTTTGTTTTCATTATAGCCACAATCGGCTACCTTATCGGTGGACTTGAGATAAAGGGAATTTCCCTCGGCACCGCCGGAGTTCTTCTTGTCGCCCTGCTTTTCGGAATTTTGGCCAGCAAGGTCGGCACATTCACGGTCGGCGAAACCGACATCACCCTTTGGAGCGGCGACATTAAAAAGATGTTTTCGCTTATTTCAAACATCGGAACGGCGCTGTTCGTTTCGGGAGTCGGTCTTATTGCCGGACCCAAGTTTTTCCGCAGCTTTAACAAGAGCACAATGTCCTATATCCTTATGGGCGTTATCATAATCCTTGCCGGATTTGTCGCAATGGCAATATGCGTGGCGCTCGGTGTTGAGCCTGCTATGGCCATCGGTCTTCTTACCGGCGCTCTCACCTCCACCCCCGGTCTTGCTTCGGCAAAAGAGGCCTTCGCCGCGGGTGAGGAGCAGGTTACCTCGGGCTACGGCATTGCCTACATCTTCGGCGTGCTGGGCGTGGTTTTCTTCGTTCAGATTATTCCCCGTATTCTTAAAGTCAACATTCCCGAGGAAAGAGAAAAGTTCAAAGCAGCC
Organism: uncultured Oscillospiraceae bacterium; assembly: GCA_905193225.1. Lineage (GTDB taxonomy): Bacteria > Bacillota > Clostridia > Oscillospirales > Acutalibacteraceae > UMGS1484. Next base: position 25,567 of record CAJJNV010000011.1, on the reverse strand, counting down.
AACGCCGTTGTAATCCCCGAGCCCAAGAAAAAGCTCAAAAAGCTCGATGCGCTCGATTTCTTCCCCTTTATGACCACCGTGGCGCTGGGCATTATTCTCGGAACAATCAAAATTCCCGGAATCAACTTTTCCCTCGGCTCTTCGGGGGGCACGCTTATCGTCGGCCTTATAATCGGTCACTTCGGACATCTCGGGCCTATCGACATGCATATGACCAAAAACACCCTTAATGTTTTCCGTGAGCTCGGTCTTATGCTCTTCCTCATCGGCGCGGGCGTTCCCGGAGGCGTTAACTTCATCACCCACTTCAAGCCCATCTATTTTGTATACGGTGTTATAATGACCACCCTGCCTATGGTTATCGGCTTTATCTTCGCCAAATATGTTTTCAAGCTCAGCATATTCAACAACCTCGGCTCCATTACCGGCGGTATGACCTCCACACCTGCTCTCGGCACCCTTGTTTCGGTTGCCGGAACCGACGATGTAACCTCGGCCTACGCCGCAACCTATCCTATCGCGCTGGTTATCATTGTTGTGCTGTCCAAGGTTTTCGGAATGATCTGCGGATAGGCCGTCGGCAGCAGCGGATCCCGGGTAGCAAAACCGAAGCCGCCCGACCGCCGCAGGGCAAAAATCACAGCACATCAAAAAAACACTTACATTTTCATTTGGTTTGTGTTAAAATGATGTCGCACCCGACGAAAGGAACTCCTTGAGAGGCAGGGTTTTTTCGTCGGGCACAACATAATAGCTTCAAACAGTCGAGCAATTTAATTTTCACAATTAAACCGTAAGTCCGGACGCTTTGTCGGGACTTGCGGTTTTTTATTATCGGAGGAAATTTATGAAACAACTTGATCTTGCAAACGAAAAAATCGGAAAGCTGCTTCGCGGTTTTGCCGTGCCCTGCGTCATTTCGCTGCTTGTGGCCGCATTTTATAACATTGTCGACCAAATTTATATCGGACACATAAGCGGAATCGATGCCGCAAGCGGTCAAAGCATCAGCATACTTTGCAACGGCGCCACAAACGTGGTTTATCCATTTACACTCATTGCCCTTGCCCTGTGTCTTCTTGTGGGCGACGGCTCAGCGGCTATGTTCAGCCTTTGCCGCGGCAAAAAGGATTATGAAACGGCCGAAAAAAGCATCGGAAACGGCTTTTTAATGCAGATAATTCTGCTGGTCCTTTTAACGGCGGCAGGATTTATCTTTAAGGATTCGCTTTTAACCCTTTTCGGTGCCACCCCGGCCGGGAGAACTTATGCCGAGGATTATTATGACATAATCATTCTCGGATTCCCGGCGTATATGTTCGCACAAGGGATGAATTCGGCCATTCGCGCCGACGGGGCTCCCCGTTTCGCCATGGCGGCCACCACCGTGGGTGCGGTGCTCAACATAATACTCGACCCGATTTTTATTTTCACCTTTAATATGGGCATTAAGGGAGCGGCCATCGCCACAATTCTCGGCCAGTATGTCACCCTTTTGCTGACTGTGGGCTATCTATTCAAATCAAAGAACTTTCATCTTTCAATACGGTCGATAACGCCGGATTTTGCCCTTTGCGGACGCATTGCCCTGCTGGGCATTTCCTCGCTTATCACACAGATTTCCATTGTCATAATCATAACGGTGTGCAACAATCTCGTGGGAAAGATAAACGATCCCGTTTACGGTACCGACATTCCCCTTGCGGTCATCGGAATCGTTATGAAGGTGTTCGGAATAGTCGTGTCGATCTGCATAGGCATAGCCCTGGGCGGGCAGCCCATTGTGGGATTCAACTTCGGTGCCGGAAATATCGGGCGCGTTAAGGAAACCTATAAAAAAATCATGATCAGCTGCGGAGCGGTGGGAATTGCCGCAACGATCATTTTTCAGCTTTTCCCCGACATTGTGGTCGACCTTTTCGGCAGAGGCAACAGCGAGATTTACATCGAATACGCCCGCCTTTGCCTAAGGATTTATCTTGTGACAGTGCTTTTAACCTGCCTTATTAAGGCAAACTCGATTTTTCTGCAGTCCATAGGCGCGTCGTTTAAGTCAATGGCTCTTTCGGTGGTGAGGGATGTGGTCTTTTTCGTGCCGGCCATAACGGTACTGGGGCTTTGCACCGGGTCGGTCAAATATATGCTTTGGTCGGCGGCGATTACCGATGCGTTAACGGGAATTCTGACCTTTGCATTTATTCGCAGCGAATTCAAAAAATTAAACAAAATGAATAATTTGCCTGTTGACAAGTCGGATTTTGAGTAATATAATTCAATATGTAAGGCAAAGTCGTCTTTTGAGGAGAATTTCTCGGGCGGTTTTGTCTTTTTTGTTTGACATAAAGGGCGTTTTGGAATATAATAAACTGGGTTAGATTTGGCGATGCCTTTAGGCGCTGCCTTCGATCGGGCCTTGTCTTGGCCTTTGGCCTTTACAGGGTTTTGACCCGTCAAAAAAGCAAAAAACAATCAGAAAAATCGTACAATCGGTTTTTCATAGGGTAAATGCTTTGAGAAAAGAGGGATTGCTTGTGAGCCAAAAAATGTACGACGCAATTAAACCTGTAAAACACGCTCACGGTGGGGTCAAGGCACCCCACAAAAAATTTACGGCCGAGCAGGCCACCGTTAAAATGCCGCCTCCCGACAAGGTGTATATCGCCATGCAGCAGCACATCGGCGCGCCATGTCTTCCTACCGTTAAAAAGGGCGACAAGGTGTTTGTCGGATCGGTGGTGGGAGACAGCGACAAGTATGTATCTGCTCCCATACATTCAAGCGTTTCGGGAACTGTCGAGGGAATGACAAAAATACAGCTCCCCTCGGGCGTTAAAACCGATGCTGTCATTATCGCTTCCGACGGGCTTATGACCCCCGATCCCGAGCTTAAACCTCACCCCGTTACCACGGTTGACGAGCTTTTAAAGGCGGCTCACGATTCCGGTCTTGTGGGACTTGGCGGCGCGGGATTTCCCACCTATATCAAGCTCACCCCCAATAAGGATAAGCCCATCGACACGGTCATAATCAACGCCGCCGAGTGCGAGCCCTTCATCACCGCCGATTATCGCGAGGCCATCGAAAACAGCGAAAGCCTTATGGAAGGCGTTTTTATGCTGCTTGATGTTTTAAAGCCCCGGCAGATAATTATCGCCGTTGAGGACAACAAGCCCGCCGCCATCGAAAAACTCGAAAAAATAGCCGGTGACGGACGGGATAAAGAACACAGAGTCATGATTATGAAGCTCCGTTCCCATTATCCCCAGGGCGCGGAAAAGGTGCTTGTTTACACCGCCACGGGACGCAAGATTCCCCAGGGCGGTCTTCCCGCAGATGTGGGATGTATCGTTATGAACATCACCAGCGTTTCCAAGCTTTACGAATATATCACCACCGGTATGCCCCTTGTCAGCAAACGGCTGACGGTGGACGGCGCCGTGCTTAAAAAGAGCGCCGAAAACGTCATAGTGCCCATCGGAACCACCGTCGACGAGGTCATAGACTTCGTGGGCGAGCCCGAAAGAGAGGTCACCAAGGTGCTTATGGGCGGTCCCATGATGGGGCTGTGCATATCCGACGGACAGATCCCCGTGCTTAAGCAAAACAACGCCATAATCCTTTTTGGTGCAAACAAGGATTCCACACTGCGCTATAAGGAAACGGCCTGCATCCGCTGCGGACGGTGCGGAGAGGTATGTCCCATGTCGCTGCTTCCCACCGCAATCGAAAAATATTCCCGGTTTAAGGATATAAAGGCTCTTGAAAGGGCCGGAGTGCTGACCTGTATGGAATGCGGAAGCTGCGCCTTTACCTGTCCGGCACATCGGCCGCTTGTCCAGTATATGCGGCTTGCCAAGGAAATTTATAAAAAGGGGGATAACTGATGTTTCGCGGAAAAAAGCTTAATGTAAACTCCTCGCCCCACCTTCATTGCGGCGAAACCACCACCGGAATAATGCTTGACGTAATAATCGCCCTGCTTCCGGCCCTTGTTATGTCGGCCGTGCTTTTCGGCCCGAGAACACTGCTTATCGCCGCCCTTTCGGTTGCGGCCTGCGTGGGCTTTGAATACGGCTTCCGCCGTCTTATCGGACGGGACAACACCATAAGCGACCTTTCGGCCGTTGTAACGGGACTGCTGCTTGCCTTTAACCTGCCGGCCACCATTCCCCTTTGGATGGTCGTTATCGGAGACTTTGTGGCAATCGTTATCGTCAAACAGTTTTTCGGCGGAATCGGACAAAACTTCGTCAATCCCGCCCTGGTGGGAAGAATTGTGCTGATGATCTCATTCCCCGCCGAAATGACCTCTAAGGAATGGATTATGCCTCTGGCCTTTAAATCGGCCGACGCCGCCACTTCGGCCACTCCGCTGACCTTCCTTTCGAGCGGAGAGCAGATGCCTTTTTCCTTCCGTGATATGTTTTTCGGACTTCGCCCGGGCTCTCTCGGAGAGGTATGTATTGCGGCGCTGCTGCTTGGCGGAATATACCTTTGCGTAAAGCGGGTCATTTCTCCCGTTATTCCCCTTGTTTTTATGGGCACCACCGCCCTCGTAACCGGCCTTTGCGGACAAAACGTGCTTTATAACCTTATGTCGGGCGGCCTTGTGCTCGGCTCGGTATTTATGGCCACCGACTACACCACCTGCCCCATAAACACAAAGGGCAAAATCATATATGCCGTGGGCTGCGGCCTGCTTACCGCCCTTATCCGTCTTTTCGGCAATATGCCCGAGGGCGTTTCCATGGCCATTCTTCTTATGAACATACTTGTTCCCCACATCGAGCGGCTGACCGCTCCTAAGCCCTTCGGCTTTGTTAAACCAAAGAAAGCGGGGGAGGAAAAATGAACAAAAAAGAAATAGTTATTCCCGCCCTCATTTTAACCGTAATATGCTTTTCGGTAACGCTGCTTTTGTCGCTGACCAATTTCATCACGGCCGACAAGATCGAAAAGGCCAAGGCCGATTCTATGGCCGAGGCCATGCAGTCGCTTGTGCCCGGCGCAGAGTTTACCGAAACCGAGGAAAACACCTATTCGGCCCAAAAGGACGGACAGACCGCCGCATACGTTTTTATAACCGAGGAAATGGGCTATAAAAGCAAGATCGAGGTCATGACCGCCGTAAACGCCGCCGACGGAAGCATTATCGGTGTAACCGTTACCGGGTGCGCCGATGAAAGCCCCGGTATCGGCCAAAAGGTCGGAAGCGACGATAGCTTTACCGCCCAGTATACCGGCCAGTCGAAAGAGGCTAAAGCCGATGCCATAACCGGTGCCACCTTTTCCTCAAAGGCGGTCACAAAGGCCGTCAATGACGCTTTAGACAAGTTTGACGGCATAAAAGGAGGCAACTGAAATGGGAAAATATTTTAAGGAGTTTTCCAAAGGCATTTTAAAGGAAAATCCCGTTTTTCGCCTGTGTCTCGGAACCTGCCCCACCCTTGCCATTTCCACCACACTTTCGGGAAGCATCGGAATGGGTCTTGCGGCAACGCTGGTGCTTATATGTTCAAATACGGTTATATCCCTTCTTCGCAAGGTCATTCCCGATAAAATAAGAATTCCCGCATATATCACGGTCATCGCAGGATTTGTTACCATTGTGCAGATGCTTGTGCAGGCCTTTTTGCCCGCCCTTAACGCAACCCTCGGTATATACCTTCCTCTTATAGTCGTTAACTGCATAATTCTCGGCCGTGCCGAGGCCTTTGCGGGTAAAAATCCCGTGCTTCTGTCGGCTCTCGACGGACTGGGAATGGGTATCGGCTTTACCGTTTCTATTTCTCTTATGGGATTTATCCGCGAGCTTTTGGGCAGCGGGACTGTGCTGGGACACACGGTGGGCAATCCCCCGATGCTGATTTTTGTTATGGCTCCCGGCGGATTTTTCGTTTTCGGAATGATGGTTGCTCTTGTCAGTGCCATTTCCAAAAAGCATGGCAAAAAGCCCGTTGAACAAATCGGATGCGAAAACTGCCCCGCCAAGGGATGCTGCGGTGCGGCCGAGGTTGGCTGTGACGGCGAAGGCGCGGGTGTGAGCGAAGGCAAAAAAGAAGCCGAAAAGGCCGAGACCGCAAAATCGGTCGAAAAAACGGCTGCAAAAGAGACCGATAAATCGGCTGATAACACCGCTCAGACGGCCGATAAAGCAACCGACAAAACAGTAGATAAAGCGGCCGACAAAACAGATGAAAAATCGGATGATAACGCCGCTTCGGCGGATGGTAAACAAATCGCCGCAGACGCACAGGCCGATCAAAAGACTTCAAAAGAGAACAGTGAAAGCCCGACCGACGGGCAGAAGGGAGGAAACGAGCAATGACATACTATCTCGGCATACTGGTGCTTTCGGTGCTGGTGGAAAATTTTGTTCTTGCCCAGTTCCTCGGCATCTGCCCCTTCTTAGGCGTTTCCAAAAAACTCAACACGGCCGTAGGAATGAGCCTTGCGGTAATATTCGTAATGGTGCTTTCCACCGCCGTGACCTACCCCATTTACCAATGGATACTTCTTCCCAACAATATGGCATATCTCCAGACCATCGTATTTATACTGGTCATCGCCGCACTTGTTCAGCTTGTGGAGATCGCTCTTAAAAAATATATGCCCGCCCTTTACAAGGCACTGGGCATCTACCTCCCCCTCATAACCACAAACTGCGCCGTGCTGGGCGTTTGCGTGCTCCATTTTACCAAAGGGTACAACTATCCTCAGGCGCTTGTCAACGCATTCGGCTCGGGACTTGGTTTCCTTGTTGCCATGGTGCTTTTTGCGGGAGTGAGAGAGCGGCTTGAAACCTGCGATATTCCCGATTTTCTTAAAGGACTTCCCATAACCCTTGTTGCCGCCGCCATAACCTCCCTGTCCTTTATGGGCTTTTCGGGAATGGCCAACGGACTTCTCGGAATAGGAGGTTGACGACCCATGACAACAGTAATTACCTCGGTTCTTATAGTTACGATCATCGGCATAATCGCCGGCGTAGGACTTTCGGTGGCTTCGGTTATTATGAAGGTTCCTGTGGACGAAAAGCAGCAGAAAATAAGAGAGGCGCTGCCCGGTGCAAACTGCGGTGCCTGCGGATTTTCGGGCTGTGACGGATATGCCGCCGCCTTAAGTCAGGGCAAGACCGACAATACGGGGCTTTGCGCTCCCGGCGGTCAGGCGGCCGCCGACAAAATATCCGAAATTTTAGGTGTGTCGGCCTGCTCGGCCGAAAAAAAGGTTGCCAAGGTAAAATGCCTCGGAAACTGCGACAACACTCAAAAACAGGTCAACTACAAAGGCGTTAAAACCTGCCGCGCCGCGAAACAGATATTCTCGGGCGGCGGAGACTGCGCCTTCGGCTGTATCGGCTACGGCGATTGCGTTAAGGTATGCCCCGAAAGGGCCGTTAAAATAACAAACGGTATTGCCGCCGTTTGCGAGGAGCTTTGTGTGGGCTGCGGCCTTTGCGCAAAGGAATGTCCCAAGGACATTATCGAAATAAGGACAATGGCAAAGCCCACAGTAAGCTGCAAAAACACCGAAAAAGGGCCCGACGTCCGTAAGGTGTGCGGCGCGGGATGTATCGGCTGCGGCCTTTGCGCCAAAAAATGCCCCAATGATGCCATTGAGGTTAAAAACTTCTTAGCCTATATCGATTGCGAAAAGTGCGTAAACTGCGGAGCGTGCAAGGCCGCCTGCCCCAGAAAGTGCATTATATAAGCATCATATAACGGGTGCAAAAACTTTGTACTCGGTAAAATTCAATAAGCAAAACGGCCGATTGTTTCCACTACGGAGACGGTCGGCCCTTGCTTTATTTCCTGTTCGAATATCTTTTGCAAAAAGAGTCAGGAAAGGCAAATTTGAAGGGAACATCACTTTTCTTTGAAGATATGATTTCCCTTTAGATTTCTTTAAGACAATTCATTACTCATAAGAGATATTTCCTTCCTTTTCAACCGGCATATAATACAAGCGCCCCGAGTCGGTCTTTTGACCGATACGGGGCGCTTGCAACATTAAATGAGGTTATAAATAATCATTCAAATCGATTGAATGTTAAATTTGTTTTTCCTAGAGTTTCTGTTCCTCAATGGGGAATTTGTCTCTTACATTAACTGCCTTTTGAAGAACCAGCAGTGCGTCGACTACCGAAACAGGATCATCGCCTTCGCTGACCTTACTTACCTTCAGTGCATCGCCGGTAAGTTCTCTGAGCTTGACCGCATGCTGGAGTATCCACAGTGCATCGGTGGTGTCAACCGTACCGTCAAGGTTGGCATCGCCAAGCACCAGATCTACCTTATACTTGTCAAAGTCCTCAAGGGCCTTCTGATAATCGGCAATATTTTCGAGCCGGCGATCACCGTATTTCTCTTTAAGCTCGTTATAGGCCTCGGTTGCCTTTTCGAGAAGCTCTCTTTTTTCGCGCCAGTTTTCCTCGGTTATTTCACCGATGGCCTTTATGGCATTGTAGGTGGTATTGACCTGAGCAAGAGCCTTTGCGGGGATCTCGGAGTCCTCGGTAATATTTCCTGCATCATAGTATGCCCGGAGCTTGTAGATGTCCTCCATATTGAGGGCCGAGCCAAAGAACATAAAATCGTCAAGCTTGAATTTAGCCTTGAATCCTGCGCCCAAACCGTCCTGACCGATGTTGAGAGTGGTTCCGGCGGCCGAATCAAGCGAGCCCATGTCAATGCCGGTGGTTGCGATAAGTCGGAAGTCGGCATAAAGATTTGCAACGCTGTTTTCTCTGTCCACAACGGCGATAAGGTTGACATATCCGCCGTTTCCGTCCACGGTGTATCCGTTGGCCGAAGTGTAAGGAGTGTCCGTTCGCTTGGAGCCGTCGGCCAGGTTAAATCGGAACTTTCCGCCTTCGGTGGCGATGGTTATGCCGGGGTTCATTCCGCTCTCCCAGTCCTTATTGGAAACCAGGGCGGGGTCGTTTGACTGTGCGTCAAGGTCCTTTATCCACATGGAAACGGTAAAGCTGTCGGTGCCGAGATTCTTCAGGTTGTTGAAGGAAAGATATCCGTTCGACAGGTCAACGGCGCCGTTGTAATAACCGTTTTCGTCATAGGTGATTGTGCCGTTTTCCTTGGCGAAAACTACAGAGGGCTGAGAATTGTCGAGATTACCGTCGAATTTGAAATATGCCTTCATACCGAGGGCCTTAGTGTCGATGTAATCGGAAAGCTTGATGTGGTTATCGGAATTATCGGCGGTCTGATGTCCGCGGTATTCGTCGCCGGGGGCATCGATCTTCCACTCATCATTAGTGGGAGCGGAATAGGTATAGTCCTTGAAGTAATTGTCGGGTACGGTGTAATCGTATTCGCCGCTCTGGGCAACGCCCAGTGCCGCTGCAACAACAGAGGACATACTGGCAGTGGTGAGAACGTTGTTGGTGGCTTCATTTGTATACTCGCCGGGCACAACGCTCTTGCCCTTGGCGATGTAGGTGCAGTTCATCTCTCTGGGATCGCTGCCGCCGTGGTTTGTTCCTACTCCGCCGTGGTCGGTGAGTATTATAAAGAGGGTATCCTCAAGATATCCAAGCTCGTTAAGGCTGTCGTAAATTCTGCCGACCTCAACATCCACCGCCTCGAGGGCGCGATAATATTGATCCTTCTGATATCCGGTGGAGTGGCCTTCATGATCGACGCTGTCGAAGTGGAGGAAGGTCATCATCGGGTCGTTTTCTTTCCAGTAGTCGATGGCGAGATTTGCAATTCCGGTGTCGGTGTTGGTGGTCTGGAGGTTTACATCGATGTTGTGTTCGATAACACCGTGGTTAATGGGGCTCCAGTTGACTATCGAACCGAGAGCAGCCTCGGGATAGGTGTTTCTGATGTATTTAAAGATAGAAGGATAGGTCTGATAATCGGGGGTCTCGTTGGCCTCAATGCTTTCGTTGGTATTGCCGTGGCGTTGGGGACTTACACCGAGAAGCATTGCCGACCAGTTCTGTGCGCTGATTGAGGGGGAAACCGATGTTGCGGTGTGGGTGTAAAGTACATCGCTGCCGGTTCTGATACGATCGAGATTGGGGGTGCTGACTGCCTCATCGGCGTCAAATGCGCCCAGTCCGTCGATTCCGAGAACCACAACGCGCTTATAATCTTCGCTGAGTGCGTGAGGATTGGTTTTGGAAGTAAGCGTGTTAAGACCGCCCTGGAGGGTCTTTCTGGCGGCAATAACCTCTTCTTTGGAAGCGGCTTCAAGGTTGACATCCTTTACCTGCTCATAAGCTGCGGCAAATTTATCGTAAGAGCCCTGGGTATATGCGGTGTTGCCCGCGTCGTAAATACCGAAAGCCTTGTCAAAAAGCGCCTTTGTGGAGGTGATCAGCGGATCTACCGGAACGATTTCCGATCCGGCAGTTTTGGCAAAACGAACATTATCGATGTAGTTGACGTTTTCGCCCTGACGCTGATAATACCTCAGTCCGAATATACCGACCTTGGTGATCTTGGCTGGGTCGAATCCCGAAGCGGCAGCCGAGAAATCAAGGGGTATGTTGACCGTGTTCCAGCCTTCGTTGAGCTTAACGCCCTTAAGAGAAATCTTAAGGGCCTTTTCGGTCCACTCGGCCGAATCGGGTTCATCATATCCGCCGCCGTCCTGACGGGAGGAGATCACCAAATATGCATAGCCGGCCTTTTCAAACCAATCGGTGGCCTGGGGCAGCATATCAAAGACGAAATAGCTCATCTGAGAAATGTCGATGGTATTCTGAAGTTTATAAAGTCCGCAGAAGCCGCCGGTCTGCCAGAATTTAAGCGAACCTTTGCCCTGGGTCTTGACCGAAGTGTCCACCGCCATTCCGTCGCCGATATAGCAGGACCAACCGCTTGTGCTGTCACAATCGCTGACATATACTCCTTCGTCGTCCGCGTAAACGGTCGCCGGCAAAAGCATTGTCGCAATCATCATAACCGAAATTATGATTGACAATAATTTTTTTGATTTCATTTTATTGCCTCCTAATGGATTATTTTGCGTTTTATCGTTGTTCACATTATAACATTATAATTTTTATCTGTCAATGAGAAACCTTACATTATTTTGTGGTTTTATGTCATATTATTTTTCCTTATTTTTGCGTTTCGCGTCACAGCAAACATATGTTTTTTCACCGCAGCGAGCAGCGGCATCCCTCACGGCATTTTACCATGCGATTCATAAGCAAACTTCCCGGAAAGTCGAAAAGACCACACCCGTCCATCAGAAAACATCCCATCAGAAAATATGGGCTTTACCGAAATCGAGTGGAGAAATAATATCGGAAATTCCGGCGATAAAGGCTGTATATACGGCGGATTATTCGGACAAATGCGACACCTCTCATTTTTATGTGTAAAAAAAGGCATATATAAATAAAAAAACTCTTGCATATATATTTATACCGTGGTATAATGAGCATACTGCATAATAATTGCGAGTAATTATTGCAATTTTTGTTTTTAATAGCAATTTGAAAGGGTGTTCAAAATGAAACAGTATTCTGCAGACAGAATAAAAAATATTGCCATCGCCGGCCATGGCGGAAAGGGAAAAACTTCTCTGTGCGAAGCCATGCTTTACATAAGCGGCGCAACCGACAGACTCGGCAAGGTGTCCGACGGAAATACCGTTATGGATTTTGACCCCGAGGAAAAGAAAAGAGCCGCCTCCATCTCGGCGGCGGTCGCCACGGTGGAATGGAAGGATTACAAGCTTAATATAATCGACACTCCCGGTATGTTTGACTTTGCCGGTGAAATGAGAGAGGGTCTCCGCGCGGCGGGCACCTGCGTCATAGTCGTTTCGGGTAAATCGGGGGTCGCGGTAGGAGATGAAAAGGCCTATGCCGTTGCAAAAAAACAGGGCGCGGCAAAGTTCTTCTTCATTTCCAAAATGAATTCCGACAAAGCCAACTTCGACAATGCTCTCCAGTCGCTTATCGACCGTTTCGGCAACACCGTCTGCCCCATTGTCGTGCCCCTGGTGGAGAATCATAAGGTCGTGGCATACGTCAACCTGCTTACCGGCAACCGCGTAAGCTACGAAAACGGAAAACCGGTTAAGGTTCCCGGCGATCTTGCCCCCTTTGAGAAATACATCGAACAGATAAACGAAGCCGTCGCCGCCACCGACGATGAGCTTATGGAAAAATACTTCAACGGCGAAAAATTCACCCACGAGGAGCTTTTAAAGGGTGTTCCCGCCGCCATCAAATCGGGCGAGCTTGCTCCCGTTTACTGCGGTGCAGGGCTGACCCTCGAGGGCGTCGATCTTTTGCTGGACGGACTGGTAAACTACGCCCCCTCGGCTCTTGAAAAGAGCAACGAACCGGGACAGAAGGGCGATGAAACCATCGAGCTTACTCCCGATGAAAACGCTCCCACCGTCGCCGTCGTATTCAAAACCGTCGCCGATCCTCAGGTCGGTAAACGGTCCTATTTCAAGGTCATTTCGGGCAAGGTAACCCCCGACAGCCAGCTTGTCAACTCCCGCACGGGAGAGACCGAAAGAATCGGTAAGCTTTTTTTTATAAAGGGCGCGAAAGCTGAGGATGCTGCCGTAATTCCGGCCGGAGATATCGGCTCGGTTTCTAAACTTTCGGGCACAAAAACCGGCGACACCCTCTGCACCCCCGGCAATGTTGTTGCCGCAAGAGGAATAGATTTCCCCGCTCCCTCCCTTTCCATGTGCATAAGACCCAAGAAGAGGGGCGATGAAGATAAGATAGTCACCGGACTCAACCGCATTATCGAAGAGGATCCCACCGTTTCCCAATCCACCAACCACGAGACCCACGAGCAGATACTTTCGGGACTGGGCGAGCAGCACCTTGATGTTGTGTGCTCCAAGCTCAAGACCAAGTTCGGCGTTGAGGTCGAGCTGAGTGTTCCGAGGGTTGCATACCGCGAGACCATCAGGAAAAAGGTTGAGGTTCAGGGAAGACACAAAAAGCAGTCGGGCGGCCACGGCCAGTTCGGCGACGTATGGATTCGCTTTGAGCCTTGCGAGTCGGACGATCTGGTCTTTGCAGAGGAGGTTTTCGGCGGTTCGGTTCCCAAGAACTATTTCCCTGCCGTTGAAAAGGGACTCCGCGACAGTATGAAGAAGGGCCCGCTGGCCGGATACCCGGTCGTCGGAATTAAAGCCACACTCTACGACGGATCCTATCACCCGGTCGATTCTTCGGAAATGGCATTCAAAACCGCCGCTTCCATCGCCTTTAAAAACGCCTTTGAAATCGCCAACCCCACCCTGCTTGAGCCTATCGGACTTTTAAGGGTGTCGGTTCCGGCCGACAATATGGGTGATGTCAACGGCGATATCACCAAGCGCAGAGGCCGCCCGGTGGGAATGGATCAGGACGACGAAGGTATGCACATAATCGAGGCTGAGGTTCCCATGGCCGAAATGGGCAACTTCTCCACCGTGCTCCGTTCGGCAACCCAAGGGCGCGGCTCCTTCACCCTTGATTTTTTGCGGTATGATCCCGCTCCCCCCGCAGTGGTCGAGAAGGTCATTGCCGAGGCCAAGGCCAAGGGCGATATAGAATAACCGCCGTGAGAATTTCCTGTCGTTATATTTGCGATTCGGCATTTTGAAATTATGAAATTCTGAAAATCTGATTTTGTATAAAAAAACCCGCTCTGCTATCCTTTTGGTAACAGGGCGGGATATTTTTTTCGCAGGCCACAGGTTGCCCTGTAGATAGACTTATCTATTGCACAGCACCGCATATACCGGCCATAGGTTTTGCTGTTTACCGTACAGTACCGTTCTTGACAAACACAGCGTCATTTATTGATTGCACGGCACGGCAGATTTTTCGCCGGTACTTGAAAGCAACAGAGCTCGCTGTCTGCCGATAAAAGCCTGCAGCTTACAAACAGCCCGCAGTCAAAAAAGGAGACGTGTTATGAAAAAAATCATAAGCTTACTGCTCACTTTCTGCCTTCCGGCAACAATGGTGTGTCTGGAAATTCCGTCGTTTGCCGACACGTCGGAATACATATGCGAAATTGACGGACATCCGATCACCGTAATAGCAAACGGTTGCTTTTATCAATATGGATGTTGGTTCCATTATACACAACGTGAAAAAGGTCAAGAGATATTTTTCGGCAAAGAAAGAGAAACATTTAACCGCCATGGCGGATGATGTGCACGGATTTTTGAGAAGACATACGAATTGTTGGATGCATGGCGTTTACGGCAGTCGTTTTTTCGGTGAGAGAAAACTATGCCGTCCTTTGAAAGCAAAAGCCGTTTTTGCCCTTTTTCATTCGGAAAACTCTGTACGTCAGGCGTGTTTTATTATAAAAACATTTTAAAAATTTTTGAATATTCCCGGGCAAAGGAGGCAAAATATTTTCTGAGAGGTGAATTTTATGATTATGGACAAAATCGCGCTTATTTTAACCATTATCGGCGCACTCAACTGGGGAAGCATCGGCCTTTTCCGCTTTGACATCGTTGCATGGATATTCGGCGGACAGAATGCTATGCTCAGCCGTATTGTTTATACCCTTGTGGCCCTTGCGGGAATATGGTGCATTTCTCTGCTTTTCCGCGAGCGTGACAGCCGCCCTGCCGGAGATTATACCTGATCCCGGCGAGGTCTAAAAGCCGGTCGACAAAGAGGGTAAAACACCCTTTTAAAGCCGGCACTGTGACAGTTAAAGGGAAGGGTAAGCGGCCGCTGTATCCCTGATTTGAAAGGACTTGGTAAGTCGGGTGTCCTTTCGGCGGCTTTTGCCGCTACATAGTTACAAATAATGCACGACACAAATAACGCACAAAGCAACGCTAAGACAAACGAATCCAATATACCTTTAACAAGGCAAAAAGAAAAGCTGTAAAGAAGGAAAAGAACTTCCTGACTTTAAAGCTTTTTTGTCATTATTTCGGCATTGTCGACCGGGTCGCGATAATAATTTTTCCGCTCACCGCATTTTTTGTATCCGCAGCTTTGATAGAGATTTTTAGCCGCCGCATTTTTCGACCGCACTTCAAGGGTTATCTCGGTACAGCCGACCGCCTTCGCCCGCTGTTCAAGGGCCGAGATAAGCGCACTTCCAATACCTTTCCTGCGAAAGGCACTGTCCACCGCCACATTGTTGATGTATGCCGTTTTGCAAACCCCATCGGCCGAAATATATCCTGCAACCTTGCCGCCGTCTTGGCCGCCGTCTTGGACTTGACAGCGACAAGCGTTTTGGATCTGTCCTCCCTCTTGGTTTTGGACGCAACCTTTCATTTGGCCGTCGTCACGACTTTCATCTTCCCGCTCATCGGTCAAAACCGCCGCGAGAAAGATACTGTGGCCGTTTTGCAGGGTATCGATGATGTTTTGCCTTGTCCACGGAGTGGAAAAGCACTGCTTTTCGATACGCTCCACCCCGCCGACGTGGCGCATTTCAAGATCGATTATCTTCATGGGTAATCTCCCGTATTTTTTCAAGAATCATATCCCGGCATTTGCGGTAATCTTCCAGGTTGCCGCCGTAGGGATCGAAAACGCCCAGTGCAGGCATTATTTTTTCGGCATCTTTAAAGGCGTCGAGCATAATAAGCCGGTGGGTCTCGGTTAATGGAACCACTGCGTCGGCCTCATAGAAAAGGTCGTTTGTAAGCTGAGAAGATTTATGTTTTGAAATGTCCACACCAAGCTCTGCGCAGGCTTCCACCGCATTTTGTGAAGGGGGATTCCCGGGAGAGACCGATATTCCGGCGCTTTTGGCGCAGATATCAAGCCTTTCTTTTTTCGCAATGTCGTTTAAAATGCCTTCAGCCATTGGGCTGCGGCAGGTGTTTCCGGTGCACACAAAAAGATATTTTTTCATATTGCCCTCTGTTGCTGTCATTATAATGTAGTTATAATATACTGCTTTCGATTATGCCCTCGACAGTTTTTTCCGCCGTAAGGACTGCAGCGGCAGCAATTACCGTCACAGGATTGCTGCCGCCGATATTGATATTATTGCTGCAATTGTTATTTTTATTACTTTCCGTTTCCGGCGGCATTGCCGTTGTCGTTGCTGCGATGGGCAATATCAGCAGATCTAAACTTCAAAATGTTTCACGTGAAACATTCTTGTGCCGCCCGTCTTTGGGTGTTGTGTTTTAATCGTTTACCGAGCTATCATACGCCGATACATCCGACTGTGAGGGAGCAGGCTCTATAACCGTTCTGTTTGAAAGGCTCTTTTCGGGGAAGGCAATAAAAGAGGTTCCGGGATTGACCGAAAGCTCGCTGCCGTCGGCATCATAAACCTTGAGTCGGTCGGAAGCGTCGCCCTTTGTCCATTTTATTTCCTTATAAACACCGTTCGAGATGTAGTATCCTTCTCCGCCGTCGAGATCGGTGTGGACGTGGTAACCGTCGGAGAAATCATAGGTAGGAGCGTAAAGCACAAATACATTATCAAACTCAAAGGCCTCGTCGGTGAAATAGTCGGTCTGGGATTTTCCGAAGGGGCAACGGCGGTATTTTTTTGTTTGGCTGTCGTATTTAAAGGTGGAGTAATTGTCTCCCGACATATAATATTTAATGGAAGTGCATTCATTGCCGTTTGCGGGAACGCCTGCCTCTTCGGCGAAATTAAAGAGGGTCTTGCCCGAAAGGTCGGAGGAAATGTCATTGCGATATTTGTCGTAAACGGCACTTTCAACCGTTTCTCCCTTTATGTAAAGAGTGTGCTCATAGGCCAGTCCGTTTTTAATTCTCATTGAGAGGCTGTCACTCTGAGCGCCGAGATCGAAAAAGTCGAAATTGGGCATTTCCTTTGCATAGGGACGTGTGTAGGTGTCGTCCATACCGCAGTGCACGTATATGGCATCGAGAGATTTTGCAAGCTGGACATAGGAATATCTTGCCGAACGAATGGTGCCCAGCTTTTCGCACTGGGACAGATCGGAGAACACCGCCATAAGACGGGAGATTCCGCCCTCCACAAGGCATTCAAAAACCACATCGGCCTTATTAAGACCGGTTTGGACGGGCTGGGCGGTGGAAATGTTGTTGATCATAACCGCCACAGGCCTTTTCCCCACGGCCGAATCGTCAAGGGTTCCGTAGATTCCGGTGAGGGTGTTAAGGTTGCCCTTGTCAGGCTCGGTTTCGGAAACAACAGGAGCAGCAGAAGATGCATCGTCGGCAGGCTGCTCGGCCTTTTTTCCGCATCCCGAAAGCAGCAGCGAGAAAATTATCAGCGTTGAGATGATTACATAAAACTTTTTCATAAACCAAAATCCTTTTTCGGCGAAAGCAGCAGGATACCGGGCCGATTAAACAATCTTTCCCTATGTCGCGTCGCCGCCATTCGCTTTTTTCTTATATAATAACCTATATATCGCGTTTTTACAAGGCCTTTAAGCATATATTTTGATATTTTTATAAACGGGGCAAAGTAACGGCCAAGTTTTAAGAGTAGGTCTAAATCTATAAAGGTAAGACGGCGCTCCGTTCTTAAAGCACGAATGTTTATGCGGCTTTTTGCAGAGACAAGCAAAACTGAACGGGCTTGCGGAGTCTGAAAGCGAGTTCATCGGCACAGGACTGCGGGAGCCGAGGCAATCAGCGCAAGCTGATCGGAGGGAGACTTAAACAAAAATGCAAGAGCTCCGAAAAAATACAGCTTTTCTTTTTTTCAAAAGACTGCCGACCGATGCTCCCTCCGGTCTCGGCCCTGCCGAGAATGCCTCGGCGGTAGGGATGGTTTAACCATAATGCACACACATACATCATATCCGCAAAAGGCCAAAAAATCGGCCGGGCCATAACGCCATAATGGCCCGACCGACGTAGTATTAACGAAAAACGGACGTTGACAAATGCGCCGGCAGACTGTTAAAGTGCAGCAATCAATCCGTTTACTTTAGCAGGCAGCGATCGAGCACCGTATGCTTTGCACTTAACCGTTAAAGGGTTCCGGTGACGGTCAAAACGGCTGTTCCGGGAGTAACTGTGACAACGCCGGTGGTTGCATCCTGGGTATAGGTTGCGGCGGGAACGGTTATCTGCCCGGCAACGGTTGCAAAAAGTCCCGTTGCTGCGTCGTAGGTGTAGCCCGTGGGAGAAGTGAGAGCCGTTCCGTTAAGAGCTACGGCGAGATCAGAAAGAATGGGGTCGAAGGTGTCGGTGATTATAAGATTGTCGGCTGCTTCGGCGGCGGTATTTCCGCGGTTTTCGATGGTGAAGGTGTAGGTTACTCTGCCGTTTTCCACGACCGGCGAGGGAGAAATGGCCTTGTTTATCGAAAGGGAAGGAGCGGCGGCCACAGTGACCGTTTCGGTATCGGAAACGGCGGTCAGTCCTGTGCCGCTTAAAGCTGCAGTGTTGGTTATGGTACTTCCCGATGCGAGAGGCGCAGTGCTCGTGACGTCGGCTTCGTAGATTACGGTGGCATTTCCGCCGGCGGGAACGGTTATTCCGCTTATAACAAGAGGCGGGCCGGCCGTTACGGCGGGAGCGGTCTGAAGTGTGCCGTTGTTATAATAAAGAATGGAGTCGGTGCGATAGCTTAAGGGATAAAGTGTGGTTGTGCCGAAGGTGTATGCCCCGAGATTGTCGGTAAGGGTCATCCCGGTGAGGGCGGCGGTGCCCGAGTTGCTTATGGTGACCACATAGGTCACGCGGTCGGAATCGGCATTATAGGTGCCTCTTACGGCGGTTTTTGTCATGGAAAGTGTTTCGACAAGCTCGGCAGTTGCGATGTTGGAATTGGCCGAACCGCCGTTATAGGTCAGTGTGGCCTGGTTTGTTATTGTTGCCATATTCATTCCTCCTCAATAATAAAGACCGGTCTACACTTCATTATATGAGCAAAAGAAAGACGGTTGACAACCTGTTTAATGATGCTTTTGATAATATGAACACCGTCAGGGAGGATGTTGACGGCAACGATAAAAAAATCATCTGTGTGCGCAAAAAGCTGTACCCGATGGCGCGGCAGTGCAATCAAAAAGGACAGCAGTATAAAACCCCGCCCGCGGCCAAATGGCTGTGGGCGGGGATTCTTTGAATAAACAGCCTGCGTTTCCCGTTTCTTTCAACTTCCGGCAGCGATTCCGTTCTTATTTTTCAAACTCAGCTTCAAGAGTACCGGAAACCGATATCTTTTTGACCTCCCCAAAGCTGTATGTTATTCTGTACGTCCTGCCGTCGACGCTGCCCGAAAAGATTCTGTCCTTACCGTCTTTTTCCTCAAAGGTCAGGCGATCGGGAAGTGAGCTATCGTCCAAAACGGCCGTCACCAGCGAAAAAACCGAGTTTTTTTCTTTAAAATCAAGTGTGTTTTCCACACCGTTAAGAGAAAGAACCGTTTTATCCCTGGAATATTTAACTGCCATTCCCTTAAGGCTTTCGGGAGAATCGACCGTAATCATATAACCCCCCGTTTGCTCCTTGACAAGGTTGAAGGTATATTCCATACCATAAAATTCCGCACTCACCTTTGCCGAAAACGCCTCGGGAGTTTTGGCGCTGTCCCCCGCTTTGCAGCCGCAAAAAAACAGCAGTGAAAAGGTTATCACCGCTGTTTTAAAAATCATCTTTTTCATATAGCTTTTCGCCCCTTGCACCGCCCCCGGCCGCCGAAAGCCGCATTTCCCGCAAAGACTCGATTTGAAAATAAGCATCAAAAACTTTGTCGGAAGAACGCACATCTGTCGGCAGCCGAAACCCTGCGGTATCGCGCCGCCGCAAATTCAGCAGGCCGAGCTGTTCTCAAACTCGAGAAACAAGGGGGCAAGCTCGTTTATGGTGTCGCTCGGCAAGCTTGCGCGCTGGGAAAGACGCTGCGCCGCCCGGTCTCCCGCCGCTCCGTGGATGTAAACCGCAGCCTTGACCGCCGCTTCATCGGGTATTCCCTGAGCAAGCAGCGACGCCGTTATGCCGGCCAAAACGTCCCCGCTTCCGCCGGCGGCCATACCTGGATTGCCGGTGGGATTTATCGAAATGCTTTTATCTTTTTGGCAAATAACCGTATGATGTCCCTTTAAAACGGTTATGGCATTGTATTTTTCGCAGATTGCCCTTGCGGCAGATATGCGGTCCCTTTGAATGTCGGCCGTGCTTACATTAAGCAGTCTTGCAGCCTCCCCGGGATGAGGGGTCAAAACCACCGTGCCCGAATGTTCCTCTAACCAATCTATATGCTTTGAAAGGACATTTATTCCGTCGGCATCGATGACAATGGGGCGGTTTGTGCTTTTAATGACCGTTTCAAGCGCACTTTCGGTGGCTTCTCCTGTTGTGCATCCGCAGCCGATAAGGACGGCAGAGG
This sequence comes from uncultured Oscillospiraceae bacterium, assembly GCA_905193225.1. GTDB lineage: Bacteria > Bacillota > Clostridia > Oscillospirales > Acutalibacteraceae > UMGS1484. The sequence goes on along the minus strand of CAJJNV010000011.1, from coordinate 5,279 downwards.
CCTTTTTAAGCCCGTTTTCCACGGTGTTTGCAAGTTCCTTTGCACAGCCCTTTTCATACTCATAAACCGAGAAAACCGCCTCGGGAACGGCCGAGGCCAGAATGGGGTATATACTTTGATTTACGATTCCCTCGCAAATGCCCACCCCGCATCTGAGGGCTGCTCTCATGGAAAGCATTGCCGCTCCCGCCATACCGTATGAGCCGACCACGCAAAGCAGCCTGCCGAAATTGCCCTTGTGAGCATCCTCTTTCCGCTTTAAAAGGTATTTGGCAAAATCAGCCGGGCGGCATAAAAGGTCGTTTCCCCCGCGGTCCGCTGAGAATTCGTCAGTTACGCAAGGTTTATCGGTTTTATAAGAGTCGGTAATATTTGCGGCGGCTGCTGCTGCGGCCATTCCGGCAGTTTCTCCCGTTTTGGCGGTTTCGGCAGCTTCGGCCGGCTGAGGCGGCACGTTTGCAATTGCCCGATTCTCGGTTTTGCCGGTCATATCAACCTCGTTTTTCATACGTTTTCCTTTTTAAACTTAACCTTCAGCTGATAGGGAAGGTAGTTTACCGCCTCGGCAAGAATGCGCTCGCTTGGCTGAAAAACCACAAGCACCCTGCCCTTTTTGGGATGGCGCAGACAGGCGTAATAAAGTCCTCTTTTGCCGTCGGCAACAGCCACGATCCTTTCGTCGAACTGCTTTTGGGCAAATTTTTTCTCGTCGTATGCTCCGAAATCGTCGAAGGTGGAAATGTCTGCCGAGATGAGGCGGGTGCGGTTGCTTCTGTTGACGATTTTGGCTATGTCAAAGGAACCGAGGGTGACCGAGTATTCATATTCCACATTGAAATTGGCCGCAAGCTTTATGGCGCCGAAAAAGACCAGCCCGGCAATCATAATTCCCAACAAAAAGAAGTGCGGAATAAATTCTATTACCGAATAAACAATAACGCAGCCGACAACAAGCCCTGCCACATAAATAGCGGCCACGGCGGCAAGCTCGGATGCGGTTTTTTTCTTTTTAATGATTTGTTCGAAAAATACGTCCATATGCTGCTCCATTCTGCCGAAAATCGGCCAAAGAAAATTAAGAATATTTTTGAAAAAAATCTTTTTTAAAGTTGCACGAAAACGTGCAACAAACCGTTGCTTTCGCGCTAATATATGTACCCCGAATTATTCACGGCCAAAGGCCGCACCCCGCCAAAGACCGCCAAAAACGGTCTGAAATTAAGAAAGGAGAATAATTTTGAGAACACTTAATATTATAATCGATGAATCGGGAGGTGTCAAGAGCAGCGCCTTTGCCGGCCGCGCGGGAGAGCACAACGCCGTCGTTATATCGGTGGAATTTGAAAAGTTCCCCGAAGAGTGCCGATATTTCAGAATGCTCTTTTCGTCAAACGACGGACAAAACAGCATTATCAGCGCTCCCATAACCCCCCAGAATCAAAAGTTGAGCTATTCCCTTCCCAAAAGCGTCACGACCCTTTCGGGATCGGTTGCATGGCAGCTTTGCGGATACCGTGCAGAAGGCGGAACGCTCAAAAACATTGTTAAATCGTCGGTGGTTTCGCTGAACTTCGGAAAATCTCTTGCAGACACCACAAGCACGGTCGAAACCGAGCTTAAAAACACGGTTGAGGAGGAACTCGGACAGCTTGAAGATTTTCTTGAAAACTTTGATATAACCGCCTCGGTCGTTAAGACAAGTGATTTTGGCCTTTCCTGCCAAAAAAGCGGCGGCAAATACAACATCACTCTCAACACGCCAACCGCCCTGCTTGCATCAAGGCAGCGGAAAAATCAGGCCGATTTTGACGAAAACGACCTTTTCGGAAACAAATTTATAAAGACCGACAAAGCCGGCGAGTATCTTGCCTTTGAACGAGTGGGAAATATGGTGACGGTCAGCGGCACGGTCTGTTACAGCCCCGACGCCACCCGCAATCATACCGAAAACGGCTGTGACAGCGTGGTGCTTTACCTACCGTTCAAGCCGTTGCAATACACCTATGTTTCGATAGGCGGCAACACAACAAAACTTTTTTGGCTCTCCCCCACCGCTTCCACACTCAACTTCAGTTCATCGTCTTCGGCCTCCGAGACCATAAGACTTTGTTTCACCTATATCTGTGAGGACAAATAATATGGAAAATGCTATTGTAACCGAGGATCTTTGCAGAGAAAGACGAAGCAAATTCGACGAACGCTGCGCCAGGGATATAAGAGACATAGCCGCCCAGTCCCAGCGGCTTAAAACCCTTGAGGAGATGTCCATAACCATGAGTCAGATACTTGAAAATATGGCCGAAAAAACCGAGCAGCATGAGCAGCGGCTCAAGGTGCTTGAACAGCGGCGCATAACCCTGCTCAACAAATGGGAAACCGCCCTTATCGGGAATTTGTCCGGCCTCGTTGTTGGATATCTGATCTCGCTTTTCATTTAAGAGCCTTTTAAAGAATAATTCTAAAGGAAAGTCGGCTGTTTAGCCCATTGCCCGCGGTTTTGCCCATCGTTTTGCACGGCTCTTTTGAATCTCGGCATCATTATTGATTGGCCGATTTGCCAATGCAGTGCACGAGGCTGTGTTTTACGTGCCGATCGCCAAAGCGGTGTGTCTTGCATACACCGCCAAGACTGTTTTTTTACCCACGCCAAGTCCGTCTCGCCAAGGCCGAGACCGGAGGGCACGGCATCCCAAAATCCCGCCGAAAAGATAACCCGCGGCCCCATCGCAGCCTCCTTTTTACCGGCAAGCTGCCCTCCCATCAGCTTGCACTGATGGCCTCAGCATCCCTAAACAGCCGCCAAAACAACAACTCAAATCAGTCCCGCCCCGCAGCTTTGCAGCTTCGGGACGGGACTGATTTTTTATAATAAACCGCTCCACCGCAAAACCATAAAGTCGGTAACGGATGAATCCATTAACCGACCTTTTGACATTGGTGCGGGCGAAGTCTCGGCAGCAAAACCTTCCGGGGGACGGTTTTGCAAACGAGAGTCCCTTCCAAAGAGCGGAAGCCTCCGGCGCACCGCGATTTGTCCCTTGTAACAATAACAAAAAGAGTCGGTAACGGATGAATCCTTTAACCGACCTTTTGGCGTTGTCTAAGGGCTATAAAAAAGATATTTTCGGTAGTTTTTTGTATGAATTTGAACTCTCACATTTTCGTTTTACTTTTTCCAATCTATAAACAACTCTATGTGCCCGCAATCTTTGCATACTAACGCATCTGTTGCCTCAATCACTCTTTGTGTGATAGTCCCTGAATAGAGTGACTTCTTTTCGGGATAATTCATTTTCATTCTCGTGTTTACCATAAGTTTGTCAATGTTTTTGCTGCCACAACGAATACAATTTTTAAAATCTATCATGTTTTCTCCTTACATATTACTTTTATAATCTAGCGGTCTTCCGTTATTCAAATGTCTTATTAGGTCAATAGCATGAATAACTTTATACCCCTCATCTCTATATGCAATAACTTCATTATATGATGGTATTTCAAACTCCACGATATATTTTGCCTTTTTCTTTGTACGAACTTTTACTTTCGTGAAGAATGATTTAATATACTCAACTTCTTCTTGAATTCTACTATTACGCAATGCAGTTGTTCGTTGATGTAGATAGACTTCCAAAAACTCATCCTCTATAATATCAAATTTGGCATCTTCGGGCATCCCAAAATAGTGAACAGAAAGATCATCAACATAAACTGTAGGATTGAAATTTCTTTTCCTCATGTTATTATTGCGAGTATCTTCTTCGTCAAATCTTATTGCTTCTCTCTCACAAAATTCCATATAGGCATCATCCAAGTCAGGAAAATAATAATCGTCAAATTCATCGAGTATATTAACTAAATGATTTCCTTCAAGTTTTCGAACAAGCATTTGTCGTGCTTCAAGTTTTAAAGCCTGTTCTTCTGTTAAATTATCGTACACCAACCGATAGCTTGTTTTATAAAATTTTCTTATCTTTTCAAACAAAACATCTCTGCTTTTAGAACTTAATGCACGGTTTCCGGTTCCTTTCCCAACATAGAAAACCTCACCAGTTTCAACGATGTACCATTCATATACATAAAACCTATTTTCCATCATTGTCCTCTTCAATCAAAATTGAGCGTACTTCGACATTTCTGCAATATCATGGATTAGCTTCTCGAAATCTTCTTGACTCCAAAATCGAGGGTGGACTCTTCCATGCATCACTCTGTTTCTCCCGTTTTCATCATTTGAAACCTCTGTATAAGTAAAATGCTTTTTTGCTTTTTCGAGCAAAGCAATGTATTCTGTATTATCTTTATTTTCTTCAATTGCCAAGTTAATAAGCGCCATTCCAACCTTGACTCTTACCGGCTTTTGATTGCGGTCAAATAATGGTAACCCATACTCTGATGTTGTCGTTCGAATCATTTCTTCGAAATAGGAATATGCAAAAGGCATCAAAACAGAATATGAATTCGGAACTTTTTCATATACCTCTTTAACCACGAGCCAATCGGGTGACCAATTCCAGTAGTGAGAATGATTCCATATTTCTTCAAGATCATCATAAACAGACATTTTCACTTACCCTCCTAATTATTTATATTATATCATATTTCTACATTTCTTTCAATTCCTTTGGAAAATGTCGTAGAATTGTTTCAATGCATTCAATATAGGAGTTGAAAATATGAGAACTTATACTAAAGAAGAAAAACAAGCGGTCATTGACCGTGTCATATCCGGTGAGCCGTCTGCACATATCCTTGCTGACACCGGTATACCCAAGAGTACCTTTTACAGTTGGCTACGCATTTACCAAGAGGAACAAAACGCTGCCAATAGGAGAAAGGTGGACATCCGCAATTTCCATTTACTCGAAAACAAGGTCGCACGTTTGGAGAGCATCGTTGAAATTCTCAAATCTGCACCCTGCACGCCGAGAGCGCCATTGAGGCAACGGTTATATGCTGCCGAGCAGCTTTACGGAAAATATAACGTGCACGTGATCTGTGATGCGTTTGACATTCCCCGAGGAACATTTTATAACCACGTTCTCCGCAACAAGAAAGACAACACGTGGTATGCGAAACGCCGGGAAGAACTACGGCTTCGCATACAGGAGATTTACGACGAAAGCAATCAGATCTTCGGTGCCGCTAAAATTGCGGCAGTCATGAAAAGTGAAGGATTCAAAGTCAGCAACGAAATGGTGCGCACGCTTATGCGTGATATGGAGTTAGTCAGCATTCGTCAGTCGGCGAAGAAATTATACGAGGACGAAGGCCGCAAA
>CAJJNV010000010.1 GCA_905193225.1 uncultured Oscillospiraceae bacterium | reverse complement strand
TGAAAAGCCTGTAAAATAAGGAAAGTTCAGGAAATCTCTCCACAAATCCCGATTTATCGAACTGTTTGGCACTGTAAAAGATAACCCATATCACTTTCCGACAGCAACACTGAAAGAGGTTTGTCATAAGATCACAGATGGAAAGCACGGCGGGTGTGAACAGGAGACAGATTCGGGTTATTACTACGTAGGTGCGCGTGAAATCTACGATGGAGTAATCCATTATGACACTGCACCGCAGATCACATTCGCAGATTTCGCAAAGGATTATCGGCGCTGCAACATTGAGCAGGGCGATATGGTCATTGTTAACACTGGAGCAACCATAGGCAAATCCGCGATCGCTTCCAGCCACCTCACCGAGAGAACGTTACTGCAAAAAAGCGTTGCTTTAATCAAGGTGAAAACCGATGTGATCAGTGCAAAATTTTTGCGGTATTGCTACATGGCAAACCCGTCCATGTATATGGTTGAAAGCGCATCGGCGCAACCGAATTTGCTGTTATCAAAAATGAATGCAACAGTTATATACTTGCCTCCAATGGAGCTGCAGGAGCAGTTTGCGGCCTTCGTCGAACAGACCGACAAATCAAAATTTGTCATACAGCAGGCACTTGACAAGGCACGGTTATTGTTTGATAGTTTAATGCAGAAATATTTTGGATGAGGAGAGGAAAAAATGGACGATAAAATAATGGTGGAATGTGCTAAAGAAGTTTACGAAGATATTGGCAGACCTGTTGCAAAACCTACAGGTGAAATTTTAAGTCTATTACCACGTGTGATAAAGGCCGCATTGGCTCCTCTTGAAAAGTGGGTTCTACAACGGGAATATAATATTAAGGAAACTCGAAAGCTGTTAGAAGACAAGTTGCAAAACATATTGCCTGAACAAATTGAATCTCCTGAACCATATGTTGCTGTTCCCGCTTTGCAGAGTATCAGCTATTGTATGAACAATGATGAACTTAGAAATATGTATGCAAATTTATTAGCCAATTCAATGATAAAAACGATTAAAAATGGTGTGCATCCGGGTTTTGTTGAAATAATTAAACAACTTTGTCCTGATGAAGCAAAAATATTAAAATGCTTTAGTATACGGAAAACTTTTCCCACAATAACTCTGCGTTTAGATAATAAAGATGGTGAGGGATTTACATTATACGATAAATTTTCGAGTGTTGGCGAAATTGCTAATTGTGAAAAGCCGTATGATGTAAACAAATATTTTGATAATTTAATTCGATTAGGATTATTAAAATCTTCTTCACCTCTTTCAACATTGACAGATAAGTCGTTATATGAGCCATTAAAGAATAATAGCTATGTTCAATCAATGTTAAACAGCGCTGTTATAAAACACACAGGAATATTAAAGAATAGTTTTATAGAAGGTTATATAAGTTTAACTGATTACGGTATATCTTTTTGCAAAGTCTGTATTTTAGAGGTAGAAAATCATGACCAACTTTGATATATTCACAAAGGACGGGCGGTTTGAGGCTTTCTCCGGGGCGGCGGTGGCGGCGGTGGCGGCCGAGCGTATTCTGCATATCGATGCGTCGGCCTGCGTGCTCAACTGCCGGCGGGCGATGGAATTCGCCGTCAAGTGGATGTATTCGGTGGACAAGGCTCTTTATGCGCCTTATCAGGACACCTTGGTCAGCCTTATGAATTCGGCCGATTTCCGCGACATTGTCGGAAACGATATTTGGCGCAGAATGGATTTTATCCGCCGGGTGGGCAACAATGCGGCTCACGGCGGCAACAAAATCTCCATCGAGCAGGCCGAGCTTTGCCTCGAAAATCTTTACATATTCCTCGATTTTGTGGCCTATTGCTATGGGGATAATTACACCGAGGGCCATTTCGACCGCAGTCTGCTTGAAAATCAATCGGCAAAGACCTCCGATTCGGCACAATGCGCAGCAGATGATCGGCAGGACATCGACCTTTCCGCTCTTATGGCCGAAAACGCCTCCCTTAAAGAAGAACTGACCGCCCGCCGGGCCGAGCAGCAGCAAACCTATGTTAAAAAGCCCCTTGATCTTTCGGAATTCAAAACCCGCAAAATCTATATCGATGTTATGCTTGAAGATGCCGGATGGCGTGAGGGCAAGGATTGGATGAACGAGGTCGAGCTTTACGGTATGCCCAACAAATCCGAGGTGGGATATGCCGACTATGTGCTCTACGGAGACGACGGGCGCCCCCTTGCCCTGATCGAGGCTAAGCGCACCTGCGCTGATGTTTCAAAGGGCAGGCAGCAGGCAAAGCTGTATGCCGATCTGCTTGAGAAGAAATACGGCCGCCGACCGGTCATTTTCCTTACAAACGGTTTTGAAACCCGCATTGAGGACAATCTTTATCCCGAGCGCAAATGCGCTTGCATTTATTCAAAACGCGACCTTGAAAAGCTCTTTAACCTGCAAACCCTTAGGACAAGCCTTAAAAACATAACCGTCGACAAAAATATCGCCGGGCGGTATTATCAGGAAGGGGCAATAAAGGCGGTCTGCAAAAGCTTCGGCGAAAAGAACCGCCGAAAGGCGCTGCTTGTTATGGCGACGGGATCGGGAAAAACAAGAACGGCCGCCGGGCTTTGCGATGTGCTTCTGCGGCACGGATGGGTGAAGAATGTTCTTTTCCTTGCCGACAGAAATTCCCTCGTGACACAGGCAAAACGCTCTTTTGTCAATCTTCTGCCCGATCTTTCGGCCGCAAATCTTTGCGAAGAAAAGGATAATTTCACGGCGCACTGCGTTTTTTCGACCTACCAAACCATGATGAATTGCATCGACTCGGTCAAGGACGAGGAGGGCAAGCTTTTTACCTGCGGCCATTTTGACCTTGTTATCTGCGACGAGGCCCACCGCTCGATCTACAATAAATACAGGGATATTTTCAGCTTTTTTGACGCGCCGCTTGTTGGACTGACGGCCACGCCGAAGGACGAAATCGACAAAAACACCTACGAGGTTTTTGAGCTTGAAAACGGTGTTCCGACCTACGGATATGAGCTTTCTCAGGCGGTTAAGGACGGATATCTTGTGGACTTCGTATCGGTTGAAACCAAGCTTAAATTTATCGAGCAGGGCATTGTTTACGACGAGCTTTCCCAAGAGGACAAGGAAGCCTATGAGGATACTTTTGAGGACGAAAACGGCGATTTGCCCGAAAAAATCGGTTCATCGGCTTTAAACAGCTGGATCTTCAATGAGGATACCATTAAACAGGTGCTGAATATCCTTATGACCGACGGCCTTAAAATCGATTACGGCCAAAAGCTCGGCAAAACCATTATTTTTGCAAAAAGTCACACCCATGCCGAAAAAATTCTTGAGGTGTTTAACAGGCAATATCCCCATCTGCCGGGATTTGCAAAGGTGATCGACAATTATATGACCTATGCTCAAAGTGCGATCGATGAGTTCTCTGATCCTAAAAAGCTGCCGCAGATTGCAATTTCGGTTGATATGCTTGATACGGGGATTGACGTGCCGGAGGTGCTCAACCTTGTGTTTTTCAAAAAGGTTATGAGCAAGGCAAAGTTTTGGCAGATGATCGGCCGCGGAACCCGCCTTTGTCCGGGCTTGCTTGACGACGGCAGGGACAAGGATAAGTTTTATATCTTTGATTTTTGCGGAAACTTTGAATTTTTCCGTATGAAAAGCGACAGAGCGGCGGCAAATACGATGGCTTTGCAGGGCGCGGTATTCCGTCTTAAAGCGCAGATCGCATATAAATTGCAGGATTTGGCCTATCAGACCGAGCAGCTTTCGGCTTTCAGAAAATCTCTTGTGGACGATATGATTCGCAAGGTAAAGGAGCTTAACAAGGAGAATTTTGCCGTTCGCCAGCATCTTAAATATGTTGAGCTTTATGCGTCGGCTGAAAATTACGAGACCCTTTGTTATGAGGACACTCTTTTAATGGGTCAGGAGCTTGCACCGCTCATCATTCCCGACGACGACGATCCGAAGGCGGTGCGATTTGACGCGCTGATGTACGGCATTGAGCTTGCGCTTCTTGCGGGTAAAAAATACGGAAAGGCAAGAAGCGATCTTTTCAAAAAGGTTGAGGCAGTCGCAGGGGTTGCAAATATTCCCGAAATCGCGGCGCAGTCGGAGCTTATCGACAAAATACTGCACACCGATTATCTTGATAATGCCGGAATGAGCGAGCTTGAGCATATCCGCAAAAGTCTGCGCGATCTTATAAAATACATACCGAAAAGCAACCTCTGTTTTGACACCGATTTCAGCGACGAGATACTTTCGTTGGAAATGAAAAAGTCGGAGCTTGAAAACGACGATTTGAAAAATTATAAAGCCAAAGCCGAGTTTTATATTCGTCAGCATCTCGATAACAAGGTTATTGCCAAGCTGAAAGGTAACATTCCCATGACCGAAGGCGACATAAAGGAGCTTGAGAAAATTTTGTGGAGCGACCTCGGTACAAGGGAGGATTACGAGGCGGAATACGGTGCAAAGCCGCTGGGCGAATTTGTGCGCGAAATCGTCGGCCTTGATATGAACGCGGCAAAGGTAGCCTTTTCGGAGTATCTCGGTAATGTGAATCTCGACTGGAGGCAGATATATTTTGTCAATCAGATTGTCGAATATATAGTTAAAAACGGAGTTATGAAAGACCTGTCTGTTTTGCAGGAACCGCCCTTTAACGAGCTTGGCAGTATTGCCGAGGTTTTTACCGATCTTTCGGTGTGGACGGGCATTCGCAAGGCCATCGAACAGGTCAACGCAAACGCGGCGGCATAAAAAATATGTTGCACGCCATAAATGTATGTGTTCGGTAAATGACGCACGGTGACAACAAGAACGGACGAAATGCAGCGGCAGGACACTTGTCGCGTTGCTGCATACATCTTGAAAAACACATAAAGGTGTCGGAATCAATATAATAAACAAATGATTGAATCTTTTGAGAATAAAGTAAGGTTTAAATCTTTGTATAACCGCATGATGAAAATTGCGGGAACACATACATATGGCCGGGAAATGTCGTTTTATGAAACAAAGGAGAGCTTTTATATGGACGAAAAAATTGAGGCGCTGGCGGGGTTCCTTAAAGAAGCGGAGAACATTGCCTTTTTCGGTGGAGCAGGGGTGTCTACCGAGAGCGGGCTTAAGGATTATCGCAGCAAGGACGGCATATATTTTACCGCCAAAAATTTCGGCCGCCCGCCTGAAGAAATTCTCAGCAGAGATTGCTTTTTCGGCGATACAGAGCTCTTTTATAAGTTCTATCGGGAGTTCTTCCTTTCCGATGCCCTGCCCGGCGCCGCTCACAAGGCTCTTGCAAGGCTCGAAAATGACGGCAAAAATGTGACCGTCATCACCCAGAACATCGACGGGCTGCACAAGGCCGCAGGAAGCCGTAAGGTCATCGAACTTCACGGAACATCGGCAAACTACACCTGCCTTGAATGCGGGAAAAAATATACTAAAGAGCAGATCAAAAACGACAGCCGATGCGTTCCGAAATGTGCCTGCGGCGGTGTGCTTAAACCCGACGTGGTGCTTTATGGGGAACAGCTTGATAATGAGACCCTTTCATCGGCGGCAAGGGCCATAGCCTCGGCCGATCTGCTCATAATCGGAGGAACTTCCATGGCGGTTTATCCCGCAGCGGGACTTGTCAGATTCTTTTCGGGCAAACACATTGCGGTTATAAACCGTGACAGCACACCATTTGACAGCAGGGCCGATCTTGTGTTTCATCAGAACATCGGAGAGGTGCTTGAAAGGGTACTGAAGTAGTTTTTTATTTGCCGTACATCTGAAGATTTTTGTTGGTCATTTTTGGCGGAGAAAGAGCTGCGGAGAAAGAGCAAGTGAAACCCTGCAGGGTTTAACTGCCGTTTTCCTGCAAAGCTGCGGGGAACGGTACCTATGAAAAACAGCCGATAAAGCTTTGTGACAGCAGGTATGGATGATATCGTATTTGTATACTACCATTTTTTCATATTGATAAATTGTTATGTTAACCATTAACAAAGTTTGTCAAATTTGTTTACTTTTATAGTTCTTCCATCGAAATTGATTTCTTTTGCCCTTATTTTTTATTTTTATAATTCTTTTATAAGTTTATTGTCACACAATTATTAAAAAATTTTGGAAAAACCTCTTGAAATTTTTACAGCTTATGGTAATATATTGGCGTCAAATAAAAAAACAGGAGGCAATATAAATGGAAAAGAAACTTAAAGTATTAATTGCGGATAACACGGCGGAGTTTGGCGTGCCCTGTTCCAATCTGCTGAAAACATATGGAATGGACGTTGTGCTTACTCCAAAGGAAGGCTCAAGGCTGCTGACCGAGGTTAAATCGGTTAAACCCGATGTGCTAATCATGGACGCCTTTATGCCGAAAATGGATGCGCTTGGGGTGCTTAAACAGCTGGAATCTTTGGAAACCCGTCTTCGCCCGCTGACCATGGTTATGTCCATCGGGTCAAACGAAAAACTGGAAAGCGAACTGCTTTCTTCGGGAGCATCATACTTCCTTTTAAAGCCGGTTGATATGGATATGCTGGCCGAGAGGATAGTTCAGCTGACCGGATGGCGGGAGTCGAGAGGCCTTGGCAAGGAGCAGGGCGGATATATCAGCGACAACGAGCTTGAAATGATGGTCACCGAAATAATACACCAGCTTGGCGTTCCAGCACACATAAAGGGTTATCAGTACATTCGCACATCCATAATACTTTCGGTTAAAGATCCGGAAATGGTGGGCGCAATAACAAAACAGCTTTATCCCACCGTTGCAAAGCTTTATAAAACCACCTCGTCGAGAGTGGAACGGGCCATTCGTCACGCCATTGAGGTGGCATGGGACAGAGGAGATCTTGATACCCTCAATTCATATTTCGGATATACCATCAACACCGGCAGAGGCAAGCCTACCAACAGCGAGTTTATCGCACTTATCGCCGATAAGATGCGCCTGAGACTTAAAGCAGCCTAAAGCGTCAGTGCTTCTCTTGGGCGGTGATGATTTCTTGAGAAACGGTTTGCTTGGCCGACCATCTCTTTATTAGGTCTTTTCCTTGGGCGGGAATTTACTTAAATGTTTTTTTGATTAAAAAAAGGCCCCGGAGATTATTTTCTGACCGAGTTTTTGCGGCATCTCTTTCTGACCGTCAGTATAATAGTTTCCCTGACCGATGCAACCCTGATGATGCACCGATATTGCGAAGAGGTATCGGTGCAATAGTTGAAAAAAATTATAAAATGCGGTTTTAGACCACAATATATGGAAAAAAGTCCTGATTTCAGCAAAAAAAATTGAAATTAGGGCTTTTTTTTTTATGCAATCGGTGTTATACTGTTAAAGAATGAAATGGTGTAAAAAAGACAACTGCGGCCACCTGATTTTTAAAGCCGTGACGGTCTTTTGTTTTTGCGTCTTTACAGGGCGCGGCACTTTTTATAAATTCGATTTTTTCGCAGGAAAAAAGCCCAAACAAGGCTTTATGTATCAACGCTTTAAGCAACAGAGTATTTCCCGAACGGCAATAAGCGTCTTCCTGCTTTAAGTATATTACGGGAGTGCATTGATTTTGGATAAGTTTGTTATAAACGGCGGAACCCCGCTCAAGGGGGAAGTCACTATAAGCGGTGCCAAGAATGCAGTTGTGGCAATAATTCCTGCCGTCATCCTTTCGGACGGGGTGTGCGTGCTTGAAAATGTACCGCAAATATCAGATGTAAGCAACAGCCTTCGTATTCTTTCGGAAATGGGTGCGAAGGTTAAAATGATAAACGACAACACGGTGGAGATTGACCCGAGAAATATTAGTTCCTATGTCGTTCCCCACGAGATCGCAAAGCTTATGAGAGCGTCATATTACCTTATCGGGGCGCTTCTCGGCAAGTTTTCCAAGGCCAAGGTGGCAATGCCCGGCGGCTGCAATCTCGGCCCCCGCCCAATCGACCAGCATCTTAAGGGATTTGAGGCGCTGGGAGCCGACATCTCGGTGGATAACGGAATGATAGATGTGTCGGCGCAGAGCCTTATGGGCAGTCAGATATACCTTGATGTTGTTTCGGTGGGCGCTACCTGCAACATTATGATAGCTGCCGCAAAGGCCAGGGGACTGACGGTCATCGAAAATGCCGCTAAGGAGCCGCACATTGTCGATCTCGCCAACTTCCTCAATTCCATGGGCGCAGATATAAGAGGGGCGGGCACCGATGTCATTAAAATCCGAGGTGTACAGCACCTTAAAGGGACAAGCTATTCGGTTATTCCCGATCAGATTGAGGCCGGAACATTTATGGTTGCGGCTGCGGCCACCGGCGGGGATGTACTCATAAAAAATGTTATCCCGAAACACCTCGAGTCCATAAGCTCGAAGCTTTCGGAGGTCGGGGCAAGGGTTGAAGAATTCGACGACTGCATCAGAGTCAGCAGAAACGGCCCTCTTTCCCAGTGCGTCATAAAAACACTGCCTCATCCCGGCTTTCCCACCGACATGCAGCCGCAGTTTTCCACCCTGCTTTCAATAGCAAAGGGGACAAGCGTTGTAAGCGAGGGAATATGGGATAATCGCTTTAAATATGTCGATCAGCTCATGAAAATGGGCGCAAACATTCAGGTTAACGGCAAGGTGGCGGTCATTCAGGGGGTTGAAAGGCTTACCGGTGCCTGTGTGCGCGCCGACGATCTCCGTGCAGGGGCGGCCATGCTTATAGCCGGCTGTATGGCCGAGGGGGTCACCGAAATTGAAAGCATCCAGTATATCGAGCGCGGATATGAAAAGGTGGTTGAGAAATTCAGAAGCCTCGGCGCCGATATAAAGCGCGTTACACTGCCCGATTCCATCGAAAGGGCGGTCTGACAATGACATCAAAGCCTTTTCCCTTTATGGCGGGAAGGTCGGATTTTCCGAAACCCTGCCATCTTAGGAAAAGGATTTGTTTTTGAAAAGGAGTTTTGATATGGCGAGGGTTTGCCGTCTTTTCAGCGGCAGCAGCGGAAACAGCACCTTTGTCGGAAACGGCGACGGAGGCCTTCTCATCGACGCGGGAGTGAGCGCCAAAAGGCTTTGTGAGGCGCTTTGCGGCATAGGAACCGATCCGCAAAGCATTAAAGGTGTTTTCATATCTCACGAGCACATCGACCACATTGCAGGTGTGAGGGTGTTTTGCTCTAAGTTCCGTATACCTGTTTTTGCCACAAGGGGCACCCTTGAGGTAATGGAGCGGGACGGCCACATAAACGGTAAATTCGACACCTTCTGCCTTGATGAGGGGGATATGGAGCTTGACGGATTTAAGATTGAGCATTTCCCGATTTCCCACGATTGCGCCGAAGGGTGCGGCTATAAGGTGGAGTTGCCCGACGGCAGAACGGCGGCGGTTTGCACCGATCTTGGATTTGTCAGCGAACAGGTCAAAAATGCCCTTTGCTCCACCGATCTTATTTTTTTTGAATCCAATCACGACATTGATATGCTCAAAACCGGCTGTTATCCCTATCCTTTAAAACAGAGGATAATGAGCCATATCGGCCATCTTTCAAACGACGCCTGCGCCGAGGCTCTGCCCATGTTTGTTAAAAGCGGGACAACGAGAATAATCCTTTCCCATTTAAGCGAGCAAAACAATATGCCGATCTTAGCAAAAAGGACCGCTCTTTTTTTCCTTAAAAGCGAGGGGATGAAGGAGGGAGAGGATTTTCTCCTTTCGGCAGCGCCAAAGACGGGCGGAGAGGTTATATGTTACTGACAGACCCGTCGCCCTTGCGGCGGATGCAGGCCGAAAAAAGCTTAATGCCGCACATTGATTGACATAATACCGAGTCTGACATCTCAATAAATTGATTTTTCGGGGATATATATGCAGAATGTTTACATAATAGCTGTCGGAAGGCTTAAAGAAAAATATCTGAGAGACGCCTTTGCAGAATATCAAAAACGGCTGACCCCGTTTTGCCGTCTGACCGTAATCGAGATAGACGAGGAGCGCCTGCCCGACAATCCGAGCGAGGCGGTCATAGCGGCGGGAATAGAAAAAGAGGGTCAAAAGATACTTAAAAAAATACCGACCGGAAGCTTTGTGGTATCTTTGTGCATAGAGGGGCAGCAAATGACCTCCGAAAACTTTTCCCGTATGATCGAACAAAGCGGGGTGTCGGGCTTTTCCGATGTGGTTTTCGTTATCGGAGGGTCTTTCGGTCTTTCTAAGGATATTAAGAACATTTCAAAATGCAGACTGTCCTTTTCAAAAATGACCTTTCCCCACCAGCTTTTCAGAATAATGCTTGCAGAACAGATATACCGCGGGTATCAAATTGCCGTCGGCGGGAAATACCATAAATAGGAGTGAGAAATTTGGCAAGAAAAAAGGAATACAATGACGACAGTATAAAAGCCCTTAAAGGTGCCGAACAGGTCAGATACCGTCCGGCGGTCATATTCGGTTCGGACGGAATAGAGGGCTGCGAGCATTCGACCTTCGAAATAATTTCCAACTCCATAGACGAGGCCAGAGAGGGATACGGCAATAAAATCATTGTAACGATGTATTCGGACAATTCCATCGAGGTTGAGGACTTCGGCCGCGGAATTCCGGTGGGATATAATAAAAAGGAAGAAAAATTCAACTGGGAGCTTCTTTTCTGCACTCTTTATGCCGGAGGAAAATATAACAACTTAAAGGGCGACACATATGAATATTCCCTCGGATTAAACGGTCTCGGACTTGCCTCGACCCAGTTTGCCTCGGAATATATGGACGCCGAGGTTAAGCGCGAAGGTAAAAAATACACCCTCCATTTTGAAAAGGGAGAGTGCATCGGAGGCCTTAAAGAGGAGCCGTACGGCGGCAGAGGCACCGGCACAAAAATTCGCTGGAAGCCTGATCTTGAGGTTTTTACCGAGATTAACATTCCTCTCGAATATTTTAAAGATGTGCTTAAAAGACAGGCGGTTGTAAATGAAAATGTAACCTTTATTTTAAGACAGCAAAACGGCCGCAGCTTTGACACATATGAATTTTGCTATAAAAACGGCGTTACCGATTATGTCAATGAAATCGTGGGAGACAAGGCGCTTACATCGGTTCAGACCTGGGAAACCGAAAAAAGCGGAAGAGACCGTGCCGATCTTCCCGAATATAAGCTTAAAGTTAAGACGTCGCTTTGCTTCTCCAATGTGATAAACCGCAAGGAATATTTCCACAATTCAAGCTTTCTTGAAAACGGCGGCGCACCTGAAAAGGCGGTGAAAAGCGCCTTTGTATCTCAGATTGACGCCTATATAAAATCCACCGGAAAGTATCAGAAAAACGAAAGCAAGATAACCTTTCAGGATGTGGACGAATGCCTTGTGCTTGTGGTTTCTTCGTTTTCCACCCAAACCTCCTATGAAAACCAGACCAAAAAATCCATAACCAACAGGTTTATTCAAGAGGCCATGACCGATTTTTTCAAGCATCAGCTTGAAATATATTTCATAGAAAACAAGGCCGAGGCCGATAAAATCGTTGAGCAGGTGCTTATAAACAAGCGTTCCCGCGAGCGCTCGGAAAAGGAACGCCTCAACATCAAGAAAACCCTCCAGTCCAAGTCGGATATGGCAAACAGGGTCAAAAAATTTGTCGATTGCCGCTCCAAGGATACGGCCGAGCGGGAGCTTTACATCGTGGAGGGCGACTCGGCTCTCGGCTCCTGTAAGCTGGCAAGAGACCCCGATTTTCAGGCGGTTATACCTGTCAGAGGTAAGATACTCAACTGCCTTAAAGCCGATTACGGAAGGATCTTCAAAAGCGACATTATAACCGACCTTTTAAAGGTTATGGGATGCGGAGTCGAGGTAAAGGCCAAGGCCAACAAGGATCTTTCGACCTTCGATATTTCAAAGCTTATGTGGAACAAGATAATAATTTGTACCGACGCCGATGTGGACGGCTTCCAGATAAGAACTCTCATCTTAACTATGTTCTATCGCCTGACTCCCACACTTATCGAGCAGGGCAAGATTTTCATCGCCGAAACCCCGCTTTTTGAAATCAGAACAAAATCCCAAACCTACTATGCCTATTCCGAACGGGAAAAAAACGACGTTTTAAAGGAAATAGAAGGGGAAAAGTACACCATTCTCCGCTCCAAGGGACTTGGTGAAAACGAGCCCGACATGATGAACCTTACCACCATGAATCCCGCTACCCGCCGCCTCATCAGGGTTATGCCGGACGAGGCCGAGCAGACCGCCCGTATGTTTGATATGCTGCTGGGAGACGATCTTGACGGACGAAAGGATTTCATTGCCAAAGAGGGCAGTAACTACATCGATATGGCTGATGTTTCGTGAGCTGCCGGGCATGGAAAAGACAAACGTGCAATAAAGCTTTTAAAAATTTTGTGCAGCGACTTGCAGAAATAAGACATGTGCGCATTCGTTATGACCAAGTCCTGCATGTAGGATGTAAGGCGGTTACACGTCAAAGATCCATTTTCCACCAGGTGCCGTTGAAAAGCGGTGCATGGGGGTACAGGGCAGATGCTTTAAAATAACCAACACGACTTTTAAACCGTAAAAAGGAGAGTTGAACAACTTGGCGCCAAAGAAAAAAGCCACTTCCCGCTCGGGCAGGGCGGAAAAAGATCTTCACGCAACCATAATCGGCTCGGGACTTGTGGTCGAACAACCGGTTTCCGAGACCCTTGAGGTAAACTATATGCCCTACGCCATGAGCGTTATAGTTTCCCGCGCCATTCCCGAAATAGACGGATTCAAGCCCGCCCACCGAAAACTGCTTTACACTATGTATCAGATGGGACTTTTATCGGGCAATCTTGTTAAATCGGCCAACATCGTCGGCCAGACCATGAAGCTCAATCCTCACGGCGACGCCGCAATATACGACACGCTTGTGCGCCTGTCGAGAGGCAACGAAACGCTGCTCCATCCTTATATCGAATCGAAGGGATCCTTCGGTAAGGCCTATTCGAGAGATATGGTGCCGGCAGCCTACCGTTATACCGAGGCGGGACTTGCGAAATTCTCGGCCGAGATTTTTGCCGACATTTCCAAAGATACGGTGGATTTTGTTGACAACTACGATGCCACGATGAAAGAGCCGACCCTCCTTCCGGTGACATTTCCGTCGGTGCTTGTAAACGCCAACACGGGTATCGCCGTCGGAATGGCAAGCTCCATATGTTCCTTTAACCTTTCTGAGGTGTGCGAGACCACCGTCAATTTCATCCGCGACCCCGACACCGACATAATCGATACGCTTCCCGCTCCCGATTTTCCCGGCGGAGGAACGGTTATGTACGATGCCGACGAGATGAAAAAAATATACGAGACCGGCCGCGGCGGCTTTAAGGTCAGAGGAAAATATACCTACGACAAGGCGTATAACTGCATCGACATAACCCAGATTCCTCCCACCACCAACTGCGAAAGCATTATCGAAAAGGTTATAGAGCTTGTAAAGCTAAAAAAGATAACCGAAATCAACGACATCCGCGACGAAACCGGCCGCGACGGAATGAAAATAACCATCGATCTCAAAAGGGGAATAGATCCCGACAAGCTTATGCAAAAGCTCTTTAAGCTGACCCCTCTCGAGGATACATTTTCCTGCAATTTCAACATTCTCATTGCCGGATCGCCCAGAGTTATGGGCATCAGAGAAATACTTGAGGAATGGGTGGCCTTCCGCTCCCAGTGCGTTCAGCGCAGGGTCTATTTCGACCTGAAAAAAGCCAAGGATAAGCTGCATCTCTTAAAGGGACTTTCAAAGATACTGCTCGACATCGATAAGGCAGTTAAAATCGTCCGCGAGACCGAAAGTGAGAGCGAGGTTGTTCCGAACCTTATGATAGGTTTCGGAATCGATGAAATTCAGGCTAATTTTGTGGCCGAAATAAAGCTCCGTCATCTCAATCGGGAATACATTTTAAAACGCACTGAAGAGATAGAAGGCCTTGAACAGGGCATTGCCGATATGGAGGATATCCTGGCAAAGAAATCCCGCATTAAATCCATCATAATTTCAGAGCTTCGGGAGGTTTCCAAGAAATACGGCCAGCCGAGAAAGACTGACATTGTTTATAAAACCGACGAGCCGGAAGAAATCTATGAGGAAAAAATTCCAGATTACCCCGTAACCCTTTTCTTTACCAAAGAGGGCTATTTCAAAAAAATCACACCCCAGTCGCTGAGAATGAGCGGCGAGCAAAAGCTCAAAGAGGGGGATGAAATAATCGAAACGGTGGAGGCAAACAACGATACCGAGCTTATGTTCTTCACCGACAAATGCCAGGTTTATAAAACCCGTGCTGCAACCTTTGCCGATACTAAGGCCAGCGTGCTTGGCGATTTCGTGGCCTCCAAACTTGAAATGGATGAGGGCGAAACGGTAATCTATATGGCGGTTATAAAGGAATATAAGGGCAATATGCTCTTCTTCTATGAAAACGGCAAGGTTGCTAAAATCGACATTTCGGCATACGAAACAAAGACCAACCGCAAAAAACTCATCAACGCTTACAGCGACAAATCCCCCCTCGCCGCTGTCGTTTACGCCACCGAGGAAGGAGAGTATATGCTCCGTTCGTCAAACGGTAAGATACTGCTGTTCAACTCGGCCGCAATAAGCGTCAAGACCACAAAGAATACCCAGGGCGTGGCGGTTATGACCCAGCGCAAGGGACATAGGCTTATGAGTGCAGAGCCGTATGTCGACGGCACATTGCTCTCTCCACATCGCTATCGTACCAAGACCCTGCCCTCGGCCGGAAGCACACTTAAGGCCGAAGAAAAGGGTGAGCAGATGTCGCTTATTTAGTGCTTAAGTGCTTACGGTTGCGGTATAGTGTTTTCTGACGGCAGACAGCGCAGACAGCTTTTTTTCCGCCAATCGGATTACCAAACTGCCAAACCACCAAACCGATAGAAAACAACAGCTTGAAAAAACGGTTAGGCTGATGGGCGACATATCTGCTGATAAAAACGATCGTCTGATGGGCAATATGCCCGCCGAAAAACGAAAAAAGGGGAACGGCGAATTTTTCACCGAACCCCTTTAACAAGGTTTAAAAGGCCAATGCCTTTTTATAAAATGTTTTTAAAGCATTTGCGAATACTTCCGCAAAGGTCAAAAACATTGCGGAAGAAACAGCAAACGCTTCTTGTTTGTCCCGCAAGGGTATTATAACCGCAAAAATCGGATTTATAACAGCTTTTTAAAAATAAATATTATTATGAAAAATTTGTCTTGATTTTTCTGAAATAATGTGTTATAATCAAAAGGCTAATTGAAAATACTATTCGGAGGATGTTTTAAATGAAAATCGCAGAAATACTCTTAGGTGCATTTCTTATAATATTCGCTCTTGTTATAATTACCGTTATTCTTCTTCAAGAGGGCAGAAGATCGGGCGTTGCCGGCGCGGTCAGCGGCGGTGCCGATACCTTCCTTTCCAAGAATAAGGCGCACACCCTTTCGGCCAAACTCCAGAGAATCACCAAGTACATCACCATCATCTTCATGCTTCTTGTTATTGCGGCTGACGTTATTTCCATTCTCGGCAAATAATTTTACCGGGAAAAGCTTCAGTGATGCAATTTTGCCGAGGTTTGAATGCTGATGCTCTGATTGAATGGCTTGGCAAAGCGACGCACGGGGATCTGTCAACAGCGTGTTGACAATGTTGTGCCTGTGCTTTGTCGGATGTATGTTTGCAAAATAATATTTAACCTTAAACGGGCACTTTGATACATTTCAAAGTGCCCGTCGTTATTTTTTCAAGACAAGCCGCATATTATTAAAAAAAGGCTGAAATCAAAAAGCTTTGGAGGGATAATATGTTGACGGCGATAAAATACAGTATATATGCCGCGCTGATAATTGCAGGGATAATCCTGCTTGTGGTTCTTTTTAAAAACGGAAAACCTATTCGCACCCTTTTCTGGTCGGGAACGGCAGGAGTAATTTGTCTTTTTGCCGTGTATTTTATCGGTAAATATACCGCCCAGACGGTGGCAATTAACGGCTATACGCTGGCAGGATCGTTTTTCGGAGGAGTGCCGGGGGTCATAGCTCTGGTGGTAATAGGCTCGATGCTTGGAATTTAGATCGCAAAATATCGGCTTTTTCGGTAAAACGGAGTGACCGTGCAGGAAGGTTTTGCCGAAAAAATACAATAAATCGGCAAAGACGGCGTGCGAAGATATCGCGTCGACCTTGCCGATTTTCGATTGCGGTATATTGTATTATTGTCGGTGTATCACGTTTTGCGTGCACCGTGACATCGGTCGTTGCCGGTTGCCGATGCACCGTTAGATGGCTACCGGAACCTTTTTACCGAGCTTGTGGAACTGATAATCCTCAACGATAAAATCATCTACAGTGAATTTATAAAAATCATCCACATCGGGGTTTAAGTGCACCTTGGGTGCTTCAAACGGCTGCTTTGCAATGACCTCTTTTACAAGGTCGATGTGGCGGTCGTAAATGTGTGCGTCGGCGATGATGTGCACAAACTCGCCCGGCTCAAATCCAGTTACCTGAGCGATCATCATTGTGAGAGCACTGTACTGGCAGACGTTCCAGTTGTTGGCCGTCAGCATATCCTGGGATCGCTGATTTAAAATGGCGTTGAGCTTGTTGCCGGTGACATTAAAGGTCATACTGTATGCGCAGGGATAAAGGTGCATCTCGTGAAGGTCCCTGTGGTTGTATATGTTGGTCATAATTCTGCGGGAGCAGGGATTGTGTTTAAGATCGTAAAGCACGCGGTCGACCTGGTCAAATTCCCCCTCGGCGTACTTATGCTTTATGCCAAGCTGATAGCCGTATGCCTTGCCGATGGAACCGGTTTCGTCGGCCCAAGAATCCCATATGTGGCTGGCGAGATCGGCGGTGTTGTTGGACTTCTTCTGCCATATCCAAAGAATCTCGTCTATGGCGGCGGTATAGTTGATTTTGCGAAGGGTCATTAACGGAAATTCCTTTTGCAGGTCATAACGATTGACGATGCAGAATTTTTTGACCGTGTGGGCGGGAGTGCCGTCGTCCCAATGAGGGCGCACGTCAAAA
Source organism: uncultured Oscillospiraceae bacterium (assembly GCA_905193225.1). Taxonomy (GTDB): domain Bacteria; phylum Bacillota; class Clostridia; order Oscillospirales; family Acutalibacteraceae; genus UMGS1484. Next base: position 47,060 of record CAJJNV010000010.1, on the reverse strand, counting down.
TCGGTGTCCCACACTCCGTTTTCTAAAATATCCTTGCAGTTTTTTACGAATACCTGATCGGCATATGACATTTTTATCTACTCCTTATTAAGTTCATCAAGGGTCAGTCTGAATGAGGGGAGAAATTCCTTTATGAAAACCTCAGCCTCGGGTACGCCCAGCTCTTTAATGTGTGAAAGGGTGGATTTTTCGGCCTCTTTAAATTCGGGATTTCCCATATTGCCTTCTTCGATACATTTTATAAGAGCCGAGATCTTATCGGCTGCCTTGCAAAGCCGCCAAAGCTCTTTATCCTGCTCGGCCGGAGAAAAATACGGCTTGTAAGCTTCTTTTAAATCGTCGGGAAGCATTGAGAAAAGCCTTAGATCGGCTTCCTTTTCAAGCTCCTTATAGGCGGTTTTAATGTCCTTGTTATAGTATTTGACGGGAGTGGGGAGATCGCCGGTTATGATCTCGCTTGCATCGTGGAAAATTCCCATAACCGCCACCCGCTCGGGGTTGACATTCCCGCCGAAACGCTTGTTTCTGATGACCGCGAGACAATGGGCAATGATCGCCGTTTCAAGACTATGCTCGGTAATGCTTTCTTCGCGGCTCGACCGCATAAGCGCCCATCGGTTGATATATTTCATCCGAAAGAGCATTGCAAAAAAATTAAACTTTTCCATATCTTCACTTCTTAATATCAGCTTTGGAATTACAAAATCCCTTTTCTCTCATTATACCATTTAAACAACTTCTTTGCAATATAAAGCTATAAAAAAAACCGGCGTTCCTTTTAAGAACGCCGGTTAAAGGTTCAATTCAATTATTTCTTAATGGGAAGCTCGGTGCGGAGTTTGACTGCAAACTGGAGAATTGCAAGAGCATCGGAGGTGTCAACCGTGTTGTCGAGGTTAACATCGGCAGCTTTGAAAGCATTGTCGACAAGCTGTCTTGATCCGACATAAGCCTGAAGTGCCCACAGAGCATCGGTGGCTTCAACAGTTCCGTTTGCATCAACGTCACCGTAAATGAAGGTTGCTTCGCCGATTTTAACGTTACCTGCAGCTACGGTGTATCCGGTGTAGATGGCTGCATCGGCATTTGCCATTTCTTCAACGGCAATGGAAACAGCGGAATCGCCAACAGCAGCGTCGGTCTTAATGGTGAAACCGATGTTGAAGAGAACACCGTCGCCGGTGATGTTTTCGGTCTTGATGAAGCTTATATAAATCTTTCCGGCTTCGGCGGTATTTACCTGATACATGGTTGTAGAGGAATCTGCGGTGTCAACTGCACCGGCGAGAATCCCGGCGGGAACAACGTCCTTATCGGTAACCGAAAGGGCAGCTGCATCATAAGTGATGGTTGCGGTGAGGGAAGCAATTCCCGAGTTGCCGGTAATGGAAACGGGAAGTGTTATCTTTTCGCCTTTTCCGCCTTCAACAGCACCGACTGCTACGGCTGCAGAGGTGGTAGGCTCTCCTTCGGCAAAGGCAGTAACGCAAACTGCACAAAGCATTGCCACGCACAATAATATGGATACTAACTTTTTCATTGCATTTTTTCTTCCTTTCGAGGTCTTTTTGTATATTATAGCCAAGGAATCGGCGTTTGTCAATACTTTTAATGGATTTTATTTAATATTTTATGTGAAATATTAGCATTATATAAGGTTTTCTTAAAAAAATTTGTGCTGCAAAAATTTTGGTATGAACGCTGCGACGCAGTGTTTATGCGGGTTGCAGAAAATGCAGCCTTTTTTTAATTGTTCCAAATCAAAGAAACAGAAATAAATATTTTAAAATTTTTTTACAACAAAACGCAAAACGTGAAATATATTACTTGAAAAAGATTCTGTTTAATATTATATTGTAGTTATGAGGAAGATATTCTTTTAAAAATCAATAAATGGGGGAAGAGTATGAAATACTGCAAAAACTGTGGTAAACAGTGCGAAGACGGGGAAAATTTTTGCAGAATGTGCGGAAATGCCGTTGGCGGATCTTTAGACGAAAACGAGGGAGTAAGCGGAGACACACACGACGCTTCGGCTGTGCAAAATACCTACGACGATTTTGCTGTACGGCAGGGTAATTCTGAGCCTCCTGCTGTCGGAAATAACGTCGCTGCGGCCGTTTTGGACGATTATGGCACGCAGCACACCGGGAACGGTGCATCCGATAACAATCAGTCTTTTGACCGGCCAAATGATCGGCCGTATGATCAGCCTTGCGATTGCCCCGGTGACCGACCGGTGGCCGGAGGGCAGCCTTATGATCCGCGGAATTATAGCGAGCAGACACTCGGTGATCAGGATTTCGGCGGCCATCCCTTTGAACGACAGTATGTTAGCGGTCAATCCTACGATGGGCAGCCGACTAACGAACAGCCGATGAACAGCCAACCTTACGGCGGCCGGCAGATATACGATCAGCCTTTTGACCGGCCGCAATATGGAAATCCGCAGCAAAACAATATGCCGCCCTATGGCAACGCTCCCCAATATAATGGCAGCGTTCCCCCGTATTACAGCAACGGAAATGTCCCTCCCTATTACAGACAAAACGGATATTACGGCTATCCTTATGCGGTGCCGCAGAATCCTAACAAGGGAAATGCCACTGCAAGCCTTGTGCTTGGAATACTCAGCATTGTTTTTTCCGCCACCGGAATGGGTTTTATACTGTCGATAATAGGACTTGTACTCGGTGTAAAGTCTATGAAAGGCTACCAAAACGGCGAACCGGGCCGAGGCGTGGCGGTCGCGGGATTTGTTTGTTCGATCATAGGTCTTGTTTTCTCGCTTTATGTTATTTTTGTGTTCCTTGGGGCTGCGGTTTTGTCACCCTCGGCTTCCTGTTATCGTTGATGTTGACGCTTTGATGGATTTGCGGCGGTTGAGAGGATTTTCGGCCGAAGATATGCCTGCACGGCGCTTAAATTGCCGCTGAATCTGCATTATGGCGGAAATAAAGGTAATTATGACCAAAAAGGCACCCTTTAAAGAGGTGTAATTCGTTATAATATTCGGCGTTTAAGCACTTGATTTTTTGCGTATAATATGGTATAGTAATTACAGTGAATATAAACTATTGACAAAGGAGTGGGGAAACCCGCTCTTTTGATTTTATCAGGGGGTTTATGTATTGTCTTCAAAAACTATTGCCGCACAGGCAAAAGAGCTTGCCGCGCCCTTTGCAAAAGAGCTTTCTCTTGAAATATGGAGCGTCAAATTCTTAAAAGAGGGAGCCGAGTGGTATCTCCGCTTTTTCATCGACAAACAGGACGGAGTGACCATCGACGATTGCGAGGCCTTTTCAAAGGCGGTGGACGGTCCTCTCGATGAGGCGGATTTTATCGATCGGTCTTATTTTTTGGAGGTGTGTTCACCGGGACTGGGCCGCGAGCTTGAAGAGCCGGAACACTTTGAAAAAATGGCCGGACGGGATATTGTTGTTAAAACATATAAGCCCTTTGAAGGAAAAAAAGAATTTTTCGGAAAGCTTGAAAGATTTGATGGAGAAAATCTTGTACTCAGCGACGGGGAAAATTCCGTGACCTTCTCAAAAGCCGACATTGCATCGGTCAAGCTTGACGATTACGATTTTTAAAGGCTTTTAAAAGCGCGAAATCGGCTGATGGCAGAAAAAACGATAAATCGGTCGATCCACATATTGATTTAACAGCGAAAACAACTTAATTCAGCGACCAACAAACGTAATTTACGAACAATCAATAAAACAATAACTTTGAAAGGATGTTTTTGGAAAATGGCAAGAAAGACAAAGGAACAGAAAGCACGGGAGGACAACTTGAACGCTTTCTTTGAAGCGCTTGAAACAATGGAAAAGGAAAAGGGCATAAGCAGGGAATACATCGCCGAAAAAATAGCCGGCGCAATTGTTGTTTCGGCCAAAAAAGACTACGGCTCCAAGGATGTCGTTTTCTGCAACATCGACTGTGAAAAGAAAATCTTCGACGTATTTGTTAAAAAAACCGTTGTTGACGAGGTGGAAGACCCCGATACCGAAATTCTTCTTGAGGATGCCCTTAAAATTTCCAAATCGGCTGCCGTGGGCGAGCCGGTCGAAATCCCCCTCGACACACACAACTTCGGCCGTATAGCCGCTCAGACCGCCAAGCACGTCATCCGTCAGGGTATACGCGACGCCGAAAGAGGACAGACACTTCAGGAATTCCAGAGCAAAAATCAGGAGTTGGTCACTGCCGTTGTTCAGACGGTTGATCCCATTACCGGCAACGCCACCGTCACTATCGGCGACAACGAGGCAATTCTCCCCAGAGCCGAGCAGATACCCGGCGAGGTACTTACCGAGGGACAGCACCTTAAGATCTTTGTTGTGGATGTAAGAGACAGTGAAAAGGGCCCCAAAATTATGATTTCCAGAACCCATTCGGGACTTGTCAAACGCCTGTTTGAAACCGAGGTTCCCGAGATTTACGACGGCACCATAGAGGTTAAATCAATTTCCCGCGAGGCAGGTTCCCGCACCAAGATTGCAGTTTGGTCGAAGGACGAGAATGTCGATCCTATCGGCGCCTGCATCGGTCCTAAGGGCACAAGAGTGGCCAAAATAGTCGATGAGCTTTGCGGCGAAAAAATCGATATTGTTAAATATTCCGATGATCCTGTGTCCTTTATAAGCGAGGCTCTTTCTCCCGCCAAGGTCGTTTCGGTTGAAGTCGATCCGGAGGGCGCAAAGTCCTGTCATGTATCGGTACCCGACGCTCAGCTGTCGCTGGCCATCGGAAACAAGGGACAGAACGCCCGCCTTGCAGCCAAGCTTACCGGATGGAAGATAGACATTCGTCCCGAAAGCGGATTCTACGGCGAGGATTAAGGCTTCTATAAGCCTGTGACGGTCTGTGAAAAGCCTTAAACGATCTTAGCGGGTTTCCAAAAAATTTCAGTTTAGCGGTTTAACTTCCAATGCTCGAAAGGAGCGACAAAATTGTCAGATAAAAAAACGGTTCCGCTCAGAAAATGTATTGCTTGCGGAGAAATGAAAACCAAGGCCGAGCTTATAAGATTGGTCAAAACGCCCGACGGAAGGGCCGAGCTTGACCAAAGCTTTAAGAAAAACGGAAGAGGCGCTTATGTCTGCAAAAATTCCGAGTGTCTTAAAAAAGCGATAAAGGCAAGGCGGTTTGAACGCTCACTTTCGGTGCAAATTCCCGATGAAGTATATTCTGCCTGCGAGGAGGTCATTTCAAAAAATGAATGATAAACTTCTCGGACTTTTAGGTATTGCAAGGCGGAGCGGCAATCTTAAAATCGGATTTGAAGCCTGCGACGAGGCTATAAAAAACGGAAAGGCAAAGCTTGTGCTTGTTGCAAGCGACACCGCCGCCCGTACCGAAAAGGAACTGAGATTTTCGGCAAAGGAAAAGCCGATAGACATTATACGTATAGATGCCGATAAATTTACGTTGTCGTCGGCAATCGGAATGTCGGCAGGGGTGGTTGCCACCTGCGATGAGGGCTTTTCAAAAAGAGCAACAGAGCTTATAAACCAAGGAGGAAATTTATAGTATGATGATTAAATACCGCGTCAGCGAGGTCGCAAAGGATCTCGGCGAGGCAAACAATAAAAGCATAATCGATCTTCTTCAGAAATACACCGGCGAAAGCAAAAAGGCCATGACCGCTTTAAGCGACGAGGAGCTTAACATTGTTTTCGAATATTATACCCAGAAAAACAGCGTTAAGAGTTTTGACGAATACTTTAAGACAGGCGAAGCCTCCCGCAAGGCCAGAGAAGAAGAAAAGGCCAAGATAAAGGCTCAGAGAGCGGCCGAGCAGGAGAGAATTGCCGAGATGCTCAGAGCCGCCAAGGCCCAGGCCGACGCCGCCAAGAATGCGGCGAACGCGGCGGCTGATGCACCTGAGACACCTGCGGCTCCCGCAGCACCGGCAGCATCTGCAGCACACGCCTCTGCCGACAAAAAACCGGCAGAGGTAAGCGATCAGCAAAAGGCAGAGCAGAAGCCTGAAAAGAAGGCCGAGCAAAAAGCACCCGCAAAGGCTGCCGAAAAGGTTGCACAGCCCTCTGCACAAAAGCCGGCGCAAAAGCCCGCTCAGAAGGCCGACAATTCGGCAAAACAGCCCAAAAAGGCTGAAAAGATTCCCGAGGTCAAGCCTGACCCCAAGGCCGAGCAGGAGTTTGAAAGAGCTTATGAAAAGGCCAAGAAAAAGGAAAGGGCGCATACCGAAAGCGTCACTCCAAATCGCGGTCCCGGCACCGTCCGCCACATCGATACCCGTACCTCTCAGGTTGAACTTGACAAATACAATGAGAAGTATACAAATCTTGCTCCCGAGCGCTCGGACAGAGACACCTCGGGCAGAAAGCAGAAGATAAATCAGCGTTCCAAGGATTATCGCCGCGCAAAACAGCGCACCAAGGTGGAAACCGAGGCCGACAAGCTTCGCCGCATTCAGCTTGAACGCATCAAAAAGACCCCAATTAAGGTCACTATCGGTGAGGAAATATCGGTCAGCGAGCTTGCCAGCCGTATGAAAAAGACGGCCGCCGAGGTCATTAAACAGCTTATGAAGCTGGGTGTTATGGCTTCGGTAAATGAGGTTATCGACTATGATACCGCCGCCATTGTCGCCACCGAAATGGGCGCAGTCGTCGAAAAAGAGGTGGTTGTCACCATCGAGGACAGAATAATCGACGACACCGAGGACAACGAGGCCGATCTCGTACCCAGAAGCCCTGTTGTGGTTGTTATGGGACACGTTGACCATGGTAAGACCTCCATTCTCGACGCAATCAGAAAGACCAACGTTACCTCCACCGAGGCCGGCGGAATTACCCAGCACATCGGCGCATACCGCGTTAAATACGGCAACAGGGATATAACCTTCTTAGATACTCCCGGTCACGCTGCCTTTACCGCCATGCGTGCCAGAGGCGCAATGGCTACCGACGTTGCCATACTGGTTGTGGCGGCCGACGACGGAATTATGCCTCAGACCATTGAAGCCATAAACCATGCCCGCGCCGCAAAGATACAGATAGTTGTCGCCATCAACAAGATGGATAAACCCGGCGTTACAACCGATAAGATAATGCAGCAGCTGACCGAGCATGAACTTGTACCCGAGGAGTGGGGCGGAGACATTATCTGTGTGCCCGTATCGGCTCACACCGGAATGAACATCGATAAGCTTCTTGAAAATGTTCTGCTGGTTTCGGATATGCTCGAGCTTAAAGCCAACCCCAACCGTCCCGCAAAGGGTACTGTCATCGAGGCAAGACTTGACAAGGGCCGCGGACCGGTTACCACCCTTCTCGTACAAAACGGTACCTTGAAGAGCGGCGATATCGTCGTTGCAGGTACTGCCGTCGGACGTGTAAGAGTTATGACCGATGACAAGGGCAACCGCGTTAAGACTGCAGGACCTTCGGTGCCGGTTGAGATAACCGGTATGGACGAGGTTCCCGAGGCGGGAGATGTTTTCGATGCCGTAAGCGACGAGCGTCTTGCCCGCGAGCTTGTTGAACAGAGAAAGACCGCCGCCAAAGAGGAACAGTTTAAATCCTTTAAGACGGTCACCCTTGAAAACCTCTTTGATCAGCTTAAAGAGGGCGATGTTAAGGAGCTTAACATTATCGTCAAGGCCGACGTTCAGGGATCGGTTGAGGCGGTGCGCCAGTCGCTCGAAAAGCTTTCCAACGACGAGGTCAAGGTTAAGGTCATACACGGAGGCGTGGGCGCCATTAACGAATCGGATGTTATGCTTGCCAATGCTTCAAACGCAATAATCGTCGGATTTAACGTCCGTCCCGATCCCGTGGCTCAGGTCAGTGCCGAGCGCGACGGCGTGGATATGCGTATGTACCGCGTTATCTACGACTGCATCGAGGAAATCGAATCGGCCATGAAGGGTATGCTCGCTCCCAAGTTCCGCGAGGTGCTTCAGGGCAGAATCGAGGTACGCGCCGTTTATAAAATCTCTTCGGCAGGCACCATTGCCGGCTGCTATGTTTCTGACGGTAAGGTCACAAGAAACAGCCAGATACGCGTTGTTCGCGACGGTATCGTCGTGGCAGAGGACAAAATTGACTCGCTGCGCCGCTTTAAGGATGATGTTAAGGAGGCGACTCAGGGTTATGAGTGCGGTATAGGTCTTGAGAAATTCTCCGACATCAAAGAGGGAGATATTTTTGAAGCCTTTGTTATGGAAGAATACCGCGACTGATAAAGCATGCGAAAAATGAGGTGAAATAATTGCCTTCTCAGAGAATAAACAGAATTAACGAGGATGTTAAAAGAGAGCTTGCGGATATTTTCCGCACTCTCAAGGATCCGCGGATCGCTCCGCTGGTTTCGATAGTCAGGGTGGATGTGTCGGGCGACCTTTCCTATGCAAAGATTTATGTCAGCGCCATCGGATCGGAGAACGCCACCGAAAACACCGTTAAAGGACTTAAATCGGCGGCGGGATATATCAGAAAAGAGCTTTCGGAACGACTCCACATCCGCAAAACCCCCGAGCTTAAATTCATTGCCGACGGCTCTATTTCTCACGGCGCCGAAATTTCGAGAATTTTAAAGGATATAGATGACGGAAATGAAAATTGATCTTGATTTTGCAAAGAATTTTTTGCTCGGACATGATAATTTCAACATCTTTCTACACGCAAGCCCCGACGGAGACACGGTGGGAAGCGGCTTTGCTCTTTGTAAAGCCCTCAGAAGCATCGGCAAAAATGCCAATGTGCTTTGCTCGGATGATATTCCGAAATCCTATTCATTTATAACCGACGGGTATGAGCCTCAGGAATTTGAGGCCGAAACCTTAGTTTCTGTGGATGTGGCAGATGCAAAGCTGCTTGGAAAATACGAAGATATGGGCAAAAAGATCGACCTTTCGGTGGATCATCACGGCCTTAACAGGGAATTTGCAAAGCACACTTTTGTCGATTCTTCGGCCGCCGCAAACTGCGAAAACATTTTGAAACTTTTAAAGGTTATGGATATCAAAATCGATTCCTACATTGCCGCCTGTATTTACACCGGTATTTCCACTGATACCGGCTGCTTTAAATATTCCAACACATCGCCCGAAAGCCACATTATGGCGGCAGAAATGATGGAATACGGCATTGATTTTGCCGAGATAAACCGTATTATGTTCGATACAAAAACAAGGGGCCGCATAAAGATCGAAGGCCGTCTTATGGAGCAGATGAAATTCTTTTTCGACGGTAAGGTGGCTATTATTGAAGTTACCGAGCAGATGAAAGAGGAAACCGGCGTTACCGACGACGATCTTGAAGGCATAACTTCTCTGCCAAGAAAGGTAGAGGGGGTACTTGTGGGGGTCACCGTAAGAGAAAAGGGGGACGGAGTTTTCAAAATATCCGTTCGTACCCATGCCCCTATCGATGCCTCGCTCATCTGTCAAAAATTCGGCGGCGGCGGGCACAGCCGTGCGGCCGGATGCGCTATGGAGGGGGTCACCCTTGAACAGGCCGAGCAAAACCTTGTTTCGGTTATAGGGGAGTTCTTTTAATGGCCGACGGAATCGTATTGATAGATAAGCCCCAAGGCTTTACCTCCTTTGACGCGGTGGCGGTTATGCGCGGAACGCTCCACGAGAGAAAAATAGGTCATACCGGCACCCTCGATCCTATGGCCACCGGAGTGCTTCCCCTGCTTGTGGGCAAGGCTACCAAGCTTTGCGACATTATGCCCGTTAAGGACAAAAGATATACGGCCGAAATAAAGCTCGGTCTTACCACCGATACACTCGATGTATGGGGAAAGCAAAAGACCGAAGTCGATTGCGACATCAGCGAAGAGCAGTTTCGCGAGGTGCTGCCCCGTTTTGTCGGTGAGATTTTGCAGACCCCGCCAATGTTTTCGGCAATTTCCAAAAACGGCGTGAGGCTTTATGACCTTGCGCGGCAGGGAATAGAGGTCGAGCGGGAAAAGCGTCCCGTGACCGTATATTCCATCGACTTTATCGAAAAAACCGCAAAAAACACCTTTTCGGTGGAGGTTTTTTGCTCGGCGGGGACATACATCCGCACCCTTGCCGACGACATCGGAAGGGAACTTAATGTTGGCGGCTGTATGAGCGCCCTGAGAAGGATCAGCGCCTGCGGATACGGTGTTGAGCGGTGTATTCCTCTCGAAAAGGCCAGAGAAATGGCGGCCGAACAGCTTATACTTCCCATTGAAACGGCGGTTGAGAGCTTTCCTGCCGTTAGGGTATCGCCCGCTCAGGCAAAGCGGTTCTCAAACGGGGGGCAGCTCAGTCTCGACCGACTGAAACTTCCCAAAAATCCGAAGGGTATCTTTGCCGTAAAAGACGGCGGAAAGACCGTGGGACTTGGCGAAGTGTGCGCCGAAAAAGGCCTTCTTAACATCAAGTGTTTGTTTTAAGGATTTAATTTGTTTTAAGTATTTATTTTTTAAGGATTTAAAATGCAGATTTTAAAAAGTGTTTTGGATTTTGATAAAAATTTATGCCCCGCCGTGGCGGTCGGCACCTTTGACGGGATACATTCCGGCCACAAAAGGGTGCTTGAAGGAGCCGTTTTGTCGGGGCATTTTCCCGTTGCGCTTGTTATAAACCGCAAAAAGGATGAAAACAGCCCTCCCGCCATTACCACAAAGAATCGGCGGGATGAGCTTATTAAAAGCCTCGGCATAAAATGTATACTCGACATTGATCTTGAGGACATTTATTTTTTGTCGCCTGTGGAATTTGTTGAGGATTTTCTTAAAAAGGGTCTCGGGGCGGTAAGCGTGTCCTGCGGCTTCAATTTTAAATACGGCAAAAACGCCGCCGGAGATACCGCTCTTTTAAAAAAGCTTTGTGAGCAAAAGGGCATCGAACTTTGCGTCGCCCCGCCCGAAAATTATGAGGGCGCGCCCATCTCCTCCACCCGTATCAGAGCGGCCGTTGAAGAGGGAAAGATGCATGACGCCGCAAAAATGCTTTCGAGATATTTCTCCTTTGATTTCCCGGTTTTGCAGGGAGATAAAATAGGCAGGACTCTTGATATGCCGACCATCAATCAGGCTTTTCCAAAAGGGTTTATACTTCCTAAAGTCGGGGTATACGCTGTTAATGTAAATATCGAAGGGAAAAACTATAAAGGCGTATGCAACATAGGCCCGCGGCCGACAATCGACCGAACCGAGTTTCGCGCCGAGACCAACATAATCGGCTTTTCGGGTGATCTTTACGGAAAACGGCCGAGGATCAGTCTTGTTGAATATATTAGGGAAACAAAAAAATTTCCGTCGCTTTTGGCCCTTCGGGAGGAAGTGGCGAGAAATATTGATTATACCGAAAAACTGCAATTTGAAGGTGATCTGATTGGATAAAAACCGCGTTGTCATAAAGGTGGGAACATCTTCGCTGACATATGAAAACGGAAAAATAAATATCGGCAGTATGGAAAAGCTGGTGAGGGTTATTTCCGATCTTAAAAACAGCGGAAAAGAGGTGGTGCTTGTTTCTTCAGCCGCCATTGCCGTGGGACAAAACCGCCTGGGTCTTAATTCCCGTCCCATGCACACAAGGGAAAAACAGGCCACCGCCGCCGTGGGTCAGTGCGACCTTATGGCCATGTACAGCAAGCTTTTTCACGAATACGGCTGGAATGTGGCGCAGATGCTTCTTACAAGAGACTGTATCGACGACCAAAAGCGCCGCGAAAACGCAATGAACACCCTTGAATGTCTGCTTGAAATGGGAGCAGTGCCCATTATAAACGAAAACGACACCGTGTCGGTAGAAGAGATCGTTTTCGGTGATAACGACCGTCTGTCGGCCATGGTGGCGGCAGTTTGCGAAGCTGATATTCTCATTATTTTAACTGATATAATGGGACTTTACGACAGCGATCCGAGAGGAAACAAAGACGCCAAACTTATTTCAAGAGTAGATAACATTACCGACGAGATTTTTGAAATTTCCGGCGGCGCAGGTACAAATCGCGGTACAGGCGGAATGAAAACCAAGATAGAAGCGGCAGAATATGCCACAAGCCGCGGAATAGATACCATAGTTATGTGCGGAAAGGAACCTTCGGAAATTTATAAGGTTTTTGAGGGTAAAAAGGTCGGCACACTTTTTAAGGCTAAGCATTGATAGGCCGTTTCAAGCGTATTCGGATATGTGCGCTATGGTTAAGGAGGTAAAATAAGCTATGATAAAAGAACTTTGCGAGGGTGCAAAATCGGCCGAAAAATTTTTGGCCGCGGCAAGCAATGATATGAAAAACACCGCTCTGCTTTATATGGCAAAGGGACTTATCGACGACGAGGACAGTATCCTTGCCGCTAACGCCGTCGATCTTGAAAACGGAAAGAAAAACGGCCTTTCAAGCGGGCTTCTCGACCGTCTTATGCTTAACGACGACCGCATTTGCGCAATGTCCGAGGGGATGATGGAGATTACCCGCATAGAAGACCCTGTGGGAAAAACTCTTGAGCGGTTTGACCGTCCTAACGGCCTTAAAATAAAAAAGGTGTCGGTGCCCATGGGAGTCATCGGCATAATATACGAGGCACGTCCAAATGTCACGGCCGACGCTGCCGCAATATGCCTTAAAGCGGGCAATGCCGTGGTGCTTCGCGGCGGAAAGGAAGCCATAAATTCCAATATTGCCATTGCAAACTCCATGAGAAACTCCCTTGCCGACGCGGGATTTCCCGAGGACTGCATTAACCTTGTTACCGACACAAGCAGAGATTCGGCCACGCAGATGATGAGGGCGAGCGGCCTTCTCGACCTGCTTATTCCCAGAGGCGGAGCGGGACTTATTAAATCGGTGGTGGAAAATTCCTCGGTGCCGGTTATAGAAACCGGAACGGGCAACTGCCACATATATATTGACGAATTTGCAAATCTCGAAAAGGGGGCAAATATCGTTTATAATGCCAAGACCCAGCGGGTATCGGTTTGCAATGCGGCCGAAAGTCTGCTTGTGCACGAGGCGGTGGCAAAGGAATTTTTGCCTAAAGTTAAGGCTCTGCTGGACAAAAAGAATGTTGAAATCAGAGGCTGTGAAAAATGCGCCGATATTTTGGGAGACTGCGTTGTTCCCGCAACCGAAAAGGATTTTGCAAAAGAATTTCTCGATTACATTATTTCGGTTAAGGTTGTTAAAAATATAGACGAGGCCATTGCCCATATCGGAAAATATTCCACCGGTCACAGCGAAAGCATTATAACCGAAAATGCCGAGAATGCCGAAAGGTTTACAAAAGCGGTGGATTCGGCGGCGGTGTATGTCAACGCCTCCACTCGTTTCACCGACGGGGGGGAATTCGGCTTCGGAGCCGAGATAGGCATTTCCACCCAAAAGCTTCACGCAAGAGGTCCCATGGGAGTTAAGGAGCTTACTTCATATAAATATGTCATTTTGGGAAACGGCCAGATAAGATAGAAAGACAATCGGAAACGGCCGGATATGATAAGAGATGATCGAAACCGATCGGATAGGATAAAAAATAAAGGGCCGAAAAAATAAACCGATCGCTTTGCGGAGGTTATGCAAACGCTCTTTGACCACCGTTAGCTTAATAAGGCTTAACACAGTGGGAAAGGTGTTACACCATTCGATCGACACGGCCGGCAGAAATCGTCCGCCGCCGTAAGGGTAAGGAGTATATTTTTTAATGTCTAAATTTCAGAAGGATTATACACAGGGAAGCGTTGTTAAACAGCTCATCAGCTTTTCGCTGCCCTTTCTTTTTTCAAACCTGCTTCAGGCGCTTTACAGCGTTGTGGATATGGTGGTCGTGGGGCAGTATGTTGGGCCTGTGGGCGTTTCTGGAGTGCAGATCGGCGGTCAGGTGACCATGCTCATAACCAATATTGTAACAGGCTTTGTGGTTGGAGCGACCGTGCTTGTTGCTCAGTATCAGGGCGCAAAAAACACCGATGGCCAGATAAGAACCATCAGCACCCTTTTCACCTTTTTTGCTTTTGTAAGCATTGGGCTGACCGTGGTTATGGTCTTGCTCAACGCCCCTGTTTTAAGGCTGCTCGGCACCGACGATATATCCTTTGGCGAGGCCTATAATTATCTGCTTTGCTGCTCCTTCGGATACATCTTCATATTCGGATATAACGCCGTAAGCGGAATTTTAAGGGGAATGGGAGACAGCAAGCGTCCGCTGTGGTTTGTGGCAATCGCCACGGTCACCAACATCGTGCTTGACATAGTTTTTGTAAAGTATATGGGTATGCGCTCTCTCGGCGCCGCCCTTGCCACCGTTATCGCTCAGGGACTTTCTTTTCTGCTTTCAATGATATACCTTAAGCGCAGTGACTTTATCTTTGATTTTAAGTTTAAATCCTTTAAAATTTATAAGGACAAGCTTAATCTTATCTTTAAGATCGGCTGTCCGTCGGCCGTTCAGTTTTCAATTACCGGGCTTTCCTTTCTTGCTTTAACCGGGATTTCCAACGCTATTGCAGGAACGGTGGGAACTACACTTCTCGGAATCGGCCAAAAACTCAACACCTTCGGAATACTGCCCTGTATCGCCCTTTCCTCCTCCATTTCATCCATGGCGGGGCAGAATATCGGAGCGAAAAAATACGATCGCGCAAAAAAAACCATGTGGGTCGGAATGGGCTTTGCACTGGCACTTTCGGTGGTGGTTTTCGGACTTGTTAACCTTTTCCCCAATCAGATAATGGGTATCTTCCTTAATAAAGATTCCCTTTCGGGTACCGATCTCGAGCTTTACGATCAGTGTATGGAGCTCGGGGCAAAGTACATTTCCCTTTGCAGTTTCGACTACCTTTTCGCCTGCTTTTTCTTCTGCACAAACGGCCTTGCTACCGGTTCGGGACACACAATGTTCTCCCTTATCAATTCGGCCATTAATGCATTTTTATTCCGCGTTCCCATGGCCTATGTTTTCTCTATGAGTTGGGGATTTAATATGGGAGTCACAGGCATCGCGGCGGCGCTGGGCTTTGCACCTATCGTCTCGGCTGTTATAGGTATAATATATGTCCAAACCGGCAAGTGGAAAAAGTCTAAAATTGCCGTTACCGAGGGCTGACAGTCCTGTTAAAATGGCACACCGAAAAACATTGGCTGAAATTTATATGAGGCAATGCTTCAAAACCATTTTAAGCCGAGACTTCCGGTATATCCGGAGGCTTTAAATAAATAATTATAAAACAAATAACCGCTCCCGTGCAGTAAGTGCTTCGGGAGCGGTTTTAAGTTTGTGATAAAGCGGTTTATTAAATAGAATATGTTTGAGAAAGAGATCAATAGAACAGACTGTTGAAGTTATTTAAGCCTGCTTTGCTTTTTTGCCTGTTTAACAAGATACATTGCGTTGTCGGCACGGGAAATGAGATCCTGTATGCTGTCGTTGTCAGCGGAATATTTGGCGTATCCCACGCTTATGTCCACGTCGATGCCGCTTCCGATTATGTGTTCGTCAAGTCTTCGGCAGAGGTCATTTATATTTTCGCCTCCGGACAAAGCTTTAAGTATAACAAGCTCGTCGCCGCCGTATCTTGCACAGTAGCTTTTTGTTTCCTTGCAGAAGTTGCTTATTACCGACGAAAGAGTTCTTAAAATTCTGTCGCCTTCATTGTGACCGTAATTGTCGTTTATCTTTTTGAAGGAATCAACATCGATAAACATAAAATATAGATGCTGATCGGGCTTGAGCTCCTTTACAGCTTTCGAAAGGTAATCCATAAGCTCAAGGCGGTTTGGAATGCCTGTTAACGGATCGAGGGAAATTTTAAGCTCAAGGGAATTGATATACATAATCAGTATTGCGAGAGAAGCGCCCGCCACAAGAATGGGCCGGTCGGGAATGAGGCTTTGAAGCACGCTGCACACGATGATGAATCCTGTACATAATGTATAGGAGGTAAGCTCGCTTTTAACCGAAAAAATGCTGTTTTTCTTGGTATAAACAAAGCCGGTTACCGAGGCTGTAAGGAAGTATGCGCAGGAAATGAGGGGCTGCAGGAAAAAAAGATTGCTTCGGCGATACACGCCGCCGGAATCAATGGTAAAAATGAGGTCGGTGAAGGGAGAAGATAAAAGGAGCGTAATCAAAACAAACATAGGAATGGCACAAATAAGCAATCCCCTTGTGTTTTCGGCAAAGCTTTTGTCGTGCAGGGCTTTGACATATATAAGCGAACAATAGGACAAAAAAACATAGGAGGAAAAATATATGATGTTGGTCAAATAAAGGACCGGGACGATAAAGGAAATGTTTGCAATAAGGGCGAGGCGGCCGATTATGTCGAACACATTGACCGAAATCATTGAAAGCACAAGAAGTGTGAGCCATCTTGATTTGGTGGCCTTTGTCAGCGAAACCGACGAAAGCTTGGTCAGGGTAATGGTCATAATGGCAATGCAGATTATATCAATTTCAATATGAAGAAAGTCTTCCAAAGTGTCTCACCAGCCTTTATCATAAGTTTTATAAGCTAACATCGATATTATCACACAACATATAGTATATATCTCTTTTAAATAATTGTAAAGCGTTTAAATGTACGATTTTATAAGTGAAAAATGTTTTCTACAAATACAACGGCAATTTGATAATTTGTAAAAGTTTCTTGTGCAATTTTCACTATTTTATTCTGAAAATTATTTGGATAAACGGGTTGAAAAATGCGGGAGTCAATGGTATACTTAAACATAAATAAACATTTATTCAGTAATCTGAAAAACACTGATAATCTGCCGCGCAAAAGGAATATATTGATTATGTATTGTTTGAATGACGGTATGTTGATATATCGTTTGTTGTGGATGGCTTTGCTCTTTATAAGCGTCAGCCTTTTCGCGGCATTTGGCGCAAAACACAAAATAGCTGTATCAAAACGGAGGTAGTGCGAATGAAAAAACAATTGCTCAGTATCCTGCTGGCCCTTTGTATGGTGATCTGTATGATACCCATAACGGCAAATGCAATGGAAATCAACATTGACCTTACCGTTGTCGGTGGGGCAAACCTTACCCTTGAGGTCGAGTCGGGCGACAGCGCCGACAATATCAAAGAGAAAATTCAGAATAAAACAGGTATCCCCGCTGATCGGCAAAAACTGATATATGACGGAAAAGAGTTTGTCGACGGTCGAACACTCGGGGAATACAATATTCAAAAGCAAAGCACCCTGACCTTAAGGCTTGTATCGGGCAGGGCAATACAGCTCGGCACAAACGAGATAAGCGACTCGAAAAAAACCGTCGAACCGGGCAAGGGCGATTATTATACTCCCGAAAGCTATGTCTATTTCGGCACCGACAGCGGTAATAACAGCACACCTATCAAATGGCGGGTGCTTGACGCGGACAGGGCAAACGACGGGAAAACAGACGGAATGTTTTTGCTGTCGGAAAATCTGCTCAGCGGTACTACGACTTTTAACAGATGGGAAGACGACGGCAATTCCTATCAGGGCAGCAGCGCGCAGAAATGGTGCAAGAAGTTTGCAGAAGAAACCCAAAACTTTTCTGCAAAGGAGCGGGCCACCATGCTCGGCATTGCAAAGACCGATGCGGCTGAAAAAATATATTCTGTTGACTGGGGCGGGAGCAGCCTGACCGTAAACGACAAACTGTTTTTCCCTTCCGCAAAAGAAATTGCAGATTCTGTGGGAAATTATAACGGCGCACCGGGACTTTCGGCAATCTATACCTCCGGAAACGGCGGTCGGTGGTGGCTTCGTTCTCCGGGCGGCAACACGCGTATTCATGCCGGAACGATCATCGACTCCGGCAGTGTGAGCGTCGACGGCGTGAACTATATTCGTGCGGTTCGTCCCGCTGTTAACTTAGATACAAGCTCTGTGCTTTTCACCTCTGCCGCCGTGGGCGGAAAGCCCGTGGGCGAGGTCGGAAAGCTTAACCCCGTCAGCGTGAGTAATCCGAACGAGTGGAAGCTGACCCTCGTTGACAATGATCGGAATTGGCAGATCAGTCTGTATTATGACAGCATCCACGGCGTTTCGGTACCGACGAGCGGCGGCGAAGTGAGCATTGCCTGCCATACCTACGGTATTCAAGACGACGAATATGTTTCGGCAATGATTTTAAATCGCTATAATGAAGTGCTCTATTACGGACAAATTCAAAAGGGCGATTTCAGTTCCGAAATGATTTACATGAACATTCCCGCAGGGCTTGAGGTCGGGGACTATACCATCAAGATGTTCTGTGAGGAGTTAAACGGAAATTATAAAACCGATTATGCAAGCAAGGCGATAGATGTTGCCTTGAGCGTCAGAGACGAGGCCGAGGAGCAGTTTGACCTTGCTCCCGGCGGCACATATTACTTTGACCTGTCGGCCGAAAACATTATCGGTGATGTAGACGAAAAACTGCCCGACACGGGACTTCACTATGTTCCCTTTACCTACACAGGCACCGTAGACGCCTATTCTATTAAAAACTATGACGCTCTTGACTGGCGCTCCTATGCGCATAGTCTGTTTGTTTCCGACTATAATGTGTCGCATTCAGATTATTGGAAAGACTTTGTTGATTCAGGACTGATATACGGCAAGGCGTACACTTACGGCGGTATAGATTATACCCTTCGGACTCTGTCCACCGGATACAGGGCGGGGTGGAACCATGATGTTCCGCTGAACAACGAGTGGGATGTGATATGCAAAAAGTCCGACAACTACATTAAAAACTGGCAGGGGATACGCTCCTGGGGACAGGATTATTTGGACGGCTTTATCAGGGTTAGGGGAGGCTACGCCGTTAACGGCAGCCGCGGCGCTGCGTATGTCGGACAAGATGATGTATTTTACCGTCCGGCGCTTGAAGTTAAAAATGCCGATACCCTCGGTACCGACGGACTTAAAGCCGTTGCCTTAAATCTTAAGGGAGGTACGGTAGACGGGCAGGAAAACATAAATATTATCGTTAAAAACGGCGGTAATTTTACCGCTCCCGCAAAAGAGGGTCTGACCCCGCCAAACGAAAGAGCGTATTTTATCGCCTGGACCGACGGGCAGAGGACCTACGCTCCCGGAGAAAGCGTTCCGTCAAATGTAACGGCGCTTACGGCTCAGTGGCGCAGCGTCCCTTCGGGCGGCGGAACGCAGGACGATCCCTATCGCATATCAAACCTTGAGGAGCTTAAAGCCTTTCGCGACATCGTAAACGGCGACAACGGCATAACCCAAAACAGCGGAGCCTGCGGCGTGCTCGAAAACGACATTGTTATAAACGACGGAAGTTTTGATGAGCAGGGTAATTTCACCCCCGCCAGCGGCACCGATTCGGTTGAAAGGTGGAAGCCTGTTGGATTTGACGAAAAGCAGAATGCTTACAGCGGCACATTCGACGGTGCGGGACACACGATCTACGGAGTATATATCGACAGCGATATTAAGGTTAAAAGCGGCGTGGGACTGTTTGGATACGCAAACGGCGCAACCATAAAAAATCTGTCGGTAACGGGATATATCAGCGTCATATGGTATCAGGGCGGTATCGTAGGATGTGCCAAAAACAGCACCGTCAGCGATTGCCAAAGCTTTGTTACCATAACCCAGTCGGACTGGTACCTTTGCGATGTTTATTCTGGCGGTATTATCGGTTATGCGCAAGAATACTGCACCATCACAAACTGCGTAAATAAAGGAAAAATATCAGCCTATGCCGATTCCTCATTTGCCTACGCCGGAGGAATAGCGGGAGGTGTCTGGTTATCGGATATTATCGGCTGCTATAACCTCGGCACAATAGAGGGCGGACTTGTCGATGAATCCGGCTACGGTCTTGCCGGCGGTATTGCGGCAGTCGCTTCGGGCGTTAAAATTACCGATTGCTGCAACCTGGGCGAGATCACAAGCACCACAGATAATTCCATTGTTGACTTGGGCGGTATTGTCGGTATGATAAACGGATCGGGGTGGATCGAAAATTGCTATAATATCGGCAAAATCTCCGCAAAAGAAAAGGTCATAAAGGGAAGTATAGCCGCTCGGATCGACACCGACATTATAAACTGCTTTTATATTGGCAAAACGGCCGATAAAGGCGTTGGAACAGATGAAGGAACACATAGAATCGAGGCGGAGGAAAAAACCGCACAGGATTTTGCAAACGGACAGGTGCTTGAAAAGCTGATAAACGGCAGAGCAGCCGACCAACACCCATGGGACGAAAATTGTCAATATGTTTCGGCTATCGAAATGACCCTGCCGGTATTCAAGGGTCAGGGCGATGCCCATACCCACAGCGGCGAATGGCAGACAGACGAAACAAAACACTTTAAGGTATGCTCCTGCGGCGTAGTGTTCGATGAAGGTGCCCACAGCGGCGAGGATGACGGAGACTGCACCACCGCTGTCAACTGCGATACCTGCGGATTTGAAATTAAGGCGGCCAAAGCCTCCCACGATTTCGGCGGCGAGTGGTTTAAAGACGAAAACGGCCACTGGCACAAATGCCTTAACGAAACCTGCACCGTCACTGATACTAATACCGCTCACAGCGGCGAGGATGACGGAGACTGCACCACCTCTGTCAACTGTGATACCTGCGGATTTGAAATTAAGGCGGCCAAAACCTCCCACGATTTCGGCGGCGAGTGGCTTAAAGACGAAAACGGCCACTGGCACGAATGCCTTAACGAAACCTGCACCGTCACTGATACTAATACCGCTCACAGCAGCGAGGACGACGGAGACTGCACCACCTCTGTCAACTGCGATACCTGCGGATTTGAAATTAAGGCGGCCAAAGCCTCCCACGATTTCGGCGGCGAGTGGCTTAAAGACGAAAACGGCCATTGGCACGAATGCCTTAACGAAACCTGCACCGTCACCGATACAAAAACCGCCCACAGCGGCGAGGATGACGGAGACTGCACCACCGCAATCAACTGTGAAGTCTGCAGCACCGAGATCAAGGCGGGCGAAAAGGAACACAACTACGGCGATTTTGTACAGAACGAGGACGGCAGCGACACACATACCCACAGCTGTGCAAATGACGGCTGTAAACACACCGAAACCGAAAAATGCTTCGGCGGAAAGGCTGTCTGCACCAAGAGAGCAATCTGCGAGATATGCAAAAAGCCCTACGGAGAGGTCGACAGAAACAGCCATTGCGATCTTAAACACATCGACGGCAAGACACCTACCGAAAAGGAACAGGGCAACAAAGAGTACTGGTACTGCGACGAATGCGACAAGTGCTTTGAAGATGAGGCGGGCACAAAGGAAATTTTAAAGACCGAGACGGTTTTGGAAAAGCTTCCCGAAAAACAGCCCGAGCCTGAAAGCAAGCCGGAACCTAAGCAGGACGCCGTTCCAAAAACAGGGGAGAGGAGCCTTGCGGCGGTGCTGGTACTGCTTGCGTTGTCGCTCTGCGGCGCGTTCGTTATACTCAAAGGCAAAAAACAGATATCGCGGTAACAAAACGGCTAAGAGTAACGCAAAAGTGTAAGCAACAGATGTTCGAACCCCTTATTGCTTCGCTCATTCCTTTTTCCGTGCGGCAACTGTTCATTGACCATAGGCGTAAATTTAAAAAAAACAAAAAAACTATTGCTAAAACGTTACGCTTATGCTATAATAGCAAGCGCGCAGTTGTGAATGCATCGAGCCTTAACGGCCACGGACATTTAAACTCACGGCGCAGACTAAAAAATAAAAACCTGCGGCGGTCATAAGATCTGACCGCCGCACGGATAAATAATGGGATGTAGCCAAGCGGTTAAGGCAACGGACTTTGACTCCGTCACCCGCTGGTTCAAATCCAGCCATCCCAGCCAAAAATCCCGTCCGCAAAAGCGGACGGGATTTTTACTTCACTTTTTATGCCGGTTTTCGGCGGGATTTTGGGTATATGTTTAATCGAACATTACACCCGGATTGAGCTGCGCCGGGGAGCGCCAGAGGATGCCGTATTCAAACAAGAACCTCGTTGATATCAAAAAAATCAAATATCTTCTTTTCAATGCAAAAGGCGATAACAAGGTCAAAATCATCGGCGCGGGAGAGGCTGTATCCGGCAGAGGAAAGAAGTCTGTCGGCATCCTCTCTTGAAGGGTTTGGCGCAAGACACAGGGCGACAACTGTCCTTTTGGAGGGTATGTATTTTTTGTTTGACCGTATTTTTGAAAACAGCCGACGGTCGATAAGGGCTTTTTTGTAGACGTCGCTGTCCTTTTGCTCTGTGCGGTCGATAAAGGCAAAAAGCTGTTCGGTAAAATAATTTTCTCTGTTTTGCCTAATATATTCTTCCGCCGCGTCGGTATCGATGTCCATTGACTTTCGGAAGGGTATTTCTATACTGCTGAATGATGAACCGGAAAGGATACCGCCGTTTTGAATATATTGCTCACATTCAAATAAAAGCTGTTCGGTCATCAGACGCTCACCTCCGATTCGTGAGTCGGAATAAAGTCACAGATATCGCCGATATTACACTCCAGATACTCGCAGATCCTTTTCAGAACAGCCATCGAGACTTCTTTGTCCCGGCGAAGCTTTGTCATGGTGTTGGGAGAAATATCGGCCGCCCTGCGCAGATCGGCTTTGCTCATTTTTTTATCGACAAGCAGCTTCCACAGGTTGTTGTAACTGATAGACATATTGACCATTTCATTCACCTTGCAATATATTTTTCGGCTTTTTATACCGTTAAAATCATTATATCACGACACAGCCTTTTTTGCAATGTACTTTCGCTGATTTTTACCAGAGTATCGTATAATATATGCAAGGTGTCTTAAAATCCTGCGAAAAAACATCTGACTGTATTTTAAGAACAAGCGATTAAGGCGGAAAAGCAGAAAATAAAAAGCAAAAAAATCGGCAAGCATTTTTGGTGCTTACCGATTTTGCGGGCTTTTTAGATAAAGCAACCCTGTTGCCATACAGGGCACAAGACAAAAACAAAACAAATTATTTGAATAATTATAGCTGTATAAAGAAAATCGACAAGCTTCAAAAGAAACTTGTCGATTTCTGGTGGAGACGGAGAGGATCGAACTCTTGACCTCTTGAATGCCATTCAAGCGCTCTCCCAGCTGAGCTACGCCCCCATACTGCTTATCCTGTTCGTGAATTTTTCGGCTCCCCGAACAGCAATGGTATATTACCACAACCGGATTAAAATTGCAAGTCTTTTTTTAAAAAAAAATAAATTTCTTGACTTTTGTTTTTTTGGAGAATATATTTATACCGATAAAGGTCTGCGTTGCGGCTGACTATGCGTGCGCGTTGCGGTTTGTTGGGTGTTTATATTACACGGTTGCTCGGCTGATGCTACGACTGATAAGATGCTCGTAAAATCGGCAGACGTCATCTGACATTTTATATTTTGAAACGGGACGGGAAAACAGAAGGCGAGAAAAATAATACGCTGACGGGGCTGATGGGAGGTAAAAGCGATGGAAATACTCAAAAATGACGACGGTAAAACTCTGCTTTACTTTCTTTACGGTCAGCTCGGCCTTTCGGTCGGCGAGGTCAAACGGCTGAAAAAACGGGAGGGTATTCTCGTAAACGGCCGGCCGGTCACGGTCAGGTATGTGCTCAAAGAAGGGGATGTTCTTGAACTTCTTAAAGAGCAGCGGCGGTCGGAAAACATTCCTTCTTGCGACATTCCCCTTGATATAATCTATGAGGATGGAGATATTCTGGCGGTAAATAAGCCGTCGGGACTGGCGGTGCATCCGTCGGCGGGCAATAGGGAGATAACCCTTGCGGGCGGGGTTATGAATTATTATAAAGATCAAAGCTTTGTTTTCAGGGCGGTGGGGAGGCTCGACAAATACACATCGGGAATTGTTGTAATCGCCAAGAATGCCGACTCTGCATTTAAACTCGGCCGACAGTTTAGGAAAGAAACAGTCAAAAAAACGTATTTCGGGCTTGCCGAGAGCACTCCCTGTCCTCCAAAAGGAGAAATATCCGCCCCCATAAGGCGGCAGGAGGGAAGTGTCATCAAAAGGGAGGTCTCTCCCCTCGGAAAGCCGGCCGTTACCCGTTATGAGACGGTCGAACAAAGAGAGGACGGAACCCTTTTAAAGCTGTATCCCTTAACCGGCCGTACCCATCAGATACGTGTGCATCTTGCTTATATAGGCTGTCCTTTAAAATACGATTTTCTTTACGGAACAGAGAAAGAGGGAAAGCATTTTCTTTTGCACTGCGGGCAGCTTGAAATTGTTAAAAATGACGGCGAGCGGCTTTTGCTCTGCGCCCCCTGTCCTTTTTAATATTTGCTGCTTTGCAGCTTTTGCAGAAAAAAATAAATTAAAAATTTTTGAGAGTTGCACGGCTTTGTGCAACTTTTTTTATTTTTGTGCCCTTTTTTGAGGGCACAAGTGTCACTGCGGCTTGTACCCTATAAACTAATAATAGGAGGGAAAATTATGTCAGTATACAGATTTTCAAAAAGAACACAGGGTCAGAATAACCTGACCGAGCATTTCAAAGTGTGGGAATTCGCCAGCCACGACGGAGCCGATGAGGTTTTAATCGATCTGGATCTCGTCTATAAGCTTGAGGAGATACGCCGCCATTTCGGCAGTCCCATAGTCATTTCCAGCGGATACCGCACACCGTCGTGGAACAAAAAGGTGGGAGGAGTATCAGGCTCTTTCCACAAGGCAGGAAAGGCCTTTGACATCATTGTTAAAGGTGTCTCGCCATACGATGTTGCGCATTTTGCTCAGGGCCTCTGGATAAAGGGTATAGGATGCTATAAGGACGAGGGGTTTGTGCACATCGATGCCAGACGTGAGCAGGCCTTTTGGTATGGAAAGGCGGTTAAATACACCGATACCTTCGGAAATTTCCCGTCCTGCGAATGCTATGTTAGAAATGTGCGGCTTGCCCATATGACCGACGGCTGGACCATGCCTAAGCACGGCATAACCGACAGCGCCGACGATGAGGAGTTTCTCAATATTCTTAAAGCCTCGGTGGTCAAAAGGTCAAATACCTATTCCAATGTTGTGAGAATAGTGCAGCACACGGTGGGGGCAGGCGAGGACGGCATTGCCGGAGAAAACACCGCCAGAAAAATAAAAGAGTGGCAGGCCGAAAACGGACTTGCCGTCGACGGTGCTTTCGGAATACAGTGCTGGAAAAAAGCGCTGGGAATATAGGAGGCAAGCTTTATGAAGATAAACTGGAAGGTAAGGGTTAAAAATCCCCAATGGTGGCTTTCGGTGGCTCTTGCGGTTGTCGTGCCCATTGGTGCATATTACGGTCTTACAGGCTCGGATGTAACATCCTGGGGAGTCTTTTTCGATACACTCAAAAGAGCGGTGCTCAACCCTTATGTCTGCTTTACCGTTCTTGCAAGCGTGTGGAATGCCGTTATCGATCCCACCACAAAGGGCGTCTCGGACAGCGAGCAGGCGCTTTTTTACGACAGTCCTAAATGCAGCAATATGAAATGACACCGCAAAAATGTTGCGAAAGAGGAAGGCTTGCCTTTGTCTGCTTTGAAAACAGAAAGCATTGCATATCTCCGCTGATCGGCAGATTTATTTGATGAAATGCGGGATGTGTATGTAAAACCAATGTTTGCCGCCGATGGAATGGCTGTCCGTCGGCGGTTTTTCTTTTAAAAAAAATTTTAGGCGGCGGGCGATTGTGGGTGGAATACCTGTGAAAAGGGCGGCTGCGGGAAAATGCCTGTGAGAAGGCCCGCTGCGGGAAAAGGCGGCCGCAAGAAGATGAATTGTGAGACGGTTGCTTTACAGTGGGGTTCTTTTCACTGACGAGAAATCGTAGGCGGCCGCAAGCAAGGCAGCGGAAAAGATAATAAAGGGGCAAAATATACGCCTTGACTTTCGGACATATTAAGATATAATTGTATATGTATAGTGCAAAGATTTTGCCCGCGTGATCCGTGACTTGCGCCAAGGGCCGCGCGGACTGTCGGGTAAATAAAAATATTTATATCGGAGAAGAAAATATGCTTTTTGATATAGGAATTATAGGAGCGGGAGCGGTCGGAAGTCTGCTTGCAAGAGAGCTTTCGCGATATGAGCTTAAAATATGCCTTGCCGAAAAGGGTAATGATGCTGCCTGCGGCGCCACAAAGGCCAACAGCGCCATTATCCACGGGGGATTTGATCCCGTTCCCGGTACGCTTAAGGCGCGTCTCAACGCCAGAGGTATCGGCCTTATGGAAAAGACGGCCAAGGAGCTTAACGTACCCTTTGTTAAAAACGGCTCCCTTGTGGCTGCATTTTCGGAACAGGAGAAAAAGGGGCTGTCCGAGCTTGTTATGCGGGGTAGGGAAAACGGGGTATCGGGCCTTGAAATTCTGACCGGAAGCGACGCCAGACGTATCGAACCTTTCCTTTCGGAAAAGGTGGTGGCTGCAATGCTTTCAAGCTGCGCCGCTATAATCTCGCCTTATGAGCTTGCCATTGCGGCCGTGGGAAACGCCATGGACAACGGCGCAACCTTCAAACGCAATTTTGACGTTTGCGAAATAGCAAAGAATGACGGCCATTTTACCGTCAAGGCAAAAAACGGTCAGCAATTCGACTGTAAATATCTTGTCAACTGCGCCGGCGGCGGAGCGGATATAATAGCAGAGCTTGCGGGAGATGAGCCTTTTGGAATAATTCCGCGGGCAGGAGAATATCTGCTGCTTGATAAATCCGAGGGGCAAAAGGCAAAGCACACCATTTTCCGTCTGCCCGACGAAAACGGAAAGGGTATTCTTGTTACCCCCACGGTCGACGGCAACCTTCTCACCGGCCCCACGGCAAACAGGGTGGAGACCTATGAAAGCACCGAGACGACGGCTCAGGGACTTGACAGGGTCAGAAAAAGCGCAAAAACCACTCTGCCTTCCATCGATTTTTCCAAAACCGTTACCGCCTTTGCCGGGGTGCGTGCATCGGTGCCGGGAGGAGATTTCATAATAAAACCTTCCGAAAGGGTGGAAAACCTCATACACTGTGCCGGAATAGATTCCCCGGGACTGACCTCGGCTCCTGCCATTGCCGAATATGTTATCGACATTTTAAAGGGCATGCCCATCGAATTTAACGAAAAGCGTGATTATAACCCAATTCGCCCCGATATACACGCCTTCAGGAAAATGTCTCCAAAGGACAAAAACGATTACATAAAGGAACACCCTTCCTACGGGCACATTGTATGCCGCTGCGAGCTTATAAGTGAGGGAGAGATAATCGACGCCTTAAAGCGCAACCCGCCTGCACTTGATATGGACGGGGTAAAAAGACGCACCCGTTCGGGAATGGGAAGATGTCAGGGAGGATTTTGCACTCCCCACGTTATGCACCTTATCGCGGCGGTGAACGAGACGCCTATGGAGCAGGTCACCAAAAAGGGCGTGGGCTCGGAAATACTTAAGGAACGGACGGTGAAATGATGGAAAAGCACGATCTTGTTATAATCGGCTCGGGACCTGCCGGAATGGCGGCCGCTGCCTCGGCTCACAGCAACGGGGTAAACGACATTGTTATGATCGACCGCGAGGTAAGACCGGGAGGAATACTTCTTCAGTGCGTCCATACCGGCTTTGGATATGAGCGTTTCGGAAGGGAAATGTCGGGGCCTGAATATGCTGCTATATTTGAACAGAAATTAGAGGAACTGGGCATTAAAATATACAGCTCGTCCATGGTGACCTCCATAACCGAGGATAGGTTTGTTACATATCAGAATCAGAACGGTTTTTTCACCATCGAGGCAGGTGCTATTATACTTGCAATGGGATGCCGTGAGCGCAGCCGCGGTGCAATAGCTATTCCGGGCAGCCGTCCTGCTGGGGTATACACCGCCGGAATCGCCCAAAAGCTCGTTAACTGCGAAGGATACTCCCTCGGCAAAAAGGTGTTTGTACTGGGATCGGGAGATATAGGGTTGATAATGGCCGACCGACTTAAAAGAACCGGCGCCGACGTCATTGCAGTGTGCGAGCTTATGCCCTATTCAAACGGCACAAAAAAGAATATGGACGAATGCCTGATCGCCAACAACATTCCCCTTATGCTCAGCCACACCGTTACTGAGATACACGGCAAAAACAGGGTGGAGGGTGTGACCGTTGCAAAGGTGGGCAGCGACCTTAAACCCATTGAGGGAAGCGAGCAGTTTTACGAATGCGATACACTGCTTCTTTCGGTGGGACTTATTCCCGAAAACGAGCTGACCGAGGTTGCGGGTATTCCCATAAGCCCCATAACAAAAGGCCCCATAGTCGACCAGTTCAGACAGACCCATTTCAAGGGTATTTTTGCCTGCGGAAATGTGCTTCATGTACACGATCTTGTGGACTATGTTTCCAACGAATCCGAGCTTGCTGGAAAATCGGCGGCGGAGTTTTTACAGCACAGAAACTTCGGCTCCAACTTTGTTTCCACCGAGGCGGGGGAAAATGTGGCATATGTTATTCCTCACCGCATCTGTACCGATTCGACGGGAGACACGGTTCTTCTGTTCAGGGTCAGAAGACCGTCGCAAAAGGTCAAGCTGACGGTCGAAAGCAACGGGGCAGAGCTTGCGGCCGAATACCGCGAGCGGGTTTTCCCCGGAAAGATGGAAAAGATAAAGCTCAAAGGTTCCTGTCTCGGTTCGCTTACCGGAACGGTCAAAATCTTGGCTGTCAGCGCCGAGGAAGGCTGAGTTTTTAAAAGATAAACCGGTTTGACCGATACTGTCAGCAGAGCGCGAGGAACTGTAAAGACGGCGTGCCAATGCCGTCGGCACGGCAAGCGGGCTTTCTGAAGGGAGAATGCAAATGACCGAGGTCTTTTTCACCAAAACGGACGCTCTCAGTGACGAATGGCTCTTGTCAAAGGTGTATCAAATGCTTTGCGAAAAAAGAAAGCAAAAGGCCAATCGGCTTGTTTTGCGGGAAGCAAAGGAAAGATCTCTTGCGGCGGGTTTTTTGCTCTTTAAGGCGCTTGAAAGGAGAGGCCTTTCGGACAGCGCGGTCATTTACGACAGCGGCAAGCCCTGCGTTGCAAGGGAAAATGTGCATTTTAACCTTTCCCATTCGGGAGAAAGGGCAATGTGCGTTATTTCCGAAAACGAGGTGTCGTGCGACTGTCAGAAAATTGGATTATACAACAAAAATCTTGCAAAAAAGTATTTTTTCGAAAGGGAAATTACAGCGATTGAAAGGGCAGAGGATAAGGGTGCGGAATTTTGCCGTATCTGGACCTTGAAGGAAAGCCTTTTAAAGCTTGACGGAAAAGGAATAAGCGGTCTTAAATGCGCCGATACCGCCGCAGACAACGATTGTTTCTTTAAAGAATACGAGCTTTCTGACGGATATAAATATACCGTGTGCAGCCGTTTTGATGATTTTCCCGAAAGTATGGAGTTTATAGAAATAAAATAAAGGCCGGGCAGGTTTGCGCGGCCATAAACAGAATTCCCCGCCGCCCGATTTCATCGGGCGGCGGGGAATTTGTATATTAAAAAGCTTGACTTGATTGTGCAATACGTATTCTTTAAATCAAACCATTATTATAAAATGAAACGCTGCGGTATAAAAGAAATATGCCCTGTTTGCTGCGGCACGCTGTAGCGGAAAATGACAAACTGCGCGGTGTTGCGCTGTTTTATTCTCTCAATCTTCTTTTATGAGATCCTTTATGACCTCTCCCGCAATTATCAATCCTACGGCAGAGGGAACAAAAGACACACTGCCCGGAACAGACCTTCCGGCGGCGGTTTTTTCTTTCGGCGGATTTACTGCAGGGACGGGCGGCTCCTTTGAATAGACCGTTTTAACGTGGTTGATGCCCCGCTGTCTTAACTCTCTTCTCATCACCCTTGCGAGAGGACAGACCGAGGTTTTTGAAATGTCGGCCACCTCAAAGGCAGTGGGATCAAGCTTATTTCCCGCACCCATGGAGCATATTATGGGGACACCCTGTTTAAAGGCCTTGACGCACAGCTCGATCTTTCCGGTTACCGAGTCGATGGCGTCGACGACATAATCGTATTTTCTAAAATCAAATCCGTCGGCCGTCTCGGGACAGAAAAAACATTTATGCACCGTTACATTAGCGTCAGGATTTATGTCCAGCACGCGGGCTTTTGCAACATCGACCTTATACTGCCCTATGGTCGAATGAAGGGCGATTATCTGACGGTTGATGTTTGAAAGAGCCACCGTGTCATTGTCGATAAGATCGAGAATGCCGACACCGCAGCGGGCAAGGGCTTCGACAACATATCCGCCCACACCGCCAACGCCGAAAACGGCTACTCTTGAATTTTTAAGCTTTAAAAGTGCATCGCTTCCCAAAAGTATCTCACTGCGGGAAAATTGATTTGTGTCGGCCATATTACACCTCGTTAATTGTTTTAAAAATCGGCTGTCTGCGGGTTTTCGGAGATTGTTTTTTTCTCGGCGCACTGCCGTTTGTACCGTCCTTTGTCACAGTGCGGCTATATGACATAGTCGTCAGCTTTGCGGGCGTTATAATCATCTATGATTTTTTGCAGGGTGTAGCTGTCGAGATATTCCGAAATGACCTTTTCAAGCCCTAGCCAAACCGGCAGAGTTATGCATTTCTCGGCACGGTCGCAGAGATTCGGGTAATGCTCAAGACAGGAAACAGGCGCAAGTCCCCCTTCGGTTAGCCGCAGGATTTCTCCGACAGTGTATTTGTCGGGCGTGCGGGCGAGACGATAACCTCCCTGATAGCCCCTGTTTGTTATGAGAAGATCGTTTGATGTCAGCACAGGAACGATCTGTTCGAGATATTTTTTGGAGATGTTTTGCCGCTTTGCGATGTCTTTAAGGGCAACGCAGCCGTCGCCCTGGTGCTCGGCAAGATCGAGCATCATCCTAAGAGCATATCTCCCTTTAGTGGAAATCTTCATTTTTCTCATTCCCTTTCATAATCCTATAATACCATAGATTTAGTAGGTTTGCAACCACAAAATAAAAATTCATAAAAAAATCTGCATAAATCCTTGACACAACGAAATTATAATGCTATAATACAGAAAACATATGGATAAAGTAGGTTTTAACCTATCCCACCGACGGAGGCGATATAAATGAGCGACAAAAGAAAAAACATTTATACCCTGATATATTGTATACGAATGTGACGACATCTTTGTTTAAAATCTTAAAATGAAAATTTTCGCCGTATAAGGTCAAAGCGCCGACGGACGAGCGGAAAGAGCAAAAGTGGAAGAGGGTCCCGATTGCCGTTTGCAAAAAGAAAAAAATCATTTAAAAATCAAAGGAGATTGTCATCATGTCAAATGTTAAAGATATTAAAAATTCCGCCAACTGGGGTTTTGAAACCCGCCAGGTACAGATAGGACAGGAGCAGGCCGACCCCGCCACCGACGCAAGAGCCGTTCCGATTTATGCGTCCACTTCTTTTGTTTTCCACAATTCTCAGCACGCTGCCGACCGCTTCGGTCTCAGGGACGCCGGCAACATTTACGGCCGACTGACCAACCCTACCCAGGATGTTTTCGAACGCCGCATTGCCTCTCTTGAAGGTGGCTCTGCCGCCCTTGCAACCTCGTCGGGTGCCGCCGCCATAAACTACACCATTCAGGCTCTTGCCAAAAGCGGGGAGCATATCGTAGCCTCCAAGACCATCTACGGCGGAACCTATAACCTCCTTGCACATACCCTACCCCTGACCTCGGGGATAACCACCACCTTTGTCGACCCCGAAGAAGAAGGCGCTTTTGAGGCGGCCGTAACCGACAAAACCAAGGCAATTTATGTGGAAACTCTGGGCAATCCCAATTCCAACATCGTCGACATCGAGGCTCTTGCAAAAATCGCCCACGCCCACGGCATTCCTCTTGTGGTGGATTCAACTTTTGCAACACCTTACCTCGTCCGTCCTATCGAATACGGTGCCGATATCGTGGTTCATTCGGCCACTAAATTCATCGGAGGCCACGGTACGGCCATCGGCGGAGTCATAATCGAATCAGGCAAGTTTGACTGGGCGGCATCGGGAAAATATCCCTGGATTTCCGAGCCTAACCCCTCCTATCACGGCGTATCATTCGCAGGGGCCGCTCCCGGTGCGGCATTTGTGACCTACATCCGTGCAATACTTCTCAGAGACACCGGATCGACTCTTTCGCCCTTCCACGCCTTTATATTCCTTCAGGGGCTCGAGACCCTTTCGCTTAGAGTAGAACGCCACGTGTCCAATGCCCTTAAAATTGTTGATTATCTTTCAAAACATCCGCAGGTTGAGGCGGTTCATCATCCTTCCCTTGAAAGCGAGCCAAGCCACAAGCTTTATAAAAAATATTTTAAAAGGGGCGGCGGTTCCATATTCACCTTTGAAATAAAGGGAGACGACAAGACTGCTCAGAAGTTTATAGATAACCTTGCCATATTCTCGCTGCTTGCCAATGTGGCCGATGTTAAGTCTCTGGTCATTCATCCCGCCAGTACCACTCATTCTCAGTTAAGCGAGGCCGAGCTTGCCGAGCAGGGAATCAAGCCCAACACCATCCGGATTTCCATTGGCATCGAGGACGCAAACGATCTCATTGCCGCTCTCGACGCTGCTTTTGAAGCCGTTAAATAGAGGCTGAGAAACGATCGGAGAAAGCACCCAAGACCTGAAAGAGGATGCTTTAGACGGTATTAAAAGCACTATCGGCAGCTTGAAAAATGCCGGGGAAGGCTTAAATGAAACAAACATCCGCCTTTCATAAATTATCCTCACAGCAAAAAGCCCGCAGAGAGCATTAAAAAGCATCTGCGGACTTTTTCTTTTGCTATTTTTTTATGACCGTGCATCTCAGCCGTCCTTTTTTTGTTTCGACGGGCGGGCAGTCGAGATAAAACCTTCCGAATCCTCTCACCGATATCTGCGTATTTTCGGATATCGTTACGGAAGGCGAGGTCACAAGTCTTCCGTTTGAAAAAACCTTTTCGGAGGCTACAATTTTTTGCGCGTCGTTTCTGGAAAGGGAGAAAACGGCGGCGATCAGTGCGTCTATGCGAAGGGAGGAGGTGAAAACCGTCAGGGTTTCCGATTTTTCCGAAAGCTCTTCTAAAATATTGTCGGGCAGCTTGTCGAAAACGGTACATTTGACCGATGTGTGACGGATGCTTTCGAGATTTTCGCAAATGTACTGAGCTATTTTTTCAAGACATATGATCACAGAGAATTCCCTTGATATAAGAATGTCTCCGAGGGTCTCCCGCTTTATTCCAAGGGACATAAGGGCGCCGAGAATGTCCCGATGACAAAGGGAATCGGAAAACTTTTTGTTTTTCGGTTCTGTTTTTATAAATTTTATGGGAGGGTTAAAACCTCCGAAACAGGCTATCTTTCTTTCGGCGTCGTCGTATCCGCCGAAAAGCCGACCGCTAAGGCCCAAAGAAAGAAAAATATCCTGACCGTAAAGGTCGAGAAAATCCGAGTACCCTTCAAAAAAGCCCTGCGACGCCTTGTTTTCAAGCTCTTTGAGCCGCTTTTTGAGCAGAGCGGCCTCCCGTTCGTCCATACTTTTTACCTCGCTGTGATTTAAGAAAATCCCCCGTAGGGTCACAAATATTAAACCACTTACACAGGTTTTTGTCAATCGAGAGTATGGTAAAACAGGGGAAAATACGGACCTTTAAATGGATGCGGTGCGGAGTATCGGCAGGTAGGTATGGGCGGTCATTCTGTCTTTGCGAACGGGACGGTCTAATCAATCCCACACCTCACAGCCGGGATAGTAATGAAGCAGTATTTCTTTATAATCCGAGCCGTTTTCAGCCATAATTTCCGCTCCCTTCTGACTCATTCCCACCAGGTGGCCGTAACCTCTTACCGAAAATATGACAAGGCCTTTATCCTCGTCATATTCAATGTCGAAATTGGCCGAGCGAAGCGAAAAGGCGTTTCTTATGTCTTTACCCGAAAAGCTTTGTCCGAAAAGCTCTACGGAAAGCACCGTTCCGCTGTCCGAACACTGCTTTTGCCCGATAAAGTCTTCGGAAAAATTCGTTTCGGGAATGTTTGAAATGCTTTTTAACTTTTGTGAAAATTCGTCCTTTGAAAATTCGGCCGACGAGCAGCACTCGTCGCAAAGAATGTCCCCCACGCTTTGCACCGGAACAAGATAGGGTATGTCCTCGCCGAAAACATTCTGCGCCGATTCTGTTCTTCCGGCTGATATGGCGTGGTATAATGTCAGCGCAAAGCTGCCGTCGTATCTGACCGATACACCCGCCGTTTCGTCAACGATCTTATTAAGCTTTTGCTCATATTCGTCGGCTTTTTGCCCCCATTTTTCTCTTGCCTGCTCTTTTGTCAAAAAGCCCTGATCAATGTGATAGTCGGCCGAAATGTCGGCTCCGTCAAGCTCTGATGGAGGAAAGATTTTTCGGTCGGCCTTTTTTCTTGATGCAAAGGTATAAGCGCAGACCGCCTGAGCTTTAAGAGCCTGCTCGGGTACGCTCGGCGACATCTCGGCTGCCAAAACTCCGAACACATAATCCTTTGCCGACATTTCACATATGCTCCCATCGGGGAAAATAACCCTGAAGCTTTCATTTTCGCTGTCAATTTTACGGGGATTACTTCCCTGACGGCCGGCAGTTTTGAGACAGGGAAGAGGGAAAATTATCATCAAGCAAAAAATAATCGAGAAAAGTATTAAATATCCTTTTTTCATTGCTTCTCCTTATTGACTTAAAAACGATTTTGTAGTAAAATAAACATTCAATATGTATAAGAAAAAACGAATTTTCAGGCGATGCGATTTGTAAGACGGTTTGTTGCGCAAAGATTTGACGCCAAAACTATACTCATATGAAAGGGAGGACATACAATGCCTCAGTACGAATCGAAAATATCCATGCGCTCACTTTCAACTTTATGTGAAGAGTATAAGAAAAATAACTATATCAATCCCGAGGATTTTAAAACCTACGATGTAAAAAGAGGCCTCAGAAACGCCGACGGATCGGGTGTTGTGGCGGGACTTACCCGCATATGCAACGTTCACGGATATTATTTTTCCGACGGTGAAAGGATTCCCGATAAAGGTAAGCTGACCTATCGGGGAATAGACGTTGCCGACATTGTCAGCGGCTGCGCGGCTGACCGCCATTTCGGATTTGAAGAGGTTACATGGCTGCTTCTTTTCGGCGAACTGCCCACAAAGGAAAAACTTGAAGGATTCCGTGAAATTCTCGGAGAATGCAGGGAACTGCCCGAGTACTTTGCCGAAGATATGATTATAAAGGCTCCGTCCCCCAATGTTATGAACAAGCTGGCCCGGTCGGTACTGGCCCTTTATTCCTACGATATGAATCCCGATAATACCTCCATAACCAACATCATCCGTCAGTCCATCGAGCTTATTGCCCGCCTGCCCACCATTATGGTCTATGCCTATCAGGTCAAGCGCCGTCAATACGATCACAAAAGTATGTATTTCCACCCCATAAACAAAAACCATTCCACCGCCGAATTCATACTTTCCTCCATGCGTGCCGACCGTAAATTCACACCCGAGGAGGCTGCCCTGCTCGATACCTGTCTGATACTTCACGCCGAGCACGGCGGAGGAAACAACTCCTCCTTTGCCTGCCGCGTGCTTTCAAGCTCGGGAACAGACACATATTCGGCCATTGCGGCGGCCATAGGCTCTCTTAAAGGACCCCGCCACGGCGGCGCCAACATCAAAACCGTGGAAATGCTTGGCTACCTTAAGGAGGGCATAAAGGACTATAAGGACGACGAGGAGGTCGCCGCATTTCTGACCAAGCTCATCCGCAAGGAAGCGGGAGACAAAAGCGGCCTGATATACGGTATGGGTCACGCCATTTATACCCTTTCCGATCCCCGCGCCACCATTCTGCGGGATCAGGCCGACAAGCTTGCTCACGAAAAGGGATTTGGTGAGGATTTTGATCTGCTCCGTTCGGTCGAGCGGCTCACTCCAGCCGTGTTTTTAAAGGAAAAGGGAATTGACAAGCCCATGTGCGCCAATGTCGACCTTTATTCCGGCCTTGTTTATCGGACTCTCGGTATTTCGGACGATCTTTTCACCCCGCTTTTTGCCGTTGCCCGTATCGCCGGTTGGTCGGCGCACAGGGTGGAGGAATTTATCTCGGGCGGAAAGATAATGCGTCCCGCCTACCGCGCCGTTTACGAAAAGGCAAAGTATATACCTCTGAACGAGAGATAAACAGTAAACTGTAAAGACGGGAAACGTTTTTAGGCAAAAGATAAATGAAAAAGAATTTTTTCAAAAGCGCTTTCCTTAGGCGAAAATCGCAGATCAAAGCTAAGGAATTGATATGCCAATAGCATACCAATAAAATATACCCAAGCGGAAGTACACCAACAGAGCATACCAACAAGTAGTATACCAATAATAATAAACGAAAAATCAAAGGAGCCTTTCCAATGAAAAGAAGAACCCTTCTCACGGCGTTTATTGTCCTGCTGCCCATTTTAACGGGACTGCGGATCTATGAAATGATAAACTGCATCGATTCGGCCAACGGTTTTTTCAAGACCGACCAAAGACCGGTTCTGTATGCTACCATTGCGGTTCTTTTTGTGGTTGCCGCTGTTGTTTTTGTGCTTGGCGGAAGGCTTGCAAAGGACGCCGAAAAAGTTCACACGCCGCCCAAAAAGAGCCTGTCTCTTGCCGTTTGCTCGGCTCTTGCAGGCGTGGGAATACTTGCCGATATTGCCGTTAAGATCAAGACCGGCGTGGTGGATTTCAAGGCCGAGTACAATGTCACCGAGGTCAAGGACGAAAGCATCATATACCTTATGTGCGGAGTATCGGTGATAGCGGCTATTGTATTTTTTGTCCAGTCCAAGAACTTTGCTTTGGGCAAGGGACTGTCAACAGGAATTACGGTTTCTTTGTCGGCCTGGGCGCTGATACGTCTCTTTGTGCGTTACACCCTTGAATTTAATGGACTGGCCCTTGTTTCGGAAAATGTTTTCGATATTTTCGCCCTTTGCGCAATTATGATGGCACTGCTTTATATTGCCCATATATACGCCGGAATGACACCCAAAAAATCCGAGCCGAGGCTTTTATTTTTCGGCCTTATAGCCGCACTTTTCAGCGTTATAACCTCGATTTCGAGAGTTGTTCTGATTGCTGCAAACAATCAAAATGCCTTGACCCATTCAGCTAATCCCAGCTTTGCAAACCTGTTTATCTCCCTTTATATAATCGTTTTGCTTTTCTATATGACCTCAAAAAATACGATCAGCGACGCCGCTCTTTTCACCGAAGACGAGGATGACGGCGATGATGAATATAAGCCTCAGTTTGGAGGATCTTTAAACAGCGAATTGACCGATAACGGGGAAAGCAAAGCTTTTTCCGATGACGAGGCCGAAAATGTTCCTGAAAACACTGACGACGGTATTGCCGAAAATACAGATGATAGCACCGACCAAGGCTCTTTGAACGTTGACTTTAATGATGTTGCCGAGCCCGACGCAAAAAGCGAGCCTGACAGTGTAAAAAGGGCGGCAGCTGAAAGTGCGGCCGAGCGGGAAGAAAAGCAGACGGAAGGACAGGCCGAAATGGAAAAATCACAGAATTCTTCCGAAAAAGGCCCTTCTTTCGACGATTTCTCCATCGACAGCATTCTTGCCGAAATTGAAAAGCGTGAGAGGGAAGAAAATTGAAAAGGGTAATGCTTGTGGGCGATTCTATTCGTATGAATTATTGCCCCGTTGTGTATATGAAACTTTCCAGTCTTTGCGAGGTGGTTTATCCCGAGGAAAACAGCCGCTTTGCAAAATATACACTCTGTGAATTCGGACACTGGGTAGAAAAATACGGAAAGCCCGATATAATCCACTGGAACAACGGACTGTGGGATGTTTTCCGCTACGACGGGGAACACATTTTAACCCCTATTGACGATTATCTTGCCGATATGAAACGGGTGTACGCCCGAATGAAACAGACCGGCGCAAAAATAATTTTTGCCACATCCACACCCACCTCTCCCTACGACACCGATCGCAGGCAGGAGGACATCGTCGAATACAACAAGGCCATAACCGACTGGCTTAAAACCAAGGACGTGGAAATCAACGACCTTTATTCCTTTTTGAAGCCTCATGTTTTCGAGTATATTTCGGAAGATAGGGTACATCTTAATAAATACGGCGTAAGAGAAGTAGGTAACCGTGTCGTTGAGGTAATAAAAAAGCATTTATAGCCTGAAAATACTGTGCGAAACGGAAAAATTGCAAATTATGCGTTAATTTTTTAACAAAGGACTTGCATTTTTGCCGCCGCGGTATTAAAATAACACTTGTAAATTTTTTTAGGAGGAATTCCAAATGGTAAAAGTTGCTATCAATGGTTTCGGCCGTATCGGCCGTCTGGCTTTCCGTCAGATGTTCGGTGCAGAAGGATATGAGGTTGTGGCTATCAACGATCTCACCAGCCCCAAGATGCTGGCTCATCTTCTTAAATACGATTCTTCGCAGGGCAAATATGCTCTTGCCGACACCGTAAGCTACAAAGAAAACGAAGGCGCAGCAGGCGGCTCCATCACCGTAGACGGTAAGGAGATCACCATTTATGCAGAGCCCAAGGCAGAAAATCTTCCCTGGGGCGAGCTGGGCGTTGACGTTGTCCTCGAGTGCACCGGTTTCTACACCTCTAAAGAAAAGGCTTCTGCCCACATCAAGGCAGGCGCCCGCAAGGTTGTTATCTCTGCTCCCGCAGGCAACGACCTTCCCACCGTTGTTTACAATGTAAACCACAAGATCCTTAAGGCAGAGGATACCGTTATTTCGGCTGCTTCCTGCACCACCAACTGCCTCGCTCCCATGGCCAAGGCTCTTAACGACCTTGCCCCCATTATGAGCGGTATCATGAGCACTATCCACGCCTACACCGGCGATCAGATGATCCTCGACGGTCCCCAGCGCAAAGGCGATCTCCGCCGTTCCCGCGCAGGCGCTGTCAACATTGTTCCTAACTCCACCGGCGCTGCAAAGGCTATCGGCCTTGTTATCCCCGAGCTCAACGGCAAGCTCATCGGCTCGGCTCAGCGCGTTCCCACCCCCACCGGCTCGACCACCATTCTCGTGGCAGTTGTTAAGGGTAAGGTAACCAAGGAGCAGATCAACGACGCTATGAAGGCTGCTGCTACCGAGTCCTTCGGTTACAACACCGACGAGATCGTTTCCAGCGACATCGTAGGCTCCACCTACGGCTCCATCTTCGATGCAACCCAGACCATGGTTGCTCCCATGGAGGACGGCAACACCCAGGTACAGGTCGTTTCCTGGTACGACAACGAGAACTCCTACACCAGCCAGATGGTCCGCACCATCAAATATTTCTCTGAGCTTAAATAATTTAAGCCTGAGATGCTTTTGTAACAAAAACCGCCGCGGGGCTACCACGGCGGTTTTTTTAAAGCTGTGGGCTCGCGTCAAACAGGCCCGCGTTATTAAAGATAAAGGTTTATCAAAATTTTAAGGGAAAAACTATGAGTATAATAGACAGTTTTGATTTTTTGGAAAAGGACGAGCGGGTAAGAAAATACATATTGCCCGAAAAAATCGCCGGCCTTGGAGGAAATGTTAAAAATCCCGAGGCCCTTCTTAAGGCAAAGACCCTCCAGATCGGCCTTAACGAAACCGATGTGACCGAGCTTTCCAACGACGGAGACGGGCAAAACGCCTTTGTGGTGCTGGATTTCGGAAAGGAGCTTCACGGAGGAATCAGGCTTTTAAACTTTGTTTCGGAAATTACGGCCTATCCTAAGGTGCGGCTGACCTTCGGAGAATCACTGTGTGAGGCTATGTCTTTGATCGGGCAAAAGGGTGCCTGCAACGACCATGCCGTTCGTGATTTTGAAATTCCCGTTCCTTCATACAGCGATCAGGAATGGGGTCAGACCGGCTTTAGATTTGTTAAGATCGAGCTTACCGAGCCAAAGGCTAAAATCGCAATTAAGGCCGCTCCTGCGGTATTTATATACAGAGAGCTTGAATATAAGGGCAGCTTTTGCTGCGATGATGATGACGTCAACCGCATATTCGATACCGCCGCATATACCTGCCATCTCAATCTTCAGAATATGGTGTGGGACGGCATAAAGCGTGACCGCCTTGTGTGGATAGGTGATATGCACCCCGAAATGCTGACGGCACGGACGGTTTTCGGGCCTCTCGGCTTAATCAATAAAAGCCTTGAATTTGCCCGTTCTCAGGCGCCGCTGCCGCTTTATATGAACGGAATGGCGTCATATTCTATGTGGTGGCTGATCATTGCCTGGGATTATTACTTCTATTCGGGTGACAGCAGTCTTTTAACCGGGCAGAAGGAATATGTCCTCTCGCTTTTGCGGCTTTTTTGCGGCAAGGTAAATGACGACGGCAGCGACAGTGTCGGAAACTATTTTCTCGATTGGCCTACCCACCAAAAGGAGCTTTCGGAAAAAAGCGGGGTAAGGGCGCTGCTTAAAATCGCCCTTGAAAAGGGCGCTCTCATTTCGGAATTTTTAAACGACAGCCGGCTTTGTGAGATCTGCAGAAATAAGGCCGAAAAGATTTCAAAAATTCCCGGAGACCACGAGGGACAAAAACAGACAGCGGCGTTTATGTCGGCGGCAGGCCTTATGAAAAAGGAGCAGGCGGCCGAGGTTATAAAGAAAAACGGCAGCGACGGCATTTCCTCATACCTGCTTTTTTATACCCTAAAGGAGCTTGCGGATACCGACGAGATATCGGCTCTTAACATTCTTAAAAAATACAGCCTCGGTATGCTTCAAAGGGGCGCCACCACCTTCTGGGAGGATTACGATCCCCTTTGGGCGAAAAATACCGGCAGCATAACCGACCTTCCTAAGGACGGACAGGATGATATACACGGCGATAGGGGAGACTATTGCTATAAAGGCTTCCGTCACAGTCTTTGCCACGGATGGGCGTCGGGCGCGGTGCCTTTCCTTATGGAGCAGGTTGCGGGAATACATATTATCGGCGCAGGCTGCAGGAAAATTGAGATAAAGCCCAAAATGGGCAATCTTAAATTCATAAAGGCAAGCTATCCCACACCTTACGGTGTTCTTGAACTTTCGATTGAAAACAAAAACGGCCGCCCGAAAATAAACTTTTCGGCTCCCGACGGGGTGGAGATTATTATTTGATCTCGGTGCCTGCAGATTATAAATTGTTGAAAAACAACCGTTTTTAGCAAATATAAAAGCAAAAAATAAGCCGCATTTTCGGCAGGGGGAAAATCCTCCTCTGCGAAGGTGCGGCTTTTAAATTTGCTAAAATAAAAGCAATGGAACATAAAATGCACCGTGCGGTGCCGTTTTTAAAGGGGGCGTCTTATCGTCGCCCTTTAAAAGTCACATATTTCCGATCTCAAGCTGTTTTGTCAGCACAATGGGCTTATCAGCCCGATCCTCTGCAATATTGAATATTTCAAGTCCCTGCTTTTTGGCATAATCGGCGGTGTAGGCCGTTCCGCCTGTCTTTCTTTTCAGATAGGTTATGCATACCGAACTTTTGTCGACCAGCATTCTGTTGCGCTTGCTCATACAATAGCTTGTGTAATGCTCGCAGGCGTATGTTACCTCGTCGGCCAGGGCGAGAATGGTCATATATCGATCACGGGACTTCTCATCCCATTTGTCGGCCTGCTCTTTGCAGGGCAAAAAAAGCAGCAGCCGCACATCTTTGTTGGTCTTTTTAAACTTTAAAACCTTTTCGGCGGCCAGCGTGTCGAAGCCTTTTGCACCGCCGGTGCAAAAGTCGGTTATGCCGAGGGTTAAAAGCCTTGAAATTATCTGTTCAAGATCTTTTAAAATTTTTTCGGTGTCGCTATGGGAAAGGCTTCTGTGACCGCTGAAGCAGCAGGTGTTTTCTTTCATAAACGGTTCCTTATTTTCACATTTGTAAAAAAGTATATTGTTATTTTATCATTAAAACAAAACCCGTTTTCGCAAAAGAGGGAAAACGGGTTTTTAAAAACTTAAGGGTGGTTAAAATCGGCTTTTAAAGTTCGATTGTCAAACCTATATCAGTCGCTGATGTAGGGGAGAAGAGCAACGTGACGTGCGCGCTTGATGGCGGTGGTCAGAGCTCTCTGGTGACGGGCACAGGTGCCGGTCACACGGCGGGGAAGGATCTTTGCGCGCTCGGAAGTATACTTGCGGAGCTTAGCAACATCCTTATAGTCGATGGTTTCAGCCTTCTCTACGCAGAAACTGCAAACCTTTCTGCGGCCCTTGCGGTTTCCGCGCATAGGACGCTCGGGGCGTTCGGGACGCTCAGCTCTCTCGGGGCGCTCGGCTCTTTCGGGCTTTGCCTCGGCGGGAGCAGCGGCCTCGGCAGTTTCAACAGCCTTGGTCTCAACGATGTTCTCGTTTTCCATTTATATTCAGTCCTAACATTATAAATTTTTTGTCTCCGTTCTCTGTTTCGGCGGCCCTTTTAAAATGCTTTGCGAAAATCAGAAGGGGAGATCGTCGTCGCCGTCGCTTATCTCGCGGAAGCTGTCGTTCCCGTTGTTTTCAAAAGCGGGAGTGGCCTGAGACTGATCCTCATATGAGGGAGCGGGCTGACCGCCTCCGGCATAGGAATCTCTCTTGGGCTCGGCAAAATGCAAGTTTTCGGCGACAATGTTAAACGCCTTGCGGCGCACGCCGTTTCGGTCTTCGTATGAACGGGTTTCCATTCTTCCCTGAACAGCTACCAGCTGACCTTTGTTGAAATACTTTGAAGCAAAGTCGGCCGATGAGCCCCATGCGACTACATCGAAGAAGTCGGTTTGGCGCTCGGCTCCCTGAGCCTTGAAGGTACGCTCGACAGCGATGGTGAAAGAACAGACCGAACGGCCGGAGGGAGTTTGGCGAAGCTCGGGATTGTCGGTGAGCCTGCCCATCATAATTACGGAATTAAGCATTAAATTCCCCTCCTTAGTCGATGTTGGTGATCATTGTGCGAAGCACGCCGTCGGTAATCTTGAACACACGGTCAAGCTCGGCGGGAAACTCGGGCTGCGCGGTGAATTTGACAACAGCATAGAAGCCCTCGGGCTCGTCGTCGATGAGATAGGCAAGTCTGCGCTTACCCCATACATCGATGTTGTCGATTGTGCCGTTTTTCTCGATCATTGCCTTGAATTTCTCAAGCAATGCATTGGCGGTATCCTCTCCGTTCTTGACGGAAAATACCATCATTACCTCGTATTTTGACATTTGTCAGCACCTCCTTTTGGTCATTAGGCCCCCTTTTACCGGGAGCAAGGAGCAGGCGTTAAAATTTAAATTCACCTGCATACACGCTATATTAACATATCCGTCGGTTGTTGTCAAGCGTTTTTGACCCGATTGTTGACTTTTTGAGAATTTTTTTCACACGAGGTCTCAGGCAGCAAGAAAAGAACTTGCAAAGCCCATAAGGGCAGATGCGGGCGGATTAAAACACAGAGGTTACAAAAATTAAATATAAGTTGTTTTTTGCTGAGGTATATGGTATAATCTATTGAATAATTACAGCATCTTTTTAAAAACCTTTTTGCCAAAGGACGAAAGGACGGCCAAAGTATGCCGGAATATACAAAGGATGAGCTTGCTGCTCTTCATAAAATCAATATGGATATGGCAAAGTACTTTGTCGATTTTTGTAATGAAAACGGGCTTATGTGCTATTTTTGCGGCGGGGGATGTATCGGTGCCGTGCGGCACAAGGGCTTTATCCCCTGGGACGACGATCTCGACTTTTTTATGCCGCGTGACGACTATGAAAAGCTTTATAAGCTTTGGAATAACGATGAGCAGGAGCGATATAAGCTTTCAAAGCCCGGTAAAGATACCGTCGACCGAAATCTTTTTATAACCATCAGAGACAGCGAAACCACCCTCATAAAGCCCTATCAGCAGGATCTTGATATGGTGCACGGAGTGGTGCTTGACATACTTCCTCTCGACGGGTATCCGAGCTCCTCTCTTTCGAGAAAATGGCAGGTCATTCATGCCCTCATTTATTCGCTTTTCTGCGCCCAGACAGTGCCCGAAAAGCACGGCGGGCTTATGGCGGTCGGCTCGAAAATACTGCTGGGAATTTTCAGGGGGAAAAACATCAGATATAAGATCTGGAAGCGTGCCGAGCGCAAGATGACCAAGTACAAAATCGCCGATTGCGACAGCATAACCGAGCTTTGCTCGGGCCCCGGATATATGAAAAAGAAATATCCGAAATCGGCATTTGAAAAAGCCTTGTTCGTGGATTTCGAGGACACCAAAATGCCCATTCCCGTAGGCTATGACGACTATCTTAAAATTGCCTTTGGGGATTATATGAAGCTGCCGCCAAAGGAAAAACAGGTGGCTCACCACGATGTCATAAAGCTCGATTGCGAACACAGCTATAAAATTTATAAGGGAAAATATTATCTCATCGGAAAGGGAGAAGAAAAATGATCACTGCTGTTATAATTGCCGGCGGACGGGGAGTAAGAATGGGACAGGATATTCCCAAGCAGTTTATACTGCTTGACGGAAAGCCGGTCATAATTTACACCCTCGAGGTTTTTGAAAAACATCCTCTTGTTGACAATATTGTCTGCGTATGCATCGACGGTTGGCAGGACACCCTTAAATCCTATGCCGAGAAAAACGGGATAACCAAGCTTAAAAGCATCGTTA
The DNA here is from genome assembly GCA_905193225.1 of uncultured Oscillospiraceae bacterium. Lineage (GTDB taxonomy): Bacteria > Bacillota > Clostridia > Oscillospirales > Acutalibacteraceae > UMGS1484. The sequence continues at coordinate 2,403 of CAJJNV010000010.1, read as the reverse complement.
AGGGCGGTGCCACGGGACAGGAGTCCATCCGCAACGGCGTTGAAAGTTTAGAGGGTATCTGCAAGGACGACGACATTGTCATAATTCACGACGGCATCCGTCCGATGGTTGACGAAGAGGTGCTTTCGGATGTTATCGTCACCTGCCAGAAATACGGCAACGCCGTTACCTCGCTGCCGTATAATGAGCAGATATTTGTTACAAACAACGGCGAGACAACCACACAGTATATCCCCAGAGAGACTTTGCGCCGCGTTTCCACACCCCAGGCCTATAAATTCGGAAATCTTCTTGCAAGATACCGCGAGGCTTTTGAAAAGGAAATCGGAATTTACGGCTCCTCTTATACAAATACTATGATGGTGGATCTGGGCGAAACCCTCCATTTTGCCGCCGGAAGCGACAAAAACCTTAAACTGACCTCTCCCGACGATCTTGAGGTCTTTAAGGCCATGCTTAAAATGAAAAAGTAAGGACAAGATAAAATGCTTATTGAAAACAGGGATTATATCGACGATCTTGAATATATAAATTCACTTGAGGGTATAGAAAAGCTCGACGGCTCGACGGTTTTCATAACCGGCGCCACCGGAATGATAGGCAGCGTGCTTGCCGACGCGCTTATGTATCGGAACGAAAAGCATGGCAGCGGTATAACCGTGCTTGCCCTTGCCAGAAACGCCCGGCGCGCAAAGGCAAGGTTTGAAAAATATTCCGATGACCCCAATTTTAAATTTATTGAGGGAGATATAAATAATCCCCTCGAATTTCATGAAAAATTCGACTATATGTTCCACTGCGCCAGCAACACACACCCGAGAGATTATGCCGCCGACCCCATAGGCACCGTGCTGACCGGCGTTGTGGGAACAAAAAACGCTCTTGATTATGCAAATCTTTGCGGAGCGAAGCGGTCGGTCTTTTTGTCGAGCGTCGAAATATACGGCGAAAACAGGGGAGACACCGACAAATTTTCCGAAAGCTATCTCGGATACATCGACTGCAACACCCTTAGAGCGGGCTACCCCGAAGGAAAACGGGCGGGAGAGGCTCTTTGCCAGGCATACATCGAAAAATACGGTATGGATATTGTCATTCCGAGAATTTGCCGTGTTTACGGTCCGAGCATGCTTAAAACCGACAGCAAGGCCCTTGCCCAGTTCATAAAGAAAGCCGCCGCATACGAGGACATTGTGCTTAAAAGCGAGGGAACACAGCTCTTTTCATACTGCTATGCGGCAGATGTGGTTTACGGACTTTTATTCCTTCTTTTAAAGGGAGAAAAGGGACAGAGCTACAACATCGCAGACGAAAGATCGGATATAAGGCTTAAAGACCTCGCCGCCATACTCGCCGAAAACGCAGGTAAAAAGGTGGTTTTCGAGCTGCCCGACGAGCAGGAGCGAAAGGGCTATTCCAAGGCCACAAAGGCTCTTCTCGATTCCGCCAAAATCAATGCAATGGGATTTAAAGCAAGGTTTGACATAAAATCCGGCCTTGAAAGAACCCTGAAAATACTCAGGGAGGAAGGCGTATGATAAGCGTTATCGTTCCGGTATACAATGTCGAAAAATATCTTGAGCGGTGTGTTAAATCGATAGCCGCGCAGACATACAAGGACCTTGAAATACTTCTCATAGACGACGGTTCCACCGACAAAAGCGGAAAAATGTGCGATGATTTTCAGCAGACCGACAGCCGCATAAAGGCTTTCCACAAACAAAACGGCGGCCTTTCGGACGCGCGAAACTACGGTATCGAGCATTCGGCGGGGGAGTTTATCTCCTTTGTCGATTCGGACGATTATATAGACGAAAAAATGCTCGAGACCCTTCACCGCCTCATCACCGAAAACGACGCCGATCTGGCCGTTTGCTCGGCCATGGACGTCTTTGAGGGCAAAGAGGTCACCCAGGTTAAGGAAATAAAGGAATTTAACCTTAACAAGGTCGAAAGCTATAAATATATGTTAAGGGGAGACGGTATTCCCTCGGCCTGCAACAAGCTTTATAAAAGGCAGACGGTGGGGAATGTGAGATTCCCGGTAGGCAAGCTTTATGAGGACGGGTTTTTCACTCCGCAAATTTTAAAAAGGGTGGAAAAGACCGCCGTTACGTCAAAGCCTATGTACTACTATTTCCGCCGGGCAGACAGCATTACCACAAAGCCATTTCGCAAGGGAGATCTCGATGTTATCGAGGCATACGATAAATGCGTTAAACAGGTAAAGGAGCTTTGCCCCGAGGCGCTCCCTTATGCCGAGTTCCGCTATCGCAACGCCTACTTTAATGTGCTCGATAAAATGCTAATGCGGGACGACTGCAAGGAAATTCCCGAATATAAGCAGGTGGTAAAATACCTCAAAAAACATACGGTGCAGATAGTTAAGGACCCCGGCTTCGG
>CAJJNV010000009.1 GCA_905193225.1 uncultured Oscillospiraceae bacterium | reverse complement strand
ATATGGGGATTTTTCTCCGCCAAAATCGCGTTCGTATGTGTGCGCTATGGTTAAGCACCGAGATTAAAAAATACAGCGGTAGCTTTATGTTTGCAATTATTTGCGCCAGAGTGGCATCAAACCATCCGCAAACAGCTTAAATTCTTTGAAGAGGCTTTATTTTTTTTGATAATGCAAGGGTCATAAAGCCTATGACTATTCCGAGCAGCGCGGCAAAAATAACATCCGACGGAAAGTGAACATAAAGATACAGCCTTGAAAGGGCGATAAAAACGGAAAGCGGTATGGCAAAGGCAGCAAATTTTCTTCCCGCCGAGCAAAGAATGACGGCCGAAATGACCGACGAAAGTGTGTGCCCTGAGGGAAAAGAAAAATCGGTGGGATTTTTTATCAGCAATGATATATCCTCAGTCCAGCAGGGCCTCGGTCGGGCAACAAGATTTTTAAGTACCACATTGCCCGCAAGCAGGCCTATGAGCATCCCGCAAAGACACATCAGACCGTATTTTCTGTACTTTTTTGAAAAAAGCAGAGCTGCCGATATGGCTATCCATATAATTCCGCTGTTTCCGAGCGTCGATATGATGGGCATAACCGCATCTAAGAACGGGCAAAAAAGATTATCTCTTATAAAATGAAGAATCGACCAATCAATACTCTGGATAAATTCCATGGCTTTACCTCCTATGCCGCTGTCGGTACACAACCGACAAACATATCCCGTTTTTTCCGAAGTTCAGTTTTCTACGACGGTTCAACCACTATACTAACCGTAATAAGGCGGTCGGTCAACACCTTTGAAAAAATTTTTAAAAATATTTAAAAAAGGACTTGACAAATGCTTATGAAGGGTGTATTATCATACCAACCTACGAGATAGGTAGGTAATAAGCGAGTTCATTCAATCAAAAAACATTAAAACAAAACGGCCGACCGTCAGCCGACCGAATAAAAAAGGAGTAGTTATTATGTCAAAGGTTTATTCTTCCGCAGATCAGCTTATCGGTTCAACTCCCCTGCTCGAACTTACACATATCGAAAAAGAACTGGGGTTAAAGGCCAAGATTCTTGCCAAGCTTGAATATTTCAATCCCGCAGGATCGGTAAAGGATCGTATTGCCAAAGCCATGATCGACGAGGCCGAGGCTTCGGGCGAACTAAAAGAAGGATCGGTAATTATCGAACCCACCTCGGGCAACACCGGCATCGGTCTTGCCGCAGTGGCCGCCGCAAAGGGCTATCGCATCATCATCGTTATGCCCGAAACCATGTCGGTTGAGCGCCGTCAGCTTATGAAGGCATACGGTGCCGAGCTTGTACTTTCGGACGGAACCAAAGGTATGAAGGGCGCCATTGCCAAGGCTGACGAGCTTGCAAAGGAGATTCCCAACAGCTTTATTCCCGGTCAGTTTGTTAATCCTGCCAACCCCAAGGCCCATTTTGAGCATACCGGTCCCGAAATTTTTGAAGACACGAACGGAGCGGTAGACATATTTGTGGCAGGCGTAGGCACCGGCGGAACAATCACCGGTGTGGGTGAATATCTTAAATCCAAAAAACCCGAGGTCAAGGTTGTAGCGGTTGAGCCTGCCACTTCTGCGGTACTTTCTACCGGCGTTGCCGGAGCGCACAAGATCCAGGGCATCGGCGCAGGCTTTGTTCCCGATGTGCTTGACACCAAGGTTTATGACGAAATCATTCCCGTTGCCGACGACGATGCTTTTGCCACCGGCAGAAAGATCGGTCACAAGGAAGGCGTGCTTGTGGGAATTTCCTCGGGCGCAGCGGCTTTTGCTGCCATCGAGCTTGCAAAACGTCCCGAGAACGAAGGCAAAACCATTGTTGTACTGCTTCCCGACACCGGCGACAGATATCTTTCCACCCCGCTTTTCGCGGAATAATGCAAAAATGAAGCATTGCACAAAGGAAAACCCTTTCGTTTCCTTTAAACGAATGTTTTACTGTGCGTTTTGCAAACATTTTTAAAAATTCAAACCGTTTTTATGCTATAAAAAGCCTTTAAATCGGCGGCAAACAGTGCTATAATGAGGATGGTGAATCCCGTTTCGGAGTATTTTACCTCACGCTTTGTCTGCCGCCGATATTTTTGTCTTTGTTCCCATCCCGCGCCTGTTTGATTTAGCCTTCCTGCGCGCTTTTCGGCAAAATAAAATTCCGGCAGCATAACGGAGCATAATGGGGCGGCACATATTCCGTTTTTCAGCAGACAGACTTTTTAAGAAGTAAATCGCCAAAATCAATTTTAACGGAGAATGTTTATGAAAATTTCAGAACTGTTAAAATCCCGCCGTTATTCCCTTTCTTTTGAGGTTTTTCCTCCAAAGACATATTCCCTTTTTGAAAGCGTAAAAAGCTCCACAGAGGAAATTGCCAAGCTTTCTCCGTCATTTATGAGCGTGACCTACGGAGCAGGCGGCGGCACCAGCGAATACACTCTTGCCATAGCCAAAAACATCAAGAAGCAATACGGTGTGCCTTCTCTTGCCCATCTGACCTGCATTTCTTCCACAAAACAGACGGTGGAAAAAATGATAGACTCATTTAAGGATGCGGGCATAGAAAACATTATGGCTCTCAGAGGCGACATCCCGAAGGAAAGACAAAACGAGGACAGAACCCTGTGGGACTATCGCTATGCCGTTGAGCTTGTAAGAGATATAAAGCGTCTTGCCCCTGAATTTTGCATCGGCGCCGCCGCATATCCCGAGATACACCCCGAAAGCAAAAATCAGCGGGAGGATATAAGACACCTTAAAGAAAAGGCAGATGCCGGCTGCGATTTTCTGACCACCCAGATGTTTTTCGACAACAATCTGCTTTACAATTTCCTTTATAAAATAAGAGAGGCCGGCATAACCGTTCCGGTGATCGCCGGAATAATGCCCATAACCTCGGCAAATCAGGTCAAACGAGCCAAAGAGCTTTCCGGTTCCTTTATGCCCCAAAGATTTTTAAGCCTGGTTGATGCCTTCGGAGACAGTCCCGATGCAATGAAACAGGCCGGCATCGCCTATGCCACCGATCAGATAATCGATCTCTATGCCAACGGCATCAGCAACGTTCACGTCTATTCCATGAACAAGCCCGATGTGGCCGAGAAGATAAGCGAAAACCTTTCCCGCATACTCGGTAAAAAGATAATATGACGATATTTCAGAAAAGCTATGAGCTGCTTCCCTTTGATATGGGGGAAATATACCGCTATTCCGGCATAAAACAGCCGGGCCAAACGATGCGGGAAACGGTTTGCGAATGCACCGATATGTGCCGCGATTTTATCGGCAGGGTATGTTTTTGCGAAGTGCCCGTAAAAATCGACGGACAGACCGTCGACCTTACATTTGCAAAAACACGGAGTGCAGACCTTTGCAAAAATCTCAGAAACTGCGGCAGTGCCGTGATATTTGCCGCAACGGTGGGTGTGGAAATAGACAGACTTATAAGCAAATACGGTCTCATAAGCCCCTCCAAAGCCGTAATACTGGGAGCAATAGGTGCCGAACGGATAGAAGCCGCCTGCAACGCATTCTGCGACGATATAAAGGGTCAAAAAGCGAAGGAAGGAAAATTCACACGGCCGAGATTTTCCCCCGGTTACGGTGATCTTCCCCTTGAATTTCAGAAGGATATTTTTTCCCTGCTTGACTGCTTTAGAAAAATAGGACTGTCCCTTTCGGAATCGCTTTTAATGAGTCCGTCAAAATCGGTTACGGCCATTGTGGGAATATCCGACTCCCCCTGCAGGGATACATCGGGATGTTTATACTGTGAAAACTCCGATTGCAATTTCAGAAAGGAGCCATGAATTCAATGCTTAAAAAAGAACAGCTCAAAACAAAACGGCTATATCTCGACGGCGGCTGCGGCACCCTTCTTCAGCAAAGAGGACTTGCGCCCGGCGAGCTTCCCGAGCTTTGGAGCCTTTCTCACCCCGACGATATGGTGGACATACACAAAAGCTATTTCGACGCAGGGTCAAACATCGTTTGCACCAACACCTTCGGCGCAAGCACCCTGAAATTCGGCCGAAAAACCGAGGAGATCATTGCCGCCGCCATCGAAAACGCAAAAAAAGCCGCCGCCCTTTCCTCGTCAAAGGGAGAAAAATATGTCGCTCTCGACATCGGCCCTCTCGGCAAGCTATTAAAGCCGCTGGGCGATTTGGAATTTGAAAAGGCGGTTGAAATATTCTCAAAAACGGTAAAATTCGGAGCCGCTCACGGCGCCGATCTTATATTCATTGAAACCATGAGCGACAGCTACGAGACCAAGGCGGCCGTACTTGCCGCAAAGGAAAGCTGCGATCTTCCCGTATTTGCTTCAAATGCCTACGGTGAAAACGGCAAGCTGCTGACCGGTGCCTCCCCCGCCGCCATGGCGGCGCTTTTGGAGGGTCTATCGGTGGACGCCATCGGGGTCAACTGCTCCCTCGGCCCCAAGCAGCTTTTAGGTCCCATAAAGGAACTTTTAAGCCATTCCTCCACCCCCATTTTCGCAAAACCCAATGCGGGACTGCCGAGAAACGACGGCGAAAAGACCTTTTACGACCTCGACGCCGACGGCTTTGCAAAGGAAATGGAGGAAATAAGCGGGCTCGGAGTATCCATTCTCGGCGGATGCTGCGGCACCACTCCCGAATACATAAAAAAGACGGTGGAAGCCACGAAAAACGACCCCGTGCTTCCCATAGAAGAAAAAAACATCACCTGCGTTTGCTCCTACGGAAAATATGTCGAAATAGGAAATCAGCCGATCATCATCGGAGAGCGCATAAATCCCACCGGCAAAAAGCGGTTTAAACAGGCTCTTCTTGAAGGGGATACCGATTATATTTTAGGTGAAGCGGCGGCTCAGCAGGACGCGGGAGCCCACATTCTCGACGTTAATGTGGGTCTTCCCGAAATAGACGAGCCGACGGTGCTTGAGCATACGGTTTTTGAGCTTCAAACAGTCACCGACCTGCCTCTGCAAATCGACACTTCAAATGCAAAGGCCATGGAAAAGGCTCTGAGAATCTACAACGGCAAGGCGATGGTCAACTCGGTCAACGGCAAAAAGGAAAGCATGGAGGCCGTTTTCCCGTTGGTTAAAAAATACGGAGGAACGGTGGTGGCGCTGACCCTCGACGAAAACGGAATTCCCGAAACCAAAGAGGGACGCATAGCGGTCGCCGAGAAGATACTCAAAACGGCCGAAGGCTACGGCATAGCAAGAAAGGATATTGTTTTTGACCCTATGTGTATGTCGGTCAGCGTCGATTGCAACGCCGCCGCAACCACCCTCGATACCCTCGATTACATCAGACACGAAATGGGGCAAAATACCGTGCTGGGTGTTTCAAATGTCTCCTTCGGACTGCCCTCAAGACAGACGGTGAACGGTGCATTTTTCACCCTTGCCCTTGAAAGAGGCCTTTCGGCCGGCATTGTCAATCCCAAATCCCCCGACATTTTAAAGGCATATTACACATACCTTCTGCTCGGCGGATTCGATCAAAACTGCGGGCAGTATATCTCCTTTGCCCAAAGCATAGAAGAAACCGTCTCCATAAAATCGGGTGAAAGGAATCAAGGCGATACCGGCGGCAGTCTTTTTGAAGCCATAACCAAGGGCTTTAAGGAGCGGGCATCCGCCGAGTGCCAAAAACTTCTTGAAACCGAGCAGCCCCTTTCGATAATCGACGGCCACATAATTCCCGCCCTTGACACGGTGGGCAAAAAATTCGAACAAAAGGTGCTTTATCTTCCTCAGCTTCTTATGAGCGCCGAGGCGGCGAAGTCGGCCTTTGAATGTATAAAGGAAAAAATGGCAGGCTCGGGAGAAAACAAACAGAAAAAAATCAAGATTGTCATTGCCACCGTAAAAGGCGATATTCACGACATCGGCAAAAATATTGTTAAAACCCTGCTCGAAAATTATGATTTTGATGTTATCGATCTCGGCAAGGATGTTGATCCCGAAAAAGTGGTCGAGGAGGTCACAAAAGTAAAGGCTCCCCTTTGCGGACTCAGCGCCCTTATGACCACCACCGTCCCCGCAATGGAGCAGACCATAAAGCTGCTTAAAGAGGCTGCTCCCTATTGCAAAATAGCGGTGGGAGGCGCGGTTATGACCGCCGATTATGCAGAGCGCATAGGCGCCGACAAATATGCCAAGGACGCCATGGAAACGGTGAGATATGCCGAGCAGCTTAACCGGCAGCTTAAAGGACATTGAGCCGACAATGAAGACGCGCTGAGCAAGCGGTTAAGCAGGCTCGCACCGACCCCGGCAGCATTGTTCGGCAGCCGCGAAACAGACTCAAAATGCACGGCATCACATATCAAGCACACATTATTCCAAAATCAAAGGACTGACGAAAATGAAGATTTCCACCAAGGGCAGATATGCCCTGCGGGTTATCATCGATCTGGCCGAACATCGAAGCGGTGAATACATTCCCATGAAAGAGGTTGCCGCACGGCAGGACATTTCGCTGAAATACATCGAAAAAATAATGCCGCTGCTGACCAAAAACGGACTCGTTGAGGGAATACACGGCAAGGGCGGCGGATACAAGCTTAAAACCGACCCGCAGTTTCTGACGGTGGGAGAGGTTCTGCGGCTGGCCGAAGGGGATTTAGCCCCGGTCGCCTGTCTTTCAAAGGAAGCTCCCCCCTGTTCTCTCGCCGGAGAATGCCGCACCATTTCCATGTGGCGGAAGTTTTATAAAATGACCAACGACTTTTTCGACGGCATAACCATAGCCGACCTTATGGAGATTTCTCCCGCAGACAACTATGTCATTTAAGTCGCCGCAACCCTAATATCTGTATATATTAAAACAACCGCCGTAAGAGCCTACCTCTCACGGCGGTTTTTGTCGGTAATATCGCAAGGCTTTGTTTCCTTTAACAGCGGCATTCCACCGACAGCTTGGTCAGTAAAGCCCTGCAGTCTGTTCCACGCATTTCCGTGCAAGAAAGAGCCTCTGCAAAAAGCAGAGGCTCTTTGATTTTGAAATGCTTTGAAAGGAGAAATTATCTCTTGGAGAACTGGGGTGCGCGGCGGGCTCCCTTGAGACCGTATTTCTTACGCTCTTTCATTCTGGGATCGCGGGTCAGGAAACCGGCTTTCTTGAGAATGGGGCGAAGCTCGGCGTCATACTGAAGCAGAGCGCGGGAAAGTCCGTGACGGATAGCACCGGCCTGGCCGGTAACTCCGCCGCCGCCTACGCGGCAAACGATGTCGAATTTTCCGTTCGTCTTGGTGGCTGCAAGAGGCTGACGAACGATGAGCTTAAGGGTCTCGAGACCGAAATAATCGTCGATATCACGATCGTTAATGGTGATTTTACCGGTGCCGTTGTAAACGCGGACGCGGGCTACCGAGCTTTTTCTGCGGCCGGTGCCGTAGAAATAAGGTTTGCTGTCGTACATTATTCGTTACCTCCCTTAAAGTGTGTAAGCTTCGGGCTTCTGAGCCGCATGCTTATGATCGGAGCCCTTGTAAACGCGAAGACGGGTAAGGGCGTTGCGACCGATGGTATTGTCGGGAACCATTCCCTTAACCGCAAGCTCCATAGCGAGCTCGGGGCGCTGGGCCATAAGGGTGCCGTAATCGGTCTCTTTAAGGTGGCCGATGTAGCCGGTGTGACGGCGATAGAATTTTTGGGTGAGCTTGTTACCGGTCAGCACAGCCTTGTCGGCGTTGATGATGATAACATGATCTCCGCAGTCGAGATGGGGAACAAATGTGGTCTTGCGCTTGCCGCGAAGAAGATCGGCAGCAACTGCCGCAACGCGTCCGAGGGGCTTACCCTCTGCGTCGAGGACATACCATTTGCGCTCAATGTCGGCTGCTTTGGGCATATAAGTTGACATATTGCTTTCCTCCGAATATATAATATAAATTTAACTGATTTTTTTCGGCGAAACAAATCGCCGCGGCTTTTCACCGCCAAGCAATAATACCACATACAAAAGACTATGTCAACCGATTTTTGATATAAAAAATAAAATATCGGTAAGGCTCTTTGATTTTCGCGTGTTTTCTCTTTATTGCTCCGTTTTTCTAAAAAACGATTTTTTAATACGCACATCACACATGAAGAACTCCAAACAAAACAATCAATCATCACAATGATGATACGAGGGAATAAGCCGTTTGTTGCAAAAGCTCACGGCAAAACAAAACGCCCTCTTTAAATGAGGGCGCAAATTTCTTCGGGAGAAAGCTCCTTTTGAAGGGCGCAGTTTATGGACAGAGCCACAAGATCGGAGGCGTGGTCGATAACCGAGTCTATCTCTCTGGGAGTAACCATCATACCCACTCCGCTTCTGTCAGCGGCCGCACCGTGTTCCTTTCCGGCAAGCTCCTCGGCCAATGTCTCGGCGTCAACCACAGTCGGCACGCCCACGGCAATAACGTCCACACCAAGCAGCCGTTTGCTTATTTCCTTTCGGCTGTTTCCCACTCCCGATCCGGGGCAAATTCCGGTATCCGAGATCTGCACCGTCCTGCCCAGCCTTGACAGCTCCATTGCCGCCAGCGCGTCCACCGCAATAACGGCCGAGGGTTTTATTTTTCCTGCCACGCCGAGTATTATCTCGGCAGTTTCTATGCCCGTTTTTCCGAGCACGCCCGGGCTTAACACGCAAACAGGCCGCAGCTTCGAAATGCCGAGATGCTTTACCGTCTGTCCGTCGATGTGGCGGGTGGCAAGCACCTGGGAGGCGGTTTTCGGTCCTAAGGCGTCGGGGGTTATATCGGAATTGCCGAGCCCCGCCACAAGCACCGTTCCTTCCTTCGGCAAAAGGGCTTCAAGTTCCTTTGATATTATCTCCCGACAGCTTCCGTCAAGCTGTCCGTCGAGACTGTCGGCCTCTATGGTGATGTAGTTGCCGATCGGCTTTCCCACCCTTTTTTCTCCGTCTTTATCGGTTATTTTTATGCGGGTGACTTTAACTCCGTTTTTTTGTTCTTCCGCAGCGGTTATTCCCTTACATTCTCCTGAAAGCTCCCTTTTTTCAAGAGCAAGATCGGTTCTTTGGGGCATATTTTAACCTCTATTCCTTATATTTTTAATTATTGTTAGCAACGAAACAAAAAAATATTTTAAAAAAAACTTGCATTTTATTCCGAATGATGATATTATAGTTTAAGTCACTGTATTTATTATCTATTCGTAATTCGGCAGGAGGTGTAAAGAGATGCCAAACATCAAGTCAGCTAAAAAGCGCGTAAAGGTTATTGCGACCAAAACTGCCCGTAACAAGGCGGCCAAATCCGCACTCAGAACCGCTATTAAAAAGGCTAACGTTGCTATCGAAGCTTCCGCGGCAGATAAAGATGTCGCTGTAAGAGAGGCGGTCAAGAAGATCGATCAGGCAGCGGCAAAGGGTATTATCCACAAGAATACCGCCGCCCGCAAGAAATCTGCTTTTGCTCTTAAGCTTAACGAAAGCAAATAAGTTAAAAGCCTTAAAGCTGCTTGTTCAGCCGTGTTATGAATAAACAGTATAAAAGCTAAAAGAGTCCGATTTTGTCGGGCTCTTTTTTTGCGCTCAAAATCAACTGAAAAACACAGCCGTCTCTTTTCACAAAAGCTGACTCCTCAGCTTTAAAAGTATGGCCTTTTCCTTTCGGGAAATCTGCACCTGGTTTGTACCAAGCTTTTTGGCCGCCTGGCTTTGGGTATCGCCGCAAAAATACCTAAGCTCGATTATTTTTCGTTCTCCTTCGCTCAAATGGGAAAGAGCCTGAAAAAGCGCGGTTTTTCCAACGACGTTTTCTTCACAGCCTTCCTCCTTCACCTCCATTTCGATTGATTTGCCGTCCTCCCCCACCGTCAAGGAAAGTACCGGAGCGGCTGCCGAAAGAGCCTCGGCCGTCTGATCGTAGGAAAGCCCCGCCTTTTCGGAAAGCTCGGAAATTGTCGGCTCACGGCCAAGGATAACAGTCATCTGCTGTTTTATTCGCAAAAGGTGCATGGCCCGCTCCTTTAAGGCGCGCCCAACCTTTATACTTCCTCCGTCACGGAAAAGCAGTTTTATTTCGCCCAAAATGACCGGAACGGCATAGGTGGAAAATTTTATTCCCCTGTCCCGGTCAAAACCTTTTACAGCTTTGCAAAGCCCGAGACACCCTGCCGAAAAAAGCTCGTCGTACTCCACTCCGCGGTTTTTAAACCTGTTGCAGCAAGCGTGAACAAGGCCTATATTTTGAGAGACAAATTCGTCGTTTAGCGAAACCTCAACCTGCCGTCCGTTCTCGGGCGGTTTTTTTGTCTTGCGGGGAAGTGGATTTACCGCGCCGCTCATCGTCTTTTGATTATCTTTTCCATAGTCACTGTGGTACCCTTGTCCTTTCTGGAACGCACCTTTAAGTTGTCGGTGAAGCTTTCCATAACCGCAAATCCCAGTCCCGCACGCTCCTCACCGCCGGTTGTAAAAAGAGGCTCCATTGCCCTTTCCACATCCTCAATCCCGCAGCCTACATCTCTTATCTTTATCCTGACCTTCCGGTTTTCAAAGATTCCGACCGTTATGTAAATGGGACCGAGGGTTTCTTTATATGCATGAACGATGCAGTTTGTGACCGCCTCGGAAACAGCGGTTTTTATGTCACCTATTTCCTCAACCGTAGGGTCGAGCTGAGCGGCAAAGGCTGCAACCGCTACCCTTGCAAAGCTTTCGTTTGAAGAACGGGAGGTAAGTGTAAGCTTCATTTCATTTATGGGTTTGATCATTTTTTTACACAGCTCCTTTCGATAAGGCAGAGCCTGTCCAGTCCCGCCACCCGCATGACCTTATATATCTGGGATGATGTGTTAAGTACCTGAAGCTCGCCGTCGTAAAACTTTATTTGGCGGTATCTGCCCATAACAAGACCTATTCCCGAGCTGTCCATAAAGGTCACGTCCCGGAAGTCAAGAATAAGCAACTTGACATTGCCGCTTTCAAGTTCCCTGTCGATGGTTTCCCGCATTTCTCTTGCCGAATGGTGATCAATCTCACCGTCGAGATAGGCGGTCACCGTCTGTCCCGACGATTCAATTTTTATTCCCATTTTTTCATTCCTCCTGACCGGATATTTTTTATGATTTTTATGTGCGTTTTTTGATTTTTCGGAAAAATCTCAATTGCTGTCCGCTGCTTTCGGATTTTGAATTATCTCCCTTGATTTTTCTTCGCCGTCTTTATTCTAAATCATATGACGATAATTTTTTAAAACTTTTTGCGGTCGAAAACTGCCTTAAAAAAGGGCTTTAACAGTTACCTTCTCACCGTCGCAAAGATTTTGTACCTTTAAAAGACAAAGAGCGCTTTGCGGTAGAAAATCGTCGCTTTGCTCGCTTAAAAGAGCCGAGACAAGGGTCATCTGTTCGTCAAGCTCGTCCACCGATGAATGGGAGGCAAAAACCGCAGTGGTTTCCTTTATGTCGTCCCAGTTTTGCTTTGCGGCCGAAAAGCTTTCGATTGCCTTTTCGGTCTCACCCTTTTCAAAAAAATCGATGGTCTTTTCAAGAGGCTCGCCCACCTCTTTTTCCACCCGCGAAGTAACTGCCATGCTTGTAATGCACAGCGCCACCGCAACGGCAAAAAGTAAGGCAGCAATATAAAGTCTTTTCATTTTCTTCTCCTTAAACTCTCTGTTGCTTTGTGTTTTTTGCTTCCTCGACGATTGCTCAATTGTTTTTTGCCAAAAAACTCAGCTTTTTTGATTTGTCCTGCTGTCGGCATTTTGCTTTTTGACGAAATAGGTATCCTTATCACCGTCAAACAGCATTAAGAATATTTCCTGCTTCTTAAGTTTCTTTTTTGCGATAATTTTTTCAAGCTGCTGCTCGGAAATCCCGCAAATTTGAAGGCTCGCCTTGTTTGTGCTGCCGTCTCCCACAACCGTGACCGGCAGTTTGTCGGGCAATGGGTTAAGTCCCAGCATTTCGGCAGTGGGCTGAGATTTAAGACTTTTCTTTTTAACACTCAGCTTTCCTCCCGTTTCCACAAGGGCAAAGGCCACCTCGCGAATGTCGAAAACTCCCTGCTGACGAAGACTTTCGTTGATGTCGTCGATGGTAAGTCTCAAGGCCTTCATTGCCTTTTGGTCGATAGCCCCGTTTTTGATGATGAGAGTCGGACTGCCGTCAAGCATCCTTCTTGCCCACGGCAGTTTAAGGGTTGCAACCGACAGCAGCACCTCAAGAATAACCAAGCAAAAAATGGCTATAATACCATTAAGGGCAGGTCGGTCGAGATCCTGAATGGGAGCGGCGGCACATTCTGAAATCATAATCGTGACCACAAGCTCTCCCGGCTGAAGCTCACCTATCTGGCGCTTTCCCATAAGGCGAAGACTGAGTATAACGGTAAAATATAAAATTACCGAGCGGATAAGCGTTACAAACATAATTCATCACCAAAGCTTATTTTGCCCAAAAAGAGATTATTTAACCACAATGCACACATACGAGCACGATGTTGGCGGAGAAAAATTTCCACATACTGCGTTAAAATACTCGTTAACCCGATAGGATGAACTGCGCTTTCTCCTTGTATCTGAGCATTTTTCTTTCCGACAAAATTCTTCGACCTGCCCCGCCCATTTTGAAAAGAGGGATATCTTGACAAAATACAATTCTGCCTTTTTAGGCTGTTCGCTAAGCGACAATATGACCGTAATACAAGGAAAGATCGGAGATTCGGATGATTTTATCTATCGCGATTTTTCGGCAATTGGACACGATTTTGTTTGTCTTACAATGGAAAACCTCGTGGATAAGGAACAGCTTGAGCGGCAGGTTATCGAAAAAATACTTGCCGCAAAAACCCTTCCGTCAGACGGGAGGGAACGCTTTGAATTTATAGAAAAAAGCATCTCCTCCTCCCCCGACCAAAAGCGGGTCAAAAGTATCGAGGAGCTGCTCAGATTTCTTATGTCCGGCTGGGCGGTCATTATAGTCGACGGATTTGATTTTGCCCTTTGTATAGGCGTTCAAAGCGCCCCCACAAGAAGCATCGGCTCACCCGTTTCCGAGGTTATGGAAAGAGGGTCTGAGGAGGGCTTTTCGGAAATTCTCCGCAACAATATGGCCATGGTCAGACGGCGTATGAAGACTTCTGAACTTAAATTCGAAATAACAACCATAGGCAAAAAGTCAAAAACCGATGTGGCAATATGTTATATCAACGACACCGTGGACAAGGAGATACTTGCCGAGGTTAAAAAGCGGCTCAACAAAATGGAAATCGATGCGGTGCTTGATTCGGGATATATTCAGCCCTTTCTCGACACACCTTCCGCCTCCCTTTTCCCTTCGGTCGGCACCACCGAGCGCCCCGACACCCTTTGCGGAAAGATTTTGGAAGGAAGGATAGGGGTTTTGGTTGACGGAACGCCCTACGCCCTCACCGTTCCTCTGCTGTTTTCCGAGCATTTTCAAAGCCTCGACGACTACACCGTCAATCCCTTTTTCGCCACCTTTATAAGATGTATAAAATATCTGTCCTTCTTTCTTGCCGTGTTTGTATCGGGCACATATGTGGCCATTTGCGAGCACAATCCCGAGCTTTTCCCCGCCGCTATACTGCACAAGGTTTTTGACTCGGGCATCGTCACACCTTTTCCGAATATGTGGGAGGCTCTTATTATCCACGTGATCTACGAAATAATGCGTGAGGCGGGCCTGAGACTTCCGAAATCGGTGGGTCACGCCGTCAGCATAGTGGGCGGCCTTGTTATCGGGGAAGCGGCCGTCACGGCGGGACTTATCGGCGCACCTATGATCATCGTTGTGGCAGTCACCGCCCTCGCCTCCTTTGTTGTGCCCACCCTTTATTACCCCTGCGCCCTGCTTAGGTTTGCGGGAATTTTTATTGGAGGTCTTTGCGGAACACCCGGAATGGTTCTTTTTGCCGCCGTAATAATAACCGCCGTGTGCGGACACAATGTATACGGCGTTCCCCTTTCGGCACCCATTTCTCCCTTCGACAGATTTTCGGTAAGAGATACCCTCTTCCGCGAAAGCTGGCGAAGGCTCTCCAAAAAAACCGTTAAGATACAAAATCTCCACGGCAGTAAGGAGGAAAGACGCCCTTGACCTCTAAAAAAGAAATCGGTGCCGGACAGCTTCTCGGGCTGATGCTTTTAAGCCGTCTTTCGGTGGCACTGACCTTTCCCTTTGATTTTGCCGGAAGCTTAAACAATCAGGAATGGCTTGTTTCGCTGCTGTTTTTTCCGTTTCTGCTGCTTCTTCTTTTGCCCTCTTATTTTCTGTATAAAAAAACCGGCCTTTCGACCCTGCAATCGGCGTACAAAACTTCTCCTATCATCGGCGGCGGCACGGCGATACTACTCTGTCTCTTTTTCCTTTTAAGTACAGCCGTCAACCTTTCCCGTTTCAACATCTTTATGACCTCCACCACAGGCGCCGATCAAAGCCCACTGTTTTTTCCTCTGCTTCTCATAATTCCCGCTTTTTACGCAGCATATAAAGGCCTTGAAGCCATCTCCCGTACCGCCCTTATCGCCCTTGTCATCGGCTTTATTTCGGTGGCGGTGATAATTCTGGCGGTTTTTTCGAAATTCGACCTTTTAAATATCGTCTCTCCGCGTTTTTACGACAAAAAAGGCATAGCCGAGCTTTTGGGAGTATATGTTTCAAACACCTCCGAGGCGGTTGCGTTTTCTCTGCTTCTTCCAAGGGTCAGAGGAAATATCAAAAGAACCATGATAGGCTTTTCAGCCCTTTGCTGTATCGGAATGTTCATCATATTCTTCTCTGTCAGCGCCGTTTTCGGAGAATTGACGGCCTTTGAAAACTTTCCTTTTTACGCCCTTGCCGACATTGCAGAGCTCGGCGAGCTTAAAAGGCTTTCTGCCCTTCACGCATCCACCTGGATTCTCGGGCTGTTTATAAAATGCGCTCTGTTTTTATATCTTGCCTCCGACTGCATAAAGGGCCTTATAAAAGGAAGATTGTCGGCCGTTATTGCCGCAGCGGGAGGAGTGCTGACCCTTGCGGCGGGAACGCTCATTTCGCGGGATTACCAGTCCTCAAAAAGCAGGGTGTATTCCGGGATACTGTTCTGTTTTGTCATCGTCCTTGCATTGGTTATTCCCTCCCTTTTCGCTTTTTTAACGCCTAAAAAAAAGATCGTAAGAAAGGATGAGAAAAATTAAAAAGCCCATTGCCTTTTTGCTTGTACTTGCGGTGCTGACCCTCTTTTCGGGATATAACGGACGGGTTAAAATAAGGGACAGGGTCATAATTCAGGGAATGGCTCTCGACACCGAAAACGACACATATTTCCTGACTGTTCAGACCTACAAACCAAGTTCCCTTCAAGAGCCTAAAAACGAATATGAGCTTCACACCGCCTCGGGTTCTACCTTTTACGAAGCCCTTCAGAGCATCAATTCCATAACCGGACAGCAGGCCTTTTTTTCAAACCTCCAGGTTATTATCATTTCCCGAAGCGTCGCCGACAAGGGTCTTTCCACCGTCCTCGATTTTTTCGCCCGATATTCCGAAATACGAAAGAATGTGACGGTGGTAGCCTCGGCCTGTAAAGCCGCCGAGCTTTTGACCATCGACAGCGGATCGGGAATACTCCCTGCCGAGCGCATAAACAAAATCATGAGCTACGGAACCGACACGTCAAGCTACGACGGAAGCAAGCTTTTGGACATCACCGAACGGTATTTAAGCGACACAACCGACGCCTTTTTGCCCCTTCTCGACATAAACGAAAACGACAGCGAGCGGACGGTCAGAATATGCGGCGTGCTTTGCTTTTCCGGAAATCTGCCGTCGGGGATAATGTCGCCCGCCGATTCGGTGGGGTTTAACTGGATATCGGGATACGACAGCCGCCAGAGCCTTATTGTCGATTCGGACAGCTGCAGGTTTACCCTCTCGGTACAGGGCGTTTCCTGCAAAATTTCCGCAAAAGAGACGTCCGATAATTCCAATAGCGATCACTTCCCCGATTTTAACTCTTCCGCCGACACAGTTCCCGAAATTGACATAGAATTAAAGCTGAAATTCAATGTCAATGAGGTGAATTCAAAAAAAGCCGTCATCTCCGAAAAGGACATTTTGGATATAACCCCTTTGCTTTCCGAAAAGGTCAAAGAAAGAGCCGAGCAGTCGGTCAACCGCGCCTTTTACGAACTTGACAGCGATATTTTCGAATTCGGTAAATATGTCAGGCGGGACTGCCCAAGCCTTTATCAAAGTGAGAGGTATAAAAAGCTTAAAAAATCCGACTGGAAAATAAACATCAGCGCTCGGGCAGAGATATATCGCGTGGGAAAAACCAACCGCACTATTTAAAGCCCTAACCGTCCCCTTTTTCTCGAAAATTACCCTTTCAAACAACTTCTTTAATTACCATAAATTTTCTATAATAATATTAACTATAAAACACACAATAATTTTGCAAACGCAAATACCGTAAAGGAGTGCTAAAGATGGCAAAGAGCAATAAGACTCTCGTTCCCGAGGCTCGCGAGGCTCTCAATCGCTTTAAGATGGAATCTGCCGGTGAAGTCGGCGTAAATCTTAAGCAGGGCTACAACGGCGACCTGACCTCCAAGCAGGCAGGCTCTATCGGCGGACAGATGGTCAAAAAGATGATCCAGTCTTACGAAAACGGCCTTAAATAAGTCGTATAAAGACAGCAAGTCCCGCCTATCCTTTATGGGATAAGCGGGACTTATTTTATGAAATATTAAATTGTACGGCAATTGTTTACCTGATCGGCTCAACCGAGCTTTTTGCTGTACTCGGCTATGACCGATTCGACACCCTCGGTGTCATCCATATAATACATAAGCGTCTTGACATTTCCTTTATACCCGTCGTACTTATTAAATCCGTAGTTGCAGGTATAGGAAACATATCCGTCGGTGTTTTTGACGTATATATGGATTCCGTAGCTCCAGCCCGCCCGCTTTTCCGGCAGAGCAGCCCTAAGCTTTACCGACGCAATTTTCCCGTATATTTCTTCAATGTCCTCCGGCTCACTTGTTTGGCTGACAATGCCGGTGGTTCCGTTAAGCAGTTCGATTCTTTCGATGTTTTCGGTCTTTATTCCTCCCACCGCCTGCTCAAAGGTCAGCGGGCGAAAGATATAAGCAATACCGCCGAAAATTACGGCCGCCGCCGCAACACAGCAAATCAGTATTTTTGTCGATTTCTTCATGTTACCACCTCACATATTTTGCCGCATCAATACTTCCCTTGAAATAATAGAAATAAGATATAGTGGCCGACTAATCATCTACCCATTCTTATTGTTCTCAAAATATTCTTTTATTACTCCCTGAATTGTGTTTGATGAATCCTTGTAATAAAGAAAATCGCCGACTCCTTTTTTGTAACCATCCCATTTATAAAAGTTTTTGTCACATCCATAGGATATACATCCCTTAGAATTTTTAATATATACAAATATTACGAAACTGCATCCGTCAGAATTTTCTTTAACAACTGCATTCAATTTGACTGATGAGATTTTATCGTAAATTTCTATTATTTCCGATTCACTTGAAATTTCAATTTTCTCACTGTCACGACAAAGCTCCAGTTTTAAAATTTCTTCGGCCTTTACCCCGCCTATCGCCTGGGAAAATGTCAGCGGACGGAAGGTATAAGCCGCTCCTCCCGCAACCACCGCAGCAATAACAATACAGATGATAAGTATTTTCCTGCTTTTTTTCACGATTAAACACCTCACTGATTAATTGGTTACGGCGCTCTTGATTGTCTATGTGTATAGTATCATTTTCATCTATATTATGTCAACATGCTTTTGGCAATTTATAATATTTTGTTAATCTCGCCGATTTTAATTCCAAAACAGCCTTCTGTGTCCCCGATTATTGTCTTTTTTAACAAACAATCACATCATTTCAAGCATGCACCCACGCTATTTTTCTAAAAAGACAAAACTCCGCATCCCGCAAGCCGCCAATTGACCGTTTGCCCGGTAACATAAGAATCCATTTCAGTTTTCACTCCTTTGAATATTTAAGTTTTGGAATATTAGAGCTTTGAATATTTGAGCTGTCTTTTCTTTAGGCTTTCAGTTTAAATCAGGACACCGCACCCGTCAATCCACGGGGCGTGGAAATTAAAAATCCGCATTCTCAAAAGGCTTTTCGGAAAAGCTTTTCAAAAATGCGGATATGATTTCAAAAAGTGATAAAATCGGCAACCGATCAATTGAGGCTTTCTTGCACATTTAAGGTGTTGTCATTTGTGCTTTTACCTAATCGAGCTTATATCTTTCGCAGGTTTCTTGATTGCGGTATTCGTGCTTTTCGTAATATCCCAAAAGCTCGCCGGTTTCGTCCCGCAGAGCGATCATATAAACGTCCTTATTTTGTTTTTCGTTGTGAAATGTGAAAACACGATTAAGCTTAGGATTTTTTTCAAAAGCCGCCGCAACCGTCTTTATCGCTGCCGCGGAATGCTCGTTGTGGCAATCTAAAATGCTTTTGGACACGAGATCTTCCCCGCCGTACTTTTCATAGCTTTTGCAGGCGGCGGGATTCATATAAACAATGGTATGATTTTTATCGCAAATAACAACCGATGCGCTGTCGCTGTCGATTATGGCTTTAAAGAATTTTTCCAAACTCATTTTATCGCCTCCAAAAGCCGTTTTTTTCGGTCTTTTTTGGTGTTATAAAGGAACATTGCTATTCCTGCCCCGCATATAAGCACATACCCGGCAACACTGAGCAGATCCGGCACCTGACCGAAGATGAAAAACCCGAAAAGGGCGGCAAATATGACCTGGGTATAATCATAAACCGATATTTCCTTTGCGGGAGCGTATATGTAGGCCTTGGTTATCCCCACCTGGCCGACGCAGGCCGAGCACCCCGCACCGATAAGCAGCAACACCTGCTCCGTCGTCATTGGTCTGAAATCGGTAATTATAAAGGGTATGCAAACAAGACAGGAAAAAAGCGAAAACCAAAAAATAATGCGGGAGCCGTCCTCCCCCATCGATCCCAGTTTTCTGACAAATGTATAGGCAAGACCTGCCCCCATCCCTCCGCAAAGGCCCACAAGGGAAGGCAGCATCTGAGGATTTGCAAAACCGGGTTTTATGATAAGCACACTGCCGAACATTGCACAGAACACGCCGATTATTTGCACAAAGGTCGGCTTTTCCTTAAGAAGAAAAAGCGAAAAGACAATGGCAAAAAAGGGGGACAGCTTGTTGAGCATATTGGCGTCGGCAAGCACAAGATGATCTATGGCATAAAAGTTAGATACAAGACCGATTGTTCCGAAAAATGCGCGCCCGAAGATGAAGGGAATATTTTGCTTTTTCGGCAAAAAAAGCTTTTTTTCTTTAATCATCACAACGGTGATGAAAGCAAGGGCGACGGCGTTACGGAAAAAAGCCTTTTGAAAGGATGGAAGATTGTCTCC
This sequence comes from uncultured Oscillospiraceae bacterium, assembly GCA_905193225.1. Classification (GTDB taxonomy): domain Bacteria; phylum Bacillota; class Clostridia; order Oscillospirales; family Acutalibacteraceae; genus UMGS1484. The sequence goes on along the minus strand of CAJJNV010000009.1, from coordinate 55,874 downwards.
CGAAAGGCGTACAAAAACCGACATTGCCGAAAATCCCATTGCGGCAAATATAATACATATAATGCCCTTGGCACGGTTGCTTAAAACGCCAAAGCCTTTCTTTTGTTTTTCCATATTAAGCGCATCTCTTTTCACAAATCAATAGCCAAATTGCCAAATCAGCAAAAACATCAGGGCTCTCCTGTTTGTTATTGCTCGGTCGATTGTTCCTCTTTTTCCTTGTCGACAGCGGCCAAACGGTCGAGTATCGTTTTATATCCGCCGTTACCGTATTTAAGGCACTTGCTGACCCGGCTTATGGTGGTGGTGGAAATGCCGGTCTCGCTGCTTATCTCGGTATATCCTGCGCCGTCGTACAGCATCTTGGCCATTTTAAGGCGCTGGGATATATCAAGTATTTCCTTTATGGTGCATATATCCTCAAAAAAAAGACGGCAATCCTCAATGTCTTTAAGGGTGAGAACCGCTTCAAAAAATCTTTCGATGTCAGCATCGTGCCAAATATTCATACCTTTACCTCACTTTAACACTTTATTGTAGTAGAGCGTTTCATTTGAATTATAACACTCCGTCGGCCGTTTGTCAACCGACACGAAGTAAAATCAAAAAACAATTCATATTCTTAAATATAAATAGAAGCACCCAACCGCAAAAAGCCCCGGAGGGCCAAAAGCTCCGTAAACCGTACTGCAAAAGAAAAAGACCGAAGCCGGTTAAGACTTCGGTCTTTTGTTTAAAAATTTCGTTTTGTCGTTTTAAGCGACATTTCAGCTAAGAGCCAAAATTATTTGGATTTCTTAGTGATAACGAAGGCTGCTGCCATAGCTGCGCAAAGTACGCCGGCTACTGCAACTGCAGAAGCGTCACCGCTCTTGGGGTTCTTGGTGGTGTTGTTGGTGGTGCCGGGAGTTACAACAGTGGTGGGAGCATCTTTGCTGCCATCAACAGGAGGCTTTACAGGGCTCTCATCAACAGGAGGCTTTACAGGGCTCTCATCAACTTTGCTTTCACCAGGATCGCTGGGAGGAGTGGGCTGGCCAACCTTGGTGCCGCCGGCTACTACGGTAGCAACAACCTTATCGGTATCGGGGCTCTTGGTGTCGTCCTTGTAGACTTCTGCGGTAACTTCAGCAGTGACTGCAGAATCAACAGCCTTCTTTACCTTGAAGACAGCAACGCAAGCAGAACCTTCGCTTACGCCCTTGGTTGCGCAGATGAAGCCATAGGTGCCGACATCGGGGTTACCGGTGCCGCCGGTCTCAGCGTCTTCATAATTCTTGATGAGGGTGCCTTTGCTGAACTTAACAAGCTCAAGAGCTTCTTTGTCATACTGAAGTGTGACAGCGATGGCGCCGTAACCGAACTGAGACTTGCTCATTTCTACGGGAACCTCAATTTGAGTACCGACAGATGCTTCGGTAACTTCGACGGTAGCGATGGTTGCGGTGATTTCTTCAGCAGCAGATGCGACAACTGCGAAGCAAGCAATCATAGCTACGCTCAAAACGATTGCGAGAAGCTTTTTCATTTTGAATCATTCCTTTTCAATAATTTTAAGATTTTGGGCATCTCTAACGAGATTATAATACACGGAAGTCATCTTGTCAAGTAAAATTATCTTATTTTTTTTTAAAAGATATAACAAATGACAAAAAAACTCCGAGATTACCGAAAAAACTATATCTTTTTTAGCAAGATATCAGTCCTCGGAGATGGCTTCTACGGGGCAAGCCGCCTCGCAAGCGCCGCAAGAGATACATTTGTCGGCGTCGATTTCATACTTGTCGTCGCCTTCGGCGATGGCCTCGTTGGGGCAGGTATCTGCACAACTGCCGCATTTAATGCACTCGTCGCTGATTTTGTATGCCATTGGAACTGCACCTCCTTGTCTTGGTAGAGTATCAAGGACAAAGCAAGACGGGAATAAAAATGCATTTATTTTTCTCCGATCTTATGGCCGATCCTCAACTCTTCATTTGCATTGTATCACATTTTTTTTTAAATGCAAGCATTTTTTTAAGGTAATTTGTGATTATTTTGCCATTAAAATCGGTTTACATAAAAAATTGCCGATTCGTTACGCACATATTACACACATTTTACTTACATCACAATACACAGTTCAATTTACATTTTTATTTGCAAATCAATATATAATTCGCTTACATTATAATACATAGCTGCTTTTCTGACAGCCGCCGCCCGTCAAACGCCTTTAAACGGCATCACAGCTTGCCGTTTTGAAGGCGCATAATCCTGCGAGTTTTCCCGGTAAAACCGTTTGCCGTTCCGATTTCATCGGACCTTGACTGGTCCGGTATCGATATTATTTATTCCTTGTCCTTTCGGTCGTCCGACGGCTGCTGTTCGTCGTCGGTTCTTTCCCTGCCCTCGCGGTTTTCCTCACGAGGCTTTTTTTGAGCAGAAAGACTTCTGACCTCCTTGCGGTCGAAAACCTCAACAGAAGTCTCTCCGTCCTTTTCAAAAGTGACCTTGACACGTCCCTTTAAAAGGTCGACCGATTCCACCGTACCCACTCCCGACGGAGTTTTAACGGCGGCACCCACGCGGGGGCTTATTTTATGAAGAAATTCATAAGCATCCTGCTCGTATTTCAGGCAGCACATAAGCCTTCCGCAGGTTCCGGAAATTTTAACGGGATTGAGCGAAAGATTTTGCTCTTTTGCCATTTTTATGGACACCGGCTGAAACGAATTCAAAAATCCGGCACAGCAAAATTCCCTTCCGCAAATTCCTATTCCGCCAAGCAGCTTTGCTTCGTCGCGCACGCCCACCTGTCTGAGCTCCACGCGTGTGTGGAAAACCGAGGCAAGGTCTCTGACCAGTTCGCGGAAATCCACCCGTCCGTCGGCCGTAAAGAAAAATATGATCTTGCTGTTATCGAAGGTGTATTCCACCGAGATAAGCTTCATTTCAAGGCCGTGGGCGGCAATTTTTTTGTTGCATATGGAAAAGGCTTCTTTTTCCTTCTTGCGGTTTTCCTCAAGATGGTCGAGATCCTCTTTTGCGGCAACCCGTATAAGTTTTTTAAGCGGATGCTCAAATTCGTCGGAAATTTCGGAATTTTCGATGGTGCAAAGGCCGCATTCCAGTCCCTGAGAGGTTTCAACAATTACCCTTTCGCCCTTTTTGACGGCTATGCCGTCGGGATCAAAGTAATATGCCTTTCCGCTGTCTTTAAATTTAACGCCAATTATTTCGGGCATTTTTTCAACTCCAATTTATTTTCATTATCGCTTTAATTATCGCAACGGTATTGCCGATTCGCGTTGATGGTATTGCTGTTTAGCCTATGGTTTGTGAACGCGATGCCGCACGGGAAAAGGAACGTGCGAAACCATACGGTGTTCGGCCATCTGCTGCTTATCACAATCGGCATTGACGATTTGCATCACGGTATTGTTGTTTATCGCAAAGGGATCGTCATTGACGATTGCGTTTGTTTTTGCATTGTTTGCGGTTTGCGGTCCGCTGCGCCGCAGCTTAAAGTTTTTGCAATGCTGCCGATCGGAACAGGCCGTAAGAAATCACTCGGTAAGTTCTGTGCAAAGGCAGGCAAGCAAAAGATTTTGCTTTGGATTTTCCGAAAGCCTTAAGGCATATCTTCCGCATATTTCGTAAAGCTCGGCAAGACGCTTTGATGTCTTTCTCTCGGCCAGGGCATCGACCTGCTTTGTGAATGGGCAAAGTCCCTGCCCCAATCCTTCCTTTTTCATAAAGGCATCACGGAAGGCAAGACTCAGTTGTTCGAGAGCCCTTTCAAACAGACCTGCGTCCTTTTCGAGTGGCATCGAGCTTGCCGCAAACAGCACCGGGTCGCAGGAAGCCGCCGCCCAAAGCATTTTTTCAAGCATTTCATCCTGTTCAGGATTTCCGCTTGTCATCCGATGCTCGGCCGATCCGATGTTTCCTTCGCTGCACCGGGCCGCCGATTTGATTTTATCCCCTGAAACGTCGGGAAATTTCTTTAAAAGAAAATTTTCTACTGCCTCGGTCGGCAGGGGTTTAAGCTCGATGGGCATACAGCGGGAAACTATAGTGTCGAGCAGCTGTTCCCTATGCTCGGTTATTATTATGAAGTACACTCCGGCGGGAGGCTCTTCGAGGATTTTAAGCAGAGCGTTCTGGGAAGCGGGCGCCATTTTTCCGGTTATTATAAAAACCTTTTTGTCGCCGTCGTTGGGCAGAATAAAGGCCTGTCTTCTCAGTTCACGAACATCGTCCACCGTGACATTTCCCTTTTCACCGCCGTCTGCAAAGGCAATGTCGGGATGGCCGGTTTTTGCCTTTTTGCAGGAGCTGCAGTTTCCGCAGGGTTTATGTTCCCCTGTGCACACAAGGCCTGCCGCCAAAGCCGCGGCCAGGGTCCTTTTCCCGCTTCCCCGTCTGCCATTGATGAGAACGGCCTGGGGAAGGGTGCCTTTTTCAAGGGCGGTTTCAAGTTGAGAAACAAGACCGGAAGGTCCGATAAAATCGGAAAGCTCAGCGGTTATCATAACTTGTGGAAGCTTTCAACATCAAGCACAAAGACGGTGGCTCCGCCCACGGTTATCTCGAGAGGCATGGCCATTGTGTTGACCGTTCCGTAGGGAGAGGGATCCTGGATTATCTGTGTGCGTTTTCTGGCGTTGTTGCCGATTATTTCGATGGCCATATCGACCTGTTCGTTTTCCACGCCGATTATGAAGGTGGTATTGCCGGCTTTAAGATATCCGCCGGTGGTGGCAAGCTTGGTTGCAGAAAGCTTTGCCTTGGTCAGCGCGCCTGATACAACGGCGGCGTCATCATCGTTGACGATAGCAAGTATGAGTTTCATGGTTTTCCTCCGTATCATATAATCTTTTGTGCCGTATCCGGTAAAGGTGTTGTGCTGTTTGGCGCGGCAGCTCTACCGCTCCCAACAGATACAAGCCGATTTTGTCCTGCACGGCACCTGCATCGTAAATACATACATCTTCACACTGATTATAATACAAACGGCCGATTTTATCAATAGTTTTTCATCTGCATTTTTCGCTCTTTCGCCGCTATGAAACATATTTTTTTAAAAAATCAGGCAAATGAATGAGCGGCGGGGTGTTTTCCGGTTGTGCAAGAGTGTGTGCAGCCCTTGAAAAAAGGCCATTTCCCGCGCTTTTGCATTTTTTTGGCAAGATGCGGCTTTGCAGGTCAATGTTTTCTTGACAAAAGAGGGCGCGGGCTTTATAATATAGTGTAACTTTATAAAAATGGGATGTTTGTGCCGTATTTTGAGCGGATAATGCTTTTTTGCAATTTTTCGCCGATGCGGTCTGCGTCACAAAAGTCCAAAAAAGGAGTTTTCTTATGAAATCCTATCGTAAAGAGCTGGTATTTAACATTCCGAAAAGGAGAGGCTTTGTAAACATTACAGGCGAGTGTGAAACTGCGCTGAGAGAAAGCGGCATTAAAGAGGGGCTTCTTCTTTGCAATGCCATGCACATAACCGCCAGCGTTTTCATCAACGACGACGAGCCGGGACTTCACAGCGACTTTGAAAGATGGCTTGAGGAATTAGCTCCCGAAAAGCCTTACAGCAGATATGCCCATAACGGATATGAGGACAACGGAGACGCCCACATAAAGCGTACCCTTATGGGACGCGAGGTAGTGGTTGCCGTAACAAACGGAAAACTGGATTTCGGCCCCTGGGAACAGATCTTTTACGGAGAGTTCGACGGGCTGAGAAACAAACGTGTACTCATTAAAATAATCGGTGAATAAGGAGAAAAATTATGAACATCGAAGCATATAATTTAATTATCGACAAAATAAAACCCCTGCTTGACAGCCGCGGATTTAAGGCGGTGGATCTTGACGATTCGAGCTACTTTAAAAACGATGACACTGCCGTTCGTGTAATTTTCAAGGAGGACAAAAAGCTGTTCTGCCTTCAGAAATCGAGCCTTTCGGAGCAGAGCGCTCCCGAAGACTGGGCCGATATCAGCGAATGGCTTTTCGAGGACGGTACAAAGGCTTCTTACGCCTCCTCCATCGGCGGAGATTTTGAAGATACCCTCAGAGAGGTTTTGGGAATAAAGCCCTCGGTCTCCCGCCAGAACGCAGTTTCTCTGCCCGGCCGCGCAAAGAAAAACGATCAGCCCACCGTTGTATCACTGACCGGCAATTTTCTGACCGTATTCCCTCAGTTCAAGGATGAGTATCCCGATTTCGTTTCTGACAACGGCACCTTCCTGTATGTTGAATTTTACGAAACCAAGGCCGCTCCCCTGCTTAAAGAGTTGCTTCGCGCAAACGACAAAAAGCGGCTTCAGAAATATTTTGATATGCTGGACGAAGCCTACCGGCTCGGAGACAGAGAGGTGCGCGCGGTGGTGAGCACCTGCGTACTTGCAACCGCACTTAAAGGGGAAAAGGAACTGACCGAATCGGCTCTCGGATATCTTAAAGACAAGAATTATCTTGCCCTTGCGCTTAAAAATTCCATTGCCCTGAAAAAATAATTTGAAGGTGTTTAATACGAACAAAGAAACCATGCCAATCGGCATTTTCGACTCGGGACTTGGCGGACTGACAGTGGCCGCCGAGGTCATAAAGCTGCTTCCGAAAGAAAACATTGTCTATTTCGGCGACACCGGAAGGGTGCCGTACGGTAACAGAGGACGCGATGTTATACGGCGGTATGCAAAAGAGGACGCGCAGTTTTTGCTTTCAAAGGACGTTAAGCTTATAATCGCAGCCTGCGGAACGGTAAGCTCGGTAGCTCCCGACATCGGAGATGCGCTTCCGGTCCCATTTGTTGAAGTGGTCACACCCGCTTCGATTTCGGCCGTCAGATCCACAAAGAACAAGAAAATAGGTGTTGCCGGGACGGCCGCCACCGTAAGCAGCGGTTCTTTTGTCAAAACCATTGAAAAGATCGATCCTTCGGTTTCGGTTTTTACAAAGGCCTGTCCCTTGTTTGTCAACATTGTTGAGGAAGGATACTTTGAAAAAGGAGACCCTCTTCCCGCTCTCGTTACCGAAAGATATCTTAAGCCCTTAAAGGATGCAGGGGTCGATACACTTATAATGGGATGCACCCATTTTCCCATGCTTAAAGAGGTCATTGCCGATTATATGGGCGAGCACGTAGCCCTTATAAATGCAGGCGAACAGACGGCCAAGACCGCCAAAGCCGCTCTCGAAGCAAGGGGACTTTTAAACACATCAAAAACCGACGGAAGGGCCGAGTTTTTCGTTTCCGACCGTCCCCAGGGTTTTTCACGCATTGCAAAAAGCTTTTTAGGAAGAGATATTTCCGAAAGCGTTACGGCTGTTGATTGGAGCGATATGACTTGAAGGATGTCATCATAACAATAGAAGGAAAGCAGCATTTCGGCGGTCCGTCTCCCGAAATAATCGAAATGACGGTCGAAGGAAAGCTTGATTTCAATGGCGACGATATAGTGCTTTTCTACGACGCCGACAGCGGAGAAGGTCAAAATATTTCCACTACCCTGACGGTTAAGGGCAACGGTGCCATGCCCCTTGTAACCCTCGACAGGGAGGGCGAGGACATCGGCCGTATGACCATTCAGAAGGGCAAACGGCATATGAGCCTTTACCAGATGGGGCCCTGTGAATTTTCCATGGGCATATTCGGTGAAAACGTTGTTTGCGACCTCGGTCAGAACGGCGGAAAGCTCAATATGAAATACACCATCGACATCAATTCAGCCTTTGCCGGCCGAAATGAGGTGGACATTACCGTTAAGCCCGCCACAATTTGATTTGATTTTAAGTTTAATTTTAAAATAATGAGGATAAAATTTAAAATCCCTTGGTTTTAGGAAAGGAATTTTTTATGTCTAACATACCTGAAAAATCTGAAAAAGCCATTAAAAGTGCGGTTATAGAGGCTCTCGGACGGGCTGTCGCAAAGGGTCAGCTTGCTGCCGAGCCCATTCCCGACTTTAAAATAGAGATCCCCGCCGACCGTAAAAAAGGCGACTATGCAACAAACGCAGCCATGGTATCGGCAAAGGCCTTTCATATGGCTCCGGTAAAGATTGCCGAAATCATAAAAGAAAATCTTGATCTGTCGGACACATACGCAAGCTCGGCCGAAATTGCCGGCCCCGGTTTTATAAACTTTCGTCTTTCTCCCGCCTTTTATTCCGACATATTAGCCGACATTAGCGAAAACGGCGACAGTTATGGCCGCTCGGACTTCGGAAAGGGCAAAAAAATCGACGTGGAATTTGTTTCGGCCAATCCCACCGGCCCTATGCACATCGGAAACGCACGGGGCGGTGCGCTGGGCGACTGCCTTGCAGGAGTGCTTTCGGCGGCGGGATATGATGTATGCCGCGAATTTTACATAAACGACGCCGGAAACCAGATAAATAAATTCGGCCTTTCTCTCGAGGTAAGATACCTTCAGCTTTACAAGGAAGGAATCGAAATGCCCGAGGACGCTTACCACGGTCAGGACATTATCGACCACGCAAAGGCCTTTGCCGAAATACACGGCAACAAATTTGTCGATACCGACAGCGACACCCGCCGCAAGGCTCTTGTGGACTATGCACTGCCCCTTAACATCGAGGGACTTGAAAGAGATCTTGCAAAATACCGCATTAAATATGATGTATGGTTTAAGGAAAGCACGCTGCACAAAAGCGGCGACGTTAAAAAGATAGTCGACATTCTCACCGAAAATGGCCACACCTACGAGCAGGACGGCGCCATCTGGTTTAAGGCCGAGCAGTTCGGCGCGGACAAGGATTTTGTGCTTGTGCGTTCAAACGGCGTGCCCACCTATGTTGTACCTGATATTGCATATCACTATAATAAGCTTGTCACCCGCGGGTTTGATACGGCGGTGGACGTTCTCGGTGCCGATCACCACGGCTATGTTCCGAGGCTCAAGGCTGCTTTAAAGGCTCTTTCCATCAATCCCGACCGGCTCAAGGTGGTACTTATGCAGATGGTGAGGCTTGTGAGAAACGGCGAAGCGGTCAAGCTTTCCAAGAGAAGCGGAAAGGCCATCACCCTCGTCACTCTTCTCGACGAAGTACCTATTGACGCAGCGAGATTTTTCTTCAATCTCAGGGAACCTAACACCCACTGCGAATTTGACCTTAACCTTGCGGTTGAGCAGTCCAGCGAAAACCCCGTTTATTATGTTCAGTATGCTCACGCAAGAATTTGCAGCATTCTTAAAAACCTTGCGGCCGAGGGCATTTTCCCCAAAGAAACGAGTAAAAAGGAGCTTGACGTGCTGACCTGCGATGAGGAAATCGAACTTATACGCCATCTCGGCGCTTTAACCGGAGAGATAACCGAGGCAGCGGCGGCCCTCGATCCTTCCAAGATAACAAAGTATGCCGTCGAGCTCGCCACACTTTTCCACAAGTTCTATAATGCCTGCAGGGTGCGCTGCGACAATGAGGGGCTGATGTACGCCCGCCTGCAGCTTTGCCTTTGCACAAAAACCGTGCTTAAAAATGTTTTGGAGATACTTAAAATCGACGCTCCCGAGACAATGTAATAACATTTAAGGAAATTCGTTTGACGGCATCGTCCGGTTAAACGGCCGGAACATTAAAGATTTATTAAAACGGCTTTCCCCGAAAAACGAAATCATTTTGGAAGCACATTATCACATAAAACAACAAAGCTTTTACAGAACAGCAGGTTTTTAAAAACAACAAAGAGGTATAAAAATGTCTAAACCTTTAGTGGCGGTGGTCGGTCGGCCGAATGTCGGCAAATCCACCCTTTTCAACAAACTTATCGGATCGCGGCTTTCCATCGTCGACGACACTCCGGGCGTTACCCGCGACCGCATATATGCTCCCTGCGAATGGTGCGGCCACAAGTTTATGCTGGTCGACACCGGCGGAATCGAGCCCTATTCCCAGGAGATAATACCCTCCCAGATAAGGGCCCAGGCCGAGCTTGCCATAGAGCTTTGCGACGTTATATGTCTCGTGACCTCTATGCCAGACGGGGTTACCGCCGCCGACAGCGAGGTTGCTTCAATGCTTCATAAAAGCGGCAAGCCGGTTGTTCTTTGCGTCAATAAATGCGACGGCGTAGGTGAAGTACCGGCCGAATTTTATGAGTTTTACAACCTCGGAATAGGCGATCCCATTGCCGTTTCGGCGGTGCACGGCCACGGAACGGGCGATCTTCTGGACGAGGTCTGCAAGTCTCTCCCCTCCTGCGACGAGGAGGATGAAGAGGACGATGCCGTTAAGGTTGCGGTCATCGGCAAGCCCAACGCCGGAAAATCCAGTCTTGTCAACCGCATTGCCGGAGAACAGCGGTCAATCGTTTCGGACATTGCCGGAACAACGAGAGATACCGTCGATTCCCGCATCGAAAACAAATTCGGAAAATTTGTTTTCATCGATACGGCGGGTCTTCGCCGCAAATCCCGTGTTGCAAAGGCCGGAGACGACATTGAGCGATACAGCATTATCCGCGCTGAAATGGCGGTCGATCGGGCCGATGTCTGCGTTATTATGATAGACGGCGCAGACGGATACACCGAGCAGGACGCCAAGGTGGCCGGAATGGCCGTTGCGGCCGGAAAAGCCTGCATTGTGGCGGTCAACAAATGGGATGCCGTCGAAAAGGATGACAAAACCATGGACAAAATGAGAAGTGAGCTTATGAACGAGCTTGCATTTATGTCCTATGCCCCCATAATTTTCCTTTCGGCGAAAACCGGATCAAGAGTCGAGCGTCTTTTTGAGCTTATTAAATATGTCAACGAGCAAAACAATATGCGCATTTCTACCGGTATGCTCAACGACCTTCTGGCCGACGCGACGGCCAGAGTGCAGCCCCCCACAGACAAGGGCAAACGCCTGAAGATATATTATATGACCCAGGCTTCCACCAAGCCTCCCACATTTGTCTGCTTTTGCAACAACAAGGAGCTTTTCCACTTTTCCTATCAAAGATATCTGGAAAATCAGATCCGCTCGACCTTCGGCCTTGAGGGCACTCCCATCAGAATGGTCATTCGCGAGCGGGGAGAATAATATTTCTTCATTTTTTTAAAATTTTTTTCAAACAAAAACTACTTTTTAGGGGATAGTTAAATATGTCATACAAGGTCACTGTTCTTTTGATTCTGGGGCTTTTCGCAGTGGTCAGTTACCTTCTCGGCAGTATCAATTTTGCCATAATAGTCACAAAGATATTCACCGGCAGAGACATACGCCGTTCGGGGAGCGGAAACGCGGGAATGACCAACGTTATGCGTATCGTGGGATTTTTGCCCGGCGCCATAACCCTGCTTTTTGACATTGGAAAAGCGATACTTGCCACCTGCCTCGGAAAATATTTTATGTTTGATTTTCTGCTTGCCGTTTATCCTGAGCTTCCGTCGGTTATGTCGGTCGAAGGATATGCCTATGCGGCGGCGGTGCTTCCCATTTATGCCGCCAACATTTGCGGACTGTTTTGTATACTCGGTCACCTTTATCCGATATACTTTAAATTCAAGGGCGGCAAAGGTATTTCCACCATTGCCGGCGCAATGGCTATCCTCGATTGGAGAGTTTTTCTCATTGTGCTGAGCATTTTCATAATTGTTTATATTCTTTTCAGAATAATATCGGTTTCATCGGTTGTGGCGGCCATAAGTTATCCCATCGTTATGTTCTTTATGTTTAAATACTCCCCCGCCTACGACGCCATAACGGCCACCGCCTATTCGGCCCAGTATCGTCCCTTCTTCATTCCTCTCAGCGCCTTCGTGGTGCTGTCGGCTGCCTGCTTTTCGCTGCTGACCATAATAAAGCACGCCGAAAACATAAAGCGCATTTTCAAGGGCGAAGAAAAGCCGCTTAAAATAAAGCGTTTCACCTTCAAAAAGAAGGAAAGCAAATAAATAAAAAGCTCCCGAGGGAGCTTTTTTAAATAACGCAAAAACCTATATGAAGTTTATTTGATAAGATTAAAAACAAGTATTGCGGCGCCGAGTATTACAAGCACTGCACCGGTAGCACGGTTGAGGGTCTCGGGCTTTGCCTTATTGGCAAAAAGGGCGGCGACGCGGGCAAATATCAGCGTAAACACGATGCACATAATCATAATCGGTATATCCGGCAGGCTTCCGAATGAAAAATGAGAAATCGCGCCGGTTAAAGCAGTAAAGGTCATTATAAAAACGCTGGTTCCCACGGCGGTCTTAAGCTCATATCCAAGCACCGATGTGAGAATAAGCAGCATCATCATACCGCCGCCGGCACCCACAAATCCGCAAATAAACCCCACGAGACTTCCCGCAAGTATCGAACCGACTATCCGCCGCCTTTTGCTCACCGCCTCCATCTGCTCCTTTGTGGTCATAACCGGCTTTACTATGAATTTTATACCCAGAAGAAGGGTCATAAACACCGAAAAATTACCCATGGTAGTTGACGGAACGATGCTTGAAACAAAGCTTCCAACCACCGTAAACACAAGCACGGCCGCCATCATTATAAGGCCGTTTTTCACATCGAGATTTTTATTTTTCTTATAGGTCACGGCCGAAACGGCGCTGGCGAGAACATCCGATGCAAGGGCTATTCCCACCGCCATATACGGATCGATTCCCAGAAAGGTTATGAGCATGGGGCTTATAACGGCGGCGGCACTCATTCCCGCAAAGCCGGTTCCCAGTCCCGCTCCCATTCCGGCAAAAAACGTTACTAAAATTTTTATAAAGATACTGTCCAATTAAACCATTCCTTTGGACGTATTTTAGCACACCTTTTTCTGCTTTTCAACGCTGTATAACAAATATTTTATCGGTCGGAAAGCTGTTTTATTTTGACAAACGCCTGTGGGGAGGGATATTATGCAAACAATTGATGAGGCCTTAAACCGCCTTGAGAAATCAAAATTTCGCAGTTCCTTTTTTCTCGACGATAAGGACAGGCGGTATGTCGAGCAAAAGGGCCGCGATACCATACGCCGCCACGCCGAGGATTTTATAAGAGATCGGCTTGCTCCCGCCTTTCCGAAAAGCGACGGAAGTCAGACCCCTACAAAGGGGCATCCGGTATTTAAGGCTCAGCACGCCTGCGGCTGTTGCTGCCGAAGCTGCCTTGAAAAATGGTATAAGGTCAAAAAAGGAAAAGAACTTACCGACATTCAGCAAAAAAAGATTGTCGATCTGCTTATGGCCTGGATAGAGCGGCAGACGAACAAATAAACGGCAAATAAGCCTCAAAAGGGCTTGCGCGGGCGCATTGCCTAATATATTTCCTTGACATAAAAAAATATTGGTGATATAATTAGAAAGATTTATACAAGGGAGGCGGAATATGTCTAAGCCCATAAAAATAACCACCGACAGCACGGCGGATCTTTCACCCGAGCTTATCGAAAAATACAATATTTCCATTACCCCTCTGCACATTGAAATGGACGGAAAAAGCTATTCCGACGGAGTGGATGCAACGCCTGAGGATCTTTTCTCATATTACGACAGAACCGGCAAGCTTGCAAAGTCCAGTGCCGTCGCCATGGGAGAGTATCTTGACTTTTTCAAAAAGCTGACCGAAAAAGGCTATGATGTCATACACGTAAACATCGGCAGTTTTCTTTCAAGCTCTTATCAAAACGCCTGTCTCGCCGCCGAGGAAATAGAAGGAGTTTATGTTATAAATTCCAAAAATCTTTCTTCGGGAACGGGTCACATTGCCCTGCTTGCCGCCGAACTTGCGGCCAAAGGCCTTTCGGCAAAAGAGGTTGTAGAGCAGTGCGAAGAAGCCGTTGAACGGCTGGATGTTTCCTTTATAATTGAAACCCTCGATTATCTCCACGCCGGCGGAAGGTGCTCCGGAGTCGCCAAATTCGGTGCAAACCTGTTAAAGCTCCGTCCCAGCATTATTGTGGAAAACAATCAGATGGTCGTGGGGAAAAAATACCGCGGAAAAATTCTTGACTGTTATCTTCAGTACATAAGAGAACAGATCGGCGACCCGTCCGACGTGGTTCTCGATCGCATTTTCTTCACCCATTCGAGAATGAACCCAGAGCACGTTAAGATCTGCCTTGAGGAAATAAAAAAGATTGCCCCCTTTAAAGAGGTCATCGAAACCAACGCCGGTTGCGTTATTTCCTGCCACTGCGGACCGGGCTGCTGCGGTGTGCTCTTCTTCAGAACCCACAAAAAACAATAAACAATTTTTCGGAGGAAAATAAAAATGAAAGCATTAAAAACAATTTCGGCCGTTCTGCTTTCGGTCGCGGTCATTCTTTCCTTTGCCGCCTGCCACAAAAAGGGCGAAACGGTTATGACCGTGGGTGAAACAAAAATCGATTCCGGCCTTTATCTCGCCTTCCAGTACAATGCCTACAATCAGTTTATATCCGACGTAAGCGCCGATCCCGACACAAGCGTCCCCAGCAATGTAAGCTATTCCTATTTCAACGATCTCACCCATCCCGAGGACGGAACCTCCCGCATTGAGTGGATCAATCAGAAAACAAATGAGTTTTGCAGAGAATACGGCGCCGTTATGAAGCTTTGCAAAGAAAATAACATCACCCTTTCTGTTGCAGAAGAAGACACCGCCGATCAGTATGCCAACGCATATTGGGAGAATCAGGGTGTAAAGATTCTTTACGAACAGAGCGGCGTAAGCTTTAACACCTACAAGGAAACCATGAGGTACAATTTCCTTTATTCCAAGCTTTTTAAGTTCTACTACGGCAAGGCAGACGAAGCCGTTCCCGGAAGCGGAAGCAAGGCCGTTTCCGATGAGGAAGTAGCCGCAGGCATCAACGATTATGCCGTACTTGCCGACCACCTTGACAACAAGCTTTCGGCCACATATGACGAGAGCGGAAACTCCACCGCCGTTACCGACGAGCAGAGAGAAGCCGCCAAGGCCAAGCTCCAAGCATATGCCGACCGCATAAACAACGGTACCTCCTTTGAAACCATCAGAGCCGAGTATGCCGCCGAAACCGGCACTACCGACAAGGATGCTTCGGCCACCGTTCCCTCCTCCGACAACTACACCTCCATCTACACCGCCACCGCCAAAGCATATACCAAAAACGACAGCGATCTTACCAACTACAATCTCTTTAAGGGGTTTAAGTCGACCGACGGCTTTGAATACGGCAAGGCAATTGTCGTTGAGGGCGAAACCGACGATTTCAAGCTTGTTATACTCTACGATATGTCCAAGGATCAGTATTACTGTGAAAAATATCACGACGCCGTTATCAGCGAGCTTAAATCGGACGAGTTCAAGGATATGCTTACTTCTAAGGCCGACGAGTTGGGTGTTAAAGAAAATTCCTCCCTTGTCAAATTCTACAGTCCCGACAAAATCGACTTCGACAAGGCAAGACAAAACGCCGCTTCTTAAAAAAAGTCTTTACAAAACGGTTCATTTGTGTTATATTAGCTAAAGTGCCTTGAAAAAGGCTCTGAATACCCATTCTTGGCCGCGGAGATCACCGTCCCGCCGCTCAGATTCGGGACAAAATTTATTTGAGGTGAAAAAAATGACAAACGAACAGAAAACAGCTATCATCAAAGAGTATGCCACTCACGAAGGCGATACCGGTTCTCCCGAAGTGCAGATCGCCGTTCTGACCAACCGCATCAACGAGCTCAACGAGCATCTGAAGGTCCACAAGAAGGATCATCATTCCCGCCGCGGACTGCTCAAAATGGTCGGTCATCGCCGCAATCTTTTGGCATACCTCCAGAAGAAGGACATTGAAAGATATCGTTCTATCATTGCAAGACTCGGTATCCGTAAGTAATAGCTTAAAATTCGGGCGGACTTTAATTTGTCCGCCCGTTTTCACCTGTTAAAAAACCTTTTGGTTTTAAAATACCATCCGAGGGATTCCGCGTTGTTTTTTAGCAGTGAACAGATTGCCCGAAGGCCCTTTTCCAAACGGACAATGTGTTTATTGCTAAAGCGGCAAGGATTCCTCGGAAATAAAATTTGGAGGAAAATAAAATGTTTGAAAATGCAAAAACCTTTTCGATGGAATTTGCCGGCCGTCCTTTGGTTGTCGAAACCGGCAAGCTCGCCCAGCTGGCCTCCGGCGAGTGTATGATCCGTTACGGCGAAACCGCCGTGCACTGTGTGGCCACCATTTCGGACAAGCCCAGAGAGGGTGTAGACTTCTTCCCTCTTTCGGTTGACTACGAAGAAAAACTTTACGCCGTGGGCAGAATCCCCGGTTCCTTCCTGCGCCGCGAAGGCCGTCCCACCGAGAAGGCCATTCTGTCTTCCCGCGTTATCGACCGTCCCATGCGTCCCCTCTTCCCCAAGGATATGAGAAACGACGTTTCGATAGTCACAACCGTTATGTCGGTTGATCCCGATTGTCCCCCTGAAACCATTGCTATGATCGGCGCTTCCATTGCCGTAACCATTTCCAAGATTCCCTTTAACGGACCTATCAGCGGAGTCAGCGTCGGAATGATTGACGGACAGTTTGTCATCAATCCCACTTCCGAACAGCAGAAAAAATCCCGTATGGCGGTTACCGTCGCCTCTACCGATAAGAAGGTGGCAATGATCGAAGCCGGTGCCGACCAGGTCACCGACGAAGAGATGTTCGACGCCATTATGTTCGGTCACAAGGCCAACCAGCAGGTCATTGAATTTATCAAGAAGATCAGAGAAGAAGTGGGTGTTCCCAAGATGGAATTTCCCTCCAATGATCCTTCTCACGAAATGTACGAGGATGTTGAGGCCATTGCCATCGACAAGGTGCGCGTAGCTCTCGACACCGACGACAAGCGCGTCCGCGACGAGGCTCTGCTGCCCATCTATGCCGAAGTTCACGAAAAACTGGACGAGAAATATCCCGAGGAAATCGAAAAGCTTGACGACTGCCTCTATAAATTGCAGAAATTCGTTGTGCGCCGCTGGCTGCTCGACGACGGCAAACGTGTTGACGGACGCGGAATCGATGAAATGCGTCCTCTGGCTGCCGAAGTGGGACTTCTTCCCCGCGTTCACGGCACCGGTCTCTTCACCAGAGGCCAGACCCAGGTTCTGACCACCGTTACCTTAGGTCAGATCAGAGATGCCCAGATCCTCGACGGACTTGACGATGAGGAAACCAAGCGTTATATGCATCAGTACAATTTCCCCTCCTACTCGGTTGGTGAGACCCGTCCCAGCCGCGGCCCCGGCCGTCGCGAGATCGGTCACGGTGCCCTTGCCGAGCGTGCTCTCGTTCCGGTAATTCCCGACGAGAAGGAGTTTCCCTATACCCTCCGCCTTGTTTCGGAAGTTCTTTCTTCCAACGGTTCCACCTCCCAGGCTTCCATCTGCGGTTCCACACTTGCTCTTATGGATGCAGGCGTACCCATCAAGGCTCCCGTCGCCGGAATTTCCTGCGGCCTTATAACCGAGGGCGACCGCTTTATGACCATGGTCGACATTCAGGGACTTGAGGACTTCTTCGGTGATATGGACTTTAAGGTTGCCGGAACCAAGGAAGGCATTACCGCCATCCAGATGGACCTTAAGATCGACGGCCTGACCCCCGAGATCATTAAAGAGGCTCTTGCCAAGACCCACAAGGCCCGCAACTACATCCTCGACGAGGTTATGCTCAAGGCCATCCCCGCCCCCCGCAAAGAGCTTTCCAAATACGCTCCTAAGATGCTTTCAACCAAGATCGACGTGGACAAGATCCGCGAGGTTATCGGTTCGGGCGGAAAGGTCATTCAGAAGATCTGTGCAGACTGCAACGTTAACATCGACATTGAAGAGGACGGAATGGTATACATTCAGGCCATCGACATCAATGATTGCAAACGCGCTCTCCAGATTGTCGAGACCATTGCCAAGGACCCCGAAATCGGTGCCATCTACAAGGGCAAGGTCACAAGAATTATGCCCTTCGGTGCATTTGTTGAAATTGCCCCCGGTAAGGAAGGCCTTGTACACATCAGCCACCTTGACGTAAAACGCGTTGATTCGGTGGAATCGGTGGTTCAGGTAGGCGATGAGGTCATCGTTCAGGTTCTTGAAATAGACGATCAGGGCAGAATCAATCTTTCGAGAAGAAACGCTCTCATCGAAATTGAAGGTGCCGTTCCGGAAAACGAGGTCAGCGACACCCGCCGTCCTCCCCGCCGCCGCGACCACGGCGACCGTAACGGCGACCGCAGAAGAAGATAATTCTTTTTAAATTCCATATAAACAAAAGCGGACATCTCATTAAGAAATGTCCGCTTTCTGTATGCCCAAATCCGCTAACTTAATAGCAAATGCGCAAGCTGCCTTTATTTTTTTCCACGGCCCTGCGGATCTCGCCGTCAAGGCCGGAATCGGAGAAAATTTCGGTGAATTCCGAAAGATTACCGTACTTTATCATATTCTTTTTCATAAATTTACTGTTATCGACAAGAAGAAATTTCTTTTCGCTGTTTCGCATTACACACTTTTTCACAGCACTCTCGCTTTCCTCTCCCGAGGACACTCCAAACACAGGATCGATTGCCGACGCACCGAAAAATGCTTTGTCGAATTTTATGGATGAGAGATATTCAGCCGTTGAATAATCAAGACTTCCTCCGTACCGCTCTTTATAAAGCCCGGGGGCAATATAAAGCTTTATGCGCCGATTGGCAAGGCACTCGTTTATTACCGATACCGATCCGGTCACTGCCGTAAAGCTCACATCGGCAATAAATCTTAGCATAAGAGTAACCGTCGTGGAAGTGTCAAAGTAAACGACATCATTTTCGGATATATGCTTGGCCGCAGCCGATGCAATGGCCCTTTTTGCAGGATAAAGCCGCTCCTTACAATCAAGGTGCCCTTGAAAATTCTGTCCGAAAGGACGTATGCGGGCGCCTCCGTGAAACAGTGACACGATTCCCTGCTGTTCGAGAAGATGGAAATCCCGCCGAACGGTCATATCCGATACATCAAATATCTCGGAGGCCTGCCTGACGGTTATCTGCCCCTTTTCCCTTATGATACGGCAAAGCTCTTCCCGACGGGCAATTCCCGATAGTTCGTTTTGCTGATCCAAGTTGGCCTGCCCTCCCGAAATGTTTATTAAAACATCGTTTTATCCATTATAGCACCTTTTCAAACATAAATCAACACATTTTTTCGTTGTTTTTTGTGTTATAATCATTTTATCAAAAAAGGAGGTACGATTATGATTACCGAAAACACAAAATACAAGGCAATTTTCACCGACCTTGACGTTAACCATAGCGCACACATACGAACGCGATTTTGGCGGAGAAAAATCCCCATATACTGCGTTAAAATGCTCGTTAATCCGATAGGATGAACTGCGCTTTTGCCTTGTATCTGAGCATTTTTCTTACCGACAAAATTCTTCGACCTGAAATGAGTGTAGTAATGAGGGATTTTCGGTGTGGAGGAGTTCATAAGGCTAACGCCTATGGACGACGACAAGCCGAAAAGCACCGTTAATAGGCCATTTCAGGCGTGTTCGGATATGTGCGTTATGGTTAACCACGAAAAACTTGCGCTTTTTACAAGGTTCTTCGGCTTTTCGCAGAATTGATTTGATGTGTTTTGACCTGTATTGACAATTTAGAAAATGTTGTTTAAATAAAATAATAACACAACAAACAAAGCAAAGGCGCAAAAAAGCCCTCCTCAAAACGAGAAGGGCCTTTTGTTAGCTTTTAAATCAATGCTTAATTACTGAATCTCGGTAACGGGAGCATGATTCTTAACAAAGTTGAAGAAGGTGTAAGCGTCGACATACTTATAGGTTCCGCTCTCACCGGTTGTCTCGGCAATGTAATCCTCATATGCGGTTATGAGCTTCTTGATTCCGATGGGCGACTGACAGATGGTTCTGTAAGCCGAGAAACCCTTCATCGAACGGTCATACTGTTTCATGCTCTTGAACACTCTGACCATATTGTCATTGGTGTAGTCAACCTTTTCTGCGTTGGAGTTGACGTTGTTGCCGTCATTGTCCTTGTCGGTAAAGGTGATTTCATTGAAGAGGTAGACAAAGGGAGTGTCGCCGTATTTCATAAGGCGCTTGGCATTGTCGTTGTGGAATGCGCCGACGGGCGAGAACTGGCTGTATGCCTTGAATACGTCGTTGATCGGAATGTTGCTGTTCTTGCCGGTCTCGATGATAAATCCGGTAATGTCGATGTTGAAGAGATCATTGTACTTCTGGTTGTAGGCAATCCACCTGCCCATTCCCTCTTCATATGCTCTGTTTTCCTTGGTTTCGGCGTTCCTGAGGAAGTTCTTAGGCATAGTGTATCCGGCACCTTCGCCCGAAGAAATGTAATCGTTAGCACTCATATGCGAATATACATAGTCCCAAACGATCGGAATACGCTGAGAGAGGTTGGGGTTGAAGCACCACAAAAGCGGAATGCTGGTGTTGGTTCCGTCTCTCCAGTAGCTGGCAACATATTTCTTCATCCAGGCGGAGGAGTCATAGTCTCCGACATAAAGAGTATAGTAGGTCTTGCTGGAATCATATTCGATGGTCTCAGCAGGTTGATTATTGTTCTTAAATTCGGTAAGGGTGGAGCGATATTTGTAAAGCATAGAGCCGTTACTCATAGCGCAGGGAGAAGCAGCGTCGGCTTCCATGGCGAGGTTGTAGCTGGTGCTGTACTGGCAGTAGAGCCACTCAATCTCGTTAGGAGCAAGGCGGCCTCTAGGTTCTCCGCCGGTGGGGTTATAGGTGGTATATTTCTCCCACCAGGGGGGGAATCCGAGAACCTGGCCGATCTCGCCGTTTGCACGATCGTATCTTGCCTTCATTATTTTAATCATAGTATCGTGGTCGGTTCCGGCAGGCTGGTCGGGATCGTCACAAACAATTTCCTTCTTATCGGGGTTGGGATTAAGGTCGAAGCAGAAGGCGTGACGGGCGATAAGATAGTCGACGTTGAGGGTCGATACATCGTCTTCAAAGTCAGCCTTATAGAATTCGCTGCCGGGAACAACATTGAGTCCGTCAAGGATGTAGGCAATGTAGTTGGCAGAGCATCTGTCCATATATTTTTCGAGAGCCCAGAGATATGCGTCGCATTTCTTACTGCCCGAGCTGTCAATATCGGTGTCGACAATCTTGGTGCCTTCAACGCCGGTAAATTTGTCACAGAGGTCAAGCTTAACCTCAACGCCAAGCTCGGTAAGCTTGTTATAAACGGCGCCGCCCTTCATGGCGGGAAGGTAACCGTCTGCACCGCAAACGGTGGTTGCAACATTGGCAGTTGCGGGAACCTTGGGATCCCAAACGGTCATACCGCAATAAAGCAGCTGCTCTTTGAAGGTGTTGTAGAAGTCTTCGAGATCGTTAAGCTGCTTAACGGTTGTAATCTCAGCGGTAACGCCGTTGTTTCTCAGCTGTCTCGACCAGAATCCGTCGGAATCATCGTTGGAAAGCATAAGCATGGTGGTATGTTTATAGTCCATTCCGTAGGAACGGTTGATGAGTCCCTGAAGACTGGCAACAAGGCGCATATCCTCGGCGGTCATGGTTCCGTTTGCACGGCTGGAAATGACATAGAGGGTATTGCGGTCGAGGTTGGAAATGTCGAGAACAAAACTGTTGTCGGCGGTGGGATCCTCGGTATAAGCTCCGTTGTCAAGGATGGTTTCATTGACGGTGGGAGCTTTAAGCGGGAACTCGGTGAGCAAACCTACGGCATACTGAAGTATGAGAAGAGCATCCTTTACGGTGACTTCTGTTTCGCCGTTTACTCTCGCCAGGTTGAGCTGTTCCTCATCAAGCTCGAGCATCTTAACAGAAGCCTGAAGAGCAAGAAGAGCATCGCTGACGGTAACGCCGTCTTTTTTGTCAATATTGCCGTATCCGATGTCGGCCGAAACGTTTATGGCGCTGAAAACCGAAAACAGAAGCATTACGGCAATAAGTGTTGCTATAATTCTTTTCATAAATTTCCTCCTAGAAAATTTCTCGTTCGTATTATAACACATAAAAACACGAAAATAAAGAGGTTTTTTATAAAAAATTTAATAAAATGACCCTTCAAAGCCTTTTTAGAGGTCATTATTTTCTTATATTCAAGAAAATTTTTTTATAATAATGAAACATTTTGCTTAATCGTCAATATAATGGAAGTGAAAATGTTTTATTGGCCATATGCAATCAATCAGGTTATGCCCTTTAAAACGAATGAAAGAACGGTTTAATGTCATAACACCGGCAATAATTAAAGCGGCAAACAATATGACAGACCGTTGCCCTACCGCCTCAAACACACTTGCCTTAAACTAATATCCGAATATAATACATAATGTAAGGTGCAACTGTTGTTTATAAGATGATTTTTCAATTAAATTTTCAAAAAGATTGTCAAGCCCTTGACAAAGTGGTCGAAAAGAGTTATTATATGCAAAGTGCTTGCAAAGACACGTTTATAATCGTGCTTTGATGTGCACCGTAAAAAGTCAAATATCTGATGTTCGTTGAAACCGTCGGGATTTTGCAAAACCGACGGCGGAGGACACTCTGGAGAATTCATTAAGTTGAATGCCGAAGGTGCAAGGTCTTAAACGGCCGAATCTCTCAGGCAAACAGACAGAGCAGAAAACATACGCTTATTTTTAATTCTGTTTTATCTGCGAAATCGTCTTCTCCGTGATGTCCGCCGAACGTCGGACAAAATTTATCGGAGGAGATTTTTTTATGCAAGCAATTCAGGAAGCACTGCTCCCCATAGTGCAGAAAATCAACGCCTACCTTTCGGATTACATTCTCATAATCCTTCTGGTGGGTACAGGACTTTTCTTTTCCATCTGCACCCGCTTTGTGCAGGTCAGATGCTTTAAGGAAGGAATGAAAAAGGCCTTCGGAAACATTTCCTTAAACGGCGGAAAGCAGATAAGCGGTCTTTCGTCCTTCCAGGCGCTTACCACCGCCATTGCCGCCCAGGTCGGTACCGGCAACATCGTCGGCGCCTGCGGTGCAATCCTCATCGGCGGCCCCGGCGCAATTCTTTGGATGTGGATAATCGCATTTTTCGGAATGGCCACCATTTACAGTGAAGCGGTGCTTGCTCAAAAAACAAGGGTGGTTCACGAGGACGGTTCCATTTCCGGCGGACCTGTTTACTATATAAGAACGGCCTTTAAGGGCGGCTTCGGAAAATTCCTTGCCGGATTCTTCGCCGTTGCAATAATTCTCGCACTTGGATTTATGGGAACCATGGTGCAGTCCAACTCCATAAGCGAGGCCTGTCACAACGCCTTTAACATTCCCGGATGGGCGGTCGGAATATTCCTCTGCATCGCCGCGTTCTTCATCTTTATCGGCGGTGTACAGCGCATCGGCGCCGTAACCGAAAAAATGGTGCCCGTAATGGCAGTGCTCTACCTTGTGGGCGGCCTTATCGTGCTCATCATTCGCATAAAGTACATTCCCGAGACCTTCGGTCTTATCTTCAAATATGCCTTTAACCCCACCGCTCTCATCGGCGGAAGCATAGGCTATGCCCTTAAAACCGCAATCAGCCAGGGCGTTAAGCGCGGCCTTTTCTCCAACGAGGCCGGAATGGGTTCGACACCTCACGCCCACGCTCTCGCCAACGTCAAGGATCCCCACGAGCAGGGCGTTGTGGCAATGGCCGGCGTTTTTGTGGACACCTTCGTGGTGCTTACCATGACCGCACTGGTTGTCATCTCCACCCTCTTTACCGAGGGCGGCCCCCTTTATCAAACGACGCTTACAGCCGAAAATCTCACCGCTGCGGGCGTTTCCAAAACCAATGCCGCCCAGCTTGCCTTCGGATCGGTTTTCGGTGAGGGAATCGGTAACTCCTTTGTGGCTATCTGCCTCTTCTTCTTTGCGTTTTCCACAATAATCGGATGGAATCTTTTCGGCCGTATAAATGTTAATTACCTTTTCGGCAAAAAATCCAACCTCATCTACTCCATTCTTGCCATTGTGTTTATAATGCTTGGATCGCTGCTTTCCAACGACCTTGTATGGGAGCTTACCGATATGTTCAACAACATTATGGTAATTCCCAACGTTATGGCTCTTGTGGTGCTTTCAAAGCTTGTGGTCGACTCCTGCAAGAAGAAAAGACACGCTTTAAACTGATTATATAGATCCGTTATGCCCGCCGCGGGAAGGATACTTTTGCGGCGGGATTTTTATTTTTTTGCCGGTCTTTTTATTTTTACAATTCGGTGTTATAATAAATGTATTATCAGCCGTTTCGGCCGAAAGGGGTTATTATATGTATAAGAACATCGAAAAACAACAGAAGCTTCAATTAAAGGATCTTGTGGACTATATGCCCGGTCAGGTCATCAGCAAAACGCTGGTACAAAACGACAAGGTCAGTATGACGATTTTTTCATTTGACAAGGGAGAGGAAATTTCCACCCACGCCGCCGGCGGAGACGCAATGGTGACCGTGCTTGAGGGCACGGGAAAATTCACGGTGGGCGGTGAGAAATTTATTTTAAACGAGGGCGAGACCCTTATTATGCCTAAGGACATTCCCCACGCTGTTTTCGGTCAGGAAAAATTTAAGATGCAGCTTATCGTATCCTTCTGATTTTTCTTTTTTGTCATATTCGAGCAAGCTAACCACCGCCGACCGCACAATCATCGTGTGCAGTCATCAATACTGCTTTTGCGGCAATCACACAGCCGCCGAAAAAGGCCTTCGGAATTTTCCGAAGGCCTTTGTTTTTGATATAAGCAAACGCTCATATACTTGATCGGTTGATTATTTGATTATTCTCGACCGCTTTACGGAAATATCAGCCTATCTCGGCAGGCAAAACGGTTCTGAGTCCCACCGAGTACTGCAAAATAATCAATGCATCTGCCGCGGTGACCTCTCCGTCGACGTTAACGTCGGCCGATATCGAATGATAACTTATAAGCTCGACGGTGCCGACCGCACTGCAAAGCGCGAGAAGGGCATCCTTGGCTTCCACCCGCTCGTTCCAGTCAAGGTCGCCGTAAATATGTTCTATTTCCTCAAAAGGAATTCCCATAAAGTTTGCGTATTGCTCGGCCGCCGTGCCCTTTATGCCCTTTATAAGGGTAAGGTCGCTGTCCTTAAAGGCGTCGCGGTGGATGGTCTTAACGCTGTAGGGAATGGTGACCTCCGAAAGGGCGATACATCCGTCGAAAACCATGTCGGGAATATATTCGGGACCGTAGGATATTATCACATTGGTCAGGGCACTGCAATTATTAAATGTATCGTTGCCGTAGTTGGTCTCGGGGCCGAAACGCCGGAATCCGAATGGGGTCTTGACGGTCACAAGGCCGTCGCAACCGCTGAAACATGCTGTTCCAAGCTCGGTGACACCCTCAAGAATGTTGACCGTTTCGAGGCTGTCGCAGTTAGAAAAACAACCGTTCCCCATTTTTTTGGGGGTATCGGGGATCGTCACCTTTTCAAGGGCACCGCAGTTTGTAAAGGCATTGCTGCCCAAACGCTGAAGTTTTTTCGGAAGAATTATTTCGGTAATTGATGGGCACTGTGCAAAGGCGCCGTCACCAATCTCTTTTGTTCTTTCGGAAAGCTTAACGGTTTTAAGGTTTTCACAATAGGAAAATCCGTTGACCTCGCCGTATCCCTTTCCGCCGTCCTCAATGACAAGGGACTCAAGACCCTTGCAGTACCCAAATCCCGACACCGAACATCCACCGTTTTTGATCGTTATGGTTTTAAGGGTGTTGTTTTCGTTTATAGAAAAATTGCCTACTTCTTCGACGCATTCGGGAACTATCAAATCGACTATATAGTTGTTCCCCCACTCCTCTGAATATCCGAGACCTTTACCCAGTCTTTTGACCTTTTTCCCGCCGAGGGTGGAGGGCACTTCGCAGGTAGGATTATATCCGATGTATCCCGTGACAACGGCACGGCCGTCCTCGATGATATATTCGAAATCGCCGTCGGTCAGCGCAAAAGAACAGACCGGAAAGGCACACAGCACGAGGCAAATTGTTAAAATAAAAGATATGATTTTTTTCATTGCTGTTTTCCTCCTAAGAAACAATCTTATTAAGCTTATATGTCAGTTGCGTATTGACGCAATTTTGTCACAGTAGATGTTATATTGCTGATTTCAATATCCGTAGTACAACCGTTATATGTATACCTGATGTATTTAAGTCCTGTTGCATCGTCGTATTCATAGGTGGGCGTTCCGAGTACATAAACAGCTTCGCCGTATGTACTGTTTCCGTTTATTCCGCCATAACTAAATGCCGTTTTGGAATTTTCAGTATAATCATATTCTAAAATATCAATATCGGGGGTGTACTGAACCACCCACGCTTTAATTCCCTTTTGGAAGGTAAAAACATTGTAATTATATATGCCTTGGGTAGAATCAACATATAAAATATCGCCGAATTCATCAAGAACATCGGAATCGTAAGGAGTTTTCCCTAAATAATTTTTTGCCCTCAGATCTATACTTGTTTTGGTCGCCTGATAAGTCTGCTCGGTCGGAGCGGAGCTTTCGGATTGTGCTTCCTGCACGCTTTCTGAGGGCTGCTGTGATTCGCCGTTTTGGGAGGCAGGATCGGTCTTTTGCAGCTTTTCGGAATCCATGGCTATACTCTGAACATACCACTGATCTCCGTCCTCGCGATCGATTATAATTGAACATACGATCGACTCTTTTCCAAAAATCAGCTTGCCCTTTCCCGAATTTCCGTACCCGTCGTCGGAAAATTCAAAGGCGGCAATATCATCCTCGATTTTGGCAACAGCGCTTTGCAGAGTCGCATTTTTTTGCCCCGATACTACCTTTGAGATCGAAAACATTATGGAATTTTCGTGGGTCTTTTCAACCACAAGGGTGACATCACCCGAAGAATTTTTCCATTCTCCCTCGTAAACCGAATAATCGGCCGCCGTACTTTCGGACGAGCTTTCGTTCCCGCTTGCCGAAGAGGGCTTTGCCGATCTGCACCCGGAAAGCAGACAAAGGGACAGGCAAAGAGCCGCCGCAAGCGCTCTTAAAACCATTCTTTTTCTTCCTTTTTTCATGAACTCTCTCCTTCTGTATTTCCCCTAAATTTAAAAAAGTCTGTCCCATGGGCCTGCCTGCATCGGACAGTTTATCCATATTCTACAACTTGTTTTTCGTTTTGTCACGATTATCTCGTTTTTTACGAGACAAAATTACTATTTGAATTAAAATTAACGAGAATGGAGTTGATGAAATGACTTTTTCGGAAAAGCTTCGATTGCTTATCGAAGAAAACGACCTCACACAAAAAGGGCTTGCAAATGAGCTTCATATACCCGTTTCCACCTTCGGCGGATATGTTCAGGGCACAAGCGAGCCGGATTTTCAGACCCTCGTTATGATCGCAAAATATTTCGGTGTTTCGGCCGATTATCTTTTGGGAAGTTTTACTGACGATGTTAAAGCTGACGGGGCCGAAAACGACCGAGAAGCCGAGCTTTTAAGGGTGTTTCGTCAACTGCAAAGCAGTGACCGAGAGCTATTTTTGGAACAGGGAAAGGCGATTTTAAAATTCCGAAAAGGCAAAATATAAATGCCGTCACACCGCCCTTTCACTTGTTCTGCGGACGGAAAACCACAGAAAAATCCTGTCGGTTAAATCAAGGCTCCCCGAACACGGCGGGGCACTTGTCGGTTTAGCCAATTTTTTGTATATAAATTTGTATATTAAGCCTCTTTAAACCGTCGGGCGTTTGTGGTAAAATGTTTTTGTAAATTTTGCGCCGCCCGGCGGTTTTTTTCGCCCTATGCGAAAGTCGAGGCAAAAGCAGGTTTCAAAGTCTTCCTTTTGGGTGTTGTTTTCGCAACTCCTTTGTGACGGTTTTGCTCATTTTGTGCTTTTGTCCCCGCCGCCGCAGGCGCTTTATCAAAGGATGATAGGAAAATGAAAAAATCGCTTTGCATAATTTTATGTATCGCACTATTGTTGACCAGCTTTGCCTTTTCGGCCTTTGCCGACGACGGCGAGGCTACCCCTCCTTCCCACAGACAGCTTTCGGCCGCCGAAGGTTATTTTTCCGATTGGGAATATACCGGTGCCATCCGCTCCCTCGATTCGGCAGACTTTATGGAGGGCGAGGGCTGTTACAGCTTTGTCGGCCGGGATATGAGCATCAATCTTAATTTCACCGGCATTACCTATGAAGGAGGAATTAAAAACGCAGGATTTCTCGAATTTTGGCTTTACGTTGACAATGCCGATCTTATTTCAAGTGACAGCAGGGTCATAATCTACAAGAACAAAATCCAGAAATTCCAGTCGCAAAAGTCGGTCTTTTCCGGCCTTAAAAACGGATGGAACAAGATGCTTGTCAGTCTCAAGGTGGCAATACCCTCGGTGGACGAGATAAACTCGGTTGAATTTAACATTAAATCCACCGATAAGGTTACCGTAAAGCTTGACGACATCTGCCTTTCCAAGACTACCGAGCTTACCGACCGCTCGGCCCTTAATACCACCATTGAAAAGGCAAAGACTTTTGACACATCGGTTTTTTCGAGTACCCAGAAAACAAGCTTTTTAAGATACATCGAGCGCGCCCAAAATGACGAGCTTACATTGCGCGATGCCGACGCCATTCGCACCTCCCTTGAAAGCTTTATGAGCAAAAACTTAACAAAGGGAAAATTCGACGACATAATCACCACCCACGGCCGCACCTTCTACGAGAACGACGAGCTGCACATAACCTATTCGGCCAGCGGATTTACCGTCAGATTTTACGGCACAAGACTGACCGCCGATATGTACACCCTCACCGGCCGTCCCGGGGAATACGGCAGTCCCGGCAACCATTCATACATAAATATGTACATCGACAACGACCGCAATATGTACGACTTTAACTGCGATTATCTTCCCACCACCCAGGAGGCCACCTTCTCCATGGAGGAATCCCTTGCCGATTACAATTCCCGCTGCCCCCACCAGCTCATCGACGCCAAAAAGGAATATGTTTTGGCCGAGAATCTGCCCGAGGGCATACACACGGTGACCGTGCTCAGAAGAAACGAGGTTTGTCTTAACAAGGAAATTGTTATGACCGACCTTAAAACCGACGGAAAATTTCTCACTCCCCAAAAGAAATCCACCCGCCGCATTGAGGTCATCGGCGACTCCAACATAACCGGATACGGCAATATGGCCATCAGAAAAGCTTACACTCCCGAGACCCAGGATGCCACCGTTTCCTATGCAAGCTACATTGCCGATGCTTTCGGCGCAGAATACACCATCACCGCCCGCTGCGGCGCATACACCGAGGCCACTCCTCAGCCCGATGTCGGCACTCCCGAATTCTACACCAACACATATTTCTTTACCGATTACTGGAACACCGCCCTTGTGGACGGCGCCGGCAGGCCTCTTCAGAACGAGGACGGCAGCTATACCCAGTTTGACGTATACCATCCCGAAAACACGCCCAATCCCGATTCGCTGCAGTTCTATGACTTCGCCGGAGCCGACAACGACATTGTCATTGTTAATATGGGCGACAACGACGTTTGGACAAAGCCCAAGACCGAGGAAACAAGAACCCACTTTGCCGAGGTTATGAAGAATTTCCTTTGCCAGGTACGCCTTGCAAATCCCAATGCATATATTATTTATGCATTTTCCCTTAACACAGGCGACTTCCGCGATTGCTCCAAGGCTGCTGCAGACGCCTATGCCGCCACCGGTGACGACAGATTTACATATGTCGACCTCCGCTTCTACGATCAGCAGGGCGGCTCGGGGCATCCTTCCATGCAGATGCATCAGAAGGCCGCAAATCAGGTCATCAGCGTTATTAAGGATAAGCTTGGTTGGGACGGCGTGCTCAGAGAGGTTTATACCGATCCAACAAAGGAAAACACCGACAAGATCCACCTTTCGGACGATTATGCCCTTATAGGCAGCACCGTCAGCTTCACCGTTTCGGGCAAGGCCGAGAACGTTAAGGTGACAAGCCACGGAACAGCGGTTGAATTTACCGAAAAGGACGGGGTCTATTCCTTCGTTATGCCCGAGGGCAGCGTTATGGTTTCGGCCGATGTTTCGGATGTAATGTACGGCGATATCAACTCGGACGGTGAGATAACGGTAAAGGATGCCCTTATGGCTCTTCAGATGGCGGTTAAGCTGATAGAAAATCCCACCGACGTGCAGAAAATCGCGGCCGACGTGGACGGAAACGATGTAATCGAGGCCAAAGACGCCCTGCTTATTCTCCAGTTCGCGGTCAAGATGCGCGAAAGCTTTCCGGTCGAGGAATAAGGTTTAAACAACCGATGCTTGAGCATCGTACGGTTTCGCTTATTTCCTTTTTCCGTGCGGAATTACCTTTATCGCTCTAATCGCTTTAAAAGGCGGCCGTATCTATTATACACATTTTATTTCTTTGACCTGCGTCAATATATTATTTTAAAATTCTTGCCCGCAGCTAAAGGGTAATACCTTGGCTGCGGGCGGATTTTTCTTTATGTGCTGCCGAAAAAACGGATTTAAACCGGATGCCAAACAGGACAGAATATATTAAAAAGGATGTTAAAAGGAACATTAACGGAACGCTGAAGGGCAGGCTGATTTTGTTATAGCATAATTCTTTTTTAGCAAAATCGGAAAACCGGTTTTATTTCTGTATTGTCATTAAAAATTCTTTACACGACAACAGGGATGATTTTTAAATCGCCAAAAAGCTACGGAAAAAGGATATAGAAAAGAGATTTTCCGATTTGTCAATTGCCGTTTCTGGAAAAGGGCTTTATTTTTTTGCGAAAATACTGTAAAGTAAGTTTGGAACAGTTTTTAACCCGTCCCCGTTTTGGAAAGGAACGCGGCGTTTCGTGACTGCCGCAGCTAATCGGTGCACATTCATCGGCGCGCACGGCGAGCAAATCTGCACGGTACGGCTGCCGCCGGTTTATCGGCGCACACCAAAGCCATGTGCAGGATTGAGCGGCGGGCTGACCACTATCAACGAAATCAATTACTGTCGGCTAAACCTTATGTTTCAAGCGGGGAAAGCATATTGCAATTAAGGAGTGAAGAAATTGAAAAAGACCAAGAATCTTTTCGGCAAGCTTATCTGCCTTGCCCTGTCGGCAATTTTGGCGGCGGCGGCAATGCCCCTTTCGGGCTTGGCCGATGTTCCCGCAAACGGCGAGGTTCCTTCCGACGATGTGCCCTATGGGCTGAGCTACCGTTTTGTCACCTTCGACACGATAGAGATAACCGCCTATGAAGGCTATGAATCCGAGCTGACCGTCCCCTCTTACATCGACGGCTTTAAGGTGGTCGGGATAAAGGATTTCCACACGGTATATCAATACGGCAACCACAGTCCCGGCCTTAAAAAGGTCATCCTGCCCGAGACGGTCACATACATCGCCGACGCAGCCTTTGAGGACGGATATTACACCAAAGTTCATTCAGCGCTTGAGGAGATCGTGCTTCCCGAAAGCCTAAAGACAATAGGCGAGTATGCTTTTTCCGGCTGCGGTGCACTGAAAAGCATTCACTTTCCGGCAGGACTTGAGCAAATAGCCAAAGGTGCCTTTGAAAGCTGCAATTCCCTTGAAAATGTAACCTTCGGCGGAGACAACACATACATTCATCCTAACGCCTTTGGTGCCGTAAACAGTTCATTCAGCGAGGGCTTTGCAAAATATATCAATGATCTGTATAACGACTGGTTTTGGGACGACAGCACATCCGATTTCTTTATATGGAAAAACATTTTGCTGGCATATAAGGGCGAAAGCAAAACCCCTGTCATTCCGAGCGGCGTAACGGCTATCGGAAAAAACATTTTCAGAGGCTGCGAAATAACCGGGGTGACCATTCCCGAAGGGGTTAAATACATCGGTCAATACGCATTTTGGGAGTGCAAAGAGCTTAAAAGCGTTTCCTTCCCAAAAACCCTTGAACAGATCGACGGCACCGCCTTTTCCGACTGTGAAAAGCTTGAAACGGTCAACTTTAACGAGGGGCTTAAGCGTATCGGAGACAACGCATTTGCCGACTGTACGGCACTTACCTCGGCACTTCTTCCCGAGGGTTTAGAGGAGCTGGGCGAATGTGCATTCGAATATTGCGAAAACATTTCGCAGGTCAACATTCCCTCCTCCGTTGTAAAAGCCGATAATGTTTTTTACGACTCAAAATGGTATAATACCCTTCCCGAAGACTATGAGCTTTACTACGGAAGCGTTTTTCTCGGCATAATCGACAACGATTACAGCAACTATCCCGAGGAGCTGACCATCCGCCCCGGCACCAAAACGGTATATTTAGAATATGACTGCGACGGCCTTAAAAGGCTCAATCTTCCCGACGGGCTCGAGACCCTCATAATAAACGGCGGCGACAGTCTGACCGAGCTTAATGTTCCCGAGAGCGTTAATTATATCGAGGTGAAGGGACTTACAAATCTCGTTTCGGCAAAGTTGCCGCAGACCTGCACCGTTGCCGACGCCTCCTTTTCCTATCTAAAAAAACTCAAAACCGTCAATATCCCGAAGGGCAATCCTTATCTCAACGCCTTTGGCGGTTGCGACGCTCTTGAAAACATTACAATTCCCGACGATGTTCTTGAGCTTGGCGCAATCGGCGGTGAAAATCTTCGCACCATAAATCTCGGTAACATCCGCGTACTGGGCGAAGGCGCTCTTTCCTCCTCGAACCTTTTGACCGAGGTCACCCTGCCCGACAGCCTTGTGGCCATTGAGGGCGCGGCATTTTCAGGCTGTACGGCTCTTAAAACCGTAAAGGGAGGAAAAAATGTCAAGATCCTCGGATCCGGTGCATTTTCCGCCTGCGGCTCGCTTAACGACCTTGGCGAGCTTGAGCAGTCGGTCACCTGGACCGAGCACGATTCTTTAGCCGCCACAGGCTGGTATTACAATCAGCCCGACGGCCCGGTTTATTTCGGCAAGGTGGCATATTGCTATAAAGGCAAGGTGCCCGAAAACACCACCCTCGTTATAAAGGAAGGCACCGTGGCGGTGGCGGGAGCATACATTACCGACCAAATGGAAATGACACCCCACAACATGGCCAACTTTGAAACACCCGGTCTTGTGGGAGTCGTGCTTCCCGAAAGCTGCAGGCTCGTTGATTATTATGCATTCTGGGGCTGTGAAAAGCTGACGTCAATCGACCTCGGCGGGGCGGTAATCATAGACACAATGGCCTTTAACAACCACGGCTGCAAGACAATAAATCTGCCCGACAGCGTGCGCTATATCGGCGACAACGCCTTTTCAAGCGGCGCTCTTGAGGCTGCTCATTTAAACAACGGACTTCGGTATCTCGAAAACGGCGCGTTCTTCACCTACGGCAAGGGCAAGGGCATGACCGTTCCCGAAAGCGTAACATTTATCGGCAGTCAGGCAATCGGCTATTATCCTCCCGATCCCGATAATCCTTTCGGCGGGATTTTAACCATTGACGGCTTTATCATAACCGGCGCAAAGGGAAGCGAGGCCGAAAGCTATGCGACCCTCAACGGATTCACCTTCCGCGAAGGAGATGAAAGTGCCTGCACGAGCCATTCCTTTGTATCGGACACCCTCTCCCCCACCTGCGTTTCCGAAGGATATACCCTTAAGACCTGCACAATTTGCGGGTACACCGAAATAAGCGACAGAAAGGGCGCAACGGGACAGCACAAGGAGGTTCCCGACGCATCTCTTGAGGCCTCCTGCTGCTCCAAAGGGCACACCGGCGGAAGTCACTGCGCCTCCTGCGGCAAGGTCATGTCACAGGCAAGCTTTACTCCCGCTTTGGGCCACGACTGGGTTATTTCAAAGCTCGACGATCCCTCCTATGTGGGCTACGGCGTTTTCGATTATGTTCACTACTGCCGCCGCTGCGAGCTTAGAATATATGTTAATTCCGCCGCTCCCTCTTCTTATTACGGAGACGTTGACAACAACGGCAAAATCGAAGTCTCTGATGCACTTATGGCCCTTCAGGCATATGTAAAAACAAGAACCCTCACCGACGATCAATTTACAAGAGCCGATATTGATGCCGACGGCGCCGTCACGGTCACCGACGCATTGTATATACTGCAGTTTTCGGTGGGACTAAGAGCCTCATTCCCCGCCGACCAAATGTAATACAGAAACCAACATAAAAACCGACTTATAAAAGCCGGTCTTTCCGACCGTCCGAAGCTTCGCTTTTGAAAACTTGATTTTGCGGTTTTACTGTACAGCTTTACTTTGCGGTTTTTCTTTGACAATTCTACTTCAACAAATTCACTTTGACAGACTATAAAAACACAAAGCCCGATTTGCTTTAATGCAAATCGGGCTTTGTGTTTATTCCTATTGATTGTTTAATTTTAATCGGTTTTAATTCGTTTAATTTTTGCTTTGCTCAAATTCTTCGAAAAGCTTTTGGGTCCTTACCGTTTTGACCCTTCTGAACACAAAGGCCAGAATAAGCACAACCGCAACGATGGCAATGGCTATATAGGGTCCTTTGCCTATTTCCACCTTTTTAAGGTCGTTCCATCGCTCGTCCATAAGCGACTGTATATCCTCGGGAAGCCAGCGAAATTCCTCGTATTTATCGAGCAATTGCTCGGAGGGGTATACCAGCTCATCGTCCTTGTAATAGTATTCATCGCTGTGCTGTACAAGCTTGTTGGGGCTTGAATATCCGGTGTAATGGGCGTTGGCAAGGGCGGGAGCGTATGTGCACATAAAATCAATGTACCGCTCGGCGGCCAGCTTGTTTTTGGCCCCTTTGGGAATACAAAAGGCATCGCAGAACTTGTTGGCGTTTTGATTCTGCAGAGGTGCAAAGCGCAGGTCGATGCCCTCGGCGGTATCGCCCTCCATAATGAGAAAGTCTCCGCAATATGCAGGGGCAAGGGAGGCCTCTCCGTTCTGCATTTTTTCAAAGCATTCGTCGGTTACATAGGCCTGAACAAGGGGCTTTTGCCGCTCGAGATCCTCATATGCCTGCTCCCAGTCGTCGGGATTTGCCGAATTAAGGCTCTTTCCGTTTTTGGCCAGCGCCACGGCAAAGGTATCGCGGGGGTTGTTCATCATAAGTATCTTTCCGGCATATTTTTCGTCCCAAAGAATGTCGAAGGAGTTTACCTCATCGGTGACGACATTGGCGTCGTAAACAATGCCTACCGTGCCCCAGGTATATGTGACCGAGTATTCTCCCGTGGGATCATACTGCCACGAGCCGTCCTTAAACTGGTCGTCGATATTTTGGTAGTTTGGAATGTTTGAAAACTCAAGCTTTTCGAGCATTCCTTCTTTTATCATGCGGTTTATCATATAATCGGAGGGCACCACAATATCATAATTGGCACCGCCGGCCGAAAGCTTGGCATACATGGCCTCGTTGTTTTCGTAAGTGGTGTATTGCACCTTTATTTCCTCGCCGTAGGTTTCCTTATAATACTGCTCAAAGGCGGCGTTGACGTTCATTGTGGTTTCCTCGTCGATATAACTTCCGTCGCCGTCCTCGCCTTTGCCGTCGTCCATATAAACGCCCCAGTTGTAAACGTTGAGCACGGCGCCGCTGTAATTTACATCCTCGGCCGTTTCGTCATCCTCGTCATCGGCGGGAGTACAGGAACAAAGAGACAGACAAAACACTGTAAGCGCCGCAAAAAGGGCAAGAAATTTTTTTAAAGAGAGTGAATTTTTCATACCTTCGCCCTCCCCGCCTTTTTTCTGTCCTTCTTTTCGTTGCGGGAGCTGTATATGTTAATGGCCACAAGAAGTACAAATACCGTAACGAAAAGCAGGGTTGCAAGGGCGTTCATACTCGGTCTGACGGGCTTTTTTGTCATGGAATATATGTGCAGCGGCAATGTCATAAAGGAAGAACCGCTTGTGAACACGCTGATGACAAAATCGTCTACCGAGAGGGTAAAGGCCATCATAAATCCGGTTATAATTCCCGAGCTTATGGATGGCAGAACCACCTTGAAAAATGCCGAAACCGGGGTACAGCCGAGATCTCTTGCCGCTTCGGAAAGGTGTGGATCTATCCGTCCCAGCACCGGCTGAACCGACAAAATAACATAAGGAATGTTAAAGGTGATGTGGGCAATAAGCAGCGTCCAGAATCCCAAAACATCAAGTCCCATAAGGGTGCCGGCAAACACAAACAGCAGAAGCATTGACACACCGGTCACTATGTCGGGATTCATCATAGGAATGTTGGTTATGAAATTTACCGCCTTTTGCTGCCACTTTTTCATATAGGATATTCCCACCGCCGCCGCCGTTCCGATAACGGTGGATATAACGGCCGAAAGTCCCGCAAGAAGCAGGGTGTTTTTTAAAGCCGACATGGTTTCCTCATCGGCAAAAAGAGAGGAATACCATTTAAACGAAAAGCCTGTAAAAACGCTGGTCGACGCGCCCTTGTTAAAGGAAAATACCACAAGCACGATTATGGGCGCATACATAAGCAAAAAGGCGATAAAGAGGTATACGTTTCCGAGAGTAAGACGTCTTTTTTTCATACCACGATCGCCTCCTCTTCTCCGTCGGAAAACCGATTCATAACAAGCATACACAGAATTATCATAACCATAAGCACCAGGGACATTGCCGCGCCGACATTATAGTCGTTTTCGTTGATGAATTTATATTCTATGCTGTCGCCGATAAGGGTGAGGGTTCCCCCAAGCTTTCGGGAAATATAGAAGGTGCTGACCGACGGGACAAATACCATGGTTATTCCCGAGATGACTCCCGGAAGGCTCATGGGCATTATGACCCTGCGAAATGTGGCAAATGCGCCCGCTCCCAGATCGTTTGAAGCCTCGATAAGGGGACGGTCGATCCTCGACATTACGGTATAGATGGGAAGCACCATATAGGGAATGAAATTGTAAACCATTCCGGCAATGACCGCGCCTCTTGTATTTATCATATGCACCGAGGGCAGGCCGAGAAGGTTCAAAAGATGGTTGATAAGGCCTGTGTCCTCAAGGATTTTCATAAGGGCATAGGTCCTTAAAAGCAGATTTATCCACATGGGCAGCATTATCAGTATGAGCATAAACTTCTGCGCGCGGCTGCTCAGTTTGGTTATAAAATAGGCCAGCGGATAGGAAATGAGCAGGCAGATTACCGTTGCCACCGCACCCAGCCATATGGAAATGACGAATGTGTCGGCAAAGCCGGAAATAGCGGTTATGTTTGAAAAGGTAAAGCTGCCTGTTTCCGCGTCGGTAAAGGCGTAGTAAAACACCATGAGCAGCGGCACCACAATGAATATTGCCGCCCACACTATGTACGGCGCCGAAACAAGACGCTGGGTAAGAGTGCGTTTTCTTTTATTCATTTACCCCCGCACCTCCGTCGATCTCCTCTTGGTCAACCGCCTCGGGAGCCTCGTAGTCAGGATCGGAAATATGATCCATCTCATCGCTGAAGGAGCTGTAATCGCCGAACATTCCCGAATATTCGGACTTTTTCATTATATGAATGGCATCGGGATTGATGATAAGGCCGATGTTATCGCCGGTGTTTATGCAGGCGGTGGTCTGTATCATCCATTTAAAGCCGTTTATGTCGACGATGACTTCATAGTGCACACCTTTAAAGGTGGAGTTTGTGACAATTCCCGAAAGCTGTCCTTTTTCGGGAGATGTGACAACCACGTCCTCGGGGCGGATGACTGCATCGATAGGCTCATTTTTGTCAAATCCGCCGTCGAGGCAATCGAACACCATACCGGCAAAGCGACATTTTTTATCTTCAAGCATAACGCCGTCTATGATGTTGCTCTCGCCGATAAAGTCGGCCACAAAAGCGTTTTTAGGCTCGTTATAAATGTCCTGGGGAGTGCCGATCTGCTGTATAATTCCCTGATCCATAACCACCACACGGTCGGACATCGAAAGAGCTTCTTCCTGGTCGTGGGTAACGAAAACAAAGGTTATGCCAAGGCTTTGCTGAATCTTTTTCAGCTCGACCTGCATATCCTTGCGAAGCTTAAGGTCCAAAGCGGCAAGCGGTTCGTCAAGAAGAAGCACTTTAGGCCTCGTGACCACCGCCCGGGCTATTGCCACACGCTGCTGCTGACCGCCCGAAAGGGCGCTTATTCGTCGCTTTTCGAAGCCTTTAAGATTGACAAGCTCAAGAGCCTCGTATACCCGCTCGAAAATTTCCCGCTCGGGCACCTTTCTGACCCGTAGGCCGAAAGCGATGTTTTCAAAAACGTTCAGATGTTCAAACAGGGCATACCTCTGAAAAATGGTACTGACCTGTCTTTTGTGGGGCGGGATTCCGTTGATCTGTTTGCCGTCAAAAAAGACCTTTCCGGATTCAGGTTCGACAAAACCGCCCAGCACGCGCAAGGTTGTAGTTTTACCGCAGCCTGAAGGCCCCAGCAAGGTCATAAATTCTCCGTCTTTGATTTTCAGCGAAATACCGTCGAGAATGGTTTCGTGATCGAAATTTACAGTTATACCATCAAGGTATATGATCTCCTCGGACATTTATGCATCCCTTTCCTTAAATCCAAAATATGCGACAAAAAATCGCGGTAAACCGCAAAGCCGAAACTTCGACAGATTACCACGATTAATATAGTATTTTTACACCCGAAAGTCAAGGATATTTTTAAATTTACAAAAATTATTTTTTTGTCCAGGTGGAAGGAGCTAACGTTATTATAAGCGGGAAAAGCTCAAGACGGCCGAGAAGCATGGCAATGGAGAGCACGATTTTGGAAACGGCCGAATAATCGGCGAAGTTTAAAACCGGTCCCACGGACCCGAGCCCGGGCCCGATGTTATTAAAGCAGGATGCCGCCGCGCTGAAGTTTGTCTCAATGTCAAAGTTCTTTTCAAAGCAAAGGATCAGGAAAATGCTCACAAAGCAAATGACATAAAGGGCAAGGTAGCATTCCACACCGCTGATTGTGCCCTCGTCGACATTTTTCCCTTCAAACCTAATTGTGGTGCGTGAACGGGGATGTATAAGACGGTGAAACTCCCGCTTTACAGCCTTTAAAAGCAATACTACTCGGGATATCTTGAATCCGCCGCCGGTCGATCCTGCGCAGGCGCCGAAAAACATCAGAATGAGCAGTATACCCTTTGAAAGCACCGGCCATGTGTTGAAATCGGCGGTGGCGTAGCCGGTGGTGGTGATTATCGAGGCGACCTGAAATACCGAAAGCCGAATGCTTCGAGAGAGGCTGTTATATATGGGCATAATGTTGACGGTTATTATGGTTGCCGCTGCAAGGACAATTCCGAGATATGCCCACAGCTCCTCACTTTTCAGCACCGACTTAAACCGTCTTATAAGGCAGAGATAGAAGAGGTTGAAGTTTATGCCGAAAAGCAGCATAAAGATGGTTATTACCCACTGGCAATAGCTTGAATATCCGCCGATACTGTCGGCCTTTATTCCGAAACCGCCCGTTCCGGCCGTGCCGAAGGAATGGACAAGGCTGTCGAAAAGAGGCATACCGCCGCACAGCAAAAATATTACCTCGATAAAGGTCATAACCATATATATGAGGTAAAGTATCTTTGCCGTTTCCTTAATTTTGGGCACAAGCTTGCCCACAACAGGCCCCGGTACCTCGGCCCGCATAAGATGTATGGATCGGTCGGAAGAGGACGGAAGAATGGCCATAACAAAAACAAGCACGCCCATTCCGCCCAGCCAGTGTGTAAAGCTCCGCCAGAAAAGTATACCGTGGCTAAGTGCCTCAACGTCTCTGACAATTGACGATCCGGTGGTTGTGAATCCGCTGACCGTTTCAAAAAAAGCGTCGATATAATTGGGTATTTCTCCGCTTATAACAAAGGGAAGCGCTCCGATGCCCGACATTATTATCCATGCCAGCGCCACTGTGGCAAAACCCTCTTTTGCATAGATAACGTGGCTTTTAGGCCTTGAAAGCAGCAGTCCCAAGGCGCTTAAAACAATGGCTATGCCGATGGTTATGAGAAAGGCCTTCCACGAGCCTTCCCCATATATAAGTGAAACGCAAAGAGGAAGCATCATAACCGCCGCTTCCACTCCGATTAGTTGTCCGATGGTGTAAATAACCATCCGTCTGTTCATACTCCCTGACCTCTTTGCTCTTTATTGTTACAGAGTCTTTGCCGACACAATGCCGTGTTAAAATAATGTTTTTTCATAAAACGCCGAGCCGTCATTCCACAATGTCGGCAAGGGTGTTGAGCCGCTTTGCCGCCGCAATAACAATGACCCTGTCTCCGGAAAGAATAACATCGTCGCCGGTAGGAACTATGGGGCGTCTGCCTCTGATTATTCCGCCGATGAGCAGATTTTTCCGAAGGTGTATATCCTTAAGAGGAATACCGAGATATTTAAACTCGTCACTGACCGAAAATTCGGCTGCCTCGGCCTTTCCGTCCATAACCTTATAAAGCGTATCCATGCAGCTTCCCACCGTATTTTTAAGGGCTCTGACATATCTGACCACAATGTCCGATACTATATCCTTGGGGGAAATGATGCTTTCAATTCCCAGATCCTCGGCAATGGGAGTAAACTCGTCGCGGTTGACCTTTGCAATGACCTTTTGCACCTTTTTGCCCAAAGCGAAATATGAAAGCAGAATGTTTTCCTCGTCGATTCCGGTGAGGGCCACAAAAGCATCCATAGAATCGATTCCCTCTTCAAGCAAAAGCTCCTGCTGGGCACCGTCGCCGTATATGACCGTCGCTCCGTGGAGATTGTCGGCCAGCATCTGTGCCTTTTCCTTTTGAAGTTCTATGATCTTGACCGAATGGCCTGCCGCAAGCAGCATTTTGGCCAGATAATAGGCTGATTTGCTTCCGCCCAGTATCATAACGTCCTTGGCCTGCTTTTTAAGCATTGCAATATTTTTAAGGAATTTTGTAATTTCGGCCGGTGCGCCCACAATACCTATACGGTCGCCGCTTTGAAGCTCAAAATTACCGTCGGGGACATAGACCTGTTCTCCCCTTTGGACAACGCAAATGAGTATCAGTGCCTTATACTTTGCCCTCAAATCGCAAAGTTTTACCCCTGCAAGACCCGAGTCGGCTTTAAGACGAAGCTCTATCATTTCAAAATATCTTCTCGAAAAGCTGTCCACCTTAACCGCCGAGGGCAGTTTTAAAATGTTGAACATTTCGTGGGCTGCCATCATCTCCGGGTTCAGAGCCATTGAAAGACCCAGCTGCTGGCGCATAAAATCGAGATTTTCCCCGTTGTATTCGGGATTTCTTATGCGGGCTATGGTGTGCTCGGCACCCATTTTTCTGCCCATAAAGCAAGCCAGCATATTAAGCTCGTCCGAGCCGGTGGCCGCCACAAGCAGATCAGCCTTTTCCACCGAGGCTTCCCTCAGTGTTCTGCAATCGGCGCCGTTTCCGCAAACCCCGATGACATCATAGATGTTGGTGACTTCGGTTATAATGTCGGGATCGGTGTCCACAACCACCACATCGTGCCCCTCGCTTACAAGGCTGGAGACCACCGATGTTCCGATTTTTCCGCAACCGATAACAACAATATTCATACTCGCAATTCCCTCTTGATTTTAAAAAATAAAATGTTTAAGACCTGCGCTTCATCGGACGGAAAAGTATTCCCCTTTCGCCCCTGTATACTTCCGCAGATCAAAGCGTTTTGCCGTGCCCGGCAAGGGTCTCTCATCGGGCACAGCAGCCATTTCTTTCACAAAAATTCAGATCGTTAAGAATCAACCCGTTACATCAGCATATTGTACTACTTTTTTTGCGGTTATTATTCTAAAAGAGAAATTTATTTCGGAATATACAGTTTTCCCACCGCAAAATTCACAAGGCTTGACGGAAGCAAGCGCTCCGCAAGACAAAAAAGCTTATATTTTGCCCCGACGGTATATATGTTTCTAATTCGTTTTTTAGACGCAATTTTAAATGTGATTTTTGCGATGCTTTCGGGAGACATTCCCTTTTGCTCATCCTTTTCCATAACCGCCACGCTTTTTTCCACCGCTCCACCGTATTGCTCGTTGCCCGCAAAAGAGCCTTCTCTTGCTGCGGTAAAGCCGGTTGCTGCGTCGCCGAACTGCAATGCACAAACCGACACGCCAAAGGCTTTAAGCTCATTTCTCAAAGCATTTGATAACGAATTTACCGCCGCCTTTGAGGCCGAATAAAACCCCTGAAACGGGATGGAGAAAACGGCCGCAGCCGAGGAGGAAAAGATAATTCTCCCCTTTGCCTTTTTAACAAGCGGGAGGGCGTACTTAACGGTTAAAAAGGCGCCGAAGAAGTTAACGTCAAACTGTTTTTTGGCGTTGTCAAGCTCGGTAAATTCGGCCGCCCCGGAAATGCCGAAACCTGCGTTGCAGATAAGCACATCTATCCTGTCGGTCTGCCTTGAAATTTGCTCAAAGGCATTTTTGACCGATTGCTCGTCCGAAACATCGGCGGTTACGTGGACAATACCGTCCTCATCTTTTCCGCGGCGGCTGAGTTCAAATACCCTGTACCCTTCACTGCGGAATTTTTTTGCGGCAGCCCGCCCGATGCCGTTTGATCCGCCTGTTATAACCAGAGTTTTCATTTTATTATATCAAACTCCTTAAGTACCCTTTCGATAATATCGACCGCCTCGTCTATAAGCTGCTGCGTGTGGCTTGCCATAAGGCTGACCCGCAGCAGGCACTCGTTAGGCGATGTGGCGGGCGGCAGCACCGAGTTTACAAACACACCCTCATCAAACAAACGCTTTGCCACCGTAAGCGTGGTCTCGGCGTCGCTTATGTATATTGGGATTATGGGGGTGGGGGCATCCTTTATGCGGATGCTTTTGGCTTTAAGTGCTTTGCGCATATATGTCGCAAGCTCGCTTAACCTTTCGGTGAGAGAGGGCTGTTCCTTTAATATGTCGAGAGCCTTTTCTGCCGCGGCACAGCAGGCCGGCGGCATAGACGCCGAAAAAATAAAGGGGCGGGAATTGTGCCGCACATATTCGCAAACGGTCTCGCTTGCGGCCATATATCCTCCAAGGGAAGCAAGGGACTTTGAAAATGTGCCCATAACTATATCGACCTTGCTTTCAAGACCGAAATGGGAGGCGGTTCCTCTTCCGCCCTTTCCCACAACTCCGAGGCCGTGGGCGTCGTCGACCATAAGGGCGGCGCCGTATTTTTCTTTAAGCTCGACAATCTCGGGAAGCTTTGCAATGTCTCCGCTCATACTGAAAACGCCGTCGGTGACGATAAGCGCTCCCGCTCCCTGCGGCACCTTTTTAAGGGCGTTTTCGAGAGAATCCATATCGGCGTGCTTGAATCTTAACATTGTGCCGTATGAAAGACGGCAGCCGTCGTAAATGCTGGCGTGGTTCTCCTTATCGCAAATGACGAAATCATTCTTTCCGACAATCGCACTGATTATTCCGAGGTTAGACTGAAATCCGGTGGAAAAGGTCATTGCATCCTCATATCCGAGAAAATCCGCCAGCTTTCTTTCAAGCTCAAGATGAAGATTTAAGGTTCCGTTTAAAAATCTTGAGCCGGAACAGCCGGTGCCGTATTCTTCTGTTGCGTTTATTGCTGCTTTTTTAACCTCCTCGTTGACCGTCAGCCCGAGGTAGTTGTTGGAGCCGAGCATAATCTTACGCTTGCCCTCCATAATGACCTCGGTGTCCTGTTTTGATTGCAGCTCGTGGAAATAGGGGTATATCCCCTTTTCTTTCGCGTCACGGGCTACCGTGTAGTTTTCGCACTTTGCGAAGATGGATGGTGTCATATATATCACTCCTGTTTTTTCGACCGCATTAAGAGTATGTCGGCCGTTATACAAAAACCTCCGGCAAAGAAGTTTGCACCGTTGGAGGTATTGTTTACTTAGTTTAAAAAGCAGAAGGCATGTGTGACAGATTGCGAAAGCGCCCGATTTATCGGTCAATCGTCTCGCCCTAAGAACATTCTGCGGGCTTTGCCGAAGACCCCGATTTTTGTCGGTTCAAAATTACTGCGCGTTCGCACAAGGTTACTATAACAAATATATCGCCGTATTTCAAGAATAATAATTGTATTTTTGATTTTTGTATTGTATAATGAAGAAAATATCGGCTGAGCCGACACTCCAAGGAGGGCTTATATGAAAAAGAGCACCAAAATAACCATAATCAGCTGCGTGGCCGTTTTGCTTGCGGCGGGCATTATTGTGGGCATTATTTCGCTCAAAGGCAAAAAGACAGAACCCGATGACGGCTCCTCGATTTCTCAGTCCCTTCCCGACAAAGGAGACAATAATGGCGGACAAAAGCTTGTTTCCCCTGTTTCTCAGGACGACAATACAGTTTCCGACAATGCCGTTTCGGACGGTGAGAACAACCAGGCCGGCAGCAAAACAATAACCGACACTTCTGCTTTTCAGAACATTGCCGATGCGGCCGCCTGCTTTTATTACCTCGATTTCGTTTCGACCGACGCCATTTCCGACCGGGATTGTCTCGATGCTCTCGAGGCCATAACCATAGAGCAGGATGTCAGCGGAAGTCAGCGCTTTTTTCCGGTAACGAGAGGTGACAATATGACCAACACCATACCCGTCTCGATGGCGCAGCAGCTTATTTACGAGCTTTTCGGCAAGGAAAACACTTCAATGCTCGACAAGCTTTCTTCCGACGGACAGAGCGTTCAGTTTATGCTTGCCGGCGGTATGGGAGCGCCCACCGCCACCATTAAATCGGCCGAAAAAATAAGCAACGATCAAACCAAGCTGCTGATCAAATTTTATCAGGAAAATGCCGGCGGAGAGGTGACTGTCAACCAAACCGCATATATGACGGTGGAAACAACGGGCGGGCAATA
Source organism: uncultured Oscillospiraceae bacterium (assembly GCA_905193225.1). Taxonomy (GTDB): domain Bacteria; phylum Bacillota; class Clostridia; order Oscillospirales; family Acutalibacteraceae; genus UMGS1484. The sequence goes on along the minus strand of CAJJNV010000009.1, from coordinate 11,072 downwards.
TTTTAATTACCGCGTAGTCAGCCTCACAAAGCTTAACGGCTGATTTTAAATCAAGGGTCGGCCTTCCGATCGCCTGCAGCTATCCCATTCGAAAAAACACAAACGCAAGACATCCGCAGATCGGTTAGCATCACCGCAGCACACCGCGGCGGCGTTACCTTGCATTATCGCTGCATCAGCACTGTGTTACCTGTACGTTAGCACCGCATTATCATTGCATTGCCACTACGTTAGAATCGCGTTACCTCATATAAAAAAACCGGAAGGATGCATTTCCCCTCCGGTTTATTTTTTGAAATTATATTTTTCTGTCTTTTCTCAGGCGGGCGGATTTTCGGCTGCAAGCTTTTGCAGAAGCTTTTCGGCCTTTTCTTTAAGGTCATTGACATTCTTGTTTTTTTCGACCATTGTACCGTTGACTTTCCTTATACAGAAATACAGATTCTCTGGAAGTCCGCTGTCGGCAAGGCTTTGCTGCAGGCTGCTTCCCTTCCAGTTCCACGCCGTTCCGTTTTTATCGGGACAAAAATCGTAGCTTTCAAAAACCTCGGTGGAATTGTCCGAAAGGTAGTCGTATCCGTGCTCGTCGACAATATAAAGCACATATTCAGCGGTGGCAAGGGCCGACAGAAGCTTTTCCGAATTGGTTACCGAGTAATTGACTCCGGCCAGATTGTTGCTGTTATAGGAAACATTGTTGACCCGATAAAGTACCTCGCCGTTGCCGTTATAATCCTCGATATATCCGCCAAGCTTGTCCGAAAGGTCGTTTGCCGCATTGTCAAGAAGGTTCTGATTGACATAGAGCAGCGCCTTATCGTCGGGCTGCTCCTTTGTTGAACATTGAACAAGACAAACGAGACCGGTAATTATAAAAAAAACTATGATGATGGTGTGCCATTTATAGTGATACCAAAAGTTTTCGATTTTTTGCTTGAAGGTCATTTTTTCGCCGCCTTTTCTCAGGGTGCCGGTTGCCGAACGGTTAATGTATTCAGTGCCGTCGGTCTATGGTTTGCGACAATTATAACACACCTATGCCGTCTGTTCAAGCCGTTCTGCCTATAATGTGCCTTTATTGCTCTACCGATCTTAAAAAGCTTCATACCGTTGCCTCCTTCGGTGTTTTAAGGGGAGATCTTCCGTTTCTGGTGATTATCAAAAACGCAGCAACGCAAACAACCGATGACACAAGAGAGCCTGCCGACGACGCAAACCCCATGGGAAGCAGTGTATCCGCGAAAAATCGTGATGCAAGGAAGGCCCCGGGAACCCTGACCGTTATAATGGAGATGATGTTATGAAGGAAGGAAAGCTCCGACCGTCCGCAGGCACAGAAATATCCGCTGAAGCTGAACTGTATGCTTCCGATGCAGCTGTCCCACACATATCCGCGATAGTATTGCCCGCCGGCCGTTATGACTCCCGCGTCGGAAGTGAAAAGCGACACAATAGGCTCGGCAAAAAACTGCACCGCCACCGCCGCAACGATACCTATACCGGTTGCCATCATAATGGCATATTTAAGGGTGGCATTGGCGCGCTCGGGCTTTTTGGCGCCGAAGTTCTGGGCGCATATGGCCGAAACGGTGGAAAGCATGGAGGAAGGCACCAAGAACATAAAGCTCATTATTTTTTCGACAATTCCCACCGCCGCCGCATCGGTAAGGCCGCGCCTGTTGGCGATGACCGTAACCACCATAAAGGCAACCTGGATAAATCCGTCCTGCAGCGTCACCGGCACGCCTATGCGAAGTATTTCTCCCATAACCTCCCTATCGGGGCGAAAATGCGCTCTTTTGATGGGCAGATCGGTTTTCTTTTTCAGAATAAATATAAGGGAAATTACAACGCTTATGCCCTGGGAAAGGGTGGTGCCCAGTGCCGCTCCCACAGGTCCCATTTTAAGGGCGCCCATAAAGAAATAATCAAGTCCGATGTTTGCGGCACAGGCCACGGCCACAAAATACATAGGGCTTTTAGAATCACCTATTCCCCGATATATGGCAGCGATTATGTTATATGCCGTTATAAAGGGAATGCCGAGGAAACAGACCTTAAGGTATTTTATCGTGCCGTCAGCCGCCTGCTCGGGAGTTTGCACCAGCGAGACGATACCTCCGCTTAAGAAAAACAGCAAGAGTGTAAGAACAACCGACAAACCCATAAACAGCGTAACGGTATTGCCTATACCCTTGGCGGATTTTTCGCGGTCTCCCGCTCCTACCGCCCGTCCGATGGTCACGGTAGTTCCCATGGCAAGTCCCACTATCATAACGGTCATCATATGCATTATCTGCGATCCTACCGACACCGCCGTGGTGGAGGCAACGCCTTCATACTGCCCGATTATAAACAGATCGGCCATACCGTATAAAGTTTGCAGAAAATATGAAAGAAGAAATGGCAGCGAAAACGAAACCACATTTTTTAAAACACCGCCGGTGGTCAGATTTTTTTCCATTAACGATCTCTCTTTCCTTTTAAACGGGTTTTTACCGCAACCATAAAACGCTAATTTCTTGAACCGTACACATTTTTGAGGAGCATCACAGCAGGCTGTGTGTATTTAGTTGCTGCGGCCCTCCGCCCGGTCCTAACAGGGCAATGAGAGCATTTTCTGCCGATTAAAGCAACGGAATTTCTACAGTCCGTCTTTTGTTTGAATTTATTATAAACTCTACAACGGTTGTAGTGTCAAGAATTTTTTAAAATTTATTTTTATTTTATTGTTTTTAGGGAGTTATAATATAAAAAAGGCAACAGAAAATTACTGCCGCAATTAAAAAAGGAGAGAAAAAGTATGTGCACCGCCGCCACACTGAAAACACGCGATTTTTACATGGGAAGGACCCTTGATTATGAATTTTCCTTCGGTGAGGAAATAACGGTCGTACCAAGAAATTTTGTTTTTAATTTCAAAAGCGAAAAATGCGAAAGTCACTATGCCATAATAGGAATGGCTCACATTGCAAACGGATTTCCACTCTTTTACGATGCCGCAAACGAAAAGGGGCTGTGTATGGCGGGGCTGAATTTCGTGGGAAATGCCGAGTACGCAGAGCCTATAAAAGGAACGACAAATGTGGCTCAGTACGAATTCATTCCCTTTGTGCTCTCCCGCTGCCAAAATGTCACTGAGGCAAAGGAGCTTTTGCAGAAAATCAACCTGACCAAAGAGCCTTTTTCGGAAAAGCTTCCGACGGCGCAGCTGCACTGGATGATAGCCGATAAGGACGATGCGATCGTGGTCGAATACACTCATAGCGGCCTTGGAATTTACGACGATCCCGCAGGGGTGTTGACCAACAATCCTCCCTTCCCCGAACAGCTTTTCGGCCTTAACAACTTTATGTCCCTTTCGCCAAACGAGCCTGAAAACCGCTTTTCAGAGCACCTTCCTCTTAAGCGTTACAGCCGAGGGATGGGGGCAATAGGTCTGCCGGGGGATTTGTCCTCAAGCTCAAGATTTGTGCGGGCGGCATTTACAAGGGCAAATTCCGTATCGGGCCAAGGCGAAAAGGAAAGCGTGGGGCAGTTTTTCCACATCCTCGGAACGGTGGAGCAGGTAAACGGCTGCTGCCACCTTGAAAACGGCAAATGTGAGATGACTATATACACCTCCTGCATAAACGCCCAAAAAGGAATATATTATTTCACAACCTACGAAAACCGCAGCATCAGGGCGGTGGATATGCACCGGGAAAATCTCGACAAAAGTGAGCTTTCCCGTTTTCCCATAAACGGAGAACAACAGATAACCTTTTGCAATTGATTTAAGGAAATCTTAAATTTCCAAAAAGGGAAAAACAAATTACCGAAAAAATATAAAAATCCGCCCGACGGCAAGAGGAAAATATCCGACTGCCGCCGAGCGGTTTTGTTATTGATATTGGTTTTTACTAAGCAACAGACGGTCGAACACCGTGCGGTTTCGCACGTTCCTTTTCCCGTGCAGCATCGCGTTTATCAACCATAGGCGCCAGCCTTATGGCCGATTTCACGCTTCCCCGCGCAGAAAAATGAACGGCAGAAACTCTTCGACCTTAAAAATAGGAAAATTTTTCGTTTTTGAAGTTTTGTCACGCCGATATACCGGCGTATTTCAAGTGGCGAAACGATAAAAACGGGAAATATAACATTTTTAAGGCGTGCGGGGTTCGGCCGCCTGTTGCTTAACCTAAACCTCGGCAAATTCGACCGTGGTGCCGTGCTCATTCAAAAGCTTTACAAGATCGGCGGTCTTGATCCATACCGTTGCGGTGTTGTCGTTGGGATGAATGCCCATCATATTATCTTCAAACTGACTGTCGAGGAAAAAATGCACCCTGCACTGCTCGTCACTTAAAAGTCCGAAGGGAGAAACCGATCCGGGAGTCAGCTTTAAAATATCCATCAGATCATCGGCCGACGCAAAGGAAAGGTTTCTCAGCCCGTGCTTTTTCCGAAAATCCTTTAAATCCACCCGCTTCTCTCCCCTAACGGTTATGAGATAGTAGTTGCGCTTTTTATCGTCCCTGACAAAGAGATTTTTGGCGTCCCACTCAGGGTAAGGAAGTTCGACCTTGTCAAGCTCGTTCATGCTGAAAACCGCCCTGTGCTCGGTCACCTCGTAATTTATACCGTGCTCATCGAGAAATTTATAGATTTGCTGTTTATCCACCTTACATCACCTTTTTATCTGTAAAAAACGGGCAACCCCTTTTTGAGATTGCCCGCTGTTTTTGTATTTTTGCCGAAATTTTTAATGGAATTTTCTTTTTCGGCAAATAGTCCGCCAATCAATACGGCTTAGCACCGACCGGCAAAGAAGCGCGTCTTCTCTTTGATTTGCATGGGTGCATTATACACCAACAATCCAAAGAAATCAAGCAATATCACCGCTGCGCTTTTTCTTTCTGCTTATACCTGTTATACCGATACCGGCTCCTCCGCCGATAAACAGCAGTGCGATCCACAACACGAGATTGCTGTTATCTCCGGTTTTGGGAGGCTTTTGATCGTCGGGCAGTTTTGCCGATACGGTATCGGCTTTGGTTATTTCCTTGTCCGCCGCAGAATCGCTGTAATACTTGTTACAATCCTCGCAATACCAGTATTCGATGTTACCATCCGCACCTTTTGCTGCTTTTTCAGGGACGTATACAAGGTTTGGATGGTTCTTTGTATCAAGCTCGCCGTAGGCTTTTCCGCAGATTCCGCAGATTGCTTTATCCTTACAGGTCGCTTTTCCGCCGATGTGATCGGACAATACATTTCCGCAGATATCGCAAATGTGGTTGTTATCAGCATCAATGCATTCGCTGAGCGTTTCACCGCAGTAGTCGCAGATGTGGTCTTTATCAGTGTCGGTATGCTCCGAAAGGGTGGCATCACACACATCGCACTTATGATCTTTGTTTTCATCCGCGCACTCACTCAAGGTCGCACCGCAGTAGTCACATTTATGGTCTTTATTATCGTCTGCGCATTCGCTGAGCGTTGCACCACAGTAGTCGCACTTATGATCTTTGTTTTCATCCGCACACTCGCTGAGTGTAGCGCCGCAGTAATCGCACTTGTGATCTTTGTTTTCATCCGCACACTCGCTGAGTGTTGCACCGCAATAGTCACATTTATGATCCTTGTTTTCATCCGCACACTCGCTGAGCGTTTCACCGCAATAATCGCACTTATGATCCTTATTTTCGTCCGCGCATTCGCTGAGCGTCTCACCGCAGTAGTCGCACTTGTGATCTTTGTTTTCGTCTGCGCATTCGCTGAGCGTCTCACCGCAGTAGTCGCACTTGTGATCCTTATTTTCGTCCGCGCATTCGCTAAGCGCTTCACCGCAATAATCGCACTTATGATCCTTATTTTCGTCCGCGCATTCGCTGAGCGTCTCACCGCAGTAGTCGCACTTGTGATCTTTGTTTTCGTCTGCGCATTCGCTGAGCGTCTCACCGCAGTAGTCGCACTTGTGATCCTTGTTTTCGTCCGCGCATTCGCTGAGCGTCTCATTGCAGTAATCACAGATGTGGTTTTTGTCGGTGTCCACATGGTCGGATGTTGTCTCGTTGCAGTAGTCGCAGATGTGGTTTTTATCAGTGTCGGTATGCTCCGAAAGGGTGGCATCACACACATCGCACTTGTGGTTTTTATCCCCGTCGGCGCAATTGTCCGTTTCGGCGTCTGTACAGCCGTCCACCGTGCATCTGCGGGTGTGGGTACCGTCGCCGTTTGATGACCACTCATCGAAAGTATGCCCGTCGTTGACCGTAACGGTCATCTCGGTGCTGTTGCCTGCCTTGTCGGTAACAACGATTGTCTGCCGTCCGTCGGCCGGATAAATCACAAAGCTGCCCTGCTCGTCAAGCATGACCCTCTCTCTGTTTACCGTGACGGTATATAAATATTTCTCGGTTACAGTGACAGTCTGCTTCCGGCAATAGGTCTTGCCGTTCTCAACGCCGTCGATCACGGGGGCGGTACCGTCAAGCACCATGCCCTCCGAACTGATGTATCGTCCGTTCCCTGCAGTGTCGCTAAGCATTACATATATGATATATTCGTTATCTGGATCGATGTTGAAGGAGCCGGTATATTCGGTGAACATTGCGTCTGCAAGCTCGAGTGCTGTCAGCTCGCGATCGGCAAGCAAATATCTGACCTTGACCTGCTCGCCGCCGTTGTCGGCTGCATTGATTGTAACGGTCTGAGTTTCCTTAAAGAACAGTCCGAAAGTAATGTTATTGAGCATCTGATTCCATCTGTTTGTGCCGATAACGATCTCGCCTGTGGGACTTTCGACATCCCGCCACCTGGCCTTCAGGATAATGCTCGTTACGCTGTCGTTTTCGGCAATATCGGCATAAAGGGTTTCGTCGTTAACGGTTATACCGTTGTATGTCCATCCGATAAATTCATAGCCGTTTCTTGTGGGATCGTCTATTCCCTCAAGCGCCTTGTCGGTCCACTTAACATTTGTTTTGTCGGCGATTTCACTGCCGCCGGCAGTGTCGAAGATGATCGTGTACCGATTGATTTCCCATTGCGCCGTGATCGTCATATTTCCGGCAGGCATGGTCGAAGGAGTCGCTTTGTCCCAGCCTATGAAGGTATATCCCTCTCTTATCGGATCGGCGGGTGCGGTAACGGACATGCCGTAATCCTGAGTAATGGGGGCGATTTCACTGCCTCCGGCAGTGTCAAAGGTTATTGTGTATTGATTGATTTTCCACTGTGCCGTGATTGTCGTATCCGTGGCAGGTACAGTTGAAGGAACATCTTTGTCCCAACCTATGAAGGTATATCCCTCTCTTGTCGGATCGGCGGGTGCGGTAACGGACGTGCCGTAATCCTGAGTAATGGGGGCGATTTCACTGCCGCCGGCAGTGTCAAAGGTTATTGTGTATTGATTGATTTTCCACTGCGCCGTGATTGTCGTAATCTTCGCAGGCATTTTATCGGGGAATGGGACATTCCAGCCGATGAAGGTATAGCCCTCTCTCGTCGGATCATCAGGGACGGTGACAGGCGTGTCATAATTCTGGTTGATTATGATATCCTGCTCACCGTTTGCGAGCTCGACTCTGATCACGTACGAAAGGATCTCCCATCCGGCGTACAGCGTCATATTCCCGGGGATCGGGTCGTCAAAGTCCCACCTCTGTGTACAGTCGGCATCCTTATACCAACCAAGGAAGTAGTGGCCTTCCCTTATCGGCTCTTCATAGGGTCTTTGGATACACTCGTTTTGTCTCTCCCGGCACGTTTCCGCACCGGTCAGTGTGCCGCCGTTCGGATCGAAGGTGACCGTGCAAAGGGGTGCCTCCTCCCACATGGCATACAGGGTGCAGTCCTCCGTTTTGTCATACGTGTACGTGCCATGGCCGTCTTCATCGCCATATTGCCTGCCGCCCCACTTTTCATCATACCAGCCACGGAAAAAATATCCCTTGTATCGGGGTATCGGCATTTGATTAAAATTCCCGCCATATGTGATCTGCATTGTGTCCCGCTCCACCGTACTGCCGCTGGCATCGAATGTGCCGCCGTTGGCATCGAGGGTAACGGTGTACAAATGGAGGGTCCACTGCGCCGCCAGCGTGATGCTCGTTACGGTATCGTCAGCCGCAAGGTTGGCATATGTGGTTCTCGTAAGTACATTTCCACCGTCGAATGTCCAGCCCGCAAAATCATAGCCGGGTTTTTCGGGATCGGAAACGCCGTCTAAAACCTTGTCGTCCCATGTAAGGGTTTTATCGGCAATGGCCGTACCGCCGTTTGTATCAAACTTTACGGTATAGCTCTTTGGCGTCCAATCGGCGGTCAGGTGTATGTTTTGGGTGACATTCTGTGTGAAATCATACGGCGTTCCGCCATTAAGCCAGCCATTGAAGATATAGCCTCTTTTGGTCGGCGAATCGGGTGTCGTTGCCGGGCAGTTTGCCCGTATCTGTGAAGGCACGCCGGAACCAAAGGTGACGGTGTATATCCCGGTCGTGGTGCCGTTGAACGTTCCTCCGGTAACCACGCCGGTATTATCGACGGTGCCCTTGAATATGCCGTCGTTGATGGTGCCGCTGGAGGTGACCTTTTCGTTAAATGTGCCGCCGGTAATTGTTCCGGCGTTTTCAACGGGATAATGATATGTGCCGCCATTGATCGTCCCAAGTCCCGTGTTTAAAACATTACAGTAAAAGACCGTGGCACTTTTCTCGGTGTTTTGAACAGTAGCGTAATTTACGCACTTTTGTCCGGTCTGAACGGTGCCGCCGTTTGCATCAAATATGCCTGCATTGCAAATAGCAACCCCATCGCTGTTATAGCCGGTCTTGCTTCCGGAAATTGTTGCGTTTCCGCTCATTGTGAATGTTCCGTAGTTTACCACTCCGGCGGCGCACAGAAGGTCGCTTCCGACACAGCCGGTTATAATTCCGCCGGTCATTTCAAACACGGCATTTTTTGAAACATAAATTCCTCCGGCGGCGCTTGTTTTGCCCGAGCCGTCAACGCAATTGGTAACCCAACCGGAATTCATAACAAGTTTTCCGCCGTCTGCGACCAAAATGCCGCCCGCTTCTTTATCGCTTGCTTTACCGTTTTTGATGTTTCCGGTGATAGGGCCCGCGCCGACCCCTATGGGTCCCGCAAGATCGGCACCGCTGTTTTTTATGGTCAGCGTACCGTTTACCGCAATTACAGTGCCATTGCTTTGAGCGTCTATGGCCTTGCCGTTCAGATCAAGTGTCACGGTTTTGCCGGTGGGAACGGTCAAAGAGCTTCCGCCCCAGGAAATATCATTTGAAAGGGTTACCGAAAGATCTCCGGTGCCGTTCATAAGACTTTGCAGCCCGCTCCAGCTGTCGGCCGTCTGAGTGGCGGCAAAGACCGTAGTCGGTACAAGACATACCACCATACAAAGGGCAATCAGAATACTTAATATCCGTTTTTTCATTTTGTTTCCTCCTTTTCACCGTCAGACGACAGATTAAAATTGTATTTCATTTCCAACATTGCGAACAGCCTATACATAACCTCTGTGGCAATTGCCCTGATATCCAGCGACCGAATAAAGGCAAGCACCTTTTCCTGCTGCTCCTCCGGTACCCGATACACCCGCATCGCCGCCGTCAAGAAACGGCTGAGCTTGCGTTCCAGCGGGAAATGGATGTCGCATTTTCGCGCCACATAGCTGCGCATCAGTCCCGCTGTACCTATTTCCATCTCGTAAAAGTCACTCTCGGTATTATCGGGGAAAGCGTCGCCGAAAATTTGCTTTAATTCAGCAGTGGTATGCAGGTAAATGTATTCCGACGTATCCGGCAAAGAGTAGGCTTCGATATAGATTTCCCGAAGATTCTCGTTGAGCTCGGTCAAGGTAAGCTGGAGCGCCGTTTCCACCGCATAAGTATAAACCGGCGGCAGAGCATCATCCGCAATTCTCCGTGCAACGCCGAACTGCCCTGCAAACATAGTTTCAACCAATTCAAGCAGTATTTTATCCTTGGTCGGGAACAAATTCAAATAGCTTCCCCTTGCAACGCCCGCCTCGTCAACGATCTGACTGACCGAGGTGTTTTTATACCCCTGCTCCAAAAAAAGGCGAACGCATACGGTCAGTATTTTTTTCTTTGTCTCACTGCTGTCCCTTCGCAAACAAATCGTCCCTTCATAAATGTATTAGTATGCATACCAATAATATCACATTGACAGCAAAAAAGCAAGTAATATTTGAAACATTGCCCCCGTAAACCACACCGTTTCCGCAGGCGCTGTATTCTTTCGCCGTCCGCGTTCGTGATTTACACACATTCTTTTGTTGCCCGCAAAATTTTGCAACTTCCCGTTTGCCGACAAAAAAAGCAAAATTTCCGTGTATCGGCAGCGTCTTTATCGCTTTACGTCAGCGGCAGACAAACTCGTTTGAAACCGCTTTCACGTATATAAAAAAGCACTTGACTTTTTCCCGCAGCTTGCAAATATCCGGACAAACAGAAAAAGCCCTTTGAAAAAAGTTTTTTCTTCTCTCAAAGGGCTTGAATGAATTAGTTTATAGGTTTCTTTGAAAAATCACCATATCCACCAACTTGACTCCGCATTCAAATATCGGGTGGTCGTAATTATCTGTAAAAAAGTTAGGTATGATATGAGAACGAACAAAACCGCACTTTTCATAGAATGGAACTGTCAGAGGACTGTCGCCCGTTCCGACCTGTAAAACGGAATATTTGTCGGCATACTCTTTAACGATAAAATCTATCAAGGCTTTGGCATAGCCTTTGCCTTGATATTCGGGAACGGTTGCAATATTCTTTATTTCAAGAATACCATCGCCCTCATCAGCGACGACACATTCAGCTTTCACGCCGTTATCGTCAAGCACATACATAGTGCCTCTTTCAAGATAGCGGTCTATCATATTTTCCTGTTCATCCGCCAAAAGCAATAATGAAAGGAATTGTTTTTTATTTTCTTTAACTTCAATAATTTTCATCAATCGCACCTTCAAATCCCTATTTGCATTTCCATTCAGTTTTTCCAGTTTCAAAAAAAGGATTTTTCAAATTAGTCTTTGCAAATAACCTTTG
>CAJJNV010000008.1 GCA_905193225.1 uncultured Oscillospiraceae bacterium | reverse complement strand
TATATGATTTGGATTTAGACGGTACAATTGATGTGTCTGATGCATTGAAGGCGCTCCAGTCGGCAGTAGGCCTGAGAACGGTATATGTACCAGATCCGTTGCCATTTGGTATGGATTATGAAGAATGATACAAATAAATATGACAGATGCGAATGGTTTTAAAGCTTGCTTTACTATTCTCCCTGACGAGATTTAATCCTAAAACAGAAAAAAATGAGGATGTTTGTATGAAAAAACATTTTATAAAAAAAGTTTTGGTTATATTGCTTTCGGTTTTTACTATTTTTAATACAACAGCTTATGGTGTAACAAATTTGCCTGAAGAAGAAAATTGGCAGGTAAAGGTCGACCCGTATATACTCGAAAATATGCAGCAGCTCGACGATACAATCCCGGTGTGGCTTTGGATGGAGGATATTGATCAGGATGCCGCAGTGCAAAAGGTGTATGAAAACACAGGTTTAAAAGAAAGCGACCTTGAGGTAATAGATGAGCCGATTCCTGACCAGCTTGCAATGAGCATTTCGAACCTGGATCAGGCGGAAACCGCCGAAAAAATTTCGGTAAAGTCCGAGTTCCGGGAGTATCTTGAAAAGACCGAGCCCGCCCGAAGGTTAGAGGCACAAAGGGTTGATACATATATCGATGAGCTTCGCACGGTGCAGAAGGATATGCTTAGGCAAAAGAACCAGTCTATCTTTTCAAGACTCGGCCTTTCGGACGAAGCGATAATAGAATCCGAGCTGCAGGCCCCGGTTTATATTGTTAACATAGCAAAAAGCGATATCGAAAGACTGGCAAAAAATCCGAAGGTCACTTCTATTCTTTATTATAAAGACGAGGTATTGGCTCCTGAAGATGAATATGATGACACCTTTTCACCATTGAATACAATACCAAGGGTAATGGCTGCAAGTAATTTGAGCCGAATACGCACCGAAACCGGCCTGACCGGAAGCGGTGTCAAGCTCGGAATAATTGATATGGGGAAGGTTAAGTCGGATGTTGAGATCGACGTTTCAAGAATTACTTATGTTGAACCTTCAAACGTTGGGTATCATTATCATTCTACAAATGTTGCAAGAATTGCTGCCGGTACCGAAGGCGTTGCACTTGGCGCAAGCATATATTCTTCTTCCGGAAGTATAATCGGTGGTGTTTTAGGTTTATCAGATGCAGGCGTTAAGATTGCAAATATGTCTATATATGATACCAATGAAAGGACAGAATCATATAATGCATTAGAAATTTATATGGATTATGTTGTCAGCCAAAATAAGCTTTTGGTGGTCAAGTCGGCGGGAAATGACCACGACGCGGTATCCTCTCCCGGAATGGCGTATAATGTAATAACCACCGGAGGGTTCTATAATCAGGGCACAACCGATCAGTCCGATGATGTTATGTTTCAAAACAGCAACTATTATAAAGGAAGCGGATGTTTTAAGCCGGATTTTATTGCTGCCCAATCATGCGTAGACAGTGATATGCTAAATATGAACCAAAAGGGAACCAGTTTTGCCGCCCCCTTTGTGACCGGAACAATTGCCTTGCTTTATGAGCTGCGGCCGTCCCTTGCAGCCCAGCCCGAAGCGGTCAAAGCCATTCTTATGGCCTCCTGCCACCGAAAGGTTACGCCTTCCTCCGGCGATCCTGCGGAAAATATGGCAAGCGGATTAACCGCCCATCAGGGAGCGGGAGCTATTGATCCCTATAAGGCAATCGCCATTGCCGGCAGTCGCCACTATGGCGTGCGTACCCTTGGCAGCACAACCGAGCGGGAAAGAATAAGAATCAATCAACCCGCCTATGGTTCAACCGGATTGAATATCAGCCTGGCATGGTCGGTCAATCCCGTAAACAGAAGCACACCCGCCTCTAAAACAGATCTGTGTTTATGGGTGACGAACAACGGCAGATCGGTGGGCGATTCGTATAAATCCGATTCCTCAACCGAAATGGTGTATATAACCCCGTCTTCGACAAATTCAAATTATACAATTTCTGCCCAGCGGGACGACCTCGATTCGAGACTTTCCGTCAGATATGCATATGCGTTTTCTATCGACAAGGGCAGATACCAATATACCGATACGGCCGAGGGCGTATATTATCTCAAAAACAAGGCGACAGGACTGTATCTGACCTCGGGCAGCAGCGTTACCCAGCAAGCGTTCGCAGGGGGAGCGTCTCAACAGTGGATTTTGGAGAACGGAAGCATTTCATCGGTTGGCGAGGACAAGGCGTTGGCCGTTGGATCGACAATCAGCGGTGACTATAAAAAGGCCGTGACAAGCTCAGGCTCCGGAGCACTGACCGTGATTGGTACGCCAAGTACCAATGATCACGATGATGCCGTTGCCATACGTGATGCGTCGACGGCCAGTATATTGTGCATAAACAACAATTCTTCGGCAAGCGGAGCTTTGGCTGCATGGGTTCATTCGCTGGCGGCGTCGGATAACTATCGGCAATGGTATCTTGAGCCGGTTGCCTATCAAAAGGGCGATGTGAATTTAAGCGGTACATTCGAGAGCGAGGATTCGCAGATGGTTTTGGAATATGCCACGGGACAAAGAACATTCTCGCGTTTGCAGAAGTTCCTTGCCGATGTTAACGGAGACGGCACCGTAAATACAACCGATGCCTTGAAGGTTTCGCAGATCGTTGCCGGAACATTTTGATTAAATTGATATAATTCTAAAAAAGAACAATTATTTGTGCGCAAATATATATACAAACAAACGGAGGTATAAATTATGTTTGCTAAAAAGACAAGAATAATAAGCCTGCTGCTGGCTGTCGTGCTGCTTTTATGCCCCCTGCAGGCAGCATCGGCCGAAACAAAGACGCTAAATGAAAAAATTGAAGCAAATTTAATCGAACAAATTGAGCAGAATCCCGACGAAAAGTTTGGAGTGTATGTAATTTTAGATCTTGACAACGACGAAATAAAACGCCAAGCCAGAGAAATTTGGGAAAAAGATACCGATCCGAACAAAGATGATTTTAATCACTTTGCTGCAGTTTATGAAAAAAATTTTTGTATCGAATATGAAGATGATTTTTTATCCGAAGCCGGCTTGACTGCCGAAGACAGAATAATGAAACTGTGGTGGGCACTTGGCGAGTATGTTGTGCTTGATAAAGAACAGATATATCGTATAGCTGAAATGGATCAAGTAAAATTTTTACGTTTCTTTAGCACGTATCCTATAAAGATGTGTGTTTATAAATATACTTGTGAGGATGCCCTGAGAATTTTACAGGCGGCAGTGGGATTGGTGTCATCTAATGAAGGTCCGTATTTTGATGTGAATCAAGATTGGTCAGTGGATACATTTGATGCGTTACTGGCATTGCAGTCGGCGGTGGGTCTGAGAACTATATCCTGGCCGGAGGGTATGGCATTTCCGGAATAAGATAAACTTGCATATCAAGAATGACAGAACTTGTTTGAAAGCCGTATTTGCGGGTTTGTAAATCATTTAAATAATATTCCTAAAAAGAAAAAGCAAAATTCCAATATAGAATTATAAAACATATAAACAAACAAACGGAGGTATAAATTATGTTTGCTAAAAAGACAAAAATAATAAGCCTGCTGCTGGCTGCCGTGCTGCTTTTATGCCCCATTCAGGCAGCATCGGCCGAAACAAAGACGCCTGAAGAGAAATTAGGGAAATATTTACTTGAGGATATTGAAAAATATCCCGATGGCAAATTTGGAATATTTGTGGCTTTGGATATTGATCGTGATGAAATAAAGCGTCAAGCCGAAAAGGCATGGGGAAAGGAAATTGACACTACTGCCAATCGCTTTACCGATGAAGGCAGCAAATTTCATTACTTTTTTAAGAAGAGCGTTTTTGAAAAAACACAGTCTGACTTTATGGCTAAAGTAGGCTTGACCGAACAGGATCGGATAATAAAGCTCTGGTGGGCAGAGGGCGTATTTGTTATGGTGAATAAAGAACAGATATACCGTATGGCACAAATGGATGAGGTGCAATATTTCGAGTATTACTGGTCTGACCCCATAAGAACAAGAGTTGAAAAATTCACCTGTGAGGATGCACTGAAAATTTTACAGGTTGCTGTAGGGGTAAGCAATTCAATAATTTTGGGTCATATATATGATTTGGATTTAGACGGTACAATTGATGTGTCTGATGCATTGAAGGCGCTTCAATCGGCAGTAGGCCTGAGAACGGTATATGTGCCCGATCCGTTGCCATTCGGTTGGGATTATTTCGAATAATACAAAAGCAGAATTATTATTTATGCGCAAATATATTTACAAACAAACGGAGATATAAATTATGTTTGCTAAAAAGACAAAAATAATAAGCCTGCTGCTGGCTGCCGTGCTGCTTTTGTGCCCCCTGCAGGCAGCATCGGCCGAAACGCAGACGGTTAGTGAAAAAATCACTGAGAATCTGATTTCGGGAATGGAAGAAAATCCCGATGGCAAATTCGGCGTTTTTGTAGTTTTGAATATTGACGACGACGAAATAAGACGTCAAGCCAAGGAACTTTGGGAAAAAGATATCGATCAGAACACATATAATAATTTTGAGCATTTTCATGCATTGTTTCAAAAAGACGCTTACATCAAATATCAAAATGATTTTATGGCTAAAGCCGGACTGACTGCCGATGACAGAATAGTAGAACTGTGGTGGTCACATGGCGAGTATGTTGTGCTTGATAAAGAACAGATATATCGTATAGCCGAAATGGACGAAGTGTCTAAAATGGAATATAAATGGGATTATCCCATAAAAAGAAATGTTGTTAATTATACCTGTGAGAACGCGCTGAATATTTTGCAGGTCTATGTGGGACTGAGAGATGTTCCTGTGGATGCGTATGCAAGTGTAGAGTATGACGTTAATCAGGATTGGTGCGTAGATTTGCATGATGCTTTGCTGGCGCTGCAGTCGGCGGTGGGTCTTAGAACCTTCTCTTGGCCTGATCCGCTTCCTTGGGGAATGGGCTGGCGCGATTAACCGAATCGAAAATTCTAAAAAAGAATAATTAAAACTTAAAGGCGATGCGGAAAATGCATCGCCTTTTTGATGTTGTGGTAGGTTTATGGTTGGTGCTGCGGAAAAGTGGTGCGAATGTACAACGGGGGAACGGTGTGTACCAAGGCCGGGCAGCAGGCGCTGATTGCGGGCAGCCACCGTGAAGCTTGACTGCAGGGAGGATGAGCGCTGAGGCTATCTCGGCAATGCCGAGATCGGAGGGAATGGTAAATTACAAGCTTATCGGGAAGGTAAAGCTGATTTTTAAAACACATCTGCTTTTTGGGGGGAAGCCTCCCTCCGGTCAGCTTATGCTGACTTACCTCAGCGCGGCGGGGTATGCAGCGGCTGCCGATAGGTGTGCGATAAAATGGTAAGACGGCAGGGATGCGAAAAAAATAGTCAGCTTTCAAGCTGCCCGCCCAGAAAGGATGCGGCAATTCCGGCAATTTTGACATCGGCGGTGTCAGGGGCTTGGTTCTTTTTGCCGTTCATAAGACAAACGGCTCCGATGACGTCTCCCGACGATATGATGGGCATAACAACGGCGGCCGTTTTATCGACCCCCTCAAGGGGAAAAAATCCCATTCCCGCACCTGAGTAAACATAGGGCTTGCGGTGTTCCATAAGATCCTCAAGCTCGGTCGACAGCCGCCTTTCGAGCACCTCTCTTTTGGAAAGACCGGCCGCCGCAACGCAGTTATCCTTGTCGCAAATAATTACCGGAAGTTCGGTTCCGTCGGCCATTGATTCGGCATAGTCGCCTGCAAGCTGCGAAAGCTCTCCGATAGGTGAATATTTTTTAAAAATAACATCCCCGTCGCCGCCTGTATATATCTCCAGCGGGTCGCCCTCGCGGATACGCATTGTGCGGCGGATCTCCTTTGGAATTACAACCCTTCCAAGATCGTCTATTCTTCTTACGATTCCTGTTGCTTTCATATATAAAACTCCCTTTGTTTCGATATTTTGCCTTAATATTGTGGCTTTAAATGATGCTTTTATTCAAAAGAAAAATATTATGAAAACGGATTTTATCGAGACGATGCGGTGCATTTTTCTCGCATCGAGACGATAACTTTTTGTTGTGTTGATGTAGCTGTCTTTGTCTCGTCCGGCGGCGGCTTTTTGTCGTGTCGAGCAATGGTTATTTATTGCGCCGAGTAGTGGGTATTTTTCGCGTCAAAATGGTGTTTTTGTTGGTTGATGCAGTGAATTTTTTGTCATGCACGGAGGGTTGGTTTTTAACTGCGCGGTCGTGGGTTGGCCGGCTGAGTTACATAGGTCGGCGTTACTTCATTTTGAGTTACATTCATTCAAGAAAAACAACAGCGGCGCAGTATTTTAACTGCACCGCTAAATTGTGGGCGATTATCATTGTGCCGCAGAAATTATGCGGCAAAAGGCTTTTGCTTTGTACTTTAAGTTTGTTATATTTGCTGCTTTTTTTCAATCTTTAAGAAAAGATACGCAGCTGCAAAGGGTCGATGCCAGCATGAGCACTGCAAGGATGATTGTCAAAACTTTTTTCATAAAAATCGTTCCTATAATTCTTGTTTGTATATATAATTTATTGGCAGGATTTTATTGCCTTTATTATACATTGCACTTTTCTTTTTTTGCAAGCATTTGAAACAAATTGTTGATATTTTGTGTCTGCTTTTTGAGCAAAAAGTTGTTTCTCACTTGATTTTATGTTGGTATTACGATAAAATAAAGAAAAACTATGGATGTGAAACAGTGAAAAAAGCAGTTTGTTTACTTATTTGCGCGGTAATAGCGCTTGTGAGCCTTTCGGGGTGTTCTCAAAGCGCGGTTAAAACCGGAGCAAAAACCAAGGATGGGGATATTATGATCGAGAGTTTTGACAATGTTGATTTTACGGCCGAAAGCTATACATCTGCTGAGGTTACTTCCAAAAACGCAAAGAGCGGTAAGGCGCTGAGGGTTAAATCCAACCGACCTTTCGGAAACGACGGCAACGTGGGTGCAAAGGTTATTATAAAGCTTGCTGAGCCAATAAATGCCGATGAATACAGATATTTCAAGCTTTGCCTTTATTCCGAGACCGAGCTGACCACCGGCCACCTTGACATCGGGCTTCTTAAATCAGCCGATAACGAGGACGGATACAATTACCGCCGCCATTGCAATTTAAAGCAGGGGTATAATGAAATCTATTTTTCAAAAACCGAGCTTGTGTGTGCTTTTCGTCTCAATGCCGATCTTGCAGATATCAATGCAATTTGTCTTAAATGGATAAACGACGACGGGGTAAACGACGTCTGCGATTTATACTTTGATTCGCTGCTTGGCGTTAAGAACGAAAATATGACGGCCGAAAACTACGACTGCACGCTGACTTTAGAGGAAGGCAAGCAGTATAAGGTCAAGGAATATCGCAGAATTATGAGCCTTCAGACCCCGGATGAGAGATACGGCAATCTTCAGGGAGGATATTACGATGGATCCCGGTTTGTCGTTTGCATAACAAAGGGAAGTATGCGACAAGGCAATGAAAGCGGAATAATCGCCAAATACGACAATTCCGGAAAGCTGCTTCAGATGAGCGACGATTTGAGAATTGAGCACGGAAACAACATTTCTTTTGTACCCAAGCTCAATTCCTACATCGTTTCCCACTGCCAGCCCGGATGGAACCTTTATTCCTTTGTCAACGCCGATACCTTAAAGGAAACCACCAACGGCGGCCTTGACAGAAATGCTTTTTCAATTGCATATTCTCCTGCGGCCGATAAATATGCCTCGGGATTTTCGGCAGGGGAAATGGTGCACACATGGAACGGCGATCTTGAGCTCATTGATGAATTCAACGTGGAAAAGCCCGCATCCCTTTCACAGGGCGCTTTCTGCGACAGCAAGTATATCTACTTTGTCCGTTCCTTTAACGGACCCGGCACCTGGTCGGAAATCCGCATTTACAGATGGGACGGCACTCTTGCCTTTCAGATTGATCTTGATGAGTGGGATTCCTGGGATATGGAGCCGGAGTCGATAAATATTGTCGACGGACACATATACATAATGGGCGAGGACGAGGAATTCGCCGTTTATGAAATAATTTTGGAGGAAAAAGGCTGATGAAAAAATTTGTATGCATTGTTCTTGCGGTTTGCCTATCGCTGTCGGGCGTGATTCTTTGCAGCGCGGATAACGGTACGCAGCGCACCGATTCCTTCGGCAATTTGATGATCGAAAGCTTTGATAATCCAAGCTGTGAACGGATCGGCATCTGCCTTATCGCCCAAAACACAGATGAAAAATATGTTTCTCAAGGATCGTCGTCCACAAAAATGTCTCCCATCTTAGCCAGCAACCGCGACGATAAAATCGCCGCCGGAATGAAGGTGGATGTGGGGAAGATAGATCTTTCGTTATTCGAGTATTTTAACATAGACGTCTTTTCTCAAAACAGCTTTGATAACGGCAGCCTTCTCATCTCCTTTTTGCCCGATAAATCGGCCGACAGCGGTTTTGACTATGTTATACCCGGCAAAATGTCGGAGGGACTTAACAAGATCGTTTTCAAAAAGACACAGGTGGCGGTTAAGGATAAAACTGCAAGCTGGAGCAGCATCAAGGCCGTTAAGCTGGCCTTTATAGATAATCTTAAAGAGAACGTTAAGCCGATCCTTTATTTCGACAATTTCTTTGCGGTCAGCGATAATTACATCGACATTTTGGACGGAAAGCTGTCGGAATACGCCTTCGGAGACGTAAACAAAAGCGGCGAGATCGATGTCAGCGACGCCCTTTTGGGCCTTCAGACGGCGGTCAGAATAGTGCAGCTTGACGATGGTCAAAAGCAGCTTTGCGATGTGGATGCAAGCGGTGAGATCACGGCGAAGGACGCACTTCTCATACTGCAGTATTATGTCGGAACAGTCAAAAGCTTCGCAGTAGGGGAGAGGCCCCGTATCGGCGAAAAATCCAAATATTTTTCCTCGACCCTTACCCTCGAGGAGGGCAAAAGCTACGCCGTCGGCGAGTATAAGCAGATTCTCAATTTTAAAACTCCCGATGCAAATTATACAAACATTCAGGGCGGATATTTCGACGGAACCAAGTTTGTCTGCGCGCTGACAAGAGGCTCCATGCGCCAGAACAACGAGGTCGGAATAATTGCCGAATACGACAAAAACGGCAGCATAATCAAGTGGAGCGAGCAGCTCAACATTGAGCACGGAAACAATGTCACCTTTGTGCCAAAGATGAATGCCTATCTCGTTTCCCATTGCCAGCCCGGCTGGAATGTATATTCCTTTATCGACGCCGATACATTGAAAGAGATTTCAAGCGGCACCTGCGAGCGGAATTTTTTCTCTATGGCATACAGCCCGGTGCTTGATAAGTATGCGTCGGGATTTTCGGCAGGTCAGAAGGTACACACCTGGAACGGCGATCTGACGCTGCTCAACGAATTTGACGTGACGCAGCCCTCATCCCTTTCTCAGGGCGTTTTCTGCGAT
The DNA here is from genome assembly GCA_905193225.1 of uncultured Oscillospiraceae bacterium. Classification (GTDB taxonomy): domain Bacteria; phylum Bacillota; class Clostridia; order Oscillospirales; family Acutalibacteraceae; genus UMGS1484. The sequence continues at coordinate 68,164 of CAJJNV010000008.1, read as the reverse complement.
TCGGAATATATCTATTTCGTTCGTTCTCATGCGGGAGGCGCCACCTTCTCGGAGCTGAGAATATACGATTGGAACGGTCAGCTTAAATTCCAGGTGGATATGCCCGAATGGAATTCCTGGTCGCCCGAGCCGGAAGGCATCAATGTTATCGACGGAAAAATTTACGTCATTGCCCGTCAGAACGGAATTACGGTTTATGAAATCGTTCTCAAAGAGAAGGAAGCATAAGCAACAGACAACGGTGCTCGACCATCTATTGCTTAAGACGATAGACGAGCTTTAGTCAAAGGACACAGGCTTGATTTAAAGACAGCCGATAGAACGGACAGAAAGCCCCTCGGCGCCGTAAGTGTTGAATTACGGCCAAAATATAATATCGGATTAGAAAATAAAGACTTCCCAAAGGTCACGCTGATGTGCGCCCATGGGAAGTCTTTTGTTATGGATTTTTTGTAAGGAAACGATGTCACGAGGCCCTGTGTACGCGCTCAAATGCTGCGTTGACGGTATCGCGGGCACTGTGTAACGGTAAAATTAAATGCTCATATCCTTTCAAGCTTTATGGCGAAATACTCTAATTCATCGCCTATTATTCGAATTTTACAACTCTTTGTGAATATGTCGATCTCCCGGGGAAGGTCGTATGACTTTGCGGCTACTTCAAGCTTGGCGGCATCTGCGCCGTCGATCAAAAATGCCGGGCAATTGGTGGCGATCACCTTTATGTCCTCCACTGTTTGATTGGTAAATTCAAGGGTGGTGTCGTGATTTTCGATGTCGAAAAAGCAGCCGTGCAGCTTGTCGGATTCTTTCGGCGGCAGACCTTTGACCTTGTTAATAACGACCGATTCAATGGGAACAAAACTATATTTAAACAATCCTTCGGCGTGTATTATAAGATACAGTATTTCATTTTCAAATGCGACAATGCATCCGCCGTTTTCAAAGGACAGATCCACTCGATTTGTATCGTGATGGGAGGAACCAAGATACCCTTCAAGATCGACATATACCGATCAGATGATATTTCCAGAGAAATGACCTTTAAGCTGATTTTCAAGTTCATTTGCCGAGTAACACCATCTAAATTTTTTGTCGTATTTCTTGGGAATGTCGATTGTCGAATACTCGATTTCTCCCGATGGGTTATGAATCATTGTATCACCTGTTTTTTGTATTGGATTTTTACTGCTGCCCACGGTAATTGCTGCTGTGCGTTTTTCATTACCCGGTACGGTATTTATTGCTGCAAAAAGCGGCCGGAAATTCATTGACTGTTTTTCCGGCCGCCCGATTTGTATGTGTTCTATCTGACTGTTATTTAGTCGGATGTAGTTCTGTCGGATATTACTCTGTCAGATGTCACCATGTCGGAGGTTATTCTATCGGCTGTGCATAAGGATCATAGTTTTCCAGATCATCTTTTGTCAGCATACCGACCGAAGTTTGGAGAATGAGCAGAGCATCGGTGATGGTAACCTGACCCTTGTTTCCGATGTCGGCGGTGTAAAATGCCTTTTGAGTGAGGGTGCGGCTGCCTACCACCGTTTGAAGGGCCAGCAGCGCATCACTTACGGTGATTTCTCCGTCCAAGTCCACGTCGCCCTTTGCGGCCGATGTAAGATCCTCGTATTCGGCAATTGCATCGTCAAGAGACTTGCTGAATGCTTCGAATTTTGCGGTGCGAAAATTGACAAACTGCGATACGGTAATTCTGCAAGCCTTTGCATACTCGATTATGTCATAGGAGCGTCCGTTAACTCCGCCAATAGCCTCAACGGCTTCAAAGAAAGCCTGCTCGGTAGCGCTTCGCTCGTTTGCGTATTCCTCGGTTACAAGCACCATATTCTTTATTTGCAGGACGCCCTTTTCGGCTTGGGCAAAATGGAGCAGGTTTACGTTGTCAAGACCGTATTTGCAGTCTCCCAGAAGAGCGTTGGCGCCGATGTCGGACATCTTGATCTCGGCTCTTTGCCATTTGCCGGCCGTCACATTGACCGAGCTCGGGAACTGCCATTCCATATTGTTCTTCTCGTTCCCGTGGGATACGAAAATGGTGTTTTCCTTTTCCGAAAGAACCATCATCTCAAACTGAGAATAATATTTTGTGTAGTTGAAGCTTCTGGTATAATCGGTGTCACCGTAATTTTTTCCGACCCTTGCATAGAAGGAGTTTATAACGCTGTCCTTGCCGGGATAGGAATCGGTGACCGTCTGCCCGTTTACGGTCAGAATGTCGTTTTCGGCGCTGTGCTCGTTGCCGCAGAAGTCAAAAACATCTTCGGTGTCCTTTTTGCAGGAGCAAAGAGATTTGACGTCGTCGGCGTAATAGCATCTTACGTTGTCGATTTTAAATTCAACATTGTCGCCATTGGAATTGTTGAACCAGGAAAAACGGAGACGGTGGATCTTTGTTTTGTCGGCCGTGTTGACCACCTTGTAACCTTCGTCAAGAGTGATTACGAAATCATTCCAGCCCTTTTGAATGTATGCGCCGAGAATGGGAATGTTATAGCCGTCCTGCTCGATTCCGTGACCGGCCTCGGTGCGGGTAACGAGGTTTACCTGGAAAACGTCGAGATAGCGGCGATCGATGTCGTTTGCATAGTCGATGCTGCTCCAGAGGTAAAAACGCAGCTTGTTATACTTTGAGAGGTCTGCCTGATAACCGTGGTCAAAGTCAAGGAAGGCCATTGCTCCCACTGCGGCGGGATGATCTTTATACGAGGTGGGATTCTTCATATGGATGACATTGCCGTCGCCGATGTCGCTTGGCTCAAGGTTTATTTCGGTATCGGGGGCGGTCCACCATCCGGTGAGAGAATCACAATCGGTGAGATAGAGCTCGCCGTTCTTTTCATAGGGCTTAATGGCATCGGAAATTTCCTGTCCGCCGGCAGTTTCGGAAATTGCCGTTGCAAGACCGGTGACCATCTCGTCGAATTTTTCGTCGTAAATCGCATTGTCGGAATCGTTGCTGATAAATCCAAGCTCGATAAGAGCTCCGGCAATGCCGTTTTCCCACGAGTTTCTTGTTATGCGAAGGCCGGTATCTCCGGCACTGGGATCGCCGTCGGCCTTGGTGCCGCGGTTTGCCCATCCGGTTATGGCCTGAATATTTATCTGAAGGGTGTTTGCAAGCTTATATGCCGTCGAAGCGGTGGTTTCTTTAAAATGATAGTAGGTTTCAAGGCCGGTGGCGGCGGGGTTGTCGGCAGAATTTCTGTGAAAGCTGATGACGAAATCGGCGCCATACCGCTTTGCCATAGGCACGCGGTCGCCCAGATCAACATACACGTCGGTGGTTCTTGAATACCCCACGTCAAAGCCGGCTGCTTCAAGTTTTGCGCCTACGGCGAGGGTTACCCGCAGGTTATCATCGGCCTCGTGACGGTCGCCGTTCATGGCACCGGGATCGCTTCCGCCGTGACCTGCGTCAAGCCAGATCTTCGGCAGAGCGGCGGTGTCGTCGGCCGACGCGACAAGACAGGATAGCGGCAGCGACGTAAAAGCAACGCCGATTGCCAAAAACAAGACCAATAGTTTTTTTTGTAAAGCGGTTTTTTTCATAAGTCTTCCTCCTGTGGTTTGGCCGTTTACGGCCTGTGAGATGATGCGTTGTTCGGTTGCTGCCTTGCTCGGATTTGTCCGTAACGTGGTTAATTTCGGCCAACTTGTCCGTTGCGCGGCTGGGCTTAGGTCAAATCGTCCGTTGCGCGGCTGGGCTTAGGTCAAATCGTCCGTTGCGCGGCTGGGCTGTTGCCGGCTTTACTGCCGCCGATTTTACCGCGGATAGGGAACCCGGGGATTTTGCTTTTTGAATGTGCCGCTGATATTTGCTGAGAATGTGCCGATGATGTGCACCGATGGCTTGCGCTGATGATTTGCCGTGGTATACGCCATGGTTATGCTGCGGTATATGCTTGTGGTGCTGCAACGCAGGTGCGGTGCTGCCGCGGTAATGCCGCAGATCGCGCTGGGAAATACCGTCCGTTGCTTATGCTGCTCAAAACACATTCCGTCATATGCGCTGCCGGTTGGGCTTTCAACATCCTTTTGGCGGCCGACGGCCGATGCACTTGCTGTGAGACGTATTCTCAGCTTTGTCTAAGTATATCACGCATAAAGAAAAAAATCAATGAAAATTTGTATTTTTTTGTGAGGTATCGACAAAAGCCTTTCCTTATTTCGGAAAAAAACGGATATGATTTTTCATATCCGTTGGTTGTTTTTAATTTCTTTTAAGAAATTTACCTTTTTAGATTTGCTTAAATTACTGCGACGGGCTTATATCTCGTCGGGAAGGTTCTCGGGGGGCAGTTCAAGAAGCTCGGGATGCTTTATGTACCGACGGAATTTCTTGATTGATGCGGCGTAATAATATCCGTCGCAAATGCGTTCGTCGAGTACAAAGCGGAAGTTTATAATCTTTCGCTGTCCGAGGGTTCCGTCGGGACGGACGAATGGAACAAACTGCTTTTTGCCCATTGCAATAAAGCAGGATGTGGTTCCGAATTCGTAAAGATGATGATAGATCGAGTCGATACCAAGGCTGCCTACATCGGTGATGAAAACGCTGGAATGGAAGGGACTTGCGTGGTATATCATCTTGGGCATAAGACCGATCTTGTCGAGATTGCGGATGGCAAAAACCACAAAACTTTTGAGCCAGGTGGGAATGTGGCTTAAAGCGCCGGCCACCTTGTCTGTGTTGTTGTTTTGTTTGGTTGCTTCCTCAATGCTTTCGGAAAGGGCGTCCTCGAATTTTCTGACAACGTCATAAAGCGTGTCGGTCGGTTCAAATACCGGAAGAATCTCGGTCTCCTCGCCGTCGTCGGTCATCGACCGCTTGATGGACATTGACAGGCGGATGTTGTTATGGGCAAAAATCTTTTTTCCTGCGATAAAACGGTTAAGTCTCGGGCGTTCGGCAAAAAGGCGGATGGTGGCGGCAATGATAACGTGTATCATACGAAGATTGGGAATTTCACCTTCACGCTTTTTGTGGATATAGCGGTCGAGCTCTCCGACCCCTATGACCTCGTTAAAAAAGACCTGACTGTCGGTTCTGGTTCTCATAATGTTTGGAACGATCCAGAACTGGGTGTCCAGCTTTTTAACGCGATAACCGTCGTATCGGTCGCCGAAGCGGCGTTTGCGCTTTGGCTTTTCTGCAAGTGAAACCTTCGGAGCGTCAGCCGATATTTCTTCGGTTTTTGTCTCCTCAAAACTGTCGATTGTTTTGTTCACGATTACAGACCTCCTTTACGGCACATAATTCGACAAAATAAATTATACAATAACCGTAAAAGAATTACAAGTGTTTTTTGTCGGAAGAAAAAGGCAAGCGTTTCAAAGCGGAAAAAAGGTTTTAGAAACAAAAAAAGTTTAGGAAATGAAAAGAGGTTTCAAAAACAGATAGACGGTTATAAAGGGAAAAAGTGGGATAAAAAGAAGCGCAGCAAGTATAAAAAAATCAACCGGCAAAGGTAATCGGCAGACCCGCAAAAGAAAAGCGGCCGAGAAATTTTACGACCGCATAATCTTTTATTGAATTTATGAAGTGCCTTTAAATACCCGGTTACTTTTTGATTATTTTAAGGGCGCCTGTGGGACAGCCTTCGGCGCACTTTTTGCAGGAAGCGCAGATGGCTATGGTTTCGGGTTTGTTGAACTCGGGCTTAATAACGGTTGTAAATCCGCGTCCGACAAGTCCGAGAATGCCCTGCTTTGCAACCTCATCACATATTCTCACGCAAAGTCCGCAAAGAATGCATTTTCCCTGATTGCGCTCGATAACATTAAGGCGGTGTTCGACAAAACAGGGATGCTTCTCTTCACCCAGTCTTGCGGGACTTATGGGATAATCGTTTGCATATTTAATTAGCTTGCAGTGACCGTAATCGTGGCATCCGCATTCGAGACAGCGCTTTGCTTCCTCTCTTGCCTGCTCGTCCGAAAAGCCCAGTGCCACTTCGCCGAAATCCTTTTTGCGTTCGTTTGCGGGTCTTGTGGGCATTTTGGCGCGGGGAGCTTTTTTATATTCCGAAAAATCGATGTCCTCTGCCTTGCGCTCGGAAACGAAGGGCTTTTTGTAATAAACATCAACACCGTGAAGGAAGGCATCGCAGATTACGGCGCACCGTCCTGCCTCGCCGATGGCGTCGATAGCGATAAATGCACCCTTGTTTGTGGCGTCGCCCACGGCAAAAACGCCGTCGAGATTGGTCTTATATGTGCCTTCGTCGGCGGCAATGTTGCCTTTGACGTTCTTTTCGATTTCTTCAAAGCCTTCGGCACTTATGCGCTGGCCGAGAGCCGAGATGACCGAATCAACACTTATCTGTTCAAACTTGCCTTCAACCGCAACAGGGGAGCGGCGTCCGCTTTCGTCAGGCTCGCCAAGCTCCATAACCTGAAGCTTGATACCGGAAACACGGCCGTTTTCGCCCAAAATGGTATCGGGATTTGTGAGAAATTTAAATTCCACGCCCTCTTCCATTGCTTCCTCGATTTCAATGTCCTCGGCCGGCATTTCGGCACGGGTGCGGCGGTATACAACGTATACCTTTTCTGCGCCCAGTCGTACCGCCGTGCGGCAGGCGTCCATTGCGGTGTTTCCTCCGCCGATCACAGCCACGCTTTTGCCGATTTCGGGAGCCTTTTTAAGGGCTACCGCTTCAAGGAAATCAATTCCTCCGTAAACTCCCGAAAGTTCTGCTCCACCGCATCTGAGTCCCATGCTCTTCCAGGCTCCGATGGCGACAATAACGGCGTTGTGCTGCGATTTTATATCTTCAAAGCTCGCGTCTTTTCCGATTTTAAAGTTGTTTTTAAATTCCACTCCGAGAGAGGCAATGTCGGCGATTTCGGAGTCTAAAACGGCCTTGGGCAGACGGTATTCGGGAATTCCGTAACGGAGCATTCCACCCATTCTTGGCATCATATCGTAAACTGTTACCTTATGGCCTTTCAGCGCAAGGAAATATGCGGCGGTAAGTCCTCCGGGGCCTCCTCCGATAATTCCCACCGTCTTTCCCGTGGGGGCGCTGATCTCGGGGATAAAGCGGTCGTCTGAATTTTTGTTTTTGTCGGCCGCAAAGGCTTTAAGTGAGCATATGGAAATGGGCTGCTCAACATTTTTTCTGCGGCAGGCGGTCTCACAGGGATGGGGACATACTCTGCCGATGGAGCGGGGAAGGGGTATTCTTTCCTTGATGACCTCAACCGCCTTTTTGTCGTTGCCGAGGGCTATTTGTTTGACATATTCCTGGCAATCGGTGTGGGCCGGACAGTTGAGAGAACAGGGGCCTATGCAATCGCCCTCGTGATCGCTCATAAGCAGCTCGAGAGCTATCTTGCGGGACTGGTCGACCCGCTTTGAGTGGGTGTGAATGACCATTCCCTCGCTGACCTTTGCCGAGCAGGCACGCAACAGTTTTGGAATTCCTTCGGCCTCCACAACGCACAGTCCGCAGGCACCGTATACCTTGACCGTTTCGTTCTGACAAAGGGTGGGAATCTCTATTCCGGCATCGGCCGCCGCCTTTAAAACGGTCTGGCCTTCCTTTGCGCAAACGGCCTTTCCGTCGATGACAATGTTAATGATTTTTTCCATTTTTCCCACCTCCGTTATTGTGCAAAAACCGCGCCGAAACGACAGGCGGTCAGGCAGTTGCCGCATTTAATGCAAAGCTCGGTGTTTATTTCATACGGGTTTTTAAGCTGCCCGGAAATGGCGCCCACAGGACATTTTTTGGCGCAAAGGGAACAGCCGCGGCATTTTTCGCTGTCGATAGAGTAGGTTATAAGCTCGGCACATTCCTTTGCGGGACATTTTTTATCGTTAATGTGAGCGTCGTATTCGTTTTTAAAGTATTTGAGCGTGGTGAGCACGGGGTTTGGCGCAGTCTGGCCGAGGCCGCAAAGAGCGCCGTCCTTAACGGCATAGCAAAGCTCTTCAAGCAGTTCTGAATCGCCCTCTTTTCCCTCGCCGTTTACGATTCGGGTGAGTATGCCGAGCATTCTCTTGGTACCGAGACGGCAGTGAACGCATTTTCCGCAGGATTCCTTGGTCGTAAAATCGAGGAAGAATTTTGCCATTCCCACCATACAGGTGCTTTCGTCCATAACCACCATTCCGCCCGAGCCCATTATCGCTCCGGTGGCCGAAAGGGCTTTATAGTCGATGACCGTGTCCAGCAGCTCTTTGGGAATACATCCGCCTGAAGGGCCGCCCATCTGCACGGCTTTAAATTCCTTGCCGTCTCTGATTCCGCCGCCTATGCCGAAGATTACATCCCTAAGGGTTTTACCCATTGGGATTTCCACAAGGCCGCCCCGCTTTATTTTACCTGTCAGGGCAAAGACCTTGGTGCCCTTGCTGGTCTGGGTGCCCATTGCGGCAAATTTCTCGCCGCCGTTTTTGATTATCCAGGGGACATTGGCGAAGGTCTCGACGTTATTGATGTTGGAGGGAAGGCCGTTATATCCGCACTGAGCCGGGAAGGGGGGCTTGAGACGGGGCATACCGCGTTTTCCTTCAAGGGATTCGATAAGGGCGGTTTCCTCACCGCACACAAATGCGCCTGCACCGGCTTTTATGCGTATTGTACAGTTGAAATTGCTGCCGAAAATGTTTTTGCCGAGCATTCCCTTTTCGGCGGCCTGCTTAATGGCTTCCTCAAGGCGCACGATGGCAAGGGGGTATTCTGCGCGGACGTAAACAACGCATTCGTCGGCACCGATGGCGTATGCGCCGATGAGCATACCTTCAATGAGATTATGGGGATCGCTTTCGATTACGGCACGGTCCATAAATGCGCCGGGATCGCCCTCATCGGCGTTGCATATGAGATATTTTTTATCCGAGACCGACTGTCTTGCCGCATTCCATTTAAACCAGGTGGGGAATCCCGCACCGCCGCGTCCCGCAAGGCCGGAGACCTTTATGATGTCGATGACCTGCTCGGGAGAAAGCTCGCACACCGCCTTTTTAACGGCCTCATATCCGCCGACGGCAATGTATTCGTCGATGCTTGTGGGATCGATTATGCCGCAGTTGCGCAGCGCAATGCGGGTCTGTCCGTCGAGAAAGGCTTCATCCTCGGGAGATATCTCAAGATCGTTGAGACTTTCGAGATCGCCGGAATTTACGGCGTTTGCGATTCTTTCGGTATCGTCGGCCTTGACCTTTACAAGGCGTTTTTTAAGTGCCTTTCCGTCGTAGATGTCAACGATGGGCTCGGCAAAGCACATACCGATACATCCTGTGGTATGTACGTCATTGCAAAGCTCTTTGAGGCGGGAATAGACCCCGCCGGCGCCCGCCGCGATACCGCAGCTTCCCTGTCCGACCGCTATTCTCATTTGTCACCGCCCCTTTCTCTTAAATCCTTTATGATGCCGACCGCCTTTTCGGGGGTAAGATTTCCGAAGGTCTCTTCGTTTATCATCATGACCGGCGAAAGGGAGCAGCATCCGAGACATGCGACGTTTTTAAGGGTGAAAAGACCGTCGTCGGTGGTCTCGCCGTCCTTTATTTTAAGCTCCTCGCAAAGAGCCGATTCGATACGGTCGGCGCCGTTGACATGGCAGGCCGTTCCCTTACACAGCATGATGAGATACCTGCCTATGGGCTTTAATCTGAACTGGGTGTAGAATGTGGCCACTCCCATGACCTTAGCGGGGGTGGTGCCGGTTTTTTCGGCTATTTTATAAATGACATCGGTTGGCAGATAACCGTATATTTCCTGACCCTTTTGCAGAATGGTGATGAGATTTCCGGAAGAATTACCGTATTTTTCGAGTACAGGGTCGATCAGCGAAAGATCGCTTGGTTTACAGTTGCACATAACCGTCCTCCTAACGCCGAACCGTAAGCTTGCGACAGGCCGATACCCTGCGGATTTTTATTTTAATCTGCGGTATCGCCTTAACTGTCCGTTGCCGTTTTCGGCAAATAATATATTCATCGGCAATTATACCACCCGCGGCGCTTAAAATCAACAATTATTATTTTCCGAATAAGGTTTTTTTGCCCGGTCGAAAAAATTTTTTCCTGTTACCGATTCTTGCTTGAATTGTTCCGATTTTTGCAAAAATTATTTTTCCGGTGAGGAAACCTTTTCGGCGTCCCGCACATTATGCAAAAGAATTCCGCAAAGCATAAAGAATACGGGAGCCACCTCGACGATGGAAAAGGTGAAAAAGCTTTGGACAAGATAGCCGACAACCGCCGAAAGCAGGCAAACGGTGTATTTTCCGCTAAATCGCCTTTTTATACTCCTTGCAATAAGGGAGGCGAGAGCTCCCGCATAGCTTAAAAGGCCTAAAATACCGCCGGTGCAGAAAAGCTGCAAAAATTCGTTGTGTGCGGCGTCGAGAGAGGCGTTTCTTGATGTGTAGTATGTGTAACCTACCCTTGCGGAAAAATCGTCCATGGCAAGCTTATAGCATCCCTGCCCATGGCCTAAAACGGGGCGCTCAAGACCCATTAAAAAGCTGTATTTCCAAATGCCGCCCCTGCCCGAGCCCGAGCTTTGGGAAAGGCTTCCGTGAAGCAGGGCGTAAAGCTGGTTTAAGGCGTTGTCTTTGTCGGCGGGGGTGAAAAGGAAATACATATATGCGGCAAGGAGCAAAAGGGCCGCTCCTTCAAAAATAAATAGGGCGCAGGGGAGTTTTGACAGGACTTTTTTTGAAAGTCCTTTTTTCCTTTGCAGAATCAGCAAGGCTAAAAGCAGGAAAATCACTGCGGCTGCGGCAATCGTCAGCTTTGCGTTTATGCAAAATTGCACAACCGTCGTGCCCTCTCCCTTAGAAAGATCAAAGCAGTTGCAAAGCCATATGAGCACCGTCGACGTTTGCAAAAATACAAGGGCTTTGGCAAGACTTCTTTTGCTTTTTAAAGAGAGGGGAAGGGTCAGCGCCGCCGTTACAAGAAGGGCAATCATACCCGACTGGACATCGGTTTTTATAAGGCAGAATCCGCCGACAAAGAAACAAATCAGTAGAAAAGCCTCGCTTTTTCTGCTCCCGTCCGCCGACAAAAAGCAGCCGAAGACAAGAGGCAAAAACATAGACATGAGCGCCGACATAAAATCAATGTTGCCCATGGTGGAAATGAACTCGGCGTAATAACCGGTGTAAATGTCAGCCGGGTAGAGGCCGAAGGCGTTTATGCCGAAAAGCTGAAGTATGCCGATGATCGACATAATAAGGGTGACCGCACCAACCAGCAAAACGCATTTATAATCAAACTTTACGAAAAAATATGAAAGGGCAAAAACCGCGACGTAAAGGGCTAAAACATACAGCCCGTCATATCGCCCCGATCCGAAAATCACCGCGCTTTTTCCCGCCGAATTAAGGGAAAAGGCATAGGGTGAAAGGACGGCTGAAAGAAGCGTCAAAAGGCAGAAGCATATAAGCAGAATAACCGTGACGTCGGCCGTTTTGACGAGCGTCAGAACGGCAGATTTAAAGGAGGCTTTTGTTCGATCCGTTAAAGTGATCGACGGTTTAGAGCGGCGGATGGAAACATTTTTAAGAAGGCAGAAAAAAACGAAAAATACCGCCGAAAAAATTGTTATGGTTTCAAAGGCAGCATATTTTGAATCAAGAATTATGTTATAGCTTCCGCCGCAGAAAAGGGGGAAAAATCCCGCCATTGCAGCAAAGAAAATACTTCCCGCAGTGTTCAGCACGTCGCCGTAAAAGGAACGATTATTTGGAGATTTAGCTGCAGTGCTTTTGCTGCTATCTGAGATGCTTTGCGTGACGGAAGTGCCTTGCCGGATGGCATTGTTTCGTGCGACAGTAATGTTTTGTGTGGCGGTGGTGTCTTGCACGGTAGTGTTGCTTTGAGCAGCGGTATTGTTTTGAGCAGCGGTATTGTTTTGAGCAGCGGTATTGTTTTGCTCAGCGGTGCTGTCCTGCGGGCAGGTCTCGTCCTGTGCCGATCCGGAAACCGGCTTGTGTACAAAGGGATCGTTCATTGTTTCACTTCCTTTTTCGGTTATACTACGGTAAAAGGTTTTGCCAACCTGTTAAATGGGCTTTACTCGGTTTATGTGTCTTAAAAGCAGCGTTTAGTATCATCTGTTTTAATATCTCCTGACCATTTTAATATCTGCAGGCTTTAAAAGCAACACTTTGACCGCAAAAATTTTAAAAAAGCTGTTGACATATACCCTATGGGGGTATATAATGCAGACGAGGTGTAAAATATGCAGGAAAAATGCTGTCACTGCCACAGAAACAAGATCCGATCTGCCGAGGAGCACAAAAAGCTCATCAACCGACTAAACAGAATAGAAGGGCAGATTCGGGGAATAAAAGGAATGATAGAAAACGACGCTTATTGCGTTGATATAATGATGCAGGCTCAGGCCGCTTCCTCGGCGCTGGACGCTTTTAACCGAAAGCTTTTGGAGGAACACATAAAAACCTGCGTTACCGACGATATTAAAAACGGAAAGGAACAGACCGTCGACGAGCTTATCGATACCCTTCGTCGGCTTATGAAGTGAGGTGTAATCCGTGGATAGATACAATGTAACGGGGATGAGCTGTGCCGCCTGCAGCGCCCGTGTGGAAAAGGCGGTTTCAAAGGTTGAGGGGGTCAAAGCCTGCTCGGTAAACCTTTTGACAAACTCCATGACGGTGGAAGGAACGGCTGCCGCTGCCGAAATTATCGAGGCGGTGGAAAAGGCGGGATACGGCGCAAGGGCCGTCGGCCGAAACGGGCAGTCGGCCGGAAACTCCACTCAAAGCGGGCAAAACGGGCAAATCGAGGATAAACAAACCCCTAAGCTTGTAAGACGGCTTGTCAGTTCTCTTATTATACTGGCGGTTTTGATGTATTTTTCAATGGGTCATGCAATGTGGGGCTTTCCTGTGCCGGCGTTTTTCGAGCATAATCACATTGCTCTCGGACTTTTACAGCTGATTTTGTCGGGGGCAGTGTGTGTTATCAACCAAAAATTCTTTATAAGCGGCGTTAAAGGCATCATAAACCGCTCGCCCAATATGGATACCCTCGTTTCCATGGGGTCGGCCGCCGCATTTTTATACAGCACATACATCCTCTTTAAAATGACTGCCGTTACCGACAGTATGGTGCAAATGGAGCTTTATCACGGCCTTTATTTCGAATCGGCCGCAATGATACTTGCTCTTATAACTCTCGGCAAAATGCTCGAAGCCCGTTCAAAGGGAAAGACCACAAATGCCATAAAGGCTCTTATGGACCTAACTCCCAAAACCGCCTTTGTAATAAAGGACGGAAAGGAGACCGAAGTGCCGGTTTCTCAGGTCAAGGTGGGGGACATCTTTGCCGTGCGCTCGGGCGGAAACATTCCCGTTGACGGAATCGTTTTAGATGGTGAAGCCTCGGTGGACGAATCGGCTCTGACAGGTGAAAGCCTGCCTGTCGAAAAAAGAAAAGGAGACAAAGTCTCGGCCGCTACCGTCAACCGCGCAGGATATATTAAATGCGAGGCAAAGGGCGTCGGAGAGGACACCGCCATTGCCAAGATAATAAAAATGGTCAGCGACGCATCGGGCACAAAGGCACCTGTGGCAAGACTTGCCGATAGGGTGTCGGGAATATTTGTTCCCACGGTCATAGGCATAGCCATTTTGACCCTTGTAGTGTGGCTGCTGATCGGTAAGGATTTCGGATTTGCCGTTGGAAGAGCCATATCTGTGCTTGTCATCAGTTGCCCCTGTGCTCTCGGCCTTGCCACGCCCGTTGCCATTATGGTGGGAAGCGGCGTTGGAGCCAAAAACGGCGTACTTTTCAAAACCGCCGTATCTCTCGAACAGACCGGGCGGGCAAAAACCGTGCTGCTTGACAAAACAGGCACCATAACAAAGGGCAAGCCTGCCGTTACCGACCTTGTGCCCATAAACTGCGAGGAGCAAAAGCTTGTGAGGGCCGCCGCGTCTGTCGAGCAAAAAAGCGAGCATCCTCTCGGGAAGGCTATTGTCTATTATGCCAAAAAGCAGGGAACGGTTCTTGCCGATTCGGACGAGATAAAGGTGGTTTCGGGGAAGGGAATATGCGCCAAAATAGACGGAAAGACACTGCTCGGAGGAAATGCCGAATACATTTCGGAACATACGGAAATATCGAAAGAGGCAAAAAGCGCCGCCGAGGCTCTTTCGGAACAGGGCAAGACCCCTATGTTCTTCTGTGAGAATGATACCCTTCTCGGAATAATCGCCGTTGCCGACGAAATAAGAGAGGACAGCAAACGGGCAATTTCCGATATGAAGAAGATGGGCATTAAAACTGTTATGCTAACGGGAGATAACCAAAAGACCGCCGACGCCGTGGCAAAGGCCGTAGGGGTCGATGAGGTCATTGCGGGAGTGCTTCCCGAGGGCAAGGAACAGGCCGTAAAACAGCACAAATCAGGCGGAAAGGTAATTATGGTGGGCGACGGAATAAACGACGCTCCCGCCCTTACTGCCGCAGATGTGGGAATCGCCGTGGGAGCGGGCACCGATATTGCCATAGATTCGGCCGATGTGGTCATTACCGGCAGCAGTTTGAGCCAGGTTGCAGGGGCAATAGAGCTTTCCAAAAAGACTCTGAGGAATATCAAGGAAAATCTTTTCTGGGCCTTTATTTACAACATCATAGGAATACCTCTTGCCGCAGGAGTTTTTATAAGCCTGCTTGGATGGGAGCTTAATCCTATGTTCGGCGCGGCGGCCATGAGTCTTTCGAGCTTTTGTGTTGTGACAAACGCCTTGCGGCTCAATTTCTTCAAGATGAAAAAGCCGGCGGCAGAGACCGACGGCACGGAAAACGACACCCGCAAGGGCGATAACGGAAAAGAAAAAATCAAGGTAAAGGAGCAAAACGAAATGGAAAACAAAATCGAAAAAACAATGCTTATAGAAGGGATGATGTGCGGACACTGCTCGGGCAGGGTTAAGAAAGCATTAGAGGGCATCGAGGGCGTTAAAAGTGCCGATGTCAGCCACGAGAGCGGTCTTGCAAAGATTATTCTCGGCGGTGATGTTTCTGACGACACACTTAAATCCACCGTGGAAAAAGAGGGGTATAAGGTCGTTAAGGTGGAATAAGAGAGCTGCTTTGAAGAAACATTCCTTTGGAAGAAAAGCCGTACCCGAGAAAGAAGCGACCCTTGAAAAGAAAAACTGCATCTGAAAAAAGGCTTCGTTTGATGAAAAAGCTGTGTTTGGAAAGAAAAACTCTGCTTCGGAATAAAAGACGTGCTTTTCGGAAAGCATATTTTCAAAGGAGTGAGTTCTTTGAAAAGAAAACTTAAAAAGAAATATTATCCCGATATATCCGGCGTGGTCTCGTCGGGGGACTGTACCGGCAGCGTGCCGACACCGCCCCTTACCGAGGCCGAGGAGCAATCCTACGCCGAGCTGACAGGAAAGGAAATACCGAAAAAATCCCATGAACATTGAACCTATCGGCCGCATCAATTGCGACTTTAAAGAAAAATTCGGAATTCCCCGCCAAAGCGGTCTTGCAAACACAAAGGCCGAGATAGTCTTTCTGCCCGAATATTCCTCGCCCGATGCCTTTCGAGGTCTTGAGGGATATTCCCATATATGGCTTTTGTGGGGATTTGACCGAATAGAAAAGGAAGGCATATCCTTAACCGTCCGTCCTCCGAGACTGGGCGGAAACATAAGAATGGGGGTATTTGCCACCCGTTCACCATTCAGACCCAATCACATCGGACTGTCCCTTGTGGAACTTGAAGATATTGCTAACGACAGAGAAAGGGGCACCGTGCTTAAAATATCGGGAGCAGATCTTTGCGATGGTACTCCCATATACGATATAAAACCCTATCTTCCGTCGATCGAATGCAAGCCCGAGGCAAGGGGAGGCTTTGCCAAGGAAAAAGAGGGGTATTCACTTTCGGTGGAAATTCCCCAAGAAATTTGCGAAAAATTGCAAAAGCAAAAGGTGCGGGAACTTAAGGAAATTTTGTCGGGAGATCCCCGTCCATCCTATCACGACAATCCCGAGAGAATATATAAAATGACCTATGGTAATCTGGAAGTTTCTTTCCGAGTGGAAAAAAGTGCGCTTTGGGTTGTTGACATTTGCGAAATGTTGGGTTAGAATATAACAAATACCAATGGGAGGTTTGCAGATGTTAGCGGTCGAAAGAAGAACCAAGATCCATCAGATGGTGGAAAAGAACGGCTCGGTCGAATCATCGGAGCTTATAAAGATATTTGAGGTGACCGGTGAAACGCTCAGAAAGGATTTAATGAAGCTGGAAAGCGACGGCCTTTTGCGTCGTACCCACGGCGGAGCAATTTCGGTTAAAAAATCCGTTCCTATGAAAAAGCTTGAGTCCCGTATGGACGACTGCCGCAGTCAGAAGCAGGCTCTTTCCCGCATTGCCTGCAATTACATAAACGAGGGCGATATAATTATCGTCGATACCGGAAGCACGGCCTATGAATTTTCAAAGACTCTTGCCGGACGTTTTGAAAGCCTCACCATAATTACCGCCAGCAATGATGTCTTTGCCAATCTTTCGGGAATCAACGGAATGAATATGGTAATGCTGGGCGGATTTTTCCATAGGGACGAAAATGCCTTTTATGGGGATCTGACCTTAGATGCCTTAAGAAATCTTCACGCCAACAAGGCCTTTATATTTCCCTCGGCCGTTTCTCTTGAAAACGGAATCACCGACTATAACTATGACCTTACCCTTGTGCAGAAGGCCATGCTCAAGGCGGCCGACAAAATTTTTGTGCTGGCCGACAGCAATAAATTTGAGAAAAATGCCATGCTCAAAATCAGCGACATAACCGCCGGTATGACCTTTATAACCGATCCCGGCCTTGACGACAACATTTTCGAGCTATACAAGAAAGAAAAGATAGCAGTCGACCGCGGCTGAGCTGACAGAAGGTTTTCCCATTGAACTTGAACATAGACAAACAAAAAAACAAAAGCTTTTCAGGTCTTGTAACGGCCTGTTCGCTGGTTTACTTTATAAGTTACCTTACCCGCCAGAATTACAGCGCAGTGATGGTGGACATAATCGAGAGTGAAGGCTATGCCAAAAGCGCGGCCGGCGCGGCAGTGACCGGCCTATTTATAACATACGGAGCAGGGCAGATAATAAGCGGCCTTTTGGGAGACAAGATAAGCCCTAAAAAGCTTATAACCATCGGACTGCTTGCTTCAGCTGCAATGAATCTTGCGGTGCCGTTTTGCCCGTCCACCTTTTATTTGACGGCAGCGTGGTGCGTAAACGGCTTTGCGCAGGCTTTAATGTGGCCGCCAATTGTGCGTATTTTTTCCGAATATCTTACTCCCGAGCGATACAAAACCGCTACGGTAAGCGTATCCTGGGGCGGCTCGTTAGGTACCATAGCCATATACCTTTTTGCGCCGTTGTGCGTTTCCTTTTGGGGATGGCGGTCGCTTTTTTATATCGTGGCCGTTGCGGCGGCTTTGGCGGCCTTCTTCTGGCAAAGAAAAATGACCTATTTTGAAAATACCCTTGTGCCGATTTTGCCCTGCGGATTTAAGGATAAGGACGCCGTAAAAACGGCGCAAAACGGAAGAAAAGCCCTTAAAACGGGTACGGTCATAATGCTTGTTATGATAATGATGGCCATAATTTTTCAGGGCATTATTCGGGACGGCGTTACAACGTGGCTGCCGACCTACATATCCGACAGCTTTAATCTCGAAAGTGCAGCATCAATTTTAACAGGCGTGGGAATGCCTGTTTTCAGCATAATTTTCTGCAAATTGGCCGAGATACTTAATCGCCGGCTTTTCCCAAACGAGGTATTCTGCGCCGCCTTTTTCTTTGCAATGTGTCTTGCCTGCCTGCTTGTAATGTGTTTTTTCGGAGGCAGCAGTATGGCCCTTTCGATAATCTGCCTGACCCTTGCCACCGGCTGTATGCACGGGGCAAACGTTATGCTTATATGTATGCTGCCGCCTTATTTTTTAAAGACAGGTCATGTTTCCCTAATTTCGGGAATACTCAACGCCTGCACATATGTGGGAAGCGCCCTTTCGATATACGGCGTGGCTCTTGTTACCGAAAACAGCGGTTGGGGAGTCTCTATGAAAATATTTACGGGGGCTGCGGCGCTGGGCCTGCTCTTTGCGCTTTTGTCCTGCCTGCCGTGGAAGCAGTTTGCTAAAGACAAGGCTTGATGTCTAAGAATCGGCGAACGAGGTTTAACGGTTAACGAGGTTTAACGGTTAACGAGGTTTAACGGTTAATGTTCAGGAATAGAGGCTCAGTGACCGAGGCTTGGCGGTTAAGCTCAGTGATGAAAACTGCAGCTGAGATTTAGCGACCGAGATTCAGCAGTGTCTGTATGATATTCCGCGCAATATATCTGCGGCACACGCACAAAAATTTTTCAAAAAAATATTATGATATTGCCACTTGACATTGGCTTTTGCGGGTGTTAAAATAACTGTTGTACAGGATATGGTTATCCCTGTTTTGTGCAACATAAAAAGATAAAATCGGATCAAATCGTTTAGGAGGAAGAGTAGTGCTTTTCCCCTCGGTAAAGGCCGAAAGGGCTGCGGTGTGCTGCAGACGAAGGCTTAAAGAGAATTGCCGTCACCGGCTGAGAGCGGCAAACCGAGGAATTGCGTGAAGACCGCCCTCGTCAGAGCCGCCGTATTCAAGGCGGACGGGTCGTTTCCGTTATAAAACGCGCGAGTGACGGCTTTTGCCGTAATTCAGGTGGAACCGTGGAGTAACACTTCACCCTGTTTTTGGGTGGAGTGTTTTGTTTTTTTAAAATAATTTTTGGAGTGATAGATATGTCAGAAATCAATGTAAACCTGCGAGGAGAACAAAAACCCTTTGAAAAGGGCACACCTGCTTTTGAAATCGCAAAGTCCATCGGTATGGGACTTTACAAGGCGGCCTGTGCATGTAAGATAAACGGCAGGGTTTGCGATCTTCGCACCCCCGTTGAAAGCGACTGCGATCTGGAATTTTTGACCTTCGACGACGAGGACGGCAAGCGCGCATTCAACCACACTGCTTCTCACATTATGGCTCAGGCGGTCAAACGCCTTTTCCCCGATGTCAAGCTCTGCATCGGTCCCGCTATCGAGGACGGATTTTATTATGACTTTGATATCGACGAGCATTTCACACCCGAGACCCTCGAAAAGATCGAGGCCGAAATGAAGAAGATCGTCAAGGAGGACATTGCTCTCGAGCGTTTTGAGCTTGATCCTGCCGATGCCGAAAAGCTTATGGAAAACGAGCCTTACAAGGTCGAGCTTATAAAGGAACACAGCGGCAAGGGAGAAAAAATTTCCTTTTATAAACAGGACGATTTCACCGACCTTTGCGCCGGCCCTCACCTTATGTCCACCGGTACGGTCAAGGCCTTTAAGCTGACCCAGTGCACAGGCGCATATTGGCGCGGAGATTCCAAAAACAAAGTGCTCTGCCGCGTATACGGTACCGCTTTCCCCAAGGCGTCCCTGCTGACCGCTCACCTTGAAATGCTTGAGGAAGCCAAAAAGCGCGACCACAATGTCATCGGCCGTCAGCTCGAATACTTTACCACAGTCGATATTATCGGCCAGGGACTTCCCATTCTTCTTCCCAAGGGTGCAAGAGTTATCCAGACCCTTCAGCGCTTTGTTGAGGACGAGGAGGAGAGAAGGGGCTGGCTGCTCACAAAGACCCCCTATATGGCAAAAAGCGACCTTTATAAACTGTCGGGTCACTGGGGACACTATAAGGAAGGTATGTTTGTACTGGGCGACGAGGAAAAGGACGACGAGGTTTTTGCACTTCGTCCCATGACCTGCCCCTTCCAGTATCAGGCCTATCTTAACCGCGCACGTTCCTATCGCGACCTGCCCCTTCGCTATAACGAGACTTCCACACTTTTCCGCAACGAGGACAGCGGCGAGATGCACGGCCTTATCCGCGTTCGCCAGTTCACAATAAGCGAGGGTCACCTTATGTGCACCCCCGAGCAGCTCGAACAGGAATTTAAGAGCTGCCTTGAGCTTGCTGTTTATATGCTCAAGAGCGTGGGACTTTACGAGGATGTATCCTATCGTTTCTCCCAGTGGGATCCTAACGACCGCGAGAAGTACATCGGCACTCCCGAGCAGTGGGACGAGGCTCAGGGAACAATGGAAAAGATACTTAAACACCTTGAAATTCCCTATAAGGTGGGTATCGGAGAGGCCGCTTTCTACGGCCCCAAGCTCGACATTCAGATAAAGAATGTTTACGGTAAAGAGGATACTCTTATCACCATTCAGATCGACCAGATGCTTTCGGAAAAATTCGGAATGGAATATGTCGATAAGGACGGCACCAAAAAGAATCCTTATATAATCCATCGTACCTCTATCGGCTGCTATGAGCGCACACTTGCTCTCATTCTCGAAAAATATGCCGGCGCACTGCCTATGTGGCTGTCTCCCGAGCAGGTAAGGGTACTTCCCATAAGCGAGAAGTTCCTTGACAGAGCCGATGAAATAACCGCCGCCCTTAAAGCTGCCGGAGTGCGTACCACCTGCGACGCCAGAAGCGAAAAGATCGGATACAAGATCCGCTCGGCTCAGCTGGAAAAGGTCAACTATATGCTCATCGTCGGCGAAAAAGAGGTTGAAAGCGGCACCGTGTCGGTACGTTCCCGCGACGAGGGAGATCTCGGTTCTATGGGGCTTGACGCCTTTATTAAAAAGGCCGACGACGAGATCAAAACCCGCAGGATAAACAAAAAGTAATGGCACTTTTCAAGCCTGCGGTCATGCGTGACCGGCTTTGCGATTTGAATGCCGATACCTTAAAGAAACTGGGGGTAAAGGGTCTTGTGCTGGATGTGGACAACACCCTTTCCCGCCATTTCGATAAAACGCCCTTTGACGGTATCGACACGTTTTTAAAGGAAATGAGGGACGGAGGCATAAAGCTGATCATCCTTTCAAATTCCCCGAAAAGCAGGGTGGAGCCCTTCGCAAAAAAGCTTAACCTCGATTTTGAGTATAAGGCAAAAAAGCCTTTGACAGGCGGGCTGAAAAAAGCCATTTGCCGAATGGGACTTTCGAAAAACGAGGTAATGCTTTGCGGCGATCAGCTTTTTACCGATATGCTTTGCGGAAATCTTTTTCGCGTTAAAACACTGCTCGTTTCTCCCGTTCATGCCGAAAGGGGAGCGGGCTTTAAAATCAAACGGTTTTTTGAAAAACCCTTTTTGTCAAGATACAGAAAAAACAAGGGGGACAAAATTTTATGACTTTTGAACGGGCGCTTTTCGGTCCTGCCGGCAATTCCGTGAGCTTTGCCGAAATGGGATATAAAAACAGCCTTGACACTCCGAAATACCTCGAAAGAATGGGACTCGACTGGTTTGAATACCAGTGCGGCAGAGGGGTCAATATAGGCCTTGAAAAATGCCGTATGTTCGGAGAAGTGATGAAGGAGGCAAACAAGGGAGTGTCACTTCACGCGCCCTATTACATTTCCCTTGCATCCAAAGAGGAGCAAAAACGGGAAAACTCGGTAAACTATATCTTAAAAAGCGCAGAAGCGGTAAACGCAATGGGCGGAGACCGCATCGTCGTTCATCCCGGGGGGCTGGGCGGACTTGAAAGAGAAAAGGCCACCGCTCTTGCCTGCGAGACACTTAAAAAAGCGCAGAAAGCCCTTGATGAGCACGGCCTTTCAAATGTGCACATCTGCCCTGAAACAATGGGGAAGATAAATCAGCTTGGCAATCTCGACGAGGTTCTTTTTATGTGCGGCGTGGACGAGCGTTTCATTCCCTGCATTGATTTCGGACATCTCAACGCCCGCACCCACGGAGGTCTTGCGACCTATGCCGATTTTGAAGCGGTGCTCGATAAAATCGAAAAAGCCCTCGGCTTCGACCGATTGAAGGTCTACCACTCACATT
The DNA here is from genome assembly GCA_905193225.1 of uncultured Oscillospiraceae bacterium. Taxonomy (GTDB): domain Bacteria; phylum Bacillota; class Clostridia; order Oscillospirales; family Acutalibacteraceae; genus UMGS1484. The sequence continues at coordinate 46,222 of CAJJNV010000008.1, read as the reverse complement.
TTTCAAAAATCGAATATACCGAAGGCGGCGAGAAGTGCCACCTTACCTTCGAGGACGAAAAATACGGCCCCGTATTCGACTTTTTGGCCGAGCTTATCTATAAAAAAGGACTGACCCCCGTTACCATCTGCGAATCGGCGGGGACCCAGGCCGAGGACGCCGCCTTTATGAAAAAACTTTATTTGGAGCAAAAATAATGTCAAGATGTAAAGCCCTTTCGGAAATTATACCTCAGTGCGCCGATTGCGCCCTTATCGAAAACGCCGTTTCACGCCGTTATTTCACCGATTTTCCTTCAAGCGACGGAATGCTTGTCGTCACAAGAGAATATGCCGTTTTCGGCGTCGACGGCCGATATATCGAAGCAGCAAAGCAAAAGATAAGCGGTATAAATGTTATACAGGTATCAAACTACGGCGACTTTTTAAAGGAGCTTTTGCAAAAGCTTTCGGTTAAAAAGGTTGTTGTCGAGGGAAGCACCTCCCTTGCCCGGCTTAAAAGTCTTAAAGGTCTTTGCGGAAGTGTGGAATTTTTCAACGACGGCGGATTTGACGAGGGCATTAAAAAGCTCCGTATGATCAAAAACCGCGATGAGATACGCCGCATAATCGAGGCGCAGCGACTGACCGATCTCGCATTTACCCACATCTGCAATTTCCTGCGCCCCGGCGTTACCGAGCGCGACGCCGCATTGGAGCTTGAATTCTTTATGAAACGGCAGGGGGCCGAAAAGGAATCCTTCGATACCATCGTCGTATCGGGCAAACGCACCTCGATGCCTCACGGCGTACCGACCGAAAGGGAAATCGAAAAGGGCGATTTTGTTACAATGGACTTTGGCGCCATAGTCGACGGATACCACAGCGATATGACCCGCACGGTAGCTATCGGCTCTGTCACCGACGAAATGAAAGAGGTCTATAACACCGTCCTTAAAAGCCAAAAAGCGGGAATTGCCGCCCTTGCCCCCGGCCTTAAATGCCGCGATGCCGATAAGATCTGCCGCGACATTATAAGCGAGGCGGGCTTCGGCGAATATTTCACCCATTCCACAGGTCACGGCGTAGGTCTTGATATTCACGAATTTCCCAACCTTTCCCCCCTTTCTCCCGACACCCTCGAAAAGGGCAACGTCGTTACCGTCGAGCCGGGAATTTATGTTCCGGGCAAATTCGGCGTGAGGATAGAGGATTTCGGCTGCGTTACTTCAAACGATTTCGAAGATTTCACCGAGTCGGAAAAAGAACTGACCGTTATATAACCGTCGGCCGTAAGCAATCTGACCACAATCAATAAATAATGTAATAAGCAATATATCACTCCCGCACCCGCGGAATATATCTGTATGCTATATTGTAATACATCATATACCCCACCGCGCATATCCCCACTATCGCCTCATATATATTGTATATGTAAGGTGATGGGTATGAAAAAATTGAAAATTCATTTTACTGCTATCCTGCCGCCTGTGCTTATGCTTGCTCTGGCGGCGGGATTTGTTTTTTTCGGCGATGTTACGGCGCAGGGAGCGAAAAACGGCGCGTCTCTTTGCACATCGGTCATAATTCCGTCGGTCTTTCCCTTTATGTGCCTTTGCCTGCTTTTGTCTGAAAGCGGGGGAGACCGTCTTTTTTCAAAACTGCTTCCACACATTTCAAAACTGCTTTTCGGCAGGCTTTCAGGCTTTTCATATATATTCTTTTTTTCCCTCCTCGGGGGCTATCCTGCCGCCGCCGCAATGCTCAGCCCGCTATTAAAACAGCAAAAAATCTCTTTGCAGATTTCACGCCGTCTGCTTCTTTTCTGCTTTTGCCCAACACCCGCATTTTGCATAACCGCCGTGGGCAGGGGAATGTACCAAAGTGAGAGCATCGGCCTCGTACTTTATGCCTCCTGTGTTATTTCAGCTCTTGCTTCGGGAATGGCCGTTTGTCGGATAAAAAAACCCGTCGTAAATTCTCCGCCGGTCCCTTTTAAAAGACCCGACCCTTCGGCTCTCTTTGTATCGTCAATTGAGAATGCCTCAAAAAGCTGTCTGACAATATGCGCTACCGCCATTTTCTGCTGCTCGGTTCTTGCCCTTTTAAAGGAATTGATAAAATACCCCGCCATTTCCGAGATTCTTACCTGCCTTTTTGAAACTGCCTCGGCCGCCGACTTTTCGGCAAAAAATCTTCCTGTCTTTGTTACCGCCGCCGTTCTTTCCTTCGGCGGGGTGTCAACATTTTTTCAGACCGCCGCACTTTCCGGCCGTGCCTTTCCAAATGTTTGGATATTTTTGCTCCTGCGTTTTTCAACGGCCGCCCTTTCGGCGGGAATTTGCAAGGGACTGATGTCTGTTTTTAAAATGTCCGTCCCCGCAATTTCAAACGGGAGTGGGGGAGTGCTGTCGGCTTCTCTTTCCTGCTCACCCATTCCCGCCGTTTTGCTTGTGCTTTGCTCGGTTTTTCTCGTTTTTTGCTCATATTTTCCGCAAAAAAGCGATTTTCGGTGACGTATATTATATTCTTATTTGAAAAAATGTCTAACAATGCAATTCTGCACATTTTCAAAATTATGTATTGATTTTCGAAAAAGTGTACAAAAACAACCTTCCGTATATAAAAATTTTTTAAATAAAAAGGTCAAAACCCCTTGACTTTTTACTATGTATTTATTAAAATGTTATTAACAAGGCATGGCCTTAAATATTAAATGGAGGAATTTTCAATGAAAAAAACATTCAAAAGATCATTGTCGGTTCTTTTGTCTGTGCTTATGGTTTTAAGCGTTCTTTCAGCAGGAATGATTTCAACCTTGGCAGAAGATAAAGAGTTAACAATGATCGCTGTTGTTGCAATGAAGCCCGAAGAGGGCGCAGAGTACTGCACCACCCGCTTCATTTTCAATGCAACAGAAGAAGATTTAACCGCTCTTAACGGCGGCCCCGTTGATCTCAGTAGCTACGGCTACGAGGCTCAGTGGGGAATTTTACCCGCCACTTCCGAGAACCCTCACGAGAGAGTTGACGGAAACTGGAACTTAAACACTTGGGGTTATGATGAAAACGGAAACCTTTATTTCGCAACCAAGTTCCCCCTTATCGGCGGTACCACTCCTGCCGAGGAGTATGCAGCTGCCGGTAGAGGCGAGCTTGCCGGTATCGTTCGCGAGTTCGCTGATGCTGCTGTTCAGGACGGTATTGTTAAAGATGCACTTGGCAGAGCATTTTGTCCCGATTTGAAGGCTAACACAATACTCGACGGTAAGGACGCTGTTCGTCAGGTTCTCACCACCGACGAAGTTTACTATGCTCCTGCTGTTACCACCAAGACCGTTATGCTCAACAACTGCGACAGCGCAGAGGGTTGGGCACCCTATCCGGGTGACGGCCTTGAGGTGACCACCGAGAAGAAGACCGAAGGAACCGGCTCTATCCGCACCTCTCAGAGCGGCGGTTTCTGCCAGGGCGGACCCATCGCAGGTCTTGACCTTACCGGAATCCAGTCCATCTCCTTCGACTTTGCCGCCAACACTGCCGAGGCTCTTACCGGCCCCGCAGACGTAGCCTTCTACCTCTTCAGCGGAAATGACGGAATTAATCCTGAAAGAGGAGACAGGTATTTTGAGCTTAATGAAGTTGATACCTCTAAGGTTATGGCTTTTGATGTCGCCGCCATCCGCGCCGGCTACGGCAAGGGCGACGAGTCCTTCGCTACCATCACCACCACCCCCGTTTCCACCGGTGAAAACTTTGACATAACCAATGTTACCGGATTCTATTTCTGGGGCTGCACCGCTTACAACGGAGATCACGTACAGTGGCTCGACAATGTTGTCGCCAACATAGCCGTTCAGTCCGATGCGGCTGTTGACGCTGTCATCGCCGCCATCGACGCTCTGCCCGAGGCTGCCGATGTTGTTATCGGCAACAAAGCCGACATTCTCGCCGCAAAGGCTGCTTATGATGCACTTACCGACGAGCAAAAGGCTAATGTTACCAATGCTGAAAAGCTTACCGCTGTTGTTGCCGCTCTTGAGGCTCTCAAAGTCAAGGACCAGATCGTTCTCGACGAGTGCACCGAGGCTTCTGTTGCCAACTGGAAAGCGGCAGACAACTGTGCATGGCAGGGCGATGCCGTAAATATTTGGTGGCCTCTCCGTGCCCGCGTTAAGTTTGCGGAGGTTAAAAACCTCACCGGAATCGAAAGCGTATTCATCGACTGGACCGGTTCTTCTCAGGAATCTGAATTCGGCGGAGATTCTCCCTTCGAGACCGTTTTCAGCCGCGAGGTTGCAGATCCCGACCAGTACGGTATGGTTCTTACCTCTTTCGACGGAGACCTTCCCGTTGTGGAAAAAATCTCCCAATCCGAAGCTTACACCGATTACGGTGTTCGCCTCACCGTTAACGGCGATGTAGTCGCCGGTGAAAACACCTTTGCTGTTGACCTTTCCACCGCAGGTGCTAAGTTTGACATCACCAAGGTTACCGGTATGGTATTTGTCGGCCGTCCCGGCGGACAGAGTGCTTATTTCCACGCTCTGAAGGCCAACACCAGTGCATGGCCCGTTGACGCTGCCGTTGCAGGAGTTATCGCTGCTATCGATGCTCTTCCCGCCGCTGCAGATGTTACCCTCGGCGACGCCGACGCCATCAATGCCGCCAAGGCTGCTTTCGATGCCCTGACCGACATTCAGAAGGCTGAAGTTACCAATGCCGCAAAGCTTACTGCCGCCAAGGAAGCTCTTGATGCTCTTATGGCACAGGCCGACAAGATCGGTGTTAAGTTCGTTTGGGCTTACTCCACCATCTACGGCGACAATAATAAGTTTGAGGTAGAAGCCGGAAAGACCCTTACCGTTAAGGCTAAGATCAACGCCGTAGGCGGCTCTGATCAGCGCTACTTCGGTTATCTCCAGCTCCTCGGCGACGCAGGCTCCAATCATGCCGGAAGCCGACTCAACATTGCCGATTACGAGGCTCTTGCAACCGAGCACAACAGCAGATACGATTACGATTATAAGACTCTCGTTTCCGAGATCGCAGTTGACGCTGCCGATACTTACAAGGCTTCCTTCGTTTACGGCGGAAGAAAATCTGCTGATATTCCCAACGCCGCTCTTACCGTTTACGAAATCGAAGTTTACGACGGAGAGACCCTCCTCACCTCCTTCTGCCCCGCAGATGACGGTGTAAACATCGAAATCGAACCCGAGCAGGCCGGTGAAAAAGATACCAACTGGGTATATGTTTACGGAATTAAGAACCTCACTCCCGCCGAGCAGGTTGACGAGCTCATCGACGCTCTTCCCGCACCCGGCTCTCTCACCATCAACGACCTTAAGGCTCTTGCCGCTGCCAAGGAAGCATACAATGCTTTGACCGACGAGCAGAAGGCCGAGGTTAAGGGCACAGAGAAACTTAACGCTCTTCTCGCAGAAGAAGAAGAGAAGTTCAAGGATATCATTGATCAGCTTGCTGCAAAGATCATGGCTCTTCCCGAGCCCGATGAAGTTTCCGCTGAAGAAGATGACCTGGCTGAACTCAAGGTGAAACTTGACGAAATCGACACCATTACCAGGAGTCTTACCAGACCTCAGGCTACCGAGTTCAAGAATAAATATCCCGAACTTCCCGGAAAGCTTAGCAAGGTTAAACAAGCTTACCAGGCCAGAATAATTGTCAAGGGCGACATTATGTGCACCTGCGAAAAGGACACTGAGGATGTATTTGATTTCTGCGGAAACGAACACGCAATGAAGGACGGCGCCTTCTGGATGGATGTTCAGACCGGCGGTACCTCCTATCCCAATGTTGAACTCTACAACTCGGTATATGTCCGTGTAGGCCGTTACTTCGGTGAAGACACCTATACCCATTCCTTCAACTACAATGATTACTATCAGTTCGAGTTCCTTGTAAATCCCGATAAGGACAACACCTTCTACATTACCCACGGTAACGAGGACAACGGTATCCAGTGGCAGTATCCCAGCGTTATTTCCGTTAAGGGTAACGAGTGGCAGAGAGCTTCCTGCCTCATTTCCGAAATCGGAACATCCGTTGTTGAGAACATGACTCCCAAATACGGTCTTGAAAATGTTAACCTCCTCCATTTCGGCCAGGCTAACTCCGGCAAATTCTACATGAAGGACATCGCCGTTGTATCTTTTGCCTATGCCCAAAGACGCGCTAACGCCGAGAAGAAATTCATCGACGCTGTTGCCGCTATCGGAACCGTAACTGCTGAGTCCGGTGATGCTATCGAGGCTGCAAAGACTGCCCGCGAAGCACTCAACAACTGGATCAACACTGCAACTGCTGAAAATCTTGCAGCTTCTGCAACCCTCGACAGAGCTATCCTTGAGTATGCTCTGCTCGATCCCGCAAATGCCGATGTTAAGGCTGTCCACGAGAAGATCATTGCTCTTCCCGAGGCTAAAGATGTAACCCTCGATAACGAGGCTGCTATCGTTGATGCAGGCAACGCTTTCGATGCTCTTACCGATGCTAAGAAGGATATGCTTCCCACCGAAGAAACCAATAAACTTGCTGCAGTCCGCAAGGCTTTTGACATTATCAAGAAGGTTAAACCCGTTGAGGATCTCATCGATGCTCTTACCGAGCCCGGTGACATCAATTATACTAACCTCAATGATGTTAAACCGAAGTACGATGAAGCAAAGGCAGCTTTCGATGCTCTTACCGAGGAACTTCAGGACAACGTAAACAACAAAGAGAAACTCTTTGCTGTTGGTGAAAAGATTACTGAGCTGACCGATGACATCGCTGCTGCTAAGGCTGTTGAGGATCTTATCGATGCTCTGCCCGCAGTTGACGCTGAGTTAACAGATGCTGACAAGGCAAATATCGTTACTGCTAACGCTCAGTTCACCGCTCTTACCGACGCTCGGAAGGATCTTGTCCCTGCAGAGAAGAAGAATAAGCTTGCCAAGCTCGTTGAGCGCATTAACGAGCCTCCCGCACCTACCGTAAAATACGGTGATGTTGACGGAAACGGCACTATCGACTCTACCGATGCTCTCTGGGCTCTCCAGGCATTCGTTGGTTCCCGTACTCTCGATGAGGCTGCTGCCAAGGCTGCCGACGTCAACCTTGACGGTGTTGTTGATACTTCCGATGCACTGGCAATTCTCCAGTACTTCGTACAGCTCCGCACCGAGCTTCCCGTAAAGGCTGCAACTGCTGAATAATTTAATTCGAAAGATTTAAATTGTCGGAAAACAAACATTAATAAAAGCGGCGTTCCGTTTTACGGGGCGCCGTTTTTTTGCGCTGTTTTGTATTATTATATTTTTTATTTAATTTCGTTTTTAGGCCCGCTTTTTGCGGGCTTTTTTATTTTCTGTTTTGCTTTCTTTTTGATTTTTAAGAAAAAAACTAATAAATTTGTTTTTTTATATAAAAAACTCTTGATTTTTACATTGCATCACGTTATAATGGGGATACAGAGGCACTTTTAGCGTAAAAGTGTGTCTTTGTGGTGATTTTTGATCTGATTTAAACCCTTTTGAGGGTGGTTTCTCCGGCAATTAAGTTGTCCGGTAATTAAATCTTTCAATGATATGGGTGCTAATAGGCTTTGATAGTCTGAAAAGCTTTCGGTGATCGGATTGCTAAACGGCCTTGATGGGATTGAGAATCATTTGAAATCTTCTGAAATCATTATCGGGCGTATCAATTGCTTTTGATTGCCTACTTTGTTAATTCATTTTTGACTTGTTGATTTTTCTTTAGTTTTAAAAAACGTTTGGGAAAGGAGATGGCAGTGTGCTTAACGGAATCTACCGTCACTCGGTTGACGCAAAGGGAAGAATGGCCGTTCCGGTCAAATTCCGCGCCGAGCTTGGCGATTCGTTCTTTTTAACCGTCGGTCTTGACAGCTGTCTTTACATCTTCTCTCAAACCGAATGGGAAAAATTCAACACCGCCATCAGAAGCACCCTTTCCTTTACCGCAGCCGAAAAGCTTTCCCGCTTTTTCAACGCCTATTCCTTCGAGGTCGAGCCTGACCTCCAGGGCAGGGTGATCATCCCCACCGAACTTCGCAATCGCGCCGGAATCGGCAAACAGGCGGTTGTTATCGGTGCATCCAATCACGCAGAAATATGGGAGCCCGCAAAGTGGGACGAGGCTCAGAAGGCCATTACAGACGAGGATATACGCGGGCTGCTTGAACAAATCAATTACATTTAAGGAGCAGGGAAATGGAATTTTGTCACAAGCCCGTGCTGCTTGAAGAAACAATAGATGCACTCGACATAAAAAAAGACGGAATCTATATCGACGGAACCGCCGGCGGGGGCGGGCACAGCGAGCAAATCGCAAAGCGCCTTGAAAGCGGCCGTCTTATTTCCATCGACCGCGATCCCGATGCTTTAAATGCGGCGGCAAAACGTCTTTCGCCATATCCGCAGGCAAGGGTGATTGAGGGAAATTTTTCTGAGATGAAACAAATTGCCGAGGGGCTCGGCATTGATGAGGTCGACGGAATACTGCTTGACATCGGTGTTTCGTCATATCAGCTGGATGCTCCCGAAAGAGGCTTTTCTTTCCATAACGACGCGCCGCTCGATATGCGAATGAGCAAATCGGGACCGACGGCGGCCGATCTTGTGGCCGGCCTTTCGGAAAATGAGCTTTCCAAAATCTTTTTTGAATACGGTGAGGAACAGTATTCCCGCCGTATCGCCGCCGCAATAGTCAGAGAAAGGGAAAAACAGCCCATTGTCTCCACATTGCAGCTTGCCGAGATAATTTCCGAAAGCGTTCCCGCCAAGGAACGGAGAAAGGGACATCCGGCAAGACAGAGCTTTCAGGCGCTGAGAATTGCGGTTAACGGGGAGCTTGATGCTCTTTCAAAGGGACTTGACGATGCTAAGGGGCTGCTTAAAATCGGCGGCGTTTTAGCGGTTATAACCTTCCATTCCCTTGAGGATAGGATGGTTAAACAGCGCTTTACTTCTCTTTGCAAGGGATGCACCTGCCCGCCGGATTTTCCGGTGTGCGTTTGCGGAAAGGTACCCTTTGCACAACTGGTTTTCCGCCGGCCAAAAACGGCAAGCGAACAGGAACTTTCGGAAAACCCCCGTTCGCGCAGTGCAAAACTGCGGGCTATCAGGCGGATAAATTAAAAAAAATAAAATACGCAGGGAAAATACGGATAAATGCACCGATAAATCAGCCCGATCAACATATCGATTGATGAACGTGCAGACAGACGGCCGGCCGGGAAATGACCGGCGTATAAATATAGAAAGAAGGAACTTTTGTGAATAGATTTTATGACAACGCAGCATACGATTTTGAAAAATTTGCTCCCAAAAAGAACGAGGCAAAGGTTATTCGTTTGCCCGAAAATCGCAATCGTCACAGAAGTTCTCATAATGCCGGTCTTAAGGCCAAGCTTAAAATCGGTGCGGTGGCGACCATCGTTTTGACCCTCATTGTTATACAAATCCACGGACAGATCAAAAATTCCGAGGTCTGTGCACAGATCAATGCCGCAAATGAGCAGATAACCGCCCTTAAACAGGAGGAAAGCCGCCTTAATGTTGAACTTAGCTCCATCGTTTCCTTTAACAACATCGAAAACGTCGCAAAGGAAAAGGAAATGCAAAAGGCCACCGGTGTGCAGACCGGCTACATCAACATCTGCGATGAGGATTCGGTTGAAGTGGCCGAGGATAATAAAAACATCTTTGAAAAGATTGCTGATTTGTTCTAAGATGCGTTCTAAGATGCGTTCTAAGATGCGTTTTAAGATGTATTTTAAGATATGCCGCCGGGGCTTTTGAAAGGATGCTGCTTTTTTCGCGGGCGAAAGGCTGTGTTTAAACGGTGAAAAGAGCAGGAAAGACAAGCAGCTGCCGGGGTTTAATGGTTATAAAAACGGCGTGATCGACATAAATCTATTTGTGAGAATCTGAATTGCTTTTGCTATGGATTTGTGATATAATATATTTTAATAAATAAATACACTTGAATTGCGGGCGGATGAAATATTTCGCCCGATTGTTTAATTTTTAAAAAGGAGTGGCGTTTTTTGGCTAAAAAGAGTCCGACCCAGCAAATGTGCAACCGTATGATAGCCGTGGCGGTGACCCTTTCGATAATTCTCGTGGGCGTGTGCGGCGTCAGCCTTTTTAATATAATGATAATCCACGGAAAAGAAAACTCCATCGAGGCGGCCGAGCAGCAGCTCAGCACCGTTTCGCTTACCGCCGAAAGAGGCGACATCCTTGACTGCAACGGCAAAATCCTTGCCACAAGCGCCACGGTATGGACGGTTTATATCGTTCCGAAAAATATTGAAGATACTGAAAAAGCCCGTCTTGTTGCCGACGGGCTTGCTGAGATTTTAGAGATTGACGCCGAAAAGGTGCTTTCTCAGACTCAAAAGCAGACGGCTTATGAGCGTGTTAAGTCCAAGATCGAGAACGACGCGGCCGAAAAGGTCAGAACCTTTATTTCGGAAAACAAGCTGGGCGACATCATCGGTCTTGAAACATCCACAAAACGCTATTATCCTAACGGAAATATGGCTTCGACCGTGCTCGGATTCGTCGGCGACGACAATCAGGGGCTGAGCGGTATTGAGTATCAATACGATTCCACCCTTGAGGGTATCCCCGGCAAGCTTGTGGCTTCGAGAAATGCCAGGGGCGGGGATATGCCCTTCAACTATGAAACGATGGTGGAGGCTACTCCCGGCGGATCGGTAAAGCTGACCATTGACGAATATGTTCAGCACGTCTGTGAAAAATATCTTGACGAGGCAGTGACCGAAAACAATGCCGGAAACCGCGGATGCGTTGTGGTTATGAATGTCAACACCGGTGATGTGCTGGGAATGGCGGTTAAACCCGATTTCGATCCCAATGAGCCATTCACCCTTTACAGCGAGACCGACAAAAAGACCATGGAGGAACTTTCGGCAAGCTCCACCGACCAAAAAGAAATTTCAGCAAAGCGCACGTCGCTTTTATCTGAGCAATGGAAAAACAAGGCCATTACCGATACATATGAGCCGGGATCGGTTTTCAAGATTATAACCGGTTCGGCCGCTCTTGAAGAAAAAAAGGTTTCCACAAGTTCGACATTCAACTGCCCGGGTTACATTGTTATTGCCGGAACGCGGTATAACTGCCATCAGCTTAGCGGTCACGGGGCGCAGAGCTTTATCAACATTTTTGAAAATTCCTGCAACCCCGCCTTTATCGAAATCGGTCAGAGACTTGGTCCAAATCTTTTTTATAATTACTTTAAGGCCTTTGGATTTACCCAAAAAACCGGCATCGACCTTCCCGGAGAAACTACCGGCGTTTATTATACCGCCGACAATATGGGACCGGTTGAGCTTGCATCGGAATCCTTCGGTCAGACCTTCAGAATCACGCCCATGCAGATGATTTCTGCGGTTTCGGCGGTGGCAAACGGGGGATACTATGTTAAGCCCCACATTGTTAAGGAAATTCTCGACAGCAACGGAAATGTCACGCAAAGCTTCTCCACCGAAAAGCTCAGACAGGTGGTTTCGGAGGAAACTTCACAGATCATCAGCACCTGCCTCAGCTCGGTTGTTGAAAACGGGTCGGGAAAAAACGCCTATGTGGCGGGATACAGAATGTGCGGAAAGACCGGTACATCCCAAAAGATAGACAAGGTGGATGAATCGGGAACAATGCTTTATGTCGCATCCTTCTGCGGATATGCTCCGGCCGACGATCCCGAGTATGCCATAATCGTCATAATCGACGAGCCGAGGGCGGGAGCATACTACGGAAGCGCCGTTTCGGCACCTGTTGCATCCTCCATAATGGGAGAAATCCTGCCCTATCTCGGGGTTGAGGCAAAGTATACCGACAGCGAATATGAAAGCATTAACAAGACCGTTCCCGAAACGGTTGGAATGGATGTTGAAAAGGCTAAGCAGACCATTTCTGCGGCGGGACTTTCGGCCACCGTTAAGGGTGACGGAGATACGATTCTTCGTCAGAATCCTGCGGCAGGAACGGCCAGTCCCTCGGGTGGAAGCGTTGTGCTTTACACCACCGAGGATGATGAACAGAGTACTGTCACCGTGCCTGATTTTTCGGGAATGTCGCCGTCGGAAGCTGAGCAAAAGGCTGCCGACGTTGGACTGACGGTTGATTTATACGGACTTAGAGACAATAATAAGAACGGCGCCGTTTGCTATAAACAGAGCCGCGATGCAGGCGAAACAGTGGAATACGGCTCGGTTATTACGGTGTATTTCAAATATACCGATGTGGCCGAATAAAAATATAAGGAGTAGGGTGTTATGAAACTTAAGGAGCTTTTAACCGAGGCGGCGGGCAGTCGTTTTTCGGAAATCGAGATAGCCAACGTCAAAAAGGATTCGCGAAAGGTCGACAAGGGCGATGCCTTTGTGTGTATAAACGGTGTAACGGCCGACGGACACAAGTTTGCAAAGACCGCCGCCGAGCACGGTGCCGCAGTCGTTATCTGCGAGCATGATGTGGGACTTGAAAATCAGCTTATCGTTGAGGACAGCCGCAAGGCCTACGCACTTATGTGCGCCGCATATTTCGGACATCCCGCCAAAAAGCTCAAGATAGTGGGCGTTACCGGAACAAACGGAAAGACCACCACCTGCACGGTGCTTAAATCGATATTGGAGCATTTCGGACACAAGGTCGGACTTATCGGCACCGTTCAGAATATGATCGGCGACGAGATTCTTCCCGCAAAAAATACCACTCCCGATCCCTACGAGCTTCATTCGCTCTTCTCGCTTATGGTGGCGGCCGACTGCGATTATGCGGTTATGGAGGTTTCTTCCCATGCCATTGATATGAAAAGGGTGTACGGTCTTAGATATTCCGCCTGTGTCTTTACAAACCTTACCCAGGATCATCTGGACTATCACAAGACCATGGAAAACTATCTTAACGTTAAAAAGAGAATTTTCAGCCTTTGCACAAAGGCGGTTGTAAATGCCGATGACAAATATGCCAAAGATATAATCGACGCCTGCGACTGCGATGTTTATACATACGCCGTCGAAAAGGACGCCACATTTAAGGCGCAATCCATTTGTCAGAGGGTTGACGGCGTGGACTTTGAGCTTTGCGGCGACGGTGTTATCGGTCGTGTGCATTTCAAAACTCCGGGAGAATTTTCGGTTTATAATGCCATGGCTGCGGGCGTTTGTGCAGTGGCGCTGGGACTTCCTTTTGCGGGAGTGGTCGATGCTTTGTGCGACGGGCCGAAGGTCAAGGGCAGGGCGGAGGTCGTTCCCACCGGCAGGGATTTCACCGTTGTTATAGATTATGCCCACACTCCGGACGGTCTGCTTAAAATTATGCAGACCTTGAATGAAGTCAAAAAAGGCCGCCTTGTGACCGTTTTCGGCTGCGGCGGCGAAAGAGATAAAACCAAGCGCCCTGTTATGGGAAGGCTGGCGGTGGAAAATTCCGATAAGGTTATTGTTTCCTCCGACAATCCCCGCTCGGAGGATCCCGAGGAGATAATTAAGGATGTTATGGCCGGAATAGAGGGCAGCGACGTGCCCGTTGAGACCATTGCCGACCGCGAAGAGGCTGTTCGTCACGCTATTATGACGTCACAGCCGGGAGACATGATACTTCTGGCCGGAAAGGGCCACGAGACATATCAGGTTTTGAAGGATGAGACCATTCATCTTGACGAACGGGAAATTGTGGCCGATGCCATTAAGAATTTGAAATAGGAAGATGAGTATGGATACTGTTTATTCGATAGTGGCCGTGGCCCTCGGCTTTCTGACCACCGCACTTTTGGGGCTTATTATCGTCCCTTTTCTTCACAGGTTGAAGTTTGGTCAGACCATTCTTGACATCGGTCCCAACTGGCACAAGTCTAAGCAGGGCACACCCACAATGGGGGGAATAATGTTTATAATCGGCATTATTTTTTCCATTATTGTGACCACGCTGCTCGCCATCGGAATAAAAGGGGACAGTGGATTTTACGCACAGCTGACATCCACTACCCCTCAGCACCGTATCTTTGTTATAAGAGCAGGGGCGGGAGCGGTTATGGCGCTGTCTTTCGGACTCATCGGCTTTATTGACGATTATATCAAGGTTGTTAAAAAAAGAAATCTCGGCCTTACCGCAAAGCAAAAAACCGTTCTGCAGTTTCTTGTGTCGGCGGCATACCTCACCTGTCTTGCACTTTCGGGGGATACGGTTACCAAGATCCCCTTTGTGGGAGCGGTGGACGTGTCTAAGGGTATAGGCCTTATATACTGGCCCATTGCGCTGCTGTTTATATACGGATTTGTCAACGCCGTTAACCTTACCGACGGTATCGACGGACTTTGCAGCTCGGTTACTATGGTAATTTCGGTATGCTTTATGGTTCTTTCGGGAATACTTCAAAACAGAGCCCTCAGTGTGCTTGCCTGCTCGGTTGCGGGCGGATGCTGCGGATTCCTTTGCTGGAATTTAAAGCCTGCCAAGGTGTTTATGGGCGATACCGGATCCCTTTTCCTCGGAGGAGCGGTGGTTGCGCTGGCCTTTTCAACCGGCTATCCGATAGTTCTGCTGCTTGCAGGGATTTTGTACCTGCTTGAGGCCCTTTCGGTCATAATTCAGGTTACCTATTACAAAAAAACCAAGAAAAGAATTTTCAAAATGACCCCCATCCATCATCACTTTGAAATGAGCGGATGGAGCGAAAACAAGATCGTTACGGTTTTCTCGGGTGTGACCCTTTTGGGCTGTGTCGCGGCGATCTTGCTCGTTTACTTCGGAATGTAGACCAGTTCATATTACATTTAGGAGGAAATTATGATTTCACCGGAAAGTCAACAAATTGATAATGTCATTGCCGAAAAGAAAAGTGAAAATAACATTGCCTCAAAGGGTAAAATGGATATGACCTTTTTCGGTATGGTCATTTTACTGCTTACGGTGGGTCTTGTTATGCTCTTTTCGTCGAGCTATGCCTATGCATACTATAACTACGACGGAAACAGCTATAAATTTATCGGCAATCAGGCGCTTTTTGCGGTGGTCGGTGTGGCGGTTATGATCGTGCTGTCATTTTTCGACTACCGATGGCTTAAAAAATTTCATCTGCCATGGATATTATATGTTGTGGCGGGACTGATGCTTGTTGCGGTTTTTGCATTTCCCGAGCGAAACAACGTTCACCGCTGGATAGGGGTGGGATCCTTTTCCTTTCAGCCGTCAGAGGTTGCAAAGTTTGCGATAATCCTGCTTTTTTCCTACCTCATTTCAATCAAAAAGGAAAAGATGAAAACCTTTAAATCGGGAATACTTCCCTTTATGATACTGCTTGCGATATACTGCGGATTGCTTTTGAAGGAACCTCATCTTTCGGCTACGGTACTGGTGTTTTCCATCGGCGCCGTGCTGATGATCGTGGGCGGTATACGTCTTTATTGGCTTGGAGTGGGCGGCGGAATTGCTGCGGCAGGTTTTATTGCTGTTGTGGCTACCGGACTTATTTCATATGCTCAGACCAGAATCGACGTATGGCTTAATCCCCGTCTCGATCCCCAGGGCGACGGCTTTCAGACCCTTCAGTCCATTTTGGCCATTGGATCGGGCGGACTGTGGGGAAGAGGAATCGGCCAATCGAGACAGAAATATCTGTGGGTTCCGGAACCTCACAATGACTTTATCTTTTCGGTCATTTGCGAAGAACTGGGACTTATCGGCGCGATTGCCATTCTTGCGGCATTCTGCGTGCTTGTGTGGAGAGGTATTCTTATTGCCCGCCGTGCTCCCGATCGTTTCGGAGGACTTATGGCCCTCGGAATAACCTTCCAGGTGGGATTCCAGGCGGCGCTTAACGTGCTTGTGGTTACAAACACCATTCCCAATACCGGCATAAGCCTTCCTTTCTTCAGCTACGGCGGAACGGCGCTGCTTGTGCTTTTGGCGCAAATGGGAATTATGCTTTCAATATCGAGGCAAAGCTCGGTTAAAAAGAGGGTGAGCAAAAAATGAATATACTTTTTGCCTGCGGAGGAACGGGCGGTCACATAAATCCCGCCCTTGCCATCGCCGGATACATAAAAGAGAAAAATCCCGGGGCGGTCATAAATTTTGTCGGCAACAAAACGGGAATGGAATCGAGGCTTGTGCCCGAGGCGGGATATAACTTCTATCCTATTCATATTTCGGGATTTGAGCGAAAGCTTACGGTGCACAACATTGCCAACAATTTTAAATCCTTTTTCAGAATGTTTTCCTCCTCGGTTGAGGCGGGACGTATCATAAGGGAGCTTAATCCCGACGTTGTTGTGGGAACGGGCGGATTCGCCTGCGGGCCGGTGCTCAGAAAGGCTCATAAAATGGGCATCAAAACCGCCACCCACGAGCAAAATGCCTATCCGGGACTTACCACAAAGCTGCTTTCAAAATATGTTGATACGGTAATGCTTGCAATGCCCGAGGCCGAGATGTATTTGCCTAAAAGGGAATATATCGTCACGGGCAATCCCGTAAGAACGGCGGTGCTCGATGTGGACAGAGCAAAGGCCAGAAAGGCCCTTTCCATAGATAACCGTCCTATGATACTTTCCTTTGGAGGAAGCCTCGGAGCAATGGCGGTCAACCGGGCTGTGGCCGAGCTTATGGGAAGGCACGCCGGAAGTCAGCAGTTTTATCACTTCCACGGCACCGGCAGAGGCTCCTTGGACAGCTTTATAAAAGACATCGAATCGAGAGGCGTTGACCTGTCTCTCTGCCCGCAGATAAGGGTCAGCGAATACATAAATGATATGGATCTTTGTATGGCGGCGGCCGATCTTGTTATCAGCCGTGCGGGAGCCATAACATTAAGTGAAATAGAGGCTAAAGGCAAGGCATCGGTGCTTATTCCGTCGCCCAACGTTGCCGAAAACCATCAATATCACAACGCAATGACCCTTAAAAACAAGGGGGCGGCCGAGGTTATTGAGGAAAAGGATCTGACCGGTGAGCTGCTTTGCAACACGGTTTATGAGCTGCTTGATAATAAATCGGAGCTTGAACAAATGGGCGCCAATGCAAGGTCTATGGCGTATATCGACGCCAACAAACGCATTTACGAGGCCATTATGGCGCTGATTTAATTTTTGCGATTTGATTCATAAAAAAACGTCCGATTCGTTAAACGGCATTTAAAAATTGTATCACGTTGCTTTCTTTTGATGCAGATGTAACGGGAAGATACACCTTTGAATAAACTGTAATTGAAGTTTTGTTTAAGAGGTGTACCGCTATGCCGCATATATGTATAAAGGGCAAAAATCCTCTGTTTGGGGAAATAGATATTCAGGGTGCGAAAAACAGCGCCTTGCCTATACTCTCGGCGTCGCTTCTGTGCGGCGGTGAAAGCGTGATACATAACTGTCCCGATATTTCCGACATTAAGGCGGCAAGGGACATTCTCGAGTTTCTCGGATGTAGTGTTAAGCGGCATGAGGGGACGCTCGTCGTCGATTCCTCGGGCTTTAATTGCAGAGAAGTGCCGGAAAAGCTGATGAGGGAAATGCGTTCGTCCATTATTTTTTTAGGTGCCCTTGCGGCAAAATGCGGATCGGCTTTTTTGTCGCTGCCGGGAGGATGCGAGCTTGGACCGAGACCTATCGACATCCATATCCGTGCCCTTGAAAAAATGGGTATGACCATTTTCCAAAAAAACGGAAGGCTCGATTGCTTTTGTGAAAAGGGCCTTGAAGGATGCGACATTCTGCTGCCTTTTCCAAGCGTCGGGGCAACCGAAAACATTATGCTGGCGGCGGTTAAGGCAAGGGGCAAAACCACCATTAACAATGCCGCAAAAGAGCCTGAAATAAGCGATCTTGCAAGATTTCTCAACGGCTGCGGTGCGAATATACACATCGACCCTATAACGGGCAAAATCACCGTTTACGGCGTCGAAAAGCTTTTCGGCTGTGAGCATACGGTAATTCCCGACCGCATTGCCGCCGCTACATATCTTTCGGCTGTGGGTGCCTGCGGCGGAAGGGTTAAAATAAACAGTGTGTGTCCCGATCATCTTGTGTCGGTGCTCTGCTGCTTTAGAAGGGCAGGGTGCAACATAAGCGCCGATAAAAACACAGTGGAGATCGAGGTTAAAGAAAGACCCCAAGGCTTTGGAAGGATACGCACGGGGGTTTACCCCGCCTTTCCCACCGACGCTCAGCCGGCTCTTATGGCAATGGCAACGGTGTGCGGCGGGCAGACGGTTTTTGAGGAAAACATCTTTGAAAACCGATTCACCCAAAGCAAGGCTCTTAAAAAAATGGGAGCTGACATAGAGGTCGATAAAAAAGTTGCAAGGGTAAGAGGCGTGCCCGAGCTTATAGGAGCGGACGTTGACGCCGCCGATTTAAGGGGCGGGGCGGCTCTTGTTATAGCGGGACTTTGCGCGGCGGGAAAGACCCGTGTGGGCAATGTTCATTTTATAAAACGGGGATATGAAAAACTTGTTGAAAACCTTCGCTCCATAGGGGCGGATATAACTTTTGAAGGAACGGAAAAAGTATGACTAACGACAAAAGAGGCGGGCAAAACCGTCCGAGAGGACAGAGCGTCGGCCGACGTAACACATACCGACAAAGGAGTCTTAAAAGCGGTCGACAGGACGACGGTCAAACTGTGAATCGAAATGTCCCGCAGCAGGACGGCGAGACCTTGCGGGAACGGAAAAACAGACAGGGCAGGGAACAGAATGCCAAAAAGAATGCTGCAAGGCGAAAACGCGGAAAAATTCTGACCTGCGTGCTGCTGATACTTATTCTTATAACCGTCGGGGTTTGTCTGAGTATGACGGTGCTTTTCCGTATAAGTCAGATAAGAACCGAGGGAGAAAGCCGCTATTCATCCGAGCAGATAATCGAAGCCTCGGGAATATCCGAAGGGGTCAATATGTTTTCCATAAAGGCCGAGGACGTGAAAAAGAGAATATGCAGTCAGCTTCCCTTTGTAGGCAGCGCAGCGGTAAAGCGGGTGCTTCCTTCGACTATTGTCATTTCGGTAACTCCCGAGACGGTCGAATATACCATTAAATGCGGTGAGGAATATGCCGCCGTTTCAAAGGATTTCAAGGTGCTTGAGATGACCGAAGGCGCCGCCGAACAGACGGTGGTGGGTCTTGAAACAGCTGAAGTCAAAGCGGGAGAAACTTTGGGCATTGCCGATGAAGCAAAGCAGTCGCTCGTTTCCCTTAAAACGGCTATGGACGCGGTGGGAATAGGTGAAGTAACGGTTATAGATATGACCGATCAAAACAACATTAAGCTGCTTTATAAATCAAGGTATGTACTTGATTTAGGAAACACCGATTTGCTCGAATATAAGCTTAAATTCTGCATAAAGGTGGCCGAGACCGAGCAGAATCAGGGCGTGATCGACGTAAGATATGTCACCGATACCAACAAAAAGGGATTCTATAGTTCTAAAAACATAAACGGGGAGATAACGCTTCCGTAAAAACATTGATGTAAAGCGGGAATAACGAAAAATCGCCGCCGCAAAAACAGTGAAGGTTAGGGGAGCTTTGCAGATGTGCTTTCACTTTAAAGGGACGGCTTGATGAAATACCGCGAAAAAATCCAAAAAAAAAGAAAAATCGCAAAAAAGATATTGAAATGCCATTTTTTTTGTGATACAATACATTGTGAATTATAGCTATTGAATTGCGCCGTCCTTTTACGGTGCGGAATTTAAAGCAGTAAAAGACTAAACCGGAATTTCAAAAAACAGAAAACAGTGGTAAAAAAACTGGAGGTAAAAATATAATGGCTTATGAACTTGCACAGGAATATTCAAATGTAGTACAGATTAAGGTTATCGGTGTCGGCGGAGGCGGCGGAAACGCTGTCAACCGTATGGTCGACGCAGGCGTTAAGGGCGTTGAATTTATCGCCATCAACACCGATAGTATGGCTCTTTACCATTCCAAGGCCGACCAGAAAATTCAGATCGGCGAAAAAGCCACCCAGGGTAAGGGCGCAGGCGCAAATCCCGATGTTGGCGCAAAGGCTGCCGAGGAATCGAGAGACCTTATTGTTGACGCCATCAAAACCGCAGATATGGTATTCATCACCAGCGGTATGGGCGGCGGAACAGGTACAGGTGCCGCTCCCATCGTTGCTCAGATAGCCAAAGAAATGGATATACTCACCGTCGGTATTGTTACCAAACCTTTCTCCTTTGAGGGAAAGCGTCGTATGGAACAGGCCGAGATAGGCATTGCCGCTCTCCGCGAGAACGTCGACAGCCTTGTGGTCATCCCCAACGAGCGTCTCCAGTATGTCTCCGACACCAAAATCACACTCACCAATGCCTTCAACATTGCCGACGATGTTCTTCGTCAGGGCGTTCAGAGCATTTCTGAGCTTATCTCCATCCCCGCACTTGTTAACCTCGACTTTGCTGATGTTACCGCAGTTATGAAGAATTCCGGTTATGCTCACATGGGCGTGGGTATTGCCACCGGCAAGGACAAGGCTGAGGTTGCAGCAAACGCCGCCATAACCTCAAAGCTTATCGAGACCTCTATGAACGGCTCCAAGGGTGTTATCATCAACATCACCGGTCCTTCGGATATCGGTCTTGAGGAGGTTACCGCTGCATCGGCCATTGTTGCCGAAGCAGCCGATGAAAATGCCAACATCATCTGGGGTGCTCAGATCGACGACAGCCTTGAGGATGAGATCCGCGTAACCGTCATTGCCACCGGCGCTCCCAGCGAAAACGACAATCGCCGCAAGACCTCCGGCGGAGCACTTGACGATATCTTTTCCTCCACCGATAACGACGACGATTATTCCGACATTATGGGAATTTTCGATCATAAATAATCAGTAAAAGGCTTTTGTCAATTGTATTGATAAAGTTTATTTGACCGATAAGATTTCAGCTCCTCCGTACCCTGTGCGGGGGAGCTTTTTTAAAAAACAATACCTTGGCTTCAGCGATAACGGCATTTTTTAACGAGGTGAAAAGAATGGGCAAATTTACTTCCGACGCAATCAAGAAATCCTATTTAAAGCTGTTAAATCAGCGGCCGGTAAACCGCATAACCGTTAAAGACATAACCGACGACTGCGGTATCAATCGCAATACATTTTATTATCATTTTGCCGATTTGCCCACACTTCTTGAGCAGATGGTCACCGAGCAGGCCGAGGAAATAATTGCTCAGTATCCCACCATCGAGACAATGGAAAAGGCCTTTGACGTAGCAATGCACTTTGCTGTCCAAAACAAAAAGGCGGCATATCACATATACAATTCTCCCAACCGCGATCTTTTTGACCGATATATTATGAAGATGTGCCGGTATGTTGTCAGCCGATATCTTGATAATGTTTTTGAGCAAAACAGCATCTGCGACACCGATAAAAAGCTTATAATTCAGCTTTACACCTCCGAGTGCTTCGGAATGGTTTATCACTGGCTGATAAACGGAATGAAAGGCGATATCAAGGCTGACTTTATGCGCATATGCGAGCTTAGACAGGGTATGATCGAGGAAACCATCAGCCGCTGTGCAGCAGGTGAAGAACTGTAAAACCGACCGAAGGCGTGCAAATGTGTGCGCCAAAACAAAGCATCCGACCTTTGAGAGCTTTCTCAAAGGTCTTTTTTTGTGCAAATGTCTGCCGATGCCTAAAAATGTTACAGCAGGGGTCAAATGCCTGTTTAAATTTGCTTTTTGCGTGGATATAATATTATCGAAAAATAAAGAAAAGGGGTCAGTTTATGAAATTAGCAAGAGCGGTAGTCAAGTTCCGCGTGCCGATACTCATTATCGCAATAGCCTTAATGATACCGTCATTTATCGGAATGGCCGCTACCCGCATAAACTACGATATGCTTACATATCTGCCGAGCGATATGGATACCGTCAAGGGACAGGATATCCTGCTTGACGATTTCGGAAAGGGTGCCTTTTCCTTCATAATCGTTGAAGATATGCCCGAAAAGGATGTGGCGGCCTTAAAGGAAAAAATCGAACAGGTCGACCACGTGGAAACAGCGCTGTGGTATGATTCTCTGGCCGATATATCGGTGCCTATGGAGATTTTGCCCGACGAGATATACAATGCCTTTAACAGCGGCAATTCCACCGTCATCGCGGTTTTCTTCGACAGCTCTACATCCTCGGATGTTACTATGAAAGCCATCAAAGAGATTCGTTCGATAACCGGAGAAAAGTGCTTTGTTTCGGGAATGTCGGCAATGGTTACCGACCTTAAAGACCTTTGCGAAAAGGAAGAGCCCATTTATGTGGGAATAGCCGTTGTGCTGGCCTGCGCCGCCATGATGCTTTTCTTAGACGGCTGGCTCATTCCTTTCGTCTTCCTTCTTAGTATCGGAATGATGATTATGCTCAATATGGGCACCAACATCATCTTCGGTGAAATATCCTACATAACAAAAGCTCTTTCGGCGGTTTTACAGCTTGCTGTTACAATGGACTATTCGATATTCCTTTGGCACAGCTACAACGAGCAGCGTGAAAAGATCTCGGACAACAAGGAGGCAATGGCCGTCGCCATTCACGAGACCTTTACCTCTGTTCTCGGAAGCTCCATAACCACCATTGCCGGATTTATCGCCCTGTGCTTTATGTCCTTTACACTTGGCTTTGATCTCGGTCTTGTTATGGCAAAGGGCGTGCTGCTGGGCGTTATCGGATGCGTTACCGTGCTTCCCGCACTCATACTTGTTTTCGACAAGCCGCTGACAAAAACGAGGCACCGCTCGATCATTCCCGATACAAAGAAATTTGCAAAGGGACTGGTAAAAATCTTCCCGGTGTTCCTTGTTATATTTGCTATCCTTGTTGTTCCGGCATATTACGGATACAGCAAGACCAACAGCGAGGTCTATTACAACATCGGCGAGTGCCTGCCCGATGATATGGCTTATGTAATCGCCAACACCAAGCTTTCGGAGGAATTTGATATGGCCTCCACCCATATGGTGCTTGTGGACGCAAGTACGCCGAACAAAGATGTCCGTTCGATGATTAAGGAAATGGAAAAGGTGGACGGCGTTAAATACGTATTGGGAATGGAAAGCGTGGTAGGATCTCTCGTTCCCGAGGAGATAATTCCCGACGACCTAAGAAGCGTACTTGAAAGCGATAACTGGAAGCTTATGCTTATAAACTCTCAGTACAAGGTGGCAAGCGACGAGGTCAACAATCAGGTCACCGAGCTTAACAACATTCTTAAGAAATACGATCCGAGCGGTATGCTCATTGGTGAAGCTCCCTGCACAAAGGATATGATCGAAACCACAGATCATGACTTCCAGGTGGTCAATGCCGTTTCGATTGTGGCGATATTCCTCATAATCGCAGTCGTTGAAAAGAGTATAACCCTTCCCTTTATACTCATTGCGGTTATCGAGCTTGCAATATTCATAAACCTCGGACTTCCTCATTATCTCGGTCAGTCGCTGCCCTTTATCGCGCCTATATGCATAAGCACCATTCAGCTCGGCGCAACGGTCGACTATGCCATTCTTATGACCACCCGTTATAAGAGCGAGAGACGACAGGGAGCCTCTAAGAAGGATGCCGTTACCACCGCCCTTTATACCTCGATTCCTTCAATCATCGTCAGCGGTATGGGACTTTTCGCTGCAACCTTCGGCGTGGCAATCTACTCCGACATC
Organism: uncultured Oscillospiraceae bacterium; assembly: GCA_905193225.1. GTDB lineage: Bacteria > Bacillota > Clostridia > Oscillospirales > Acutalibacteraceae > UMGS1484. The sequence continues at coordinate 22,531 of CAJJNV010000008.1, read as the reverse complement.
GATATCATAAGCTCGATGTGTATGCTTATGGCAAGAGGCGCAATCATCAGTATGGTGCTGGTCATCTTTGTGCTGCCGGCGCTGCTCAGGCTTTGCGACCCGGTTATCAGAAAAACCACACTTGGTATCAATCCAAAGCGTGTTTAACCGATTTTTAGAAGGAGGAAACTCATTATGGATAAAAAATTAAAGAGTGTGCTTGCGGTTGCCCTTTCCTGCTTGTTTGTGGGAAGCGGTATTGCCGCCACGGCCCTTGCCGCAAATAATGATAAGAAGGAAGAAACTCAGTCGGTTACGGAAACGGCCGAAACTTCCGACAGCGGCGTAAACAGCAAAGACGAAACGGTTTATGTACTGGCCGGAGCCGATGGATCGGTTAAAAAGATCATCGTCAGCGATTGGATCAAAAACAGCCTTAATTCCGATACCATAGACGATCAAAGCGGTCTTACCGATGTGGAAAACGTCAAGGGCGACGAAACCTATACCCTCAACGGCGAGAATATGAAGATATGGGACGCCCAGGGCAATGATATTTATTATCGCGGCAACATCACAAAAGATCTGCCGGTAAACCTTAAACTCAACTACACACTGGACGGAAAGGCCATTTCTCCCGACGAACTTGCCGGAAAGAGCGGAAGGGTCACAATCCGCTATACCTACGAAAACAACCAGTATGAATATGTTGAAATAGACGGACAGCAAGAAAAAATTTATGTACCCTTCGCAATGCTGACCGGTCTGCTTCTCGACAGTGACCATTTCAGAAACGTTGAGGTAACCAACGGAAAAATGCTGGGCGACGGAGACAAAATGGCGGTTATCGGCATTGCCTTCCCGGGACTTAAATCCAACCTTGATATTGATTCCGACGAAATTGACATTCCCGATTATGTTGAAATCTCGGCCGACGTTAACGAGTTCTCGCTCACCAACACCGTTACGATAGCCACCAACGAGGTGTTCAACGCCGTTGACACAAGCAAAATGGACAGTCTCGACGATCTTGATTCTTCGCTCGGTAAGCTGACCGACGCGGTATCTCAGCTGCTCGACGGATCCTCTCAGCTTTACGACGGACTTTGCACACTGCTTGAAAAATCCGGCGAGCTTGTGGACGGAATCGATAAGCTTGCGGCAGGCGCTGCACAGCTTAAGGACGGCGCAGCAAGCCTTGATAACGGTGCAGGCACCCTTCAGGGCGGCATTTCCACACTTTCCTCGGGACTTTCTCAAATTGCCGCAAACAACGATACCTTAAACGGCGGCTCAAAGCAGGTTTTTGAAACACTGCTTGCCACCGCAAACAGCCAGATCGCCGCATCGGGCATCACCGCTCCCGAGCTTACAATTGAAAACTATCAAACCGTTATCGACGGAATAGTTGCTTCTCCCAGCGACGAGGCAATTACAAAGCAGGTCACCGATGCCGTTAAGGCAAACGAGGATCAGATCCGCGCAGGCGTTACACAGGCCGTTTCCGAGCAGGTAAGACCCAAGGTTGAAGAGGCTGTAAGAGCCGCCGTTAAAGCAACCGTCGTTTCAACCGCGACTCAGATGACGGTCGAACAGTATGACGCTGCAGTGGCAGCAGGACAGGTTCCCGAGGCGGTACAGGCTCAGGTAAACGCCGCAATCGAGGCGCAAATGGCCACCGACAAGGCCAAGGCGCAGATCGAAGCGGGTCTTGCACAGCAAATGGCTTCCGACAACCTTAAGGCTACCATAGAAGGCAATGTTCAAAAACAGATCGACGCTCTTGTTGCACAGAATCTTCCCGCAGCACTTGAAAAGGCTCAGGCCGGTGCACAGAGCCTGACCGCACTTAAAGGTCAGCTTGATAGCTACGCAACCTTCTATTACGGACTTTCGACCTATACCGACAAGGTGTCCGAGGCGGCCGCAGGCGCAGGACAGCTAAAGGACGGCACCGACACCTTAAAGGCGGGTACCGAGCAGCTGAGCGCAGGCGCAGCCGAGCTTTACAACGGTATTTTGACCCTTAAAGACGGCGCCCCCGCACTGGTCAGCGGCGTTACACAGCTCCGCGACGGCGCACTTAAGCTTTCCGACGGACTTAAAGCCTTTAAGGAGCAGGGTGTCGACAAGCTCAGTGAGGCGGCCGGAGGAATCGGAAAACTTGTTACCCGCTTCAAGGCAACGGTGGACGTATCCAAGGATTACAAAACCTTCACCGGCCTTTCGGGCGATATGGACGGACAGGTGAAGTTTGTCTATCGCACCGATTCCATCGGAAAATAAAATACAGATGCTGCCGGACACCGAGCAAATGTCAAACAATGTGTTGATACACGGCAGTATCCCGCAAATGTAAATATAAAAGCCTGATGCTTTGTGGCATCGTGTGAATATCAAGGCAAAAGCCGATGCACAGCTTGAGTTTTTAATTAAGCACTTGATGCATCGCGGCGTTGCTTAAAACTTAATTAAACACCCATCGTCTTTCGGCGGTGGGTGTTTGTGTTTATCGGAAGGTGTTGGTGATGAAAGCCGGGTTATGTGCGGCGATTGTCGGCGCGGCGTTTATTGCGGCTGGAGGTGTGGCCTTTGCTGCGGTTTACAGCGGGGCTGCTGCGGGACGGATAGGCGGTGAATGGTTTTTTGATGTTTACAAAGCCGATAGATTGTGATAAAATACTTTTGTACTTTTGCAATGCTTTTTTGGCTCGGGAGGTGCGCAATCGGACGTGTGGTGTGATGCTTATCAGGCCGAAGGCAGATGTGCGCTTTATGGCTTTCGTTAAAGCAAGGGTGCCGAGACTGTCAGCGTCAGCTGACCGGGAGGAAAGGCTGCTGATGCGAAGCGGTAATCGGATAATATAGCGTGTCGTTTTCCCGAAAACTGCGGTGTGTTGCTCCTCCCGTTCCCGGCAAGGCCGGGAAAGTCTCGGCGCCCGGCCGTTACATATCCGCAAGGCTTTGTATAGCGCAAAGCCGCGTCCGACTGCCTGACACAATATTTCGGCGAAGAGCAGGCGCAAGCGGTCGTAACGAAACTGCAATTATAAACGGTAACGCGGTGCGTTAAGCTAACTAATATGGGAAATGAAACGATACCGCAGAGCAGATTAACCGACCGGCAAATCCGTTTTAATCCTCGTGCTATCAATATATCTTTTTTCGGAGAATTTTTATGAAAAAACAATTTATCGAAACCGGCAAAATAACCGGTACCCACGGAATCAGGGGAGAGGTCAGGGTGCAGCCCTGGAGCGACAGCCCCGATTTTCTTACATCCTTTAAATTTCTCTATCTCGACGGCGAGGGTGCCCGTAAAATCGCCGTAAAGGCCGCCAGAGCCCACAAAAATATGGTACTAATGAAACTTGACGGGGTAGACACAATCGAGCAGGCAGAGGCCTTCAGAAACAAAATTGTGTACATTAACCGCGACGATGCAAATCTTCCCGAGGGCAGTCACTTTATTGAGGATCTGTTGGGATGCAAGGTTTACGACAGTCAAAGCGGCGATTTTTTGGGCGAGCTTTGCGATGTTTCAAAAACCGGCGCAAACGACGTGTGGCACATAAAGGGTGAGGACAAAAAGGAATACCTTGTTCCCGCCATTCCCGATGTGGTAGACAGCGTAGACGTGGACGGCGGTATCATTAAAATTACTCCCCTGAAAGGAATTTTTGACCATGAGGATTGACATTCTGACCCTTTTTACCGAAATGTGCGATCGGGTGCTTTGCGAAAGTATAATCGGTAGAGCTCGGGCAAAGGGCATTATCGAAACCCATTGCCACAACATCAGGGATTATACCGAAAACAAGCAAAAGCAGGTGGATGACGCACCCTTCGGCGGCGGAATGGGAATGATAATACAGGCTCAGCCGGTTTACGACTGCTTTAAAGCGGTGGAAAAAATGGATGAAAATAAACCATACGTCATTTATATGTCCCCTCAGGGCAAGACACTGACCCAGCAAAAGGCCCTTGAACTTTCAAAGCTGCCGAGGCTTGTTATACTTTGCGGACACTATGAAGGTGTGGACGAAAGGGTGCTTGAGGAAATTGTCGACGAGGAAATCTCTATCGGCGATTATGTGCTGACCGGCGGTGAGCTTCCCGCTCTTGTGCTTGCCGATACGGTGGCAAGGCTTGTACCCGGTGTGCTTTCAAGCGACGAATGCTTTACCGAGGAAAGCCATTTTTCGGGACTGCTCGAGTATCCCCAGTATTCCCGCCCGAGAGACTGGAAGGGTAGGGAAGTGCCCGAGGTACTGCTTTCGGGACATCATCTCAACATCAAAAAATGGCGGCGGCAAAAGTCGCTGGAACGCACCTTTAAAAAGCGTCCCGAAATGCTCGAAAAAGCCGACCTCTCAAATGAAGATTTGCAATATATTGCGCAGCTTAAAGAGGAAAATAGAGAATAACAACACTATATTGTAAAACAAAAATACATTCTGTCGAAGGATAAACTGGTCATAGTGGTGAATTTTTGCACAAATTTTTGTGTAAAATAAACAAAGGCAAAGGGGTAAATTTGTCCGCATTTGGTGCGGGAGTAGAACTTTACCTTTTGTCCCAAAAGATTGGTCGAAATTCGTTGACTGATGAGATTTTTGTGATATAATGAGTAGTATCAAAACAAGATTATCGGGAGAGATTCTAATGTTTGTTAAAGATGTAATGGTTCAGAACAAGGTAGGACTTCACGCTCGCCCTGCAACCTTCTTCATTCAGAAAGCCAACGAATATAAATCGTCTATCTGGGTGGAAAAGGAAGAACGCCGCGTTAACGCCAAGAGTCTTCTCGGCGTGCTTTCCCTCGGTATTATCGGCGGAACGTCCATCCGCATTATCGCCGACGGAGCCGACGAGCAGGAAGCTGTTGAGGGACTTGTAAATCTCGTCCTTTCGGGCTTCGCAGAGTAATCAGGGACGGATACATCCTACGCAATCATATTTTTAATATTGTTTTTTTAACAGAGTACCCCTGTCTTTTGGGCGGTACTCTGTTTTTTTTGCGTGATGTTATTTGATGGAAAAAAAGAACGGCTTTATCGTGTGGAAAGATATGTTCATCGGCGGTGCATTGACAACAGGGCAGTGCAGCACTCTTTTTATGCTCCCTGCGACATGGCCTTTTTCATAATACCGCTTTGTCCTTTTGTGCGGTCAAAGCCCTCCATAAATCCGTCAAGCGATCTTGTGCATATATCTCCGCCGATTATCTCTCCGTCGGAAAATAAAATGTCGGCAAAAACATCCTCGGCAACATCGGGATAGTTTTCTATTCTAAACGAAAACCGCTTGACCGTCTTTCCCTTGTATTTTTCAAGATCAAAGCCCTGGCTTTTCTGCAGGTCGTTGTAAATTGTCATAACACTGTCGAACTCGGTCGGAACAGCATAATCAAAAACCTCGGCAGGCTCTCTGCCGCACTCGTAACCGTAGCCCTTTAAAAAATCTACCGCTTTTGTGATGATGTGCTGTTCGGCACCTGCCGACACCCGTTTTGCCGTAGTCGAGAGAAGTCCGTCCAGCAGCAGAATGACCGCCACAGCCACCCCGGCGCTGATGAAAATAACGGCGATCCGCCGTTTAAGTCTTTTTCCCATATCTCCACCGCCTTGTTTTCAATGAAAATATTTGTCGGAAATATATATTCAAAAATTTAAAAAAATATCACTTTATGGTTTTGTTTTGCAGATGTTCAGATACAACTTAATAAATATAAGTGATACAAAAGCGGCATTATGCTTAAGCTAAAAACGGCGTGCATCTCGCAAAATGGGATGCACGCTGTTTGTGCGTTTTTAGATTAAATAAAAGTCTTAAAGGCTTGGCGCAGATGCTAAGGCCTTTTCATTAGGCAGGGTTTTGTGTATTTGCGTGCGGCAGAAGGCTGCGAAGGGTTGTCAGCTGACCTAATGTGCACGGCTGCGGGACGCTGAGGCAATCAGCGCAAGCTGATCGGAGGGAGGCTCTCGGATAAAAGCATATAAGTTTTTTAAGTGCAGCCTTGTTTGTAGGTAAGACTGCGGGATGCCGTACCCTCCGGTCTCGGCTGCGCCGAGGCTGCCTCAGCGGTAGGTCAAAATCACAGCTTTCAATCACGCAGTATAGAAACGGCATCAAAAAACGCCGGCATAAAAAAGAAGCATAAAAAGCACCGCAAAACAGCAGCAAGGTGCCGCAGGTCAGAAGATACAAACAAACAACCATGGCACCTCGGCAATGGCCCAACAAAAAACACCCCTGAAAGCTTTGCGCTGTCAGAGGTGTTGAATTTAATGAAATAAATCGTTTGTTGAAAGGGCAGTAGGTTAATCAATCAGCCGGTCAATCAATCGATGCATTTTCTGTGTCGGCATCAGAAATAAACATACTCGCCGACGGGATATGAAACCATTTTCTTGACCGAATACTGAAGTATTATAAGCGCGTCTACGGTGGTAAGCTTGCCGTCTCCGTTTACATCGCCGGCTGCGGTCTGCTCGGATGAAAGGGTCAGCGATTTTGTTGCATATTTAAGGGCCATAAGTGCATCGACCGCATTGGATTTTCCGCTTAAATTAATGTCTCCCGCAAGCAGCTGTTTGCTTGCTTCAACCGAGACGAGCACGCGGTCGGAAGGCATTGTAAATGAAAAGCTGCTGCCCGATTTTGCCACCGCAACATTTGTGCCATAGGTGGTACCGATGGTTTTGACGGTTGCGCTGCCAACCTGTCCGCCGGTTACCGATGGGGTGAAGGTTACGGTGTCGCCCGCCTTATAGAAACTTTGTGGAAGGTTGACGCTTATATTTGAATTGGCGGTGTCGGCCACAGTTTCGTATACCTTACCATTCCAGCCCATAAGGGTGCGGATGTATGCCGCAAGGTTGAGACCGAGAATTTTGTGATATTTTTGAAGCGCATGGCCGGCGGGAGCGCCGTTGTTTGAATTGCCGTTGAGATATTTATAAGTGTTGGTGTCGCCCGAGGCATCAATGGCCTGCTGAACATAGGGATGCCAGTCGGAATAGCCTGCAAGAGAGAGCACACAAATTATCTTGGCGTTCGGGTTTTTGCTTCTGACCTGATTTATCATTTGGGCGAGATATTTAACATAATTGCTTGTGCCTTTGGCTTCGGTCGCGTCATGGTCGTTGTCACCCAGGTGGATTATGACAACATCCGAGCCGCCTTCAAAATCATATTCCGATGTAACGCCGTTGTAAGCGTCGGTTTGCAGATATTTGTCGAGTAATGTCCCTTCGGCAAGACCGGGAGTTACGGTCGCACCGCTGTGGGCGCAGATGGAGTAATCGGCGGCAAGTTCCTCGGCGCAGTATGCACCAAAGGACAGGGTGGCATCCTGCTCATACCAGTTGTAATCGCCGCTTTCGCCCGACATTGCCATATTGCCGAATCCGGTGGCGTTGGAGTCGCCGACAATTTCGATTTTGCGGGAGGATTTTGCAGGGGGATCGCAGAAATAACCGTCGGTTATAATGTCGTTTACCGAGATGTTGGACGAACGGTCAAGCTCGGCGCGCTTTAAGAGTGTAACGGTATGATATCCTTTTGCAAGGCCGGATACGACGGTATATGTGCGCTTGCCGTCTGAAAGGGAAATGTGGGGGCAGTTGGCGTTATACTCGTCCCTGGCGGCAGAATAGCTCGAGGCTTCGGTATTGAAATAATACTGGTTTTTATTTTTGTCAACGTATACGTTAAGGGTGCCGCTTGTACCATCAGCGGTCATCGTTGTTTTAAGCTCGGTGCCGTAAAATCTAACCGAGTATCCCGCAGCCGACCAGGTAAGGCGCAGGGAGGTATCATTGTAATAGCTGCGGCCCTTTTTTGCAACATAGTTTCGGTCGGAGGAATTGCTCATCAAGAGGTAGCTTTTGTTTGTGGTGTCGGCGGAAGCGCCGGTGCCAAAAACAAAAAGAGAGATAACCAGAGAAAATGCGGTTAAAATTGAAATCAGCTTTTTCATTATACTTCTCCTTTTTATCATCCGTAGGTATTGCACCGGATAGGAATAAATCGGATTGATCGGATAAATAACACTCTATAAGGTAATTTATCCCTATCCGACGCAACACAACACATAACATTATAATACAATTTGTTTAATTTGTAAAGAATTTTTATAATATTGCAAAGAAAAATATTTTATATGTCAAAAGTTTTTCAAAAAGAAAGCATAGCGCGGCTGTGCACAAATTTAGCATTGTGTGTTGAAAAGAATGACAAAAGAAAAAATGCCCCTTCTCGAAAGAAAGCCTTAAGAGAAAGGGCATAATTTTAAAGTGGTGAAAAAATTTCTGTATTAGAGAAATTTAATCTGACGCTTTAGCTCTTGGAAACGGGAAGCTCGGTGCGCAATCCCACATAATACTGAAGCACACAGAGAGCGTCGGAAGCATCGATCGCTCCGTCGAGATTGACATCGGCGGCCGGTTTTACTTCTTCGTCAAGTGTACGTAAGCCGACAAAGGACTGGAGAATCCACAGTGCGTCGGTGGCGTCGATATTATCGTCCTCGTTGATGTAACCGTATCTGATGACGACTTCTTCCTTCTTGTCGGCGTGGATCATTACTGCGCCGTCGGGCATTGTGAAGGAGACGGTACCGTCCTCGGTTTTGGTGAACTCAACGTCCTTGCCGTAGGTGGTGATTTTTATGGATTCGGGGACAGCGTTTTCGGGGATCTTGAAGGTTACGGTCGAGCCGATTTCGGCATAGTTTTCAGAGGGAACAATCTTGACCTCTGCGGTGGGATCGGAATAGACCTCGCGAACGGCGGCCTTCCATCCGGTCAGTTCCTTGATCTTTTCGATGACCTGCTGTGCCGCATCGTAATGAACCTTGTTGTAGGGATGTCCCGAGCTTCCGAATGTGCCCGAAACGGGTCTGAGGAAGCAAATGCGGTCTTCGCCTTCGGCCTTGATCTGGTTGACGGCGGTTTCCTCAACGTTTCTCCAAGCTTCGTATCCGCTTATGGAGAAGCATACAATGATCTCAGCTCTGGGGTTTACGGAGCGCACCTGCTTGATGAATTTCTTCATATAGCTGATGAAGGAATCGGCATTGCTGCCGGTGGATCCGTTACGGCCGTCGTGATCGTTGTCGCCGATGTGGATAACAACGACATCATTGTCAGACTGCGCAAAATCGTAAAGCTTATCTTCCGATACGTAATTGAATTTGGAGGGATCTTCCTGGTTTATGTTGCTTCCTGCGTCGTTCCAGGTACCGCCCGATGCATCGCCGTTGGTCCAGTAGTCGGTGTAGAGATATGTGTTATACATAAATCCTTCTGAGCAGTTTCCTGCAACGCCGGGGGTAAGGGTGATACCGCTGCGGGCGATGAGGGAATAGTCGGCGCCGAGGCCGTTTGCAATGTATCCGGCAAAGGTGACGGTGCCGTCCTGGGTGGCGTAGGAATATCCGCCGCCGGCAAGGTTTGCATAACCGGTCATATTGGAGTCGCCGAGGACTTCAATGCGGCGGGTGGATTTTGCGGGGGGAGCGAGAAGCTGCCCGTCGGTGGAAATGTCCGAAAGAATCACGCGGTCGGTATAGGTTACTTCGCCGCGTTTGAGCACGGTTACGGTGTGGATGCCTTCGGTAAGGCCGGAAACGAGTGTGTACTCGGTTTCGGTACCGGTGAGCTGAATGTGTGGGTTGTTCTGATTGTATTTGTCAAGCTCGGCCTTTGCGGCGGCTTCGGTGGTTATGGTGTGGTCATAGTCAAATGTGGTGGTGTCGCGGTCAACATATATATTGACGATGGCAGGCTGAGCATTTGCCGAGCCTCTGAGCTTGGCTTTAAGCTCGGTTCCATAGAATCTGACCGAAAATCCGGTGGAAGAATAGGACATATAAAGCTCGTTTTTGCTCGAAGCTTCGTTCCATTTATAATATGTGCGGCCGTGGGTGGTGATCTGTCCGTCGAATGCGGGAACATGTATAATGTCGTTGATGTCGGCGGCGATTGCGTCGGCATCGCGCTGGGCGACGGGATTCTCGGCACGGGTGAGAAGCTTTTCAAGACGGACTGCCTGAGCTTTGCTTAAATATTTCGCATCGTAAGCCTTGGCATCGGCAACAGCCTTGTCAAGCGCCTCGGTGTTTTTTACGTTGGTCACGGGAGCAAGAACAATATCGTCCATCATAAATTTCTGAGCCTTTCCGCCGGTGGCAAGATTGATTTTGATGGCGTCAATACCGTCGTATTTTTCGATGGCAAGAATGAGGGAAAGATGAAGTCTGTTCCATCCGTTTGTAAGTTTTTCTACCGGGAGTTTGAGCTTGAGGTCTGAGCCGTTTCGGTTGATTACGACCATACTGTCACTTGTGAGAGCAGAGGCATCCTCGCAGTAGAACCACATTTCAAGGTATTTTTTTGCCTTGATTCCGCCTTCAACGTCGATTTTTTTGCTGAGCAAAAGGTTGATATCAGCGCCGGTTACCTCTAAGCAGCCGGTACCTTCCATATTGTCGGTTGTATTGGTGACAGCATCGCTGCTCGACTGCCATATTCCGGCATAGTCCATACTGTCGATAACGACAAAGTCATTGGTTGTTTGTTCTTCGGCATAGACGCCCGCAGGAACGGTGAAAAGTCCCGCCGCAACGGCTATCGAAAGAAAAATAGACAACAATTTTTTCATAGGTTTATCCTCTTTCTTGTGGAATGTTTACATTATACACCTGCCCATAAAAAAAGTAAATAGAAAATTTGAAATTATGCTTGAATAAAACCGAGGTTATTGTATAATTGAGGGGAGAGGAAACGGGCAGAGATACATACACTGCACGTTTCTTAAAAAGGAAGGATTTTTATGCAAAAGATTTTTGATGTTCACTGCCATATTTATCCCGAAAAAATTGCCCAAAAGGCATCCAACGCCATCGGGAATTTTTACGGAGTGAAAATGTCATTTGACGGAAGCCTTAAATCCCTTGATACCGAGCTTGATAAGGCGGGCACAACCGTCGCTGCCATTCATTCGGTTGCCACCGCACCGAGGCAGGTTTCGTCCATCAACCATTTTATCGCGTCGTCGGTTTCGGAAAATCCCCAAAGGTTCATCGGAATGGGCACTCTTCATCCTTTAAGCGAACACATCGAGGATGAGGTTGAGGAGATAATTTCCCTCGGCCTTGCTGGAATCAAAATTCATCCTGATTTTCAGAAGTATGAGCTGGACAGCAAAGAGGCCTTCAATATGTTTGAAATAGTGGGGGGCAGGCTTCCTTTTCTCATTCATATGGGGGACAAGCGATATACCTTTTCTGCACCGTCTAAATTAAAAACGGTTATGAAGAGATTTCCCGATCTTAAGGTAATCGGGGCACATTTGGGCGGCTGGTCTATATGGGACGAGGCGGTAAAGGAACTGTGGGATGTGGAAAACCTTATGGTTGATTGCTCGTCGTCGCTTTTTGCTATGTCAAAAGAGCGGGCGGCCGAGATAATAAAGACATACACCGCCGACAGGGTCTTTTACGGAACCGATTACCCCATGTGGGATCCCGCCGAGGAAATCCGGCGGTTTAACGCCCTTGATTTAAGCGATGGTGAGCGCAGAAAGATACTTTGGGACAACGCAGAGCGGTATTTTGATTTGAAGGCGTAGGCACAGAGCACATAAACCGAACATACGCCATAATGTAAAAACAAAAAGCGGGAGCAAAACGCCCCCGCCGAAAATGCGCTGTATTAAATTGAGCCGTATTAACTGATGCGCTGCGCGGTGCGATGTGCGCCCTGCTGCTGATCGCACTTTGCTTGGGCTTGCATCGCCGTTAACTGCGCTTTGCATACCGTGCACCGCCGCTTGTTTTCTTTGAAAAACGATTTAAACCTTTGTCTCTTAAACTTTTGTCTCGATAAAGGTGAGCTGACCTTTGACGCTGACCTTTCCGATGGATGCGGGAAGGAATATGCAGTCGCCGGTTTTAAGCTCCGTTGTCTCGCCGCTGCATTCAAGCGTGCCTTCTCCATCGGTTACAAGAAGAGCCGAGAAGGACTTTCCGTCGACCTCGATGTCGGCCGCACCTTTGTAAAGCTTTGCTTTGAAATATTTGCAGTCGGCAAGCACGCCGTTGCCGCCGAAATCAGCCGGCTGCGCAGGCTCAGTCTTTGTTACGTCGAGAGCCTTTTCGATGTGCAGCTGCCTCGGCTTTCCGTCGGCGCCCAGTCGGCCGTAGTCGTATACGCGGTAGGTGCAGTTGGAATTTTGCTGAATCTCGGCAATGAGCATTCCGCTGCCGATGGCGTGGATGGTGCCCGAGGGAATGAAGAAACAATCACCCTTTTTAACGTCTACCGAGCGCAGAGCGTCGGTCAGGGTGTTTTCCTTGATGCGCTGTTTAAATTCCTCTTTGGAAATCTTGTCTTTAAATCCGTAGAAAAGGCGGGCGCCCTCTTCGCAGTCGACAACATACCACATCTCGGTCTTTCCGTAGCTGTTTTCGTTTTTGCGGGCATAATCATCGTCGGGATGCACCTGGACCGACAGATCTTTTTTTGCGTCGATAAGCTTGATGAGAACGGGGAAAAAGTCAAATGCCTTACCGTTTTCGCCAAGTGCATCGGCACCGAAAACCTCGATCGCTTCCGACAGGGTCTTGCCTGAAAGAGGTCCGTTTGTTACGGTACTTTGTCCGTCCTTGTGGCAGGAAAGAACCCAGGCTTCTGCGGCAGGATCGGCCGTGCAATCGGGGAAAAATTTGTGCAGCCTTGTGCCGCCCCAAAGGTAATCTTTAAAGGCGGGATAGAGTTTTAAGGGATAATAATTCATAAATAACATCTCCGTTAAAAATTGTTTAAAATAAATGTTTTGTGAAACCGTCGCAAGGACCGCTGAAAAAACCGGCGGCCGTCGATAATAGGTTTTAGGCTTGCGGCGGATTTGACGTATAAGATTCGGTCAAAACCATATTGATTATACAGTTGTTTTAAGGAAAAATCAAGCCGTTTTTCCAATTGAACCTTACCATATCGATAAATGGAATACCTATATGAAAAAATGTCAATTCCCATCTGTCGTTTAATTTGTTAAAATAATAACAAACAAGGCTGTACTGCGGTATTTTTGCGATTTTTTTGCCGAAGAGATCACCTTTTTCAAGGCTTGTCTGCTAACTTTGCTTAAGCGGAAAAACGAGCGAAAAACGGCACCGATATGACAGACAGTCACTGCGGTAAACGCAGGCGTCTAAAGCGCAGGCGGGTAAAGGTGACGATGTAGAAACGCAGGTGCGAAAAAAACGCGGGTAATACAGGCTTTGTTAAAAAACGATGGGAGACACCGTTATGAAGGAACAGGCCATTTCCAGGGCGACCCTTTCGAGGGTGCCTGTTTATCTCAAATATCTTAAAAGTGCAGCAAAGTATGACCAAAACATCTCGGCCACCAAAATCGCCAAGGATCTTTGTATGGGCGAGGTGCAGGTGCGAAAGGATTTAGGGGTGCTGTGCGGCGAGGGACGGCCGAAAACCGGCTATAAAACAAGCGAGCTTTTAAGCTGCCTCGAGCGGTACTTCGATCTTAAAAATACCCGTGCCGTTATTGTCGGATCGGGGAACTTTGCCCTGTCGCTGCTTGATTTCAAGGGCTTTGAGGACTGCGGACTTGAAATACCCGCCGCTTTCGACGGATGCTTTAGCGGAAAAAAACGCTCGGAAAGCGGAAAACAGCTTTTGCCCTTAAGGGAAATGAAAGGTTATATCGAAAAAAACGGGGTGAAAATCGGAATAGTCTGCTGCCCTCCCGAGAATGCTCAAAAATCTTTTGATCTGCTTTATAAAAGCGGGATAAGGGCGGTGTGGTGTATTTCTCCCTGTCGTGTGTCGGCTCCGGCCGATGCGGTTGTGGAATATGAAAATCCCGTATTGACCCCCGCCTATCTTAGGTGTATGATAGAGCCGATGAAAATGTAAGCTAATAATACAATATAACAACGTAATGTGAATTGTAAAATCTATATCAGTCGAACGAAGGTGCTTTTATGAAACTTGATAGGATAATCGCCGTTAGAAACAGCAAAACGGTCTATTGCGAAGGCAACAGCAGTTTTAAGGTTTTTAACGGTCAATATAAAAAATCCGACGTACTCAGCGAGGCTCTCAATCAGGCGCGTCTTGAGGAAACCGGTCTTAACATTCCGAAAATTCTCGAGGTAACGGTCATCAACGGCAAATGGGCCATTGTTTACGAACACATTAAGGGTAAAAACCTTGCCGCTCTTATGACAGAGCATCCCGAAAAAAAGGATGAATACATCGATAAATTCATCAATCTGCAGCTTGATGTGCTTTCAAAGAAATGCCCGGAGCTGACCCTTTTAAGCGATAAACTGACCCGCAACATCTGCGACACCGATTTTGCCGCTACGGTCAGATACGATCTGCTTGATCGGCTTAACGATATGCCCAAGCACACAAAGATCTGCCACGGGGATTTTAACCCGTCTAACATCGTTATTTCCGATAAAAACGACCCTTTTATTCTCGACTGGTCTCACGCCGCCAAGGGCAACGGAGCAGCCGACGCCGCCGGAACCTACCTCTATTTTCTTTACGGCGGAGAGACCGAAACGGCCGAGCAATATCTTAACGGAATATGCGAAAAGAGCGGAACCGAGAGGGGATATGTCGAGCGGTGGTTTCCCATTATTGCCGCATCGAAATCGGCCAAGGCGGGAAAGGATCAGAAAAAATTTTATACCGCCATTGTCGAGAAGTATATATAATAAATGTATGCTATAGGCAAGCGGCCGCCGGCGTGCTGAGGCCTTCTCGGCCCTGCCGAGAACGGAGGGCGCAAAACACCGCAGCCTTAAAGAAAAAATACGCCGCATTTTCCGATTGCTGCTTTGCGCTTGCTGCCGGCCGCCCTCCGGTCAGCAGAGCTGACTTGCCTCAGCACACCTTGCAGCCGCGGCGGTGCTATATCGGTTACTACGGTGTATTGACAAAAGCCAAGTTAAACAGTAGCTTTCTGTCAACAAGCACAATAAAACATCCGTAAAAAATATAATAATTTCAATCGCAATTAAATCATCAGCACAATATCCAAAAGCAAAAACACAAGGCAAATACCGAGCGAAACAAAGCAATACCAAAGCAATAACAAAGCAACACCGAGCATAAAGAACTCCGCCTTGCCTGTCTTTTAAAAAGCGGGGCGCAGTTAATATTTTTTGTGAGAAAAATCAGTATTTAAATCAAAAACCGAAGGAGGAAAAAATATATGAAGGTCACGGTATGTATCGGCTCGTCATGTCATATTAAGGGGTCGAGGCAGGTTGTCGAGCGGCTTCAGGAGCTTGTTGCCGAAAAGCAGGTAGGGGACAGCGTTGAACTTGCGGGCACATTCTGTATGGGAAAATGTCAGCAAGGAGTCTGCGTAACGGTGGAAAACCGATTTTATTCGGTAAGTCCCGAGACTGTGGATGATTTCTTTGATAAAAAGATCGTGGCAAAGCTTAATAAATAGCCTCGCCCGCATTAAAGCTGTAATGTCACGGATGTGTTCAGGTGATATTTAAGCAGGCATTTGGGCGAATGCTCAGCAATTGTTCAGCAAATCTTCGGTAAATACTTCAGAAAATGCCAAACAATTCTTCGGCGAATGTTTTCGATAAGCATTCAGCCGGCACTTTCAGCAAATACTCAGCAAACACTTTCAGCAAATCAGTAAGGGTGAAATAAATGATAGTTCAGATATGCGTCGGTTCCTCATGTCATCTCAAGGGATCCGAGGAGTTGGTAGAGCTTTTCCAAAAGGCGACGGCCGAAAGAGGTCTTTCGGAGCAGGTTACTTTGGCGGGGAGCTTTTGCACCGGCAGATGCAACCGCGAGGGGGTCACCGTAATGGTGGACGACGAAGTCTTTACCGGAGTAACGCCGGAAAAATTCGACGATTTTTTTGAACGGAATATTGTTAAAAAGCTTTCGGAGGAATAATCTATGGATTGCCTTACTTTAAAAAAATCCAACTGCAAAAACTGCTATAAATGTATCCGTCACTGTCCGGTCAAGTCCATTCGTTTTTCGGGAAATCAGGCCTACATAATCGGAAACGAATGTATTCTTTGCGGTCAGTGCTTTGTGGTATGTCCCCAGGACGCCAAGCAGATTGTCGACGAGACCGAGAAGGTCAAGGTGCTTATGCAGGGAGAGGAGCCGGTCATAGTCAGCCTTGCACCCTCCTTTGTGGCAAATTACGAGGGCGTCGGAATCGGTTCTATGAGGGCTGCCCTTAAAAAGCTGGGCTTTTTCGATGTTGAAGAAACGGCCGTGGGCGCAACCATCGTCAAAAAGGAATACGAAAAAATGCTTGCCGAGGGTACAAGAAACATTATTATTTCTTCCTGCTGTCATTCGGTAAACCTGCTTATACAAAAATATTTTCCCGATTGCCTGCCTTATCTTGCGGGGGTGCTTTCTCCCATGCAGGCCCATTGCCGCGACATAAAAAGGCGGTATAAGGACGCAAAAACCGTTTTTGTGGGACCTTGCGTCGCCAAAAAGGATGAGGCTCAGTATTACGAGGGATATGTGGACGCCGTGCTGACCTTCGACGAGCTTACGGCATGGATGAAGGCCGAGGGAGTTGATCCGGCAAAGGAAAAGGACAGCGACGAGCACAGCCGCGCAAGATTTTTCCCAACCACCGGAGGAATTCTCAAAACCCTTGAAAACCCAAGCCCCGAATACACATACATGGCAATCGACGGCACCGAAAACTGTATTGCCGCCCTTAAAGACATCGAGGACGGAAAGATACACAACTGCTTCATCGAAATGTCGGCTTGTGCCGGAAGCTGCGTCGGCGGCCCGGTTATGGAAAAATTCCACCGCTCACCTGTAAAGGATTTTGTGGCCGTGTCGAAATTTGCGGGGGATAAGGACTTTGAGGTGGAAATGCCCGACAGTCTTTCTATTCAAAAGGAATTTACCGCAATCGAGCGCAGAAACCAGCCTCCAACCGAGAACGAAATAAGAGAGATACTTCATCAGATGGGAAAAACAAAGCCCTCCGACGAGCTTAATTGCGGCTCCTGCGGATACAACACCTGCCGCGAAAAGGCTATTGCCATTTATCAGGGCAAGGCCGAGGTCTCCATGTGCCTGCCCTACCTTAAAGATAAGGCCGAAAACTTCTCCGACACCATTTCCCGAAACACCCCCAACGGTCTTATTGTGCTTAACGAAAAGCTTGAGGTTCAGCAGATAAACAAGGCGGCTCTGAAAATTCTTAACATCCGCTATGCCTCCGACATACTGGGAGATCAGGTGGTCAGGGTGCTTGACCCGGGCGATTTCGTTACCGTGCTTTCGACCGGAAAGGACATTCACAACAAGCGGGTCTACCTTGCCGAATATGAGAAATATGTCGAGCAAACGGTGGTATACGATAAGGAATACCGTCTGCTTCTTGCCATAATGCGCGATGTGACCGAGCAGGAGGCTCAGCGGGAAAAGAAGGAAAACATCAGCCGCCAGACGGTGGAGATTGCCGACAAGGTGGTCGACCGTCAGATGAGGATCGTTCAGGATATTGCCTCTCTTCTCGGTGAGACGGCGGCCGAGACCAAGATTGCTCTCACAAAGCTCAAGGAGTCGATAAACGATGAATAATCTTTGTGCCGACATCGGCTGGAAAAGCATAAATCACGAGGGTGAACAGCTTTGCGGCGACCACATCGACATTGTCGAGCAGAATGAAAACTCCACCGTTATCGTGCTTGCCGACGGACTGGGAAGCGGGGTAAAGGCCAGCATACTTTCCACCCTTACCTCCAAGATAATCTCTACAATGATGGCCGAGGGGCTGTCTCTTGAGGAATGTGTTTCGACCATTGCCGCCACACTTCCCATATGCTCCGAACGCGGTGTGGCTTATTCCACCTTCACCATAATGCATATAATCGACAATTCGACGGTCGAGCTTATACAGTACGACAATCCTCTTGTCATCTGGATAAGGGACAACGAGATATATGATTATCCCACAAGCGAGCTTAACATCGACAAAAAGAAGATATACAAATCGGTAATAAAGCTTCAGGAAAACGACATTTTCATTGCCATGAGCGACGGCTGTCCCCACGCCGGAATAGGCCTTGCCTACAACTTCGGATGGAAGCGGGAGGATATTGCCGATTTTATGAAAACCGTGGCGCCGGTGGGGTATACCGCCAAGACCCTTTCGACCATGCTGGTCGACGAATGCAATAAGCAATACGGTTATCACCCCGGCGACGACGCTACCGCCTGCGTCGTCAGAATCAGAAAAAGAGAACCTATGAACATTCTCTTCGGACCGCCGAGAAATCGCGACGACTGCGACCGAATGATGTCGCTCTTCTTCTCGAAAGAAGGAAAACACATCGTCTGCGGAGGGACCACCTCTTCCATCGCCGCAAAATATCTCGGAAAGCCCTTAAAGGCCAGTCTCAATTTTGAGCGGAGCGATGTACCGCCTATTGCCGAGATAGAGGGAGTCGACCTTGTTACCGAGGGCGTTATAACCATAAATAAGGTCATCGAATATGCCAAGGACGCGTTGGGAGACAACGAAATGTACGACCAGTGGAGCGTTAAGCGGGACGGAGCGTCGCTCATTGCCCGCCTGCTTTTCGAGGAGGCCACCGACATTAACTTTTTCGTTGGCCGGGCAGTCAATCCCGCCCATCAAAATCCCGATCTTCCCATCAATTTCAACATTAAAATGAATTTGGTCAAGGAGCTTTCGGACTGCCTTAAAAAAATGGGCAAACGCATTAAAGTCAGCTATTTCTGATGCCGTTTAAAGCGAAGCATTTGAAGAAAAATGTTTTAAGCAAAACGGCGAGGGGGAAATTTATATGAGAAAATTTGACACAAAGGTTCAACACCTTAAATACAAGGTCCTTAGGGAGGTCGCAAGGCTTGCCTGGAACAACACCCTTCTTGAAAAGGTGCTTGACATTCCCAAAATCATAATCCCGGGTAACACCCCCACGATGCGGTGCTGTGTTTACAAGGAACGGGCAATTCTTGGCGAGAGAGTCAAGCTTGCCATGGGCGGAGACATTGATAACCACAATGTCATCGAGGTCATCGAAACGGCCTGCGACGAATGCCCCATGGGCGGATACGAGGTCACAAATACCTGCCGCGGTTGCCTTGCACATCGGTGCGAGGATGTATGCCGATTCGGCGCCATTTCCTTCGACCACAACCATGTGGCTCACATAGATAAATCCAAGTGTAAGGAATGCGGAGCCTGCTCAAAGGTGTGTCCCTATACCGCCATTGTCAGCCGCCGCCGCCCCTGCGAAAACGCCTGCAAAATAAAGGCCATTAAAATGAACGAAAACAAGGCCGCCGCCATAGACAACGATAAGTGTATTTCCTGCGGTGCCTGCGTTTATCAGTGCCCCTTCGGCGCCATTACCGACAAGTCATACATTCTCGATGTAATCGACATTATTAAGAAGAGTAAAAGCAACAAAAAATATAAGGTATATGCCGTTGTGGCTCCTTCCATTTCAAGCCAGTTTACCTATGCAAAGCTCGGACAGGTCATTACCGGTCTTAAGGAACTGGGATTCCACACGGTGGTCGAAGCGGCTCTGGGCGCGGATATGGTGGCCGATGCCGAATCGAAGGAGCTTGTAGAGAAGGGATTTTTAACAAGCTCCTGCTGTCCCGCCTTTGTCAGCTACATCGAAAAGGCCTTTCCCGATCTTAAACCTTTTGTTTCACACAATCTTTCCCCCATGGCGGCCATTGCCAAGTACATTAAGGAACACGAATCCCCCTGTAAGATAGTTTTCATCGGACCCTGCACCGCAAAAAAAGCCGAGGTGCAAAGGGAGGAGGTAAAGCCCTTTGTCGACGCGGCCATGACCTTCGAGGAGCTTCAGGCTCTTTTCGACAGCAGGGACATCGACATTACCACACTTTCGGAGGGAGTGCTTGACAATGCCTCCTATTTCGGCCGTATATTTGCCCGCTGCGGCGGCCTTTCGGACGCGGTGGCTCAGGGCATTAAAGAGCACGGAGACAATTTCGAGCTAAAGGCCTGCTCCTGCGACGGAATCGAGGCCTGCAGAATGGCACTGCTCAAAAAGAGCAAGGATAGGCTTGATGCCAACTTTGTTGAGGGTATGGCCTGTGTCGGCGGCTGTATCGGCGGCGCCGGATGCCTGACTCACGGAGAGATAAACAAGGCCAAGGTCGATAAATACGGCAGAGAAGCCTTTGAAAAGACCATTTCCGACGCCATTTCTCAGCTTAAATAAGGACAGCGGCGGATTTAAAGCATCTTAAATAATAAAATGTGTCGGTAAAAAATATCGGCACATTTTTTATGCAAATTTTTCGCAAAACAGGAAATACTAAAGATGAAAACAAAAAAGGAGGATAGAATTATGCAGTGTAAAATGGGATTTGCAAAGGGAATGGGCACCGGCCTTATGCTCGGCGTGGTCGGAAGCATCGCCGGTTCGATAGCCTACCGCTCAAACAAAAAATCCTTTAAAAAGCAGGCCGGAAAGGCCGTTAAGGCGGTCGGCGACTTTATGGATAATGTTCAGGGAATGATGAAATAAATCCGACCGCAGTTTTTTTAAAAACGGTCTTTTGCGGTCCAAGCTGTCCCGATGGGGCAGCTGTTAATTCCGTTTTTAAAAATACGGGATAAAAAAATACCACACACGGGAAACAAGGAAAGCCTCTTGTTCGCAGCGCTTTTTTAAGCGGTACGGAAAAGAGGCTTTTTAAATTTTATTATAAGTTTATGGGCAATCAGCGGCCCGACATCGGTTGCTTAAACCGTTATAAAAGCTTGTCGTCATAAACGGCGCGGCTGCCGCCCACGAATTTAGGCCTGACCCTTGCGGCGGTGACATTGGCTTCGCCTATTTTACGAACATTGAGCTTCAGCGGAACGGCCACCCGTTTAAGGTGCATTCCGATAAGCGTGCCGCCGATGTCGAGTCCCGCGTCGGCACGTATTTCCTCCACTGCAACGGGGTGCTCAAAGGCCTCGTATGCCGCCGTTGCAAAGGAACCGCCCGCCTTGGGACGGGGAACGGCATTGACGGCTTCAAGACCCCTTGACGCCTCTTCTTCGATTATTATGGCGCGGTTGAGATGCTCGCAGCACTGGGCCGCAAGAAAAACCCCCGCCGATTTAAAGACCGAGTTAATGGCGTCGAAAACCGCCTTTCCGATCTCGGGAACCGAGCTTGTACCCATTCGCTCTCCCAGTATCTCGCTTGTGGAACAGCCGACGACGACTATCTGCCCCGCCTTTATGCCGCTCATTGTCAAAACTTCCTCTGCGGCGGTGCGGGCCTGTTCGATTATCTGTTCATAAAGCTTTAGCTTCTCGTTTTGCTCACACATTTTTGTCATTTCCTTTCAGCATGGCAAACTGCCTTTTTGCGGCGCTGTTTTTGTCGAGAATAATGGCGATGACCACCGACGAAACAAGCCCCGCTATTGCCTGTATTCCGTTGCCGGGAAGGCTGCCGACGGCCGCCGCTCCGTAAAGGAACAGCTCGTAAACGAAATAGCCGCCTATCATAATCACCTCGCCCACCGCCGAAGAAATTACAAATGCGGCAGGGGAGGGCATATGCTTTTTAAGTGCCTTTGAAAGCAGGGCAGCGCAAAATGCCATTAAAAATTTGATTATAAGGGTGGCGGGAGCATAAAGAAAATATCCGCCCAAAAGATCGGTCAGCGCCGATCCGATACCGCCGGCAAGACCGCCGTAAACGGGGCCGAGGCAAAATCCCGCGAGCAGTACGAAGCAGTCGCCTAAATTCACATATCCGTTTGTCATGGAGGGAACGGGAATGTGGATGAATGTGGCGGCGCAGGCAAGGGCTGCAAAAAGCGCCGCAAAGACCAGTCGTTTAATTTTGATGCTGTTCATAAGAAATCCTTCCTTTTTTTCGGCCGTAATACATATGAACCGTATTAAACGGCATTTATGCATATGCTGCGGCCATAGAAATTCAGCTTTTCCCAAAGCTTTCAAACAATTTACGCAAAGACCGTGACGGTCTTAAAAATCTAAACGATCTCAAAAATCTCAAAAAAACTATAAATTCAAATAGGTTGATAATGCCCGATATATAACGCTTTCTGTCGCTTGGCTGCGGGCGCCGAGCCTATCGGCAGAGCCGATCGGAGGGGGAACCGAAAAAAACGGGCGTATGTTCTAAAATAGGCCTTGCAAATGCGGCAGGACCGGGGATTTTTTCCCCCTCCGGTCTCGGCGGTGCGGTATAACCTCGGTTAAGCCGTCGTTACACAGCAGGCCGCTGCAAAAAGGTTAACCAAGCGTACATATCCGAACACGCCTGAAACGGCCTATTAACGGTGCTTTTCGGCTTGTCGTCGTCCATAGGCTATCGGATTAACGAGCATTTTAACGCAGTATATGGGAATTTTTCTCTGCCAAAATCCTGTTAGTATGTGTGCGTTATGGTTAAGCAACAGACGGTCGAACCCCGCACGCCTTAAAAATGTTAAATTCC
>CAJJNV010000007.1 GCA_905193225.1 uncultured Oscillospiraceae bacterium | reverse complement strand
TCCTCGCCGATGGGAGCAAGGCCGTTGGGGAAGTTTGCCTTGTTGACTTCCCATGTGCCGATGAGCGGCCAGTCGTGGTCTCCGCAGACATACCAGCCTGCATCAATCCACCAAATGTCGGGTTTAACGCCCTCTTTAATGTAGGAACGGATACCTCTGAGCTGGTTTTCCTCGGTGGCTCCGGTAAACTCAGGGAAGCCGTCGGCGTTGAAAACGTGCATACAAAGCTTGGGAGGAAGGGTGTGTCCGTCGGGATCCTTAACGCAGATGTGTTTCATAAAGAAACGTCTCCACATATTTCTTCCGTGAGCCTCGTCTCCCACATAGCCTTCAAAGTTGACGCGGGGAGTTCTCATAACCTCGCCGGGATTGAGCACCATATGGCAGCGCTTTTGACCGAAGGCTACTTTTACGCCGCCTTTAACCTTCTCAAATTCTGCGATCCAGGTACCGGTCCAGCCTACGGCAATGTTGATGCCGCCGGTGCTGCCGTGCAGTCTCATAAAGGGAGATGCGCCGGCGCAGGAACAGCCGGTGTCGTTTGGATGAAGCACAAAGGGAGCCTTCAGGTCGTTTTCAAAATATTCGTAACCCATATTGCTTCCGTCGTCGCCGTTGGAATAGGTCAGGGCAACATCGTCGTCGGTTTTGACAACGCCTGTGCCGATGCGGAAGTCGGAAAGAATTTTTGATTTTTCCTTTGAGGTGTTCTCAAAGAATGCCACCCACTCGGTTACGGGGAAATCCTTGTATTCAATGTATTCGACGCGGATTTCGAGGCAGTCGAGATTTGCGGTGACGGTGGTGAGGGTGAGGTTGCTGTCTAAACGGCGGAAGCATCTTCTCGGATTCATATCATCGGTAAATCCTTCATACTTCTTGCCGTCGTAGATAAAGGAAACGGGGATGTCCTTACGTGTGCGGTAAGGAAGAATGCCCATACGGGTTTCCATATCCTCTTTTGTTGCTTTGTGATTTAATGCCATTGGTTACACATCCTTTAACAGACTTATATAAAGTCGTTTATCGTTTACCTTATATCATATTTGGTTAAAAAAATCAATGGTAAAGTTGTTTTTTTATGATATTTTTTGCGTTTGACGCCCGATAAAGGCCGCTTTTTCAAAAAACGTCCGAAAAGTTGAAACACATTCACGCGATTTGCCGCTTCTCTCTGTATTTGCTGTTCTTATTATGTATAAACCGTGGCAATGTAAGGAAAAACGGCAAAATCCCTTGACTTTCGTCAAAACAGCGTTTAAAATGTATGGGTAACATTATTGTAACCAACGGGATTGAGATGTATTGATAAGTCACAGGCGTCATCCTGTCATCCCGTGTTATTGCAATGTCATCTGTGTCATTACGGTCAAAGGAGGGACGGAGTTGAAAAAAAGAATCATAGCCTTTTTAACGGCGCTTGTTATTATGACTGTCGGCCTTTCAACCGCCGCCCTTGCAAGTGATGATAACTACAAAACCTGGCTTCAGACCGATTCCCGCTGGGGTTCCATAGGTTTCGGATACAACGACAGCTACACGGTGGCAAGGGTGGGATGCGCCCTGACCTCGGTGGCTAAGGTTATGGCATACTCGGGAGCGGTGTCGCAGGATACCTCGGTTTTCAATCCCGGGGTGCTGTGTAATTACCTTAAAGCCAACGGGGGATTCACCTCATCGGGAGATATATATTGGGCCAAGCCATGCGAATATGCTTCAGGATTTACGCTGGAAAAGTGGACAAATGTTTCGGGCAGCAGGGAAGAAAAAATTTCTCAGATAAAATCCTTTCTCGACAGCGGCTGTATGGTGGTTTGTTCGGTTAAATATTACGGCCATTACGTGGCAGTCGAAAAGGTGGAAAACGGCAAGGTCTATATAATGGATCCTGCGTCAAACGACATTACCGACCTCTTTTATTACGACGAGGCGGGAGTGGGCGCCAACGTTATTGTATATAAAGGCCCTCACGGTGCCGGAAACGGCGGGAACAACGGGGGCGGCGGATATACCGCCGGCCGGTATTCCATAAAATCCTCCGACGGAGTAAATCTGCGAAGCGGTCCTTCCACCGATTACGAAAGGATCGGATGGATAGCAGACGGTGCGGAGGTCGAAGTCAGCGTGGTTTCGGGAGAATGGGGAAAAATTTCCTATAACGGGGCCGACGGATGGATATGCCTGAAATATACCAATAAAATAGCCGACAGGGTTTATACCCTGAGTATGGAGATCATCTCTCTGCCCTATAAGACCGAATATATGCAGGACGAAAGCTTTGACGGCAGCGGCCTTGTTATAAGAATGAACTATTCCGACGGAACCGGTGAGCTTTTCTCATCGGGCTTTGATCTGTCGGGGTACAGCTCCTCTCCCGGCGTCCACACCATAACCGTTTCCATGTGGGGATTCTCGGTGACCTTTGAAGTGAGGGTCAAAAGCTCGCAGGTGTGCAGACTCGGGATCTATTCGGTGCGTTCGAGCAACGGCATAAACGTGCGGTCTCAGCCTTCGACAGATTCAGAGGTCATCGGAGGTCTTTCAAACGGTGTCGAGGCGTTGGTTTATGAGGTGGCCGGCAACTGGGGAAAAATCGATTATAACGGGCAGCAGGGATACATATGCCTTGATTATGCCGATCGCCGGGACGACAGCCGTCCTTTGGGAGATGCCGACGGGGACGGGTATATTTCGGTAAACGATGCCCTTATGCTGCTTCAGTATGCCGTCAGGGCCAGAGCCGCTTCCGACCTTAACATATCCTGCGCCGATGTTGACGGCGACGGTGCGGTTACGCCAAGCGATGCGCTGATCACCCTTCAGATTGCCGTGGGCGTGCGCTGAAAATGGTGGCCGACTGCTGTGGAAACGACTGCCTATTGCAGTGGGCTTGTAACCGGCGTACGTTATGCTTAAAAGTGAATTATCTTGAATTTTAAAAACTGCTGTTTTAAATTTTCAAATATAAAAGGATCGAGTGGAAATAATCTGCTCGATCTTTTTTGCATAGCACATACACACCAACGGCAAAAAATAAAAAAGAAAAAATAAAATGAACAAGATAACCAAAAGAGCATTATCAGGTGTACCGGCGGTTTTTGTGGCTGCCATAGGGTTCACCTCTTCGGTAGCATTCCGATGCTTTAAAAGCCTTAAAAAAGCGGAAAATTAAAAGAGGAACGGGTTTGGATTGCGTCGGATCCATTCCGCTTTTGTGAATGTTAGCCAAAAAAATCGTGATTTTAATTCGCAATAAGAAATATAGCCGTCAAAACGTAGAAACTTGAAATTTTTCTCAAAAATCGTTGACAATAATAGGATACGATGCTACAATATAGTCACAGAAATAAAAAAGAGCATTTATTTCTTGGATATTATTGTGCAATAAGTCACAACCTGCTGCATATTTAATATTATATGAGTGAAAGCGAGATAAACGAATTGCAGGATCTCAGACAACTTTACTTTAAGGAGGAAGAAAATATGAAAAAAATTATTTGTTGTCTGATCGCGTTGGTTTTGTGCCTGGGTGTTTTGCCTGTATCGGCCGAGGAAACAGCAGAGACCAAGACTAAATATTTGAACAGCATAGTTTTAAGTGTCACCTCCGATACACTGAGAAACTTCACACCCGAGGAATTCTCCGAAGTCGGATGTGTTAGGGTAGGAATTAATTCGGTAAAGCAAAACGAAGAGGGCAAATATGACTATAAACTTATTTTGACCCTTGATAAAACGGGAAAAGAAGCCGTTGAGGAAGCTAAAAAACATTTTAACGGCAAGGCGGGCGCAAATACCTTCGCCGAGGATTACGGTGTCTATGCCAATACAATTGACAACGGCGGTAAAACCATTTATATTCCTGTGGGCGAGACTGTTCGCATAGATTCAATGGGTGGACATATCGATCCTATGGCGGCGGCACCTCTTTTCTATGACCCACGCGGCGTGGATATTATTGTCGATCCCGAAAAATTTGATGAGGACGCCCTTGTTGAAGGAACCCTTTCCCAGTTTGAAGGGCTGGATGTTTACACAAGGGCAGAAGACGACGGTTGCGAGAATTTCTTGGCCGGATTTGCCATCAATGGAATTTTCTTTAAAAAGTTCCCTGAAGTAAAGAATCAGAAAAGCGAGATACACAGATATTTTATAAACCAACCCGATGTTTTGTTCCAACCTCAAAAGAAAAACTACGATGATGTTATGCAAAAGCTTATGACCTTTGAGGGCATAAAGGCCGCAGAGGTTGTATATTCGGATATGGGATATATGTATATTCCCGAGCCGTCAGTCAGAGCGCAATCCGAAAATGAAGAAATTGCAGAGGTGAAACGAGCAGCTTGTGGGTTATTTGATTTTTTGGTGGAAATCACCGGCAAATCAGTGGGCGATACCGTTGTTAAATTAGGCTATCAATACCAAAATTCCGGTCGCTTCGGCGAGCTTAATGTGCATGTGTATCTGAAAGGCGATGTTAACATCGACAAGAAGGTTACCGCTGTTGACTCTCTTATGACTCTTCAGGCATCAGTAAAGACCAGAACCCTTAGCGAAGATCAGCACAGAGCGGCAAAATATGATAATCAGCCTGAAGTATCTCCCACCGACGCCCTCAGAATACTCCAGACATCGGTTGGACTGTTATCTGCAAGTTAAGTTCTCTTATGTAGAAATCGGGGAGAATTTAAAGAAAGATTATTTTAAAGTGAATAGTTTTAAAATTTTAAAATCATTGATTTTGATTTAAAACAAAAGAGAAAAAATCGAGTGGAAATGAATCCACTCGATTTTTTGCATAATTTTACTGTAAACACTTGACAAATGGTATCGCATTATGTATAATAATGTCAATAACTTAAATATGGTAATTAAACATATATTGCAAGTTGTTAAAAACAAAAGAAGAAGGTGAAATGATGACGATGCAGCCGCCCTTTGTTTCTTAAGCAATCGATGATTGAACACCGGTTGACTAAACAGCACATACCACAGCAACGGAATAAAATAAAAAAGGAGAGTTAATGTGAACAAGATAGCGAAAAGAGCGTTGTCCGGCATTATGGCGGTTTTTGTGGCCGCCATAGGGTATACCTCATCGTTACCCACATCGGCACTTGAAATCGAGAAAAAGCGCGACTTCAACATCTTTCTTGATGCCGGCGGATTTGATGATGAATTTGTTTCTCAAATGCATTCCATCTCGGATAAGAATTCCGACGGTTCATACTTTTCCACCATGGTAATGGTCCCGGGAGAAAACGAAATGACAATTGACGGTAAAAAGGTCAATTTGTCCGTTGCCGCCGATATGGGCGTCGGAGGGGAAATAATTCTCCCCGCCGAAGAAATTGCCGAAGCGATCGGTGCAACCGCGCAGGTCGACAGGGTGAGCGGCGAGCTTAACATTGTTCGCGGAGAAGAAAAAATAAAAATGGGAAGTTCGGTAGCCGAGCTTCAAAACAACCTTGACATATCCGACGAATACGAAGAAGCAATGTCGTCGGAGGAGGAAGCGATCCTGCTCGACAACGCCACGGTTTCCGAACAGGATGCCGAAGATCAGCTTTGCCTTGACGTTAAGGCGGTAGACGGAAAGATAGTTGTCACAAGTCCCTATCAGTCAAAGCAGATCATACTTTATGTTAAGGGCGGAAGAAATCTTTCTCAAAACTACGGTGCAACCGATTTCGCCACTAACGGCAAGGGACTTTATTTTTTACAGTACGAGACCGAGAAGCAGACAAAGGCGGCTTTTGAAGCCTTTGAAGCAAGCAACGCGATCGAGTATGTTACCGTTAACGGCATAATGACCCTTGAGTCGACTGCTTCGACCGAAAGCAGCAGCATAAATCTCGGAAGCTGGGGAACCGACGGCGACGGGGTGAATTCTATGGGCATCCAGGCCGGCAGAATGAAAAATATCCTGTCGGGAAATCAGAACGAGATACTGGTCGGTGTTGTTGATACCGGCGTTGACTCCAAGTATCTTAATGTCCGCGAAGGCCATGAGTTTTTGCAGGGCCGCACCACCGAGCCCGCTTCGGCTACAGATGATACCAAGGGATATGATGTTGTTAACAGCACGAACAACGCCATGGATATCGACAGCCACGGAACACATGTTTCGGGCACAATTGTCGATTGTACCCCCGATAATGTAAAGGTACTTCCCGTTAAAGCGGCAAAGATCTTTAACGAGGGAACTTCGAGAGAAGAAACCGCATTTGCAACAAGTGATGTTGTGCTTGGAATGCACTATGCGGCCGAGCATGGCGCTAAGGTCATTAACCTTAGCCTTGGTGGGGCGTGTGCAGGTAATTGTTTGAAAAAAGAAGCTATAGAAAGCATCAATGCACAGGCGGCCGAAAGGGGAGAAAATCCTCCTGTATTTGTGATTGCGGCCGGAAATGACGGGACCGATGTCGGCAGCCATTGTCCTGCAAGACACAGCTTAGACTTTGACAATGTTATTACGGTCGGCGCGGTGGATAAATATGATCTGCCTGCGTTCTTTTCAAATTACGGTCAGGCCGTTGATGTTTGTGCTCCCGGAGTTTTAATAAACAGCTGTGTTCCCGGTAATGAGTACGCTTTGTATAGTGGCACATCCATGGCTACTCCCCATGTAAGTGCGGCGGTTGCTATGTTGATACTTCGCCATCCCGATTACACCCCGGCTCAGATAAAAGCCCTTCTCAAGTCCATGACGGTGGATCTTAATACAGCAGGCTGGGACGGTGCAACCGGAAGCGGACGCATAGATTTCAGAATGCTCGATGATTCCCTGTGCCCGAAGATATCTCCTATAGCGGCAACCGCATTTACTCTTAAAAACACAAGTGATCACCAAAATCCTACCAATTTTACACAAGGAACGATCGATACCAGCTTTGGTAATATCCCCATGGGAGTAGTTGTTTCACCGAAAGAGGCGACCGATAAAACCGTTACATATTCTTCGGCAAACGATAACGTGGTTAAGGTGGAAAATTCGAGAGCCTGTGCCACCGGAGCCGGAACGGTCACCATAACCGCGTCAAAGGGAAGCTTGCCCTCAAAACAGGCTTCGATTACCGTAAATGATTTTTGGGCATATCACCCGGCCGAATCCTTTGCCGGAGGAACGGGAAGTGCGTCATCTCCTTATCTTATAGCGACGGCCGAACAGCTTTCCAAAATCGTATATGATGTTAAATTTAAAAAGGCAACATATGGATCAAAACATTTTAAATTGATTTCAGATATTGACCTGTCCTTAAGAAGGTGGGAACCGATTTCGTTAATTAGTAGCGTAACTTTTGACGGAAACGGATATGCTATAAAAAATGCCAATATCAAGATTACAAGAAAATACAGCAGTTCAACAGATAACTGGGTTGTTACCGGCGGACTTTTTAATTCGGCTATAACATCGACAGTATCCAATCTTGCAATAATCAATGCAAGCGTTGGAAACGGAAATGATCCCGATGCGGATTATCTTTGCGGTATACTGTGCGGTTTGGCGATAAGATCAAATTTTGAAAATTGCTTTGTAGAAGGTTCGGTTCCTTATGGTGCAGGTGTAGTAGGATCTGTTACATTGGAATCAAATATTCTCAACTGCTATAGCAAAGTTACTAATGCCAAGGCAGGGATTGTCCGCTCCTTAGGTGCGTCAACCGTGAAAAATTGTTATTCTTCCGGCACTCTCTGTGATAACGGTGCGGGACTTGTTTCGTCAATGACTAATCTTATCAGCGACGACAATTTATTGGAAGCATCGATCATCAATTCCTTCTCGGCTATCGACAGCGCTTCGGAGATCGGATTTGTGGGCAATAAAAATTCGGGTAAAATAATCGATTCCTATTATCACAGCGGTAATACCTACGGTGTAAAAACCGATTTGAACTCTTCCGACACCGACCTTACCGCCAGAACGATCAGCACATTCAAGAACAAGTCTTTTTATACCACGGCAGGCAACTGGGATTCGTCCTCTCCGTGGGATTTCAATACCGTTTGGGATATCGATTCAAACTACAATAACGGTCTTCCGTTTTTGCGGTCTTTCCAAAAGAAAGTTTACAATTTGAGGCTCAACAGGACCTCGCTGTGTTTATGCAGCGGTGAAACTGAAACCCTTGTTGCGACAGTCACTCCCGATTATGCAGAAAACAAAAATCTTTATTGGGCATCGAGCAATCCCGGCGTGGCGACCGTTGATCAAACAGGCAAGGTTACTGCAAAAGCAACAAGCGGAACGGCGACCATAACCGCTTCGACAACCGACGGAAGCGGCATTTCAGCGAGTTGTTCATTTGTTACAGATGATTATGGAGACTCTCCGGAAAAGGCAACAACAGTTTATATTAACAGCAGAAAATCGGGAAAAATTGAGGCAATTCACGATGCTGACTATTTTAAATATGTTGCCGACAAAACCGGCGATGTGGTTTTCTATACATCCGGGTCCCTTGATACAATAGGCTTCCTTCTCGATGAAAATAAAAAGCAGATTGGTTATAGCGATGAGGGAAACGTTTCCGGCAACAATTTTGCAATTAATTATAATGTCCAAAGCGGGAAGACCTACTACATAAAAGTGAGTGCGTTTTCCACACACACAGGCTCTTATAAGCTCTGCGTTGTTCGTGGAGTTCTTAGCGCGAATGTTCCTTCTCTTAACCCCGATGCAAGATGTGTGGAGATGAATGTTGAGGCAGCCGCAGTGCTTACCGATCTTAAAATTCAAATCGGAAGCAAAACATATAACCTAACAAAGCCTTCTTCGGGAAGCTTAGACACCACGGTAAATGGAGCCCGCTTTAAGGTCACATTTACGAGTAAAAACATTGGCCTTACTACCCTCTGGACCATAAAGGCTAAAATACCTTCCAGCACTGTCACACAGAGTGTTTCCTTTACCTTCTCCAAAGGAGGGATTACCGGAGTGACCGGCCGGACCATAACCGGATTCCTGCCCTATAAATCGTCCATAAAGACAAATATAAATCCTTCTTCCGGTCTTCAGACGGTTATAAACGGGATGTCATCATCGGGATACAGCTTTACGGTCAAGGACTGGAACAACAACACCGTTACGGTCAGCAGCACCGCAAAAGCCGCAACCGGAATGAAGATCATCAAGACCAACACCTCCACCGGAAAGATAACCGAGATCTTCTATGTGCTTGTCTACGGCGACGTTAAGGGCGGAACAAATTGCGGCGACGGCATAATCGAAAACAGCGACGCCCTCTCTGTCCTGCAGTATGCCACCGGAAAGGCTACACCTCCGAGCGAGCTTGTGAAGCTTGCGGCCGACGTTAACCACGACGGAGCCATAGATTCCGACGATGCATTGCTCATTCAGCAGCATGCCGTCGGATCGGCGACCATAAACCAGAATGTCTCGGTAACAAATGTACCCGACGATTGCTATTATACCTCTTCGGTAGCATTCTGATTTTATAAAAGTCCTAAAAAGGGACTTTAAATTAAAAAACGGAACGGATTTGAACTTGTTTTAGGTCCGCTCCGTTTTTGTGAATGTTAACCAAAAAAATCGTGATTTTTATTCGCAATAAGAAATATAGCCGTCAAAACGTAGAAACTTGAAATTTTTCTCAAAAATCGTTGACAATAATAGGATGCGATGCTACAATATAGTCACAGAGATAAAAAAGAACATTTATTTCTTGTATATTATTGTGCAATAAGTCACAACTTGCTGCATATTTAATATTATATGAGTGAAAGCGAGATAAACGAAATGCAGGATCTCGGACAACTTTACTTTAAGGAGGAAGAAATTATGAAAAAAATTATTTGTTGTCTGATCGCGTTGGTTTTGTGCCTGGGTGTTTTGCCTGTATGTGCACAGGAGGAGGCGGCGATGACTGCAGGATATCAGAACAGCATTATTTATGATGTTGTTTCTGACGGACAGGGATTTGTTCCCGATGATTTTCTGAAGGTTGAATGTACAAAGGTTAATGTCCTCTCGATGAAACAGCGCGTGGACGGAAAATATGATTATACCCTTCTTCTTCACACCGGCATCACAGCCGACGAGGCAATTGAAATTCTCGGTGACGGAGCAAGAAAGAACACTTATGCAAGCGATCGCGAGCTGTACGAAAACCATGTTTGGCTTGCCGATGACATGATATATGTGCCCCTCGGCGAAAGAAGCTGCACCCATCTGATGGGATGGACCGGAGATGCTATTAATGACACCTTCGCCGTCGGCGTGGAATTTTCCGTTGACCCCGCGGTATTTGACGAAAATGTTTTAAAGAACAAAAACCTTGCCGGCAGCGAGGTTGAAATGGTTCTTGCACTTTCTGAAGATCAGGACATTGATGACAACCTGGTGAACAACATCCGTTTAAGCGACAGCATAGCCGCCGGAAGACTCGACAATATTAACGGAAAAATAAGCGAGGCGCACAGATATCTGGCCGTTCCCGCAAAGGAAAAGACCTGTGGCGATCTTATGGAAAAACTGGTTGTTACACCCGGTATAAAAAATGCCGAAATCACCTTCCACAAAGAGTATTTGGTATATGTTGAGGGCGCGATGAGCGCAAATGTGGTTGATAAGGAAATCGCCGAGTATCTGTACAGATATGAGCCGGCCAACGAGTATGAAGAGGCCTTTGCAAATCGTTTCACGTCGTTCCCGTATTATGAGCCCAATATAGATCCCGTTATTTGGTTTGAGGGTAAAAAGGTCGGTACTACCAAGGTTAACATCGGTGTCGGCAGCCGGGCTATGGGATTCTACGGCGAGCTTGAAGTTATTGTATACCTTAAGGGAGACGTTAATAAGAATGAAAAGGTAGAAGTTGACGACGCTCTTGTGGCACTTCAGGGATCGGTTAAAAAGGTCGATCTTAGCGAAGATCAGGTCGTTGCCGCAAAATTCGGCAAGGAAGGCGCTGTTACTGCAACAGATGCCCTTCGTGTTCTTAAGTGTGCAGTTGACAAATAATTTTTAACGCTGAAAATTAAGTCACTGTAACAATCTAATTGCCCATTTAATTTGGGGAAATCATTATCAAAAAAACAAGGACCCCGGACGGAAAACCGTCCGGGGTCTTTAATATTGAAAAAAATGTAAAATAACTATTGACAAATGATGACACAATATGTATAATATTAGAAACGGATAGGATCGATCCGACAAATTCCAAGTAATTCCGTGAAGTTTAAAACAAAAGGAGGGGTAACAGTGAAAAAAGAGCCGCCTTTTATTTTTGCTGTAACCGAGCAATTATGAAACTTGAAAAGGAGAACGCAATGAAGAAGTTTAAAAAAATGCTGGCAGCCATTTTAGCGACTGTCACAGTAGCAACAACTCTTTCCACGGCAACGCTCGTTTCGGGAAATACCGAATCGGATAAGTTCAATATTTTCCGGGATGCCGGAGAAATATCCGACGAATTTATGGCCGAGACGAGTGAAATCACCCGGAAGAACTGGCAAGACAACTATTTTTCCAGCATCGTTATGACGCTCGGTCAAAGGGAAATGTATGTTGACGGCACCAAGGTGGATCTTTCCTTTGCCCCTGCTCTTGACGACGACAATAAGCTTGTCATCCCTGCTCCCGAGCTTGCCGAACAGGTGGGCGCAGAGGTTACAATTGACGAAAAGACCGGCAAAATCGGTCTTGAAACCGAGAACGGCGCTTTTAACATCGATTCCGACGCTGCGGTATCGGGAAAGGTTTCAGAGGCCGGAAATGTTTCGGAAATAGGAAATGCTGCACAGGCAAGCGGCGCTGCACAGACCCGGGGCGATACCTCTGTTACCGATCTGCTTGACAAAATCAGCGAAGAAAAAATCACCCTGCGCGACGACAAGTCGGTTATGGCCGAAAAGACCGACGGAAGCATCACCATCCGCCACCCTGTCGTTTATGAAGAGGAAGCTGAGCGGTATCTCGGACTGGATGTCGATCTGCAGGGCGACCGCCTTATCATTTCAAATCCCTATCAGCTCAGGGAAATCATTCTTTATGTTAAAAACGGCAGAAATCTTTCAAACGATCGGGGCGCAAAGGAATTTGCAACCAACGGCCGGGGACTTTATTTCCTGCAGTATGAGACCCAGGCGCAGACCAGGGCTGCTTATGAAGCCTTCAGCGGAGACAGCAGTATCGAGTATGTAAGTCTCAACGAGGTTGTATCGACAGCGTCGCTGCCCTCTCCCGGAAGCTGGGGAACCGACGGCACCACCGATGACGACGGAAACTACACCTCCATGGGAATTCAGGCAAGCAGAATGAAGAACCATCTTGCCGGAAACAATCAGCAGATCGTGGTCGCGGTTATCGATACCGGCGCCGATGCAGAATATCTTCCCGGCACCGAGGGCGGAAGACAGGGACACATTTTCCTCTCGGGCAGAACCCTGACTCCCACGTCGGCGGAAGATGAAACCGCCGGTTGGAATTTCATTGATAACAACAACGATACCTTTGACGATCACGGCCATGGAACCCACGTTTCGGGAACAATTGTCGATTGTACCCCTGATAATGTCAAAATAATGCCCGTAAGGGTAATGAAAAAAAATGGGGATAGAGCTACCGGTACCAATCTTGATATAGGCAATGGCATAAGGAAGGCATATGACAACGGAGCTCAGGTCTTCAATATGAGTATTGGAAGTCTCTGCAGTTCAAATTGTTATATTGAACAGGCGGTTGACTATGCTACTTCGGATGCACTTTCAAAGGGCAAAAGAGCACCGCTGTTTGTTGCTGCAGCAGGAAACGAAAGCATTGATACCGCAAACTGCTGCCCCGCAAAACTTAGTGGAAACCACACCAACGTAGTAACTGTTTCATCGGTTGAAAAGCAGGATCGCATTTCCGGATTTTCCAACTTCGGCGATGAGGTGGATGTATGCGCTCCGGGCAATGAAATATTCAGCTGTGTATCTTCGGCTGCTACAGGAGTTGTGAGAAACGGATATAAATATTCATTATATACCGGAACATCTATGGCGGCTCCTCACGTTACCGCGGCGGTAGCAATGCTTTGTTTAGATAACCCGACTCTTTCGGCAGAGCAGATCAAAACCAAGCTGAAGGGAATGACGGTGGATCTTGGCACTCCCGGCGAGGACCCGATATACGGAAGCGGGCGCATAGATTTCAGAATGCTTTCTTCAAACGGTCTTTCGGCACAGCAGCCCATAGCCGCGACCTCTCTTGAAATTCACGAAATTATAAATAAATATACATACAAGGCGCCTTGCTCTTCCGTAACACTAAGTATGGGAACAACACTTGATGATTATACTACCGTTGTGCCGGTAATAACGCCAGTGGAAGCGACAGATAAATCGGCTACATTTACAATTGGAGATACCAATTATGTGCATTTGAATGAAAATGGACGGTTGCAGGCAAAAGCAATAGGAAGTACTACGGTTTATGCTACTAAAGGCAACCTATCGGCGCAGTTCTCTGTTGCAGTTTTAGACAATTGGATCAATTATGCTGCGACTTCCTACCAAAGCGGAACCGGTACAGCTGCCGATCCATACATCATTGCCAGCGCATCGCAGCTTGCAAAGCTTGCTTATGAAACCCGAGTCAACAATAACAGATATTACGGCAAGTATTTCAAGCTTGCGGCCAACATAGACCTCGGAGGCCGTAACTGGACGCCCATCGGGGCCATTCAGTATAAAGACAAATTTATGAATGATACAGAATCCTTCGGAGGTTATTTTGACGGAAACGGATTCACGATTTCAAATCTCTATGTTTCTGTTCCTACGAACAGATCGTGGGAATATTGCGGACTGTTTGGATTTGTCAGAGGTGCCGATGACCAGAAGGCAGAAATCAAAAACCTTGCTGTAACAAACGCTTGGGTAGGATCCCCGGATATTGAAACAAAATATATAGTTGGAATACTTAGTGGAGCGGCATTCAATACCGAAATAGATTCATGTTATACCCAAGGAAATACTTTGGGAAGCGGTTTTGTCGGTTGGAATTCGGTCAATGGCATTATTAAAAATTGCTATGCAAATGCAAACTGTGGTCAGGCCGGATTTGTAAACGATAACCCGGCTAATGTGACAAATTGCTATTCCGTTGGGCAGGCAAGAAAAGGTGGATTTGTTGGGTGTACAAGGATAAGAGGAACAGTAATAAATTGCTTAACAAATTCCAGTGTTAGTGATCTTGGTACCGGATTTGCTAATAAGAAGAACGACAATGCTTCAATAATAAAGGGGTATTATAGCAACGGTACTGCAGGAATATCTGAGGATGATAAACCCGAAACGACAGATGTAACCAAAAAAACTGAACAGGATTTTAAAACAAAATCCTTCTATACAACGGCGAGCAACTGGGATTCTTCGTCCCCTTGGGATTTTACAACCGTTTGGGACATTGACAGCCGATGCAACAACGGGTTTCCTTTCCTGCGCAAATTCCAGAAAAATGTTTATGACATAAGCCTCAACAAAACCGCCATATCTCTTTGCAAGGGCGAAACCGAGCAGCTGACCGCGACAGTCCTGCCTACCTATGCCGTAAACAGAAATGTTGTATGGTCGTCCAGCAATCCGAGTGCGGCCACGGTCGATCAGACCGGTAAGGTCACATCCAAAGCAACCACCGGAACGGCGACCATAACCGCCACTGCGGCCGACGGAAGCGGCGTTTCGGCAAGCTGCACCTTTGTAGGCGATACCGATCACTGGGCAACACCAGAAAAGGCTACAACCATTGCTCTGCATGATCAAAAGGCCGGCAAAATTTCCGGAGCGGGAGATATCGATTGCTTTAAATATGTTGCCGATAAAACCGGTGATATTATTTTCTACACGACCGGATCTCTCGACACAAAAGGTTATCTTTTGGACGAAAACAAAAATCAAATTGCACAAAACGACGACGCAAGTATTTCGGGTAGAAATTTTGCAATCAAATATAATGTCCAAAGCGGAAAAACCTACTACATAAAGGTTGGCGCATATTCCACAAATACCGGCTCCTATACCCTCAATGTGGCCAGAGGCATTTACTCCAAAACCATTCCCAAAAATCCCGATGCGCGGAGTGCCAGGATGACCTTGCAGGCTGCTTCGATACTTACAAATCTTAAAATACAGCTTGGAGGCAAAACCTATACCATCACAAGACCGGAATCCGAGAAAATTTTCTATGTTACCGTGAACGGTGCCCGCTTTAAAGTTTCTCTTCTGGATGCAAGCAACGGATTCTCAACAACGTGGGTCATAAGAGCAAAGCTTCCTGCAAGTACCGCAGCCCAAAATCTTTCGATTTCGTTTTCCAAGGGAAAGATTACGGCCACGATTCCGACCGTAACCGATTATTTGCCTTACAAATCGTCCATAAAGACAAATATAAATCCTTCTTCCGGTCTTCAGACGGTTATAAACGGGATGTCATCATCGGGATACAGCTTTACGGTCAAGGACTGGAACAACAACACCGTTACGGTCAGCAGCACCGCAAAAGCCGCAACCGGAATGAAGATCATCAAGACCAACACCTCCACCGGAAAGATAACCGAGATCTTCTATGTGCTTGTCTACGGCGACGTTAAGGGCGGAACAAATTGCGGCGACGGCATAATCGAAAACAGCGACGCCCTCTCTGTCCTGCAGTATGCCACCGGAAAGGCTACACCTCCGAGCGAGCTTGTGAAGCTTGCGGCCGACGTTAACCACGACGGAGCCATAGATTCCGACGATGCATTGCTCATTCAGCAGCATGCCGTCGGATCGGCGACCATAAACCAGAATGTCTCGGTAACAAATGTACCCGACGATTGCTATTATACCTCTTCGGTAGCATTCTGATTTTATAAAAATCCTAAAAAGGGACTTTAAATTAAAAAACGGAACGGATTTGAACTTGTTTTAGATCCGTTCCGCTTTTGTTTTTTGCGGGAATTTTCGCATCGGTGAAAAAGACCGAAAAGGCAAAAGGATGAAAAAGCGGGCAGTACCCGACCGATGCGGCAAAAGCAAAGGAGCGACACAGGAAGGGAATGATGTCTGCCCGGCCGGAAAGATAGGATCAGATGGTGAAAAGCAGCGGCAGTGCAGCAGGAAAACCGGGGTGAAGCAGCAAAAAAGCAACGGCAATACAGCAAAAAAACCGGCCGCAACAAAAAGGGCAATGCTTTTTGCCGAGAAGAAAGAAAAACGGCAGAATAAAAACACAGAAGAAAGGCGCAAAATCGGCAGTGCACAAAGAACAATGAAAACAGCAAAGCAAAAGACAAAAAAATCTTATCAATCCGGACAAAGAAAGCAAAAGGCCTATTTGACCGATTCGGTCTGCCGAACAGGGCCTTTGTACCGCCTTTTTTCTGCATTTTGCCGCAAAAAAATCGCCTAAAACTATTTACAATCGGACAGAAAAATGGTATTATATCATTTGGTCTTATACTATTTATAACCGATTATTATAGAGAGGAAGATAAACATGTCCAGAAAAACAAAAACTATGGACGGTAACAGCGCCGCCGCGTATGTATCATACGCATTTACCGATGTTGCTGCTATTTACCCCATAACCCCCTCGTCCAACATGGCCGAAGAAACCGATAAAATGTCGGCAGCAGGCCAGAAAAACCTTTTCGGTCAAGAGGTTAAGGTTTCGGAAATGCAGTCCGAAGCAGGCGCTTCCGGTGCTGTGCACGGCTCTCTTGCGGCCGGTGCTCTGACCACCACATACACTGCGTCTCAGGGACTCCTTCTGATGATCCCCAATATGTACAAAATGGCGGGTGAGCTTCTTCCCGGCGTAATTCACGTTTCGGCCCGTGCTCTTGCAAGCCATGCACTTTCCATATTCGGCGATCATTCGGATATTTATGCCTGCCGTCAGACCGGTTATGCAATGCTATGTTCCAATAATCCTCAGGAGGTTATGGATCTCGGCGCTGTGGCTCATCTCGCAGCCATTAAGGGCAGAGTACCTTTCCTCCATTTCTTTGACGGTTTCCGTACCTCCCACGAAATTCAGAAAATCTCGGTTTGGGACTATAAGGATCTCGACGAGCTGCTCGACCACGAGGCTGTAAATGCCTTCCGCCGCCGCGCTCTCAATCCTGAGCATCCCGTACAGCGCGGAACCGCTCAGAACCCGGATATTTTCTTCCAGGCAAGAGAAGCCTCCAACGTATACTACGACAAGGTTGTCGGCGTTGTTGAGGATTATATGAAGGCCGTTAACGAAAAGCTCGGCACTAAATATAAGCTCTTTAACTACTATGGCGCAAGAGATGCCGAAAAGGTCATCATCGCCATGGGTTCGGTATGTAATACCATCGAAGAGACCATCGATTATCTCAATAAAAACGGCGAAAAGGTCGGCCTTGTCAAGGTTCATCTATACCGTCCCTTCTCGGTTAAGCATCTGCTTGCAGCTATGCCTAAAACCGTTAAGAAGATAA
Organism: uncultured Oscillospiraceae bacterium; assembly: GCA_905193225.1. Taxonomy (GTDB): domain Bacteria; phylum Bacillota; class Clostridia; order Oscillospirales; family Acutalibacteraceae; genus UMGS1484. The sequence continues at coordinate 64,645 of CAJJNV010000007.1, read as the reverse complement.
GCGTTCTCGACCGCACCAAGGAGCCCGGCTCCATCGGCGAGCCCCTTTATCTCGACATTGTTGCCGCCCTCAGAGACACTAAATTTGCCGATGTTCCGGTATATACCGGCCGTTACGGTCTCGGCTCCAAGGACACCACTCCTTCCCAGATCATCGCCGTTTACCGCAATATGGACGCAAAGTCTCCCAAAAAGCGCTTTACCATCGGCATCGAGGACGATGTTACCAAGCTTTCTCTTAAAGAAAAAGAACATCCCGATACCACCCCCAAGGGAACGACATCCTGCAAATTCTGGGGTCTCGGATCAGACGGTACCGTCGGCGCCAACAAAAACTCCATCAAGATCATCGGCGATAATACCAACCTTTATGCTCAGGGCTATTTTGCTTACGACTCCAAAAAGTCGGGCGGCGTTACCATATCCCACTTAAGATTCGGTAAAAAGCCCATAACCTCCACCTATTACATCAATCAGGCCGACTTTGTCGCCTGCCACAATCCCTCCTATGTCGACAAATACGACATCGTTGAGGATATCAAAAAGGGCGGTACATTCCTGCTTAACTGCTCATGGACAGGCGAAGAGCTTGACAAGCATCTTCCCGCCAAGATGAAGCAGTATATTGCCAAGAACGACATTAAGTTCTACACCATCGACGCTACCCACATCGCAATGGAGCTGGGTCTCGGAAACCGCACCAACACCATTCTTCAGGCTGCATTCTTTGCCCTTTCCAAGATCATCCCCGCTGACAAGGCCGTTACCCTTATGAAGGAAGCTGCCACCAAGTCCTATGGCAAGAAGGGCGAAAAGGTCGTAGCCATGAACCATGCCGCCATCGACCGCGGTATTAACGGCTTCTCCAAGGTGACCGTTCCCGCTGCCTGGAAGACCGCAGTTGACGAGGCCGTCGAGAAGGAAGTGCTTGCCGAGACTCCTGTTCTTAAGGAGTATGAGGAAAAGATCCTTACCCCCGTTAATGCACAGCGCGGAGACAAGCTCCCCGTTTCCACCTTTGTGGATTCTGCCGACGGTACATTCCCCCTGGGTAGCTCGGCTCTTGAAAAACGCGGTATCGCCGTTAATGTTCCCAAGTGGATCCCCGAAAATTGTATTCAGTGTAACTTCTGTTCCTATGTTTGCCCCCACGCCGTAATCCGCCCGGTTGCTATGACCGAGGACGAGGCCAAGAAGGCTCCCGCAGGTATGAAGACCAAGGATATGACCGGCCTTGCAGGAATGAAATTTGCAATGACCGTTTCCGCTCTCGACTGCACCGGCTGCGGCGTTTGTGCTCAGGTTTGCCCCGGTATGAAGGGCAACAAGGCTCTCGAGATGGAGCCGCTGGACACCCAGCTTTGTGAGCAGGAAGGCTACTACTACGGCCAGAAGCTGCCCAAGAAGGCAGAGGTTGCCGCTAAATTTGCCGACACCACCGTTAAGGGAAGCCAGTTCAAACAGCCGCTGCTCGAGTTCTCGGGCGCATGCGCAGGCTGCGGAGAAACTCCCTATGCCAAGCTTGCAACCCAGCTCTTCGGTGACAGAATGTATATCGCCAACGCCACCGGCTGCTCTTCCATCTGGGGCGGTTCGGCTCCCTCCACTCCCTACACCGTCAACGAAAAGGGCCACGGCCCCGCATGGGCAAACTCCCTTTTTGAGGACAATGCCGAGTACGGTTTCGGTATGATGCTTGCCAACAAGACCCTCCGCGAGCGTCTTGCACATCACGCACAGTATGTTATCGAGAACTCCGACAACGACGGCCTTAAGGCTGCCGCAAAGGAATGGCTTGATACCATGGACGACGGCGTTAAGAACGCACCCGCCGCAGAGGCCTTCAAGGCCGAGCTTGCAAAGAGCAAATGCAAGTGCGAAGCCGTTAAGGAACTTAAAGAAAACTCCGACTATCTTGCCAAGAAGTCCATGTGGATCCTCGGTGGCGACGGTTGGGCATACGATATCGGTTTCGGCGGACTTGATCACGTTATCGCTCAGAACGAGGACGTCAACATTCTCGTGTTCGATACCGAGGTTTATTCCAACACCGGCGGACAGGCTTCCAAATCCACTCCTACCGGTGCAGTGGCACAGTTTGCCGCCGCAGGTAAGCAGGTCAAGAAGAAAGACCTTGCCGCAATCGCCATGAGCTACGGCTATGTTTATGTTGCTCAGGTGGCTATGGGCGCCGATTACAATCAGTGCCTCAAGGCCTTCCACGAGGCCGAGAGCTATCACGGTCCCTCCATCATCATCGCTTACGCTCCCTGCATCAATCACGGTATCCGCAAGGGTATGGGCGCAAGCCAGGCCGAGGAAAAAGCCGCCGTTCAGGCCGGATATTGGTTCAACTTCCGCTATGATCCCCGCAAGGCCGACAAGGGCGAGAATCCCTTCCACCTTGATTCCAAGGCTCCCTCCGCTTCCTACGATGACTTTATTCACGGTGAGGTTCGTTACACCTCCCTTGAAAGAGCCTTCCCCGAGCGCGCAAAGGAACTCTTTGCCGAGGCAGAGGAGACCGCAAAAGAAAAATACGAGCATCTCGTTAAACTCAGCGAGGGTAAATAATTTCTCGTAAAAGTTTTCTCATAATATTAAACCGGCGTTTCGTCAAAAGCGAAACGCCGGTTTTTTGAAATATTGTAAATCAAAGCCTGCCGATATCCAACGGCGGGCAATATTTTAAAGACGGGATATGCTCATCTATATGTTATATGCGGGAAAGCGCCTGTTTATATTCTTCATAAGAATAAAGGGCATTTATGGCCTCGAGAAGTGTGTTAGTGCTCATACGCCGGGGAAGGCCAAGCTGTGATAAAAGCAGGGCACGCTTTGCTTTGCTGTCGGCGCCTCCCGAAAGGCCGTCCTCAAAAAGATCGGTTTTTGTGACCTCCCTTTGCTGCGGCTGTTTGTCCTGTCCTTGGTTCTGCCCTTCGTTCTGCCCCTGCAAATTTGCAATTCCCGCCTTTTTAAGGGCGCTTTCGAGAATTTCACAGCTTATGCCTTCAACGCCTAATTTACCTTCCTTTGAAGGGGCGGTTTTGCGTTTTTCCTTTCCGAAAATGTCGGGCACAAAGACGTTTTTTATCTCGCCTTCCTTAACAAAACCTTTGATGTGGGAACGGATGAGAAAACCGGCGCTGTCGCTGTCGGTTAAAATGATTATGCCCCGCTTTTTTGCCAAAAGTTTTATAAGCTCCCGTTTCTCTTTGTCCTTAAAAATGCCGAAGCCGTCGGTGGTGATTATCAGTCCGTCGACTATGGACGAAAGCTTTATTTTATCGTATTTTCCTTCGACAATGATTGCCTCTTTCAGCTTTATCATACAGTTCCACCGCTTTTTTGGCTGACCTTTCCCGTCGAGATGCCATAGAGCTTTACGAGGGTCTCTTCGAGCAGCAGTCTGCTGTCGGCGGCGGAGGATTTAAGGCTTTTGTCGCAAAGATCAAGGGTGAGCAGGCTTTGCTTTATCTTGTCCTCGCCGAGGCTTTCTGCGTCTCTTCTCGATTTGGTGAGAGGATAAGCACTTTTCATATTAAATCTTTTTGCGGTTTCATCAAGACTTATGCGGCTCTTTTTTGCCGATATAATCCTGAAAAGATTGATGTAGGAATAAACCAGCGCGCCGAAAATGGCCTGCGGATCCTGCCGCGCCGCAAAAAGACGGCCGAGCACCGTCAAAGCGCCGTTTAGGTCGCCGGAATTTATAAATCTCACCATATCGAAGGCGTCCTCGGTTATGCTTTTTGGGCAGAGCAGTTTTATGTCCCCGTCGGTTATCTGACGGTTGCCGGCATAGGCTCGAAGCTTTTCAAGCTCCCGGTTTAAGGTGTTTAAATCGTCGCCGCAATAGTCAAGCAGCAGCGATGCCACCCCCGACGACATAGAGCAACCGCGGTTTGCCGCACCTTTGCACAGAATTTTTATAAGATCGCCCCGGGATAAACGGTCGAGCTTTAAAAGACTGCCGCTTTTTGTGGCAAGGGAGGTCAGTTTTTTGGAGGCCGAGGAATTTCCGATGCCTTTGCCGATGAAATAGATGACCAAAACGCTTGTTGGGGAAGGGTCTGAAAGGTATTTTTCCAAAAGATCAAGACTTTTTTGCGAAAGCTTTGCCGTATCGGGATTGTAAACGGCGGCCACCCGTTTTTCTCCCATGGCCGGCATTTGGCAAAGGGCGTTGACCGCCTCGGTCAGGTCGGTTGCTTCGGGAAATTTTGAAATGTTGAAGTCGGCAAAAGGACCGCCTGCCACCGAAATTATGCGGTCGGCGTATAGACGGATAAGGTAGTCCTCGTCCCCGTAAATAAGATAAAATGGGGAAAGATTTCCCGATTTAAGCTGATTTTTCAGTGTTGCTTCGGTTATTTTGGCCATTGATCAAATCTCCTGACAGTGGTTTTGGAAAAAACGGTTTTAATTCGAGCGCCTTCGGCTTTGTACACGCTGCCGTCCGAAAAGATGAATTCTCCTTGGGAAATGATAAAATCGTAATTTCCCGATGCGGCAGTTTTGTCTCCGGCAAATATCATTTGCCCGTTCATATTTATTGCAGCCCCCGAAAGGGACGGATCAAAGGAAAAGGAAAGATTGCCTAAATTGCTTAAATCGCCTAAATCGTCTGCACCTTGAAGGCTGCCGTTCAAAAGGTCGCTAAGCGTCAAAATCGGGGACCGGGCAGGCTTTAAAAGGAGGCTCAGATACTGCTCGTTATCGGCCACGGCAACGGCCTTCGGCGAGCAGCTGTTTGTTATGTAATATGCGCCCAGCGGCGATGAATCTTTAAGTGGAATGAAAAGCTCTGGACTTTCTATGCCGCTGTTTCGCATAATGCTGAGCATTTCATAGTTGACCGACGGCTTTTTATCGCAGCCGATAATTATTGCCTTGTTTTGGTGAATTATCAGCAGAGCGGTATTTTTCTCCCTGCCGCAGCTGTAAAGGGCGTATGTGCTGCCGTCCACCACCGCCGCAGCGGCGCAGCAAACGGCCAGCGAACAGGATATTATGATCGATACAAGGGCTACGGTGCGTTTTTTGAGCACCTTATCATTACGCCGCTTTATAAAGGCAAGCAGCAATACAAGATAGAATATCACGAGAAAGACATAAATGGCCTCGTATCGCGTGTATACCGACGCAAAGGGAATTTTTGAAAGAAGGCCGGTTATCCATATAAAATACTTTGCCACCGCTCCGCCGCAAAGCAGCAGGGGATAGCCGATAAATCCTATAACGGGAAGAAGCGAAAGCGCTCCGCCGAAGATGCACCCCACAACGCAAACCACCGCAAAGGGTGTCACGAGAATGTTGGAAATGACCGAAATAAAGGAAAAGCTTCCGAAGCAATAAACCAGTATCGGTAAACTGAACACCATGGAGCTTAAGGTTATGGAAACAAGGTCGGTTATGGGAATGAGGCGGCGCAGGAATCTTTTGTTTTTAAGATGTCTTGAAAAGAAATTGCCGATCGGCGTTGCCAAAGTGACGATTCCGAGGGTGGCAAGCACAGAACAGATGAAGCCCACGTCGGCGGCCGAAAAGGGAATGAACATACATATCAGCAGGCAGGAAAGTCCCAGGGAATTGAGGGAATCGGCCCGGCGGAGAAAGAATTCTCCCGCTATCATAACCGTCATCATAAGCGCCGCTCTTATGGCGGGAAGCCGCATTCCCGAAATGAAAACAAATGCCCATATAAGAAGAAGAGACAAAATTCCCGAAAGCTTGCGTCCTTTCAGCTTTGAAAGAAGAGAGGCTATTATGCCGGCCAGAAGGGTGATGTGCAGGCCGGAAACCGAGGTCAGATGGGAAAGAGAGCATATTCTTAATGCACGGGTTATGTAATAGGGAGTTTGATCGGTAAAGCTTAATGAGATGCCGGTCATAAGTCCCGCTACATCATCGGAAAATACCGAAAACACGCTGTTGACAATGGCTTTTTTGCAAATCTGAGCTGCGCAGAGCAGGTCCTTTGTGCCCTTGCCGGTGACGGTAATGCTGCTGCAATCGCCGGATAGATAAACCGGGCTTAAAAACTGCTGTCCGTCCGATGCGGCCAGCGGGTCGCTGAGAGTGGCGATACAGTCAACCCTGTCGCCGGGAGATGTGTTTATCGGTTTTTTAACCCGCAAAATAATCGTGGCGGAAAGACTGTCGGAGCTGTCGCTGTTATCGGCATTTACGGTATTACCGCTGCCTGTGCCTGCGATGTTGTCGTTGCCGCTGATCTCACCGTTATCGTTATGGGCATCGGCACTGACGTTATCGCTGCCTGTGACGTTTGCGCCGTTAGTATCGGTACCGATGTTATCAACGCCGGTGCCGTTTGTTATGCTGTTGCTGTAGGTGCCGCTTGTGCCCTTTGTGCTGTTTGTGCTGTTGTCGGTTTGGTTGTCGGTTTTGTCGGAGAATTGCGGGTCGGTCGATTTTTCATCTTCAATAATGTTTTTCCAATTCAGGTCGGCCTTCACCGGAACAACCGTGTAGCCGTCGTTATATTCGACATTTCCAATAACCTTGGCCAAAAAGTTTATTTGCTTATCGGAAAAATCGCTTAGGGGGTATATAAAAACGGCCGTCGAAAGAATAGCCGCCAAAATCCCCGCCGAAAAAGAAAAGAGGGCAGCAGTGGTATTTTTGAACACTGCGCCGCCCTCTAAAACTTTGCAAAGCGCCCCGCAGACTGCCGCAGCAATGAGAAGGGTTATGGCCGCCCAAAGCGGAATCAATTTTGAAAACAGAAGAGCAAGTAAATTACCCGCGAAAAATGCAAATCCTACCGTAAAAAACGGTCTTTTCACAAAAATCACTTCCGTAGCCGATTATCTGTTTTGAACTGGTGCGTTATCTTTATGCTCCGTATCGCTCGGACGCTCGTTTTGGGTTTCTGTTAAACTAAAGCGCCGTTAATCGCTTGCGCCGGCGGATTTTCTCCTTGCCATATATCCTTCAAGTATCATGACCGCCGAAAGGGTGTCCACAACGTTTTTGCGCTTTTTTCCCCGCGTATCGGTGAAATTAAGGGCATTGTGTGCCGCGACGGTGGTAAGCCGTTCGTCGCACATATCGAAAGGAATACCGCAAAAATCCGATAATTCCCCGGCAAACTGCCGGCACTGTTCCGATCGAAAGCCTCGGCTGCCGTCCATATTGACCGGATCACCCACCACTATAAGCTCGGCCTTGCGTTCCTTAGCAACCTGCGATATTTTTTGTATAAGGGCATTTTTGTCCTTTTCAAATACCGTGCAAAGGGGACTTGCCAGAATTTCCGACCTGTCGCAAACCGCAAGGCCCGTTCTGGCGTCTCCGTAATCAACGCAAAGAATTATCATAGCTTCTTTATCTTCATAGATATGTCGAAAGCCTTGACCGAATGGGTCAGCGCACCTACGGAAATGATGTCCACTCCCGTTTTTGCAACGCCGGCGATGGTGTCGTGGGTTATGCCGCCCGAGGCTTCGGAAAGGGCGCGGCCGTCTATCAGCTCGACCGCTTTTTTCATTGTATCGTTGTCCATATTGTCGAGCATAATTATGTCGGCTTTTGCGCGCAGGGCCTGCTCAACCTCGTCGAGGTTGCGGGTCTCGACCTCTATTTTAACGGTGTGGCCTATTTTTTCTCTTAAAACGGATACCGCCTTTTCGATTCCGCCGCAGGCGTCGATGTGGTTGTCCTTTAACATGGCGCAGTCGGAAAGGTTGTAGCGGTGGTTCTTTCCTCCGCCGCAGGTGACGGCATATTTCTGCAAAGCGCGGAGACCGGGAAGGGTCTTTCTTGTGTCGGCAATACTTGCCTTTGTACCCTTAACAAGGTCGACGCACTTGGCCGTTTCGGTGGCAATGCCCGACATATGCTGAAGGATGTTGAGGGCCGTGCGTTCACCCTTTAAAAGGAATGTGACCGGTCCTTTTATCTCGGCGATAATGTCGCCCTTTTCTATTCTGTCGCCGTCCTTTTTATAAACCGAGTATTCAAACTTGTCGCTGAGCAGCTCGAAAACCCGCAGCGCTGCGTCTATTCCGCAAAGCACACCGCTTGCCTTGGCAAGAAAAACACCCTGCTGAATGTTTTGTTCGTCGAGGGTAAGGTCGGTTGCGACGTCTATATAGTTTATATCTTCTTTAAGGGCGGTTATGATAATGTCGTCGACCGTGAATTTAGGCAGTATCATTTGCTTAATTTCTCCTTTAAGATAATGTGCGCCACGGTGGCGAGAGACAGGGCTTCGCAGTATTCCCTTGTGATCGCAAAATGACCGCTCTTAAGGCGTTCGAGGTAGCGGTCGACCTGCTTGATTCCGGTCTGGCAGGCCGAAAGGTCGGGAATAACAAAGGTGGAACGCTGCATAATATCATTTATAGTCTTATCTATATCCTTGGGAACGGGTGCGCCCGAAATATCGGGAATCTCGGGGAATTCAGGGGGTACAAAACGCTCGCCCTCGCTCTTTTTGGTGATGTCCTCGGCCGAGCGGCGGCCGAAAACGAGGGCTTCAAGCAGGGAGTTGGATGCAAGGCGGTTGGCGCCGTGCACTCCGGTGTGGGAGCATTCGCCCACCGCATAGAGACGGTCGATATCGGTTTTGGAATTCAGGTTAACATCAATTCCGCCCATAAGATAGTGCTGGCAGGGGAAGATGGGAATAGGCTCCTTGGTTATATCTACGCCCTTTTCAAGGCACTTTTCGTAAATCATGGGGAAGCGATTTTTGAGGAATTCCTCGCCCTTATATGCAATGTCGAGATAGAAATCTTCGTTTGCCAGACGGCGGCTTTCGAGAATTATCGATTTTGCCACAACATCGCGGGGAGCAAGCTCAAGCCGCTTATCGTAAAGGTGCATAAAGCGTTCCTTGTGGCAGTTGAGAAGATATGCGCCCTCGCCCCTGACCGCTTCGCTTATGAGAAACTTCTGGCGGCTGGTTTTGTCGGCGGCGAAAGAGGTGGGATGGAACTGGACATAATCGAGATGGGCAATTTTACAGCCGAGGTCGTATGCGAGACGGATTCCGTCGCCGGTAGCAATGGCCGAGTTGGTGGTATAGCGGTATACCTGACCTATTCCGCCGGTGGCAAGAACCACGTAAGGCGTGGCCACAATATGTGGCACATCATCCTTCAAAATGTATGCAAAAAATCCTCCGTCAAACCGCTTGAGGTTGAAAAGCACAGAAAAATCGGAAATTTCAACGTTCTTCCTCTTTTTGACCGCTTCGCAAAGACGATAGGCAATTTCATATCCGGTGGAATCCTTGTGGTGTACTATTCTGCGTCGACTGTGACCGCCTTCGAGGGTGGAATTAAGCTCGCCGGTTTCGGTTTTGTCGAAATCAACGTCAAATTCCTCGTATATCCGGCGGACATCCTTAGGTCCTTCGGTAACAAGTACACGCACCGAATCGTGGTTGTTTTCCTGACGGCCTGCGATCAATGTGTCGTTGAAATGGAGGTCGTAGGAATCGTTTGCGGTGTCGAGAACGGCGGCGACTCCTCCCTGGGCGAGAGCGGTATTTGAAAGCAGCATTTCGTCCTTGCAAAGAAGCAGCACCTTTTTGTCCTCGGGAATGTTGAGGGCACAGTAGAGTCCTCCCACTCCGCATCCGGCAATTATAACGTCATATTGTTTATCCATAGACTTAACCTTCTATATAAAAAAAGATTTCTGTATTCTTTTCCATTTTACCACATTGTTCGTCTAAATAACAGCCCCTAAAACCTATTTTTTTTATATTTTTTTTTTTTATTTTATTTTTGTGGAAAGGTTCGCAGAAATGTGGTAAAATGACAATGAAAATAAGATGTTAAGGTCTTAAAGAAAAAATGAAAATGAGGGATAGCAAATGAACATAAAAATAAAAAAACTTAAAGATAATGCCGTTGTTCCCACAAGAGGTTCTAAATACGCTGCCGGAGCAGATCTCTATTCGGCCGAAAACGACCTGTATATCGAGGATAGGCAGACGGTTATGATCGGTACGGGAATAGCAATGGAAATTCCCGAAGGATATGTCGGACTTGTGTATGCAAGAAGCGGTCTTGCCTGCAAAGAAGGGCTTGCTCCCGCCAATAAGGTTGGTGTTATCGACAGCGACTACCGCGGAGAAATAAAGGTGGCTCTTTACAATCAGTCGGGGCAGAAAAAGCTTGTGAAAAAGGGTGAAAGAATTGCCCAAATCGTCATTGCACCCTTCCTTGCGCCTGAATTTACCGAGGTAAGCGAGCTTGACGAGACCGACAGGGGCGAGGGCGGTTTCGGTTCGACCGGAAAATAGTTTTTAAAAGAAAAAACGCAGGACGTTTACGATATTTTAAAACTTTTCCTGTTTACAAAACATTGTGATTTTGATATAATCAAAGATGACGATGCCGTACCTGTTTAAAAGGACAGCGCGGATGAATGATGACTTACAATTAAAGCTGATGGGAGACGCTTTGATGCCTTACGATGATAACGACAAAAACTTCAGAAAACAGCGCTCGGACGAAGCCTGGCAGGAATATTTTAGCGAGGGAAAAAGCGGCAAAAACCGCTCGGGCAACTCTCATCGCACATATATCGAGCCGAGAAATGTTCCTTCTAAAAACAAAAAGAAAAAAAGCGGCAAAAAAGCTGTGGTCAAAAGTATCGGACGCAACGCCCGCCCCATAATAATAGGGCTTGTAGCACTGCTTCTTGCGGCGGTGCTTGTGGTTGCTGCCGTGCAGTCGTTTGGCAACAATAAAGGGAAAAATGAGGACGATCAGCAGGTTTCCTCATCTGCCCCCGATGAGAGGGACGACCTTATCAGCCGCCTTGAACAGGACAATGCCGAAAAGGACAAAAAAATCGGAGAATACGAATCGAGAATATCCGAGCTTGAGGCTCAGCTTGCCGCCAAGAAAAACGGCATTAAAAACGGAAACAACACAAAAACGTGCTATCTCACATTCGACGACGGCCCCTCAAACAACACCGAAAGAATTCTTGATATTCTTAAAGAAACCGGTGTTAAGGCCACATTTTTTGTCATAGGCCGTTCGAGCAGGCTGGAGCTTGTTAAAAGGGAAAAGGAGGAGGGACACACCGTAGCCCTTCACACCTACAGTCACGAATACGACGATGTATACAGATCCACCGACGCATTTTTTGCCGACCTTCAGAAAATAAGCGACGCGGTGGAAAATATAATCGGCGAAAAATGCAGCATCATTCGGTTCCCCGGAGGTTCCTCCAATACCGTAAGCAAAGGCTACTGCAAAGGAATTATGACCGAGCTTACGAAGCAGGTGGAGGAAAAGGGATATTCTTATTTTGACTGGAATTCCGATTCGGGAGACGCCACAGGGAACAATGTTGCGGTGGACAAGATAATGAACAGCATAAGAAAAGGCGGAACATCGGCGCCGACAATGGTGGTGCTTATGCACGACACCGATGCCAAAAGAACTACTGCCGAGGCACTTCCCCAAATCATTCAGTTTTATAAAGATGCGGGATACGGTTTTGCCGCAATCACCAAGGATACTCCTCCGGTGCATCACAGCGTAAATAACTGAGGTGTTTATGGACGAAAAAATAATTGAAAAAATAATAGAAAATGAGATATATGCCCCTGTTAATTTTGCAGATTGTGAAAAAACCGACTGGGGCATTTTGTTTTTTGATGAGCATAATCCCGCCTGTATCAGCGCAAACCACGCCGTCATAACCGACCCGGGCACCGACCTTTTTAAGGCGGCTGTGCAGACAAGGGACTTTTACCTTTCAAAGAGTCTTTTGCCGAGAATAGAGACCCCTTTTTGCGGGCTTACGGGCGAGAATCAGATAAAGGCCCTTGAAAGGGCGGGCTTTTTCCGTGAATACAGGCATAAGGCCAAACAAAGCGAGGCCGAAAGGAAGGCGGCCGGTGTTTTTAAAAGCATTCTTAAAGAGGCACCGGGCGACGAATTTTCTGACCATCCGGACCGCTTTGAAAACCGGGTTGTTTGTATGATAAAGACCAATCCTGCCGTGCAAAAAAAGCAAGGGCCTCTTTCGGTCTCCGGAGAAAATTACTTTGGCAGCGAGCTTTGCAAAACCCTTTTCGGCACCGACAGCGAGTACATTCAAAGAACGGTGAACAGGCTTTGTTTGTCGCAAAAAGCGCACTTCTTTGTCGGCCGTCTTTTCGGAGACGGAGTGAGCATTTGCACGATTGAAGAGGGAAAAGAGCTTTGCCGACTTACCAATGTCTTTACCGGTATGGGATTCAGGCATTGCGGATTTGCCGAAAAAACCGTTGGCTTTGCCGCTTTTGAACACGAGAAAAATTGCAGCAAGCCGTTATATCTTCTGACCGAAAACCCCCGTCTCACAAAGCTTTATCAAAGGGCGGGATTTGAAATCACCGCGTTGCTTGACAAGCCTTTTTCGGCCGTCTGGAGGGAACAAAAATGACCGTTATGGAAAAACAAAAATCCCTAAAAATAAAAAAACCCGAGTTTTTCTCTCTCGACCGCACCCTCGACTGCGGCCAGTGCTTCCGCTTTGAAAAAAAAGACGGAATGTGGCAGGGAGTGGCTTTCGGCAGGGTGCTTAAAATAAGGGAAACCGAAAAAGAGCTTGAGCTTAACATATCAAAAGAAGAGTTTGAAAATGTGTTTTCCCATTATTTCGATTTTGAGCGGGACTATAAAAAAATCGACGAAATATTAACCGAGGACGATCGGTTCAAGGTAGCCTCAAAATATGCCGCGGGAATACATATTCTCAATCAGCAGCCCTTTGAGACACTTTGTTCCTTTATCATTTCCCAAAACAACAACATTCCACGCATAAAGGGCATTATCAGAAGGTTTTGCGAAACGGCGGGAAAACCTCTTTCCGATGGGGAATATTCCTTTCCCGATGCGGCTGCGGTGGCTCGGATGACGGCCGAGGATTTTGCACCGCTAAGGGCGGGATTCAGGGTCAAATACCTTATGGACGCCGCACAAAAGGTGGCGGGGGGAGAGGTCTCTCTCAACATTCCGGCCGATATGCCTCTTGAAGATGCAGAAGCCGAGCTTTGCAAAATCAAAGGGGTGGGCAAAAAGGTGGCCGATTGCGTACTGCTTTTCTCCATGGGGAGAATGGATGCCTTTCCAAGCGATGTGTGGATAAAAAGGGTTATGGCCGAGCTTTTTCCTAAGGGACTTCCCGAAAGGTTTTCGCCTTATGCCGGCATTGCCCAACAATATTTGTATCATTATTCCCGCGTGTCGGGCGAGTTTTAAAATTGCCGAAAAGGTATTATTTGTGTGTCGGAGGGTTTCAAAACCGAAATTAAAAAAATGGCGAAAACAAATTGAAGCTTGTAATAATACAACACAGCGGCGTATTGAAGCGATGCGTTTTGAAAGAGGTGCTTTATGAAAAGGTTGATTTCCCTTGTGCTTTCCCTTGCCCTGGCAGTCGGAACGGGCTGCCTTCGCTCGGATTTTTCGGCGGCTGTTGCGGAGACCGAGAGGGCGGCCTATGCCGATGCTTCCGAAAAAACGGCTTACGACAGCGACGAACGGGGACGAAATGAAAAAACGGTCAATCTGACCGTTGATCAGGGCTCGGATTTTTCGGCGGCGCTTTCAGAAATAAAAAACACCGGTGTCAAGGTGATTTCGGTAAATTCCGCTCTTTTTTCGGTGACCGTTAAGGGAAAGGCAAAAGAGCTTGTTAAGGCCGAGAATCTCGGTTTTGTCAAAAGCTTTTATGTTCCGGGAACGGTGCAAAAGCCGCGTCCTGTGACCGAAAAATCAGCCGTCACTCAAAGCCCCGAAACCTATGAGATCTCCGACGACGGCGCAGGAACGGTCATCGCCGTTATCGACACAGGATTTAATCTCGACCACGAAACCATGACCCTCGATAACGGAACGGCCGTTGCCATAACGGAGGAAGACGCAAAAAAAGCCGTTGATAAGCTCGGCTACGGGAAATATTATAATCGAAAAATTCCCTTTTACTTCAACTATGCCGACGCAAATTATGAAATGACGGAAAAAGGCGGCGGCTCCCACGGTATGAAGGTTGCGTCTCTCGCGGCGGGTAACAGCGATACCCTTCGCTCCTATGCCAAAAATGCTCAGCTTCTTTTGATGAGGGTCTTTTCCGATAAATCCGAACAAACATCGGATTTTCTGATTTCAAAGGCCGTTACCGATGCAGTGGATATCGGGGCGGACGTTATAAATTTAAGCCTCGGGGGATACGGCGGAATTTCCGATAATCAGAGCAGCTATGCCGCGGCCGTTGATTATGCCGAAAAGAACGGCGTTTTGGTGGTGGCGGCAGCCGGAAACGAGGGTAATGTCAACAGTAAGATTGACACCGGAAACGACAGCGGAGTTATGTCAACCCCGGGTGATCTTAAAAACGCTCTTTCGGTTGGGGCAATTTCGAGCAACGGAAAAATGGCCTCATTTTCCTCCTTCGGCCCTAACAGCGATCTTTCCTTCGGCAATAATCTTGTGGCCGACGGTGTGTCGGTAATGGGTGCCGATAACGAGGGATATTCCGAAGGATCGGGCACATCCTTTGCATCGCCAATAACCGTCGCGGCTGCTGCTTTGGCTATAAAAAAAGCAAAGAGCCTGACAAACGACGGTGGGCAGGCGGCCTCTCTTGCCGCGGTGCTTCTCGAAAACGGGGCCGATCCCATCGACGATTTTAACTTTAAACAGGCGGCGGGAAAGCTCAATGTGCGGCAGACCCTTAAAAATAATGTTGCGGCCTTTTCGCAAAGCGGAACCGGGCTTATAGAACTTGGGCAGATTTCAAAAACCGATGCCGTTAATGTTGCGGTGACGCTCAAAAATTATTCAAACAGCGATGTGACCCTTTCGGTCTTTTCAAAAAACGAATATGCCGAAACATCGACAGACCGCGCACAGTACAGAGACACCGGTCTTGACATTAAACAAAACGAGATTACCGTGCCCGCAGGCGGAAGCGTTGAATTTTCGGCCGAGCTTATTGTGGGGGAAAATGTACCGGAGGAGGTCTATATTACCGGTCACCTCTGCTTTGAGGGAAACGGAAATGTCATCTCCTGCCCCTATCTCGGATATTACGGACAATGGGACAAGGATCCGGTCATCAGCACGAGAGACGACGAAACAGGCCTTTCGCTTTATTCCTTTGACGGCGACGGGTATGTTGAAAATTCCGTCATTTCGGCCAACGGCGACGGGGTAAACGATTTCCTTTTCCCGTTCTTTTTCCAGCTCCGTTCGGCCGAATATGTCAAGGTGGACATTTATTCCGATAATATGGAGTTTATATCAAACGCTGCCTACTGCGCCCTTGCGGTAAGGGATCAGTACAGCGAGCTTTATGATGTCGAGGACTCCGACCCGGTGACCGAAAAGGCGGCTCTTTATTCCTACGGCCTCGGGTTTTCTCCCATGGGATACGATGCGCAAACAGGCGAGATTTACAGTCTTGAAGGCGGGGAATATATCGCCGTCATCGAAACAAAGCTTTGCTTTGAGGGGGCAAGGATCGAGAGACATTCTCTGCCCTTCTTTGTGACCGACGACAATTCCGATAACAATGGCAATTCCGATAACGGCGGTGCCGATGCACCCGATGATTCTTATAACAATGACGGTACCGGCGGACCTTCCGACAATGTTTTTGAAGGTGTGGATTTTTCCGATGATGACATTGCTCTTTATGATGTGTACGGAGCGTGGAAGGCCTTCGGTACCGAGCAGGAGCAGCCCTCTGCCGAAATTTATCAAACGGTTTTGGGAAAGCTGAACGTCGACGCCGATTGCATCCTTTACCGCTTTGAGGACGGAAAAGCTCAGTCGGAAATATATATGGCGGCTCTTGATGAACAGAAAAGATTTGCTGTGGAGGCGGGCCTTTCGCAGGGCAAATACAAAAGAATGATTTTCACAGCCGAAAAGCACGGCAGAACCGTGGCTCAGCGTTCGGTCATGCTGACTTATGACCCGGATCCTCCGATAACAGAGACCGATTTAAAGAAAAGCTCCCTGCCCGATTGGCTGAGCAAACGGCTTGACGGGCAGTTTGACGGTCTTTGCCTCCTTTCCGATTATGCCGGAAAGTTTAGAATTTCGGCTGCCGACGGAGATTATTTCCCCATAAATCTTTCGGTGGACGGGATATTTGTGCAAATCGGCTTCGGCTCGAGCGTATTTGACAGATATTTTTATTGTACAAACAAGCAAAAAGGTGATATAATATCTGTGGTGTGTGTTGATTCGGCATATAACACGGCGCAGAAAAAATACATCGCAGTCGATGGTGAGCCCCGTCTCGGAGATGCCGATCTTGACGGAAGCGTTACGGTAAGCGACGCATTAAAGGCACTTCAGCAGGCGGTTGGACTTATAAATCTCGGGCAGCTGTCGTTTGCCCTTTCGGATGTTGATCGGGATGTCGGAGAAATCTCGGTAAGCGACGCTCTTGTAATTCTTCAGGCAAGCGTCGGACTGCGCGAGCTTTAAAAACCGATTGGAGCAACAAATTGTATTTTACACCTTACACCTGCCCGATTTACACATATCCGTTTTACACCTGCCCGACACATATGTCGCTTATCAACCGTATCTCTTTGTCGGGCGCAGCAAATATGTTTTAACCCGCATTGCGGTTAAAAAGGCCTGTGGGCCGACGGCAGCCGTTCATCCCGAACGACGACCGCAGCGGTCCGGGGCGAAAATAATTTGCGCTGTATCCTTTTTCGGAACAGCAGCAGGAGGTTATTTTTATGAAAAAAGTAAACACAAAAACCCTTGCCGGTCTCGGCCTGATGACGGCTGTGATCATCGTTCTCCAGCTTTTGGGCGGAGCAATACGGTTCGGCACGTTTTCCGTTTCCCTTGTGCTTTTGCCTATCGTTGTGGGCGCGGCGCTTTACGGAGCGGGCGCGGGAGCCTTTCTCGGACTGATTTTCGGCGCGGCGGTGCTTCTTTCGGGGGATGCGGCTCTGTTTTTGGGCATAAACCCCGTGGGCGCGGTGATAATTTGTCTGTTAAAGGGCGCTTTGGCGGGACTGTGCGCAGGCCTGCTTTATAAGGCCTTTGAAAAGAAAAATCCCATGCTCGGCACGGTTCTTGCGGCGGTGGCAGCTCCGGTGGTCAATACCGGGGTGTTTTTGCTCGGCTGCAGCGTGTTCTTTATGGATACCATAAGGGAATGGGCTGTTTCGGCAGGCTCGGCAAATGTGGTTGCATATATGTTCGTGGGCTTTGTGGGACTTAATTTCCTTTTTGAGCTTGCGGTCAATGTTTTGCTTTGCCCGGTTATTGTCAGACTGATCAGGACCATCGGCACTGTCATACAGGGTAAAAAAGCATAAGGCGGCACAAGGCGATTTTTGCATTTAAAATATGCTTGTTTTGCCGATCCTGAGATTTTTTCGCGCATTTCAGCGTTTTTTGAAAGGAAAGAAACAGATTGATGACAGATACCATCGCCGCCATATCCACCGCTCCCTCTGCCGGCGGAATAGGAATCGTGCGCATTTCGGGCGAAAAGGCCAGAGATGTGGCCGATAAAGTGTTCAAATCAAAATCGGGTAAAACGGTTAAACAGACGGCGGGATATCACGCCCTCTACGGCCGTGTTTTTGACGGAAACGAGCCGGTGGACGAGGCCATTGCCTTGGTTTTTGCCTCGCCGAAAAGCTACACCGGCGAGGATGTGGTCGAGCTTTCGGCTCACGGCGGAACGGTGGTTTTAAGAAAAATACTCAGGCTGTGCGTCGAAAAGGGCGCCCGTATTGCGCAGCCCGGTGAATTTACCAAAAGAGCCTTCTTAAACGGAAAGATGGATCTGACCGAGGCCGAGGCGGTTATGGACATTATCGGGGCTAAAAGCGAGGATGCGGCCAAAGCTGCGCTTTTTGCCCGTGAGGGGGCGCTGTCGAGAGAGCTTTCGAACATAAAGGAGGAGCTTGTAGGCGCGGCGGCGTGGCTGGGAGCATGGGCAGATTTTCCCGAGGAGGATATTCCCGAGGTGGAAAACGAACAGCTTGAAAAACGGCTTGAAAAGGCCAAAGCACGCCTTGCTTCGCTTGTAAATTCCTTTGATGCGGGGCAGATAATCAAAAACGGGGTCGACACGGTTATCGTCGGCCGTACAAACGCAGGAAAATCCACCCTGATGAATCTGCTTTGCGGAAGAGAAAGCGCCATTGTTACCGACATTGAGGGCACCACCAGAGACGTCATAACCGAGTATGTGAATTTGGGCGATGTGGTGCTTAAAATTTCCGATACGGCGGGGCTGAGAGAGACAAACGACCCCGTGGAAAAATTCGGAATAGATCGGGCGAAGAAAAAAATGGAACAGGCACAGCTTGTCATTGCCGTTTTCGACCGTTCAAAGGAGCTGTCGGAGGAGGACAGGGAGCTTATTGTCGCCTGCAAAAAACGTCCGTCGGTGGCGGTTATAAACAAAACCGATCTCGAGGCAAGGCTTGACGAGCAGAGTATCCGGGAAGGCTTTTCAAATACGGTCAGTCTTTCTGCGAAGGATCCCGGTTCACTCGGCCTTTTGAAAACGGCCATACAAAAAATATTCAGCCTTCAAAGCTTTGATCCCTCGGCGGCCATGCTTTCAAATGAGCGGCAGCTTGAATGTGCAAAAAGAGCATTAACCCGGCTTGAAGAAAGCATATCCGCTCTCAAATCGGGCATAACCCTTGACGCCGTATCGGTTTGTATCGACGACTGTATTGCGGCGGTTATGGAGCTTAGCGGCGAGCGGGTGACCGAAGCCGTGGCCGACAGGGTGTTTCACAACTTCTGCGTGGGAAAATAGGAGGAAACATGGAACAGATAAATATTAACGATTTTGAAGGCGTTTTTGAAATAATGGACCAAAGCTTTCCACAGGACGAGCGACGCAAAAAGGAGGAACAAAGGGCGCTTTTTTCGGTACCCGAATATAAGGTTTTTGTTCGCAGAGAAGGCGGAAAAATAATCGCCTTTATTGCGGTTTGGGAATTCGAAAGGTTTTTGTATGTCGAGCATTTTGCCGTCAGCCCGAAAAAAAGGGGCGGCGGAATAGGTGCAGACATTTTAAGCGAGCTTATGAAAAGCTACGATGTGCCCGTCTGTCTTGAGGTCGAGCCGCCCGTAACAGAAACGGCCGTCCGACGCATAACCTTTTACGAGCGCAACGGTATGTTTTTTAACGATTACGATTATGTTCAGCCGCCGCTCTCACAAGGACAAAATTCCCTGCCTCTTAAAATAATGTCGTCGGGGAAAAGAATTTCAAAAGAACAGTTCGAAGATATCAAAAGCACGCTGTACAAAAAGGTTTATAAAGTCAAATGAAAAAGCGAGGGTTTTGCGCCCTCGCTTTTTTGCTGTTAAAGAAAGCGTTGTAACATAAAAGTTGTGACATAAAAATTATCCTACATTGTTATTGGGATTTGAACCCGCCGAGGGGAGGGAAAATTCTCCGTAGCTGTATGCCCGCTCAATTAGGCTGACGCCGCTTTCGGGAGCTTGTCCCCGAGGGGTACCGCCGCGGCTTGCGGCAGTACCGCCTCCTTTTGCGCCGCCGTCGGCGCTGCCTGTGTTGATATTGTTGTTTTGACCGTTACAGGAGCAAAATGCGGCCGCCAGTAAAACGCTCAAAATAAAAATGAAAAATTTTTTCATCAGAAAAGACCTATAAGACTGCCCGTCACCACAAAGCCTATAACAAGAAGCACAAAACAGCCGAGGGTTACGGCAAGTGCCGTTATAAGGGCGGCACGGTCGGAGGAACGCCGCTTGCTCTCCCAAGAGTTTTTTATCTTTTCCATATTATAATCTCCTTTTTGTGATTTGAACGGTTTTTCTTTTTAAAATTAAAGGTCGGCTGTCGGCAGTTTATACACCTTTTTAAGCCGACGGTGCCTTACTATTTTTGTCCCGCAAAAGCAAAAAGATACATAATCTTGTCCCATAAAGCATAAAAAATACGGTGAAACTTTGAAAATGTAAAAAAATCACCGTCATATTTATAAAGATTGCACAAATAACTTGTAAAAAAAATATTGTAATTATGATTTTACACCAAAATGTGCTTGATTTATTGGAAGGCTTTATGTATAATAAAAAAAAGAGTATTTCAGGCGGTGAAACTAATGGGAAAAGCTTTGAATAAAAATACGGCCATACACCTTTTTCACGAAGGCTCGTATTATAATGCTTTTGAATTTATGGGGGCTCATCCGGGCACCAAAAACAAAAAAAGAGGAATGTATTTCAGAGTTTTTGCGCCAAATGCCGTCGGGGTTTCGGTGGTCGGCGATTTTAACGGCTGGGATGAAAACGCCCACCCCTGCGAAAAGATAAGCGGCGGGATATTTGAGGGATTTGTTACCGGAGTTAAAAAATTCGACGCATATAAATTCGCCGTTACGGGGAAAAACGGAAATACCGTTTTAAAAAGCGACCCTTACGCCACCCACTTTGAAACCCGCCCCGGTACCGCTTCCAAAATATTTCCTATTGAAAGGGAAAGGTTTGAATGGACCGACGGGGAATATCTCGAAAAGCGCAGACAAATGTCGATATACGACAGCCCGGTAAATATATATGAGGTGCATCCCGGCTCCTGGCGAAAATATAAGGACGGTCAGTTTTTCGACTACGTGAAGCTTGCAAACGAACTTTGCGCCTATGTCAAAGAGATGAATTATACCCATATCGAGCTTATGCCCATTATGGAGCACCCCTTCGACGGCTCCTGGGGATACCAGGTGACGGGATATTTTGCCCCCACCTCAAGGTACGGCACTCCCACGGATTTTATGAAGTTTGTGGACATTATGCACGTAAACGGCATAGGCGTTATTCTCGACTGGGTGCCTGCCCATTTCCCGAGGGACGAGCAGGGTCTTGCCGATTTCGACGGCGGCCCTTGCTACGAATATGCCGATCCCCGAAAGGGCGAGCACAGGGAATGGGGCACAAAGGTCTTTGACTACGGCAAAAGCGAGGTGCAGAGCTTTCTTGTTTCAAGCGCCGTCAACTGGTTTAAAAATTACCACATCGACGGACTGAGGGTGGACGCAGTGGCTTCTATGCTCTATCTCGATTACGGCCGAAAGGACGGGGAATGGGTCCCCAACATCTATGGCGGAAACGAGAATCTTGAAGCCGTAGCCTTCCTTAAAAAGCTTAACGAGGCGGTGTTTGCCCAGTTTCCCGACGTTATGATGATCGCCGAGGAATCGACTGCCTGGCCGCTTGTTACAAAGCCCACCTTTTCGGGAGGACTGGGATTTAATTTCAAATGGAATATGGGCTGGATGAACGATATGATACGGTATATGTCGCTGGACGGAATATACCGTAAATATAATCACGACGCCCTGACATTTTCCTTCTTTTATGCTTTTTCGGAAAATTTCGTGCTTCCCATTTCCCACGATGAGGTGGTGCACGGAAAATGCTCGCTTATAAACAAAATGTCGGGAGAATACGACGACAAGTTTAATTCTCTTCGGGCGTTTTACGGATATATGATGTCCCACCCGGGCAAAAAGCTGCTTTTTATGGGTCAGGAATTCGGCCAGTTTATCGAATGGGATTATGAGAAGGAGCTTGACTGGCTGCTGCTTGATTACGAAAAGCACAGACAGCTTAAAGAGTATGTTAAACAGCTCAACAAATTCTATCTCGACCACAGGGAGCTTTGGCAGATCGACTATTCATGGGAGGGGTTTTCCTGGATAGCCAACGACGATAACGCCGGAAGCACCATTGCCTTTATGCGGCGGGATGAGGACGAAAACTATATAATCTCGATTTGCCGGTTTATTAAAAACGATGCAGAGGAATATCGTATCGGCGTTCCCGAAAGCGGAAGTTATAAGGTGGTTTTCAACTCCGACGAAAAAATGTTCGGAGGAAAGGGATACTTTAAAAAGAAAACGGTCAGGGCCGAAAAAATACCTATGCACGGCTTTGAACAGTCCGTTTCTATTTCCCTTGCCGGCAACAGCGTTATCTACCTTGAGCGTGTAAAGCGCAAAAAGAAATAGCGGTTGAAGAACCTTTAAAGGCCGTTTGAAGGACGGCAAAGAATCCGGAAAAAGGCAAAGGCAAAAGTTCTTTTGCAAAGCGGGGGAGAAGACTCGCAAAACTTTTTTCGACAGCTCACACATTATATAAAATTAAAGATATTTCTCGGCAAAAAACAGGAGGTAGCTTTATGTATTATAAAACGGAATGCGTGGCCATGCTGCTTGCCGGCGGACAGGGAAGCAGACTGGGCGTACTTACAAGAAGCGTGGCAAAACCGGCAGTACCCTACGGCGGAAAATACCGTATAATCGATTTTGCTATGTCTAACTGCATCAATTCGGGAATAGACACGGTGGGGGTGCTGACCCAGTATCAGCCCCTGGAGCTTAACGATTACATCGGCTCGGGCGTGCCGTGGGATCTTGACCGCTTAAACGGCGGAGTGCACATTCTTCCGCCCTATCAGCGCAATAAGGGCGCCGATTGGTATAAGGGTACGGCCAACGCCGTTTACCAGAACATTCATTTTATAGAACGGTATGATCCCGAGTATGTTTTGGTGATTTCGGGCGACCACGTTTATAAAATGGATTATTCCAAAATGATAGATTTTCATAAAAAGACCAAGGCCGATTGCACCATTGCCGTGCTTGATGTCAGCCTCGAGGAAGCCTCCCGTTTCGGAATAATGAACACAAACGAGGACGGCCATATCTATGAATTTGAGGAAAAGCCCGCTCATCCTAAGTCCACCAAGGCCTCTATGGGCGTGTATGTTTTCTCCTGGAAAAAGCTTAAGGAATACCTTGTCAGAGATGAGGAGGATGAGCATTCCTCCAACGATTTCGGCAAAAACATCATTCCCAATATGCTGGCCGACGGTCAGCGGCTTATGGCCTATCCCTTCGACGGATACTGGAAGGATGTCGGAACCATAAACTCCCTTTGGGACGCTAACCTCGACATACTTAATCCTAACTCCTCCCTCGATTTAAACGACCGCAACTGGCGTATTTATTCGAGAAACTCGGTTATGCCGCCCCACTATATCGGTAAAGGAGCCGATGTGCAGAACTCCATCGTCAGCGAGGGCTGCGAGGTGGAAGGCTTTATAGATTTCTCGGTGCTTTTTCCCGGAGTGACGGTGGAAAAGGGCGCACAGGTGCATTATTCGATTGTTATGCCCGGGGCGGTCATTAAAGAAAATGCCGTTGTTAAATACGCCATTGTGGGTGAAAACTCGGTGGTTTGCGAAAAGGCGACCGTCGGTAAGGCGCCCGAAGAGGTCGAAAAAAGCGACGACTGGGGTGTTGCGGTCATAGGACCGGATGTCACGGTGGGAGAAGAGGCAACGGTACAGCCCAAGGAAATGATAGACAGCGATGTGACGGGGGTGGACAAAAATGCGTAAGGATCTGCTCGGAATTCTTTTCCCAAATATGGGAGACGGCTTTGTCCGTGAAATGACCGAAATAAGGTGTATCGGATCGGTACCTTTTGCCGGAAGATACCGTTTGATAGATTTTTCTCTTTCAAATATGGTCAACGCCGGAATCACCAAGGTGGGTGTTACCACAAGGCAGAATTACCGCTCGCTTATGGATCACCTGGGAAGCGGAAAGCCCTGGGATCTTTCGAGAAAAAAAGGCGGAATATATTTCTTCCCGCCCTACACAAACAGCGTGGGCAGCAGCAATTCCACAAGAATCGGAGAGCTTGCGTCGCTGCTTCCCTTCCTTGAAAAATCCATTGAAAAATATGTTGTGTTAAGCGACTGCGATTTTGCCGCCAACATCGACCTTGAACCAATGGCCGAAAGCCACATAAAAAACAATGCCGAGGTCACTGTTGCCTATACAAACGGCGTAAAACCGCGGGCCGGCGGGGAAAGAATGGTGCTTTCCATGGACGGCGACGGCCGCATAAATGAAATCCTCATCGATCCCGAGGGGAATGTGTGCGACTATTCAATCAATGTGGTCATAATGAACCGCCCGCTGCTCATAGACCTTATAAAAGACGCGCTGAGCAGAAACTATACGAGCCTCGGACGGGACATTTTCCAGCGCAACATTAACAGCCTTAAAATATACGGCTGGAAGTTCGACGGTTATGTCAGGGTAATGGATTCCATGAAAAATTATCTGAAATACAACCTTGAACTGACCGATAAATCCATCCGCGACTGCCTTTTTGACAAGCGCCGTCCTATTTTCACCAAAATTGCCGACGAATGCCCCGCAAAATACGGCATAGGCTGCTCGGTCAAAAACAGCCTCATCGCCGACGGATGCATAATTGACGGAGAGGTGGAAAACTGCGTTCTCTTCCGCGGAGTTAAGGTGGCAAAGGGCGCAAAACTTAAAAACTGCGTGGTTATGCAGGGCTCTCAGATCGGGGAAAAGGCCGACCTGTCGTATATCGTTATCGACAAGGACGCCGTCATTTCTCCCACCAGGATTCTGGCGGGATTTGAATCCTATCCGGCCTTTATAGAAAAAGGCTCGGTGGTATAAAAGAATACAAAACGGCAGAAAAAGTTTGAAAACTGCCGGGCGGCCGTTTAACGGCGGCCGCTTTTAGAAAAAACAATAAGCACAGAAGAAGGGAAAAAATGAAGGTACTTTTTTGCACAAGCGAAGCATACCCATTTGCAATGTCGGGAGGGCTCGGAGATGTGTCGTCCGCTCTTCCCGCCGCTCTCAGAGAACGTGTTATAGGCTGCAGGGTGGTTATGCCGCTTTATGAAGATATAAAAGACGAATTCCGCGAAAAGATGACGTTTATCAAAAGTATAACCGTGCCGGTATCCTGGCGGCGGCAGTACTGCGGAATTTTTGAAGCAAAGCACAACGGCGTGACATATTATTTTATCGATAATCAATATTACTTTAAGCGCCACGGGCTTTACGGTTATTTCGACGATGCCGAGAGATTTGCGTTTTTCTCCCGGGCAATTCTCGAAATGCTTCCGGTCATCGGTTTTTATCCCGATATTATACATTGCAACGATTGGCAGACCGCCCTCGTGCCCACCTATCTCAGCCTTTTCTACAATCATAATCCCGGTTATGAAAAGATAAAAACCGTGCTGACCATTCATAACATTCAGTATCAGGGAAAATACGGAATGGAAGTGCTTGAGGACGTGCTGGGAATACCTATGGACAAAAAACCGCTGCTTGAATACGGCGGAGATGTCAACATTCTTAAGGGCGGAATCGAAACGGCGCAGATGGTCACCACTGTCAGTCCCACATATTCGAGAGAAATTATGGATCCGTGGTTTTCCCACGGGCTTCACGACATTTTAAAGCTCAGAAGCTGGAAGCTCCACGGCATCGTTAACGGCATCGATACCACGGTTTACGATCCGCAAAACGACGATATGATATATGCTCCGTATTCGGCCGACGACCTTAAAGGAAAGGCCGAAAACAAAAAGCAGCTGCAAAGGGATCTTTCACTTCCCGAAAGGGACGATGTGGCTGTTGTGGGAATGGTCAGCCGACTTGTGGGACACAAGGGCTTTGATCTTGTTAAATATGCCTTCGAGGAGCTTATGCAAAGCGAGATTCAGCTTGTCGTTCTCGGCTCGGGCGAATGGACCTTTGAAAGCTATTTCGATGAAATGGCGCAAAAATATCCCGAAAAATTTGCTTTAAGGACAGGGTTTGACATATCCCTTGCCCATAAGATATATGCCGGATCTGATTTCTTCCTTATGCCCTCAAAAAGCGAACCCTGCGGCCTTTCGCAGATGATAGCCTTAAGATACGGTGCTGTGCCCATAGTCCGCGAAACAGGCGGCCTTAAGGACACCATAACCGACTGCGGAAATGCGGGCGGAAACGGTTTTACCTTCAAGACCTATAACGCCGGAGATATGACCGCCGCCCTTTACAGAGGCCTTTCGATGTATTACGACGACAGGAAGAAATTTGCCGCCCTTCAAAAAAGAGCAATGGAATGCGACAACAGCTGGAAACGCTCGGCCGGTGAATATATAAGACTGTACAAAAGCCTTATAAAACAGCAGTAGCGAAAGCTTTTGCGCGCTTTAAGTGTAAGCGGCACTGAAAACAGACAGAGACAATTAAATTAACAACCTCGCCCAAGAGTTACATCACTTTCGGGCGGGGTTGTTTTTTGTTGTGATATCTTAATATTCCGTCGTGCGGTTTAACCTTCTTTTTACATTTCTGAGATTTTGGATTTAACACGGGGGAGATATGATATAGGCGTAGTCAATAAAAAGCAAATCAAAATCAAAAGCCAAAAGGAGCAGATTGAAATGAAAGCTAAAAAGATTATTACACTTGTTCTGGCAGTTATGGTTGCCGCAATGAGCTTTGCCGGATGCGGCAGCTCTTCAGACGACACCACTACCGCCTCCGCCGACGGCGCCGAGTCGACCAAAGCCGCCCTTTCCGGAACGGTTGCAACCGACGGCTCCACCTCTATGGAAAAGGTCGTCGGCGCACTGGGCGAAGCCTTCACCACCGAAAACAGCGGCGTAAACTTCACCTACAATCCTACCGGATCGGGCACCGGAATCACCGCCATCAGCGAAGGAAGATGCGACATCGGTCTTTCCAGCCGCGCACTGAAGGACGAAGAAAAGGCAAAGGGCCTTGAAGGCACCACCCTCGCTCTCGACGGAATTGCAATGATCGTCAATCCTCAGAACGGAGTTTCGAATTTAACCGTTGAGCAAATTGCCTCCATCTATACCGGTGAAGTGACCAACTGGAAGGATGTCGGCGGCAAGGATGCCGAGATCGTGGTTATAGGCAGAGAGGCCGGAAGCGGCACAAGAGACGGATTTGAGTCGATCACCAAGACCGCCGAAAAGTGCAAATACCGTCAGGAGCTGACCTCCACCGGCGATGTCATCACCGCAGTTTCCCAAAACCCCGACGCCATCGGTTATGCATCCCTCGCATCGGTCAAAGACACTGTCAAGGCTCTTAATGTGGACGGCGTAACTCCTACCGAGGAGACGGTCAAAAACGGAAGCTACAAAATTCAGCGACCCTTCGTACTGGTAACTAAATCGGGCGTTGAGCTGTCGGCAGCGGCAAAAGCCTTCTTCGACTATGCCACCTCGGCAAAGGCAAGCGAAATAATCGCCGCCGCAGGAGCAACTCCCGTAAAATAAAAATCACTTAAAAATGCAGGGAGCAGACCTTGTTTTGCGGGTCTGCTCTCATCTGATAATAAAAGGTGAAAAAATGAAGAGCAGGCAAAAGGTTTTTGAAAATGTTATACACGGAATATTTCTCATACTGGGGCTTGTTGCCGTGGCGGCCGTGCTGCTTATCAGCGTTTATCTTATAGTATCGGGAATCCCCGCCATAAGAAAAATAGGCCTTGTCAATTTCCTTTTCGGCAAGGAATGGCAATCAACGGCGGCCGATCCTAAATACGGCATTCTCCCCTTTATTTTAACAAGCGTTTACGGAACGGCGGGAGCGGTGCTTGTGGGAACTCCCATCGGATTTTTTACGGCTGTTTTCCTTGCTAAGGTCGCGCCCAAGGGCGTCCGGCGGGTGGTAGAATCGGCAGTGGGACTGCTTGCGGGAATACCCTCGGTGGTTTACGGCCTTGTGGGTATGCTTGTGCTGGTTCCGGCCATAAGAAGTATTTTCGGTGTGGCCGACGGATCGGGACTTCTCGCCGCCATCATCGTGCTTGCGATTATGGTGCTTCCATCCATAATAAAGGTCTCTCTCAACGCTCTTGAGTCGGTGCCCAAGGAGTACGAGGAGGCATCGCTGTCACTCGGCGCCACCCCCATCGAAACATATTTCCGAGTGTCGGTTCCCGCCGCAAAAAGCGGGATTACCGCGGCAGTAGTGCTTGGTGTGGGACGGGCCATCGGCGAGGCAATGGCGGTCATAATGGTGTCGGGAAACGCGCCCAATATGCCCTCGCTTTTTGAAAGCGTAAGATTTCTGACCACCGCCGTGGCAAGCGAAATGTCATACGCTTCGGGACTTCAGCGGCAGGCTCTTTTTTCCATAGCGCTGGTGCTGTTTTTATTCATAATGCTTATAAACGCCGCCTTAAACTTTTTTCTTAAAGGCAAAAAAGAAAAGGACTGAAATTTTCTCGGTTTTGAAAAATGCGAAAATGTCATTAAAAATTCTTTAATGCCGGGAAAGGAGAAAAGATGAAACAAAAAGCTTTAAGTCCCGCCCGCAAGTTCTACATAGGGACAATGAAATTTCTTATGCTGCTTTGCGCGGGTATAACCTGCGTTATAACGGCGGCTATCATAGTGTTTGTACTGGTTAAAGGAGTGCCCTGCATAAGCTGGAACCTCATTTCCACAAAGCCCAGCTATCTGGGCGGAAACATCGGTATACTTCCCGATATTTTAAACACCCTTTATATGATATTTGCCACCTTAATCGTGGTTTTGCCGGTGGGCGCGGGAGCGGCGGTCTATCTTAACGAATACGCAAAAAGCAAGCGTATGGTCAAGGTCATAGAATACGCTGCCGAGACCCTTTCGGGAATACCGTCGGTCATTTTCGGCCTTGTGGGTATGCTGTTTTTCTGCCAGTTTCTCGATATGAAAACCTCCCTTGCCGCAGGCGCAATGACCCTTGTCATAATGAACCTCCCCACCGTTATGAGAACTACTCAGGAAAGCCTTAAAACCGTTCCCCAAAGCTACCGTGAGGGTGCCTTTGCGCTCGGCGCGGGAAAGTGGAGGGTCATACGCACGGTGGTGCTTCCGGGCTGTATCGACGGTGTGGTTACAGGCTGCATACTGTCGGTAGGACGGATTTTGGGAGAATCGGCCGCCCTTCTTTTCACGGCCGGCTTTGCCCACAGCCTAAACGGCCTTATAAACGGACTTAAAAGCTCGGGCTGTACCCTGACCGTCGCACTTTATGTTTACGCAAAGGAGCAGGGTGAGTTTGATGTGGCCTTCGCCATTGCGGCGATTCTTATGATAATGACCCTTATAATCAATTTCCTTGCCGATTTCCTCGGCAGAATGTTTAAAAGGAGGAGAGACAGATGAGCGACATTATTACGGTCGACAATCTTAATTTGTGGTACGGCGAAACCAAGGCCCTAAAGGACATTGACATTCACATAAAGGAACACAGCATAACCGCCCTTATCGGTCCTTCGGGCTGCGGAAAATCAACATTTTTAAAGACCCTTAACCGAATGAACGACCTTATCCCCGGAGTCAAGATAACAGGTGACGTAAAATACGAGGGAAAGGATATTTTTTCCTTTGATGTAAACGAGCTGAGAAAAAATATCGGAATGGTTTTTCAAAAGCCCAATCCCTTCCCCATGAGCATTTACGACAATGTGGCCTACGGCCCCCGCACCCACGGCGTTCCAAAATCTCAGCTTGACGAAATTGTCGAAAGCTCGCTGAGAGGGGCGGCCATATGGGACGAGGTCAAGGACAGGCTGAAAAAATCGGCTCTCGGCCTTTCGGGAGGTCAGCAGCAGCGTCTTTGCATCGCCCGTGCTTTGGCCGTTAAACCCAAGGTGCTTCTTATGGACGAACCGACCAGTGCGCTGGACCCTGTTTCCACCACAAAAATCGAGGATCTTGTGACCGAGCTTAAAAAGGAATATACCATCGTCTGCGTTACCCATAATATGCAGCAGGCGGTCAGGGTGTCGGATTATACGGCCTTCTTTTTGCTGGGTGATCTTATCGAATACGGCAAGACCGAGGCCGTTTTCTCTAATCCTAACGACAAACGGACAGAGGACTATATCACAGGGAGGTTTGGATAATGCGCAACAGATTCGACAGACAGCTTTTGCAGCTTAACGATAAGCTGACCCAGATGGGGGTAATGTGCGAGGAGGCCATAGCCCTGACCGTTACCGCCCTTATAGAGGACAACACCGAGATGGCTAAGGGGGTTTACGAACGGGACGACGAGATCGATCATCTCGAGCGGGAAATCGAATCACTTTGCCTTAAAATGCTGCTTCAGCAGCAGCCGGTGGCAAGGGATCTAAGGCAGATTTCGGCGGCTCTTAAAATGATAACCGATCTTGAGAGAATAGGCGATCAGGCGGCCGACATTGCCGAGATAATCATTTTCCTCGGCGGCAAAAGCAGGATGAAGTTCGACGAGATAAAGCAGATGGCGTCGGCGGTCATAAAAATGGTCAACAGCAGCATCGAGGCCTATGTCAAACGGGACTGCGACCTTGCCAAAAAGGTCATCAAAGCCGACGACGAGGTGGACGCGCTTTTTATAAATATTAAGGAGCAGATCATAAAGAACATCGCTGCCGAAGGTGCCGACGGAGAATTTGCCATTGATATGCTTATGATCGCAAAATATTTCGAGCGCATCGGCGATCACGCCGTTAACGTGGCCGAATGGGTGGAATTTTCCATAACAGGTGTGCACAAAGGAAGCCCCGAGATGTAACGCCGACAAAGACACTAAATTTATATTGTCCGAAATATTGACGTAAATGGCGTTTAAAACGGATTTCATCTCGGGCAATATTCTCATTCCTGCAAACGGAATAAACTCCTCAAATAAGCGGTATACAGCCGCTGTCAGGCATAATCCTCGCGGTATATAGCTTGCATACAATTGTTTCCCCAAAAGTTTTTCATATAAAAGAATCCCCCTGCGCTCGGTAAAACGACACAGGGGGATTCGCCTATTTTTTTTATGTTTTTGAAATTGCAAAAATGTCAGATCTGATTATCTCCACTGGAAGTTAATAAGACCGACCACATAAACCACCATAATTGCAACCGGAACAAAGTACATAAATATGGGCTTCATCCAGTTTTTGACCTTCATACCTTTGCCCATATTTGCCTCGGCCATAAGGTTTTCCCAACCCCATCCCAGATGCTTGTTGCAGCAGAAGAGCGCAATCACAAGGGAGCCGAGAGGCAGGAAGTTTGTGCTGACGAGAAAATCCCAAAAATCGAGCCAGGCCGTTCCTTCGGCGAAGGGCTGGAAGTGAAGCACACTGTATCCGAGAGCGGTGGTAAGGGCGAGAACGAAAATGCCGATACCGCAAATGAGGCAGCCCTTGGGGCGGCTCCAGCCGGTCAGCTCTCTGACGCAGGCGAGAATGTTTTCAAAAACCGCAAGAACGGTCGAAAGCGCAGCAAATACCATAAAGAGGAAGAATGCGGTACCCCACCATCTTCCCTGGGGTCCCATTTCGTTGAATACGGTGGCCATGGTGTCGAAAAGGAGGGGAGGACCGGCGGTTACCTCCTCGCCGTAGGTGTAGCAGGCAGGGAATATGATAAGACCGGAAACGATGGCCACGAAGGTGTCAAGAACGATTACGTTGACCGATTCACCGAGCAGCGAACGCTCCTTGCCGATGTAGCTTCCGAAAATGGCCATAGAACCGATACCGATGCTCAGGGTAAAGAAGGCCTGATTCATGGCCGAAACAACCACGCCGGCGTCGATCCTTGAAAAATCGGGAACGAGATAGAACTTGTAGCCTTCCTTTGCTCCGGTGAGGGTGGAGGCGTATACCGCCAGAGCAACCATAAGCAACAGCATTATGATCATCATATATTTGGTGACCCTTTCAAGACCGCCCTGGAGCTTGAAGCAAAGGGTGCCGAAACCGATTAAAACGGCAATGGCAAGGAATATAACGTTGACCTTAGGATCGGTTATCATACCGGCAAAGCTCAGTCCCCGGTTTTGGCCGATGAGGAATTTAAAGAAATAATAGATCATCCAACCGGTAACCACGGTATAAAAAGCCATAAGGCAGACGTTTGCGATAAGCGAAATATATCCGTGAATGTGCCACTTTGTTCCGGGCTTTTCAAGCTTGTGGTACATACGGACGGGGCTTGCCTGAGCGGCGCGTCCCATGGCAAATTCCATTGTCATAACCGGAAGGCCGAGAAGCAGAAGGAAGATTATATAAATAAGAACAAATCCGCCGCCGCCGTTTTGACCGGTCATCCACGGGAATTTCCACACGTTTCCGCAGCCGATGGCGCATCCCGCCGAAAGCAGGATAAAACCAAGCCGCGAGCCTAATTTTTCTCTCTCCATAAATAATGATATCCTTTCTTTTTGCGCCAACTCTGCAACAGGGTTGACTTAACACTTTAACGCATTATAGCATAAAAGAATATGAAAAGCAACAAAAAACGTCACATTTCGTTAAAAAATTATTAAAAATTTGTTGGAGTGCCCATTCCTCTTCCGCTCTGCCGCTGCTGCCGCGCCGCCGCATCTTTGTCGTGATTGTTTTTTGCCGTGATTTTCCGAAGTTTTGTGGGCACAGCTATCTGCGCAGCGGCACATTTTACCGGGGAGGAAATAAACGTTGAAATCAAAAAGGTGTTGATAAAAATTTTAAGTTTGGCAAAAGCTAATGCAAAATCTTAAGCAGTCCGATACAAAACCGCTCCTTTTGGCAAGACATAGGAGGACAATTGCCGTAAAGGAGCGGTTGGTTATAGTTTTTTAGTTTTAAAAATTATCGCTTAATGCGTTTTTGCACCTTGAATTACACCGTGCATTGCAATTTGTTTCATCGCTGTGCATTTCGGTGCTGTGAATTCAAAGTAAGCTTGTCTGCTGCGGGCCATAGTACCGTACGCTGTACTCTGGTCTCAGAGCCGTGCAATTGATTTACAGGTGTGAGTCACACCTGCCGTGTGTCAATGCCGTGCATCGTTTGCCGCGCTTGCCTGCATTTGCTTGCCGGTGCATCGGCGCTGAGCTTTGCGGGGATTCTTATGCTTTGGGAACATACTGAACAAATTCTGACTTGTATCCCTCAACATTTGACTCGTCCACGGTAATAAGACGGCAGCCGGCATAGGTTTTGTTGGGTGCCAAACCGTAATATCCGCCGTAGGAGTCGTAGGCGAGGGAACCGGGGTAGGAAAGCTCAATGCCGTCGATTATTCCCGAGAAGGCGTTGTTGTGATCGTGAGCGGCGTTATAGGAAAGGATATCTCCTCTTTCCTTCATAGCGTCGAACATACCTGTGTTTTTAGTTGCGGAGCAAATACCTTCGACCAGCTTTCCGATCATTTGATATTTTTCGGGATTTTCGGGAATAAGCTTAAATTCGGGAAGGGGAATGTGGCCGAACATCATTCCGGGGACCTTGCGTCCGTCAGCTGCCTCAAGACAGGCCGATGTGTTTTTGTACCATTCGATCTGAGAGGGCAGAATATAGGCATGGGCGTCGCCGCTGATGTTGCTTTCCGGCTCGGCAAATTCGCTGACTCCCGTATCGATGCACCAAATGTTGAGCTTGACCTCTTTGCCGGTGCTGTCGTATATCTGGGTTACGGTGTTGCCGCAGCGGCTGGAATGATTATATCTGACCAGCACTTCCCAGGATGTATCGGGAACTTCATATCCTTCAAAGGAAAGGCAGTGGCTGAGGGATTCATATATCTTTATCTGATCGATTCTCGAAACCAGACAGTGCTCGGCGTCGTGGTTGCCGAAGGTGGCCAGCCAGTATATGTTGCGTTCGGCAAGTATGCTGTTGAAATCGGTCAGTATACTTCTGATGTCTTCAATTCGCTGATCGAGATCGCCGACGAACTGATCCATTATTGTGTCACCGTTAAGGATTACAAGATCGGGCTTTGTTTTGTCGAGCATTTGAGTTACGGCAGATGCGGTTTCGGCGTGAAGTTTTCCGTTGTTGCGGTTGTTGTGTATGTCGTTGATCTCAAGAATTTTCAGTTTTCCGTCGGAATTAAACTGGATCTTGTGCTTGGTGGTCAGCGATTTGTTGAGATACCGGAAAAAGCTTATCTCCCCGTCAAACTGAACGTCCTTTTTAACCGAACGGAGCAGAAGCATAAGTGCGTCGTTTGCCGAAACGGCATCGTCATCGTCAACGTCGGCCATAATTGCGCCGGCCTCGCTGAGGGCAGCCGTTCCCACCGATGCCTTCAGTGCAAGAAGGGCGTCGGTAGCGGTCAGCGACCCATTAAGGTCGATGTCGCCGAAAATGGCGTTTTCTTTTGATTTAACGCTGTCGAGGGTGGGAATCTTGTCTTGGTCTACAACAAGGCGGATATCGTCGATATTAAAGACGGTATTGTCAGCCTTTCTGGTGTTGTACCAGGTGAAAACAATGCGCTTGATCTTGGTCTTGTCAACGGTTGCGCCTTCATCAAGATCGGGAAGGTTAGTCAGATCAAGAGAAATATCGTGCCAGCCCTTTTTAAAGAGCTTGATGCTCTGGGTAAAGCTGTATCCCGTAAATTTTTCGTCCTCCGATACGAGGGTGATTTTTATGCTGTCGTTACCCAAAACAAAGTGATCGACACAGAGCTTAAAGGTGAGGGCGGTGTATTCGTCGAGATTGATAAAGTTGGCGGTGCGGATATACCATCTTCCGCGGATACCGTCGGCATCGGCCTCTTCTTTTGCAGAAGTCAGCTTAATGCTGGCATTGCCCTGCTCCTTGTTTTCGGTGTCTACCGAAAATGTGGATTCATATGCGGCGGTGTTGCGCCAGCCTTCGGCATTATCACAGGCGGCAACCGAAACCGTTTTTTGCGGCTTGGCTGTTTCTTTCTCGGCCGAAGCAGTGGGTAAAACCGATGCCGAAAAGGCTGTGGCCAAAGCAAGAAGCAGCGAAAGTGTTTTCTTCAATTTTAAAACCTCCAAATGTGCTGCACAATGCGCAAAACTGCGGTCCGACTGCTTTCGGCCGCTGCCCGACAGGAGATTTGCGGGAAAAACGGGCAGATTTTGCCACAGCACAAAAATCATTACAAACCAAATGTATCACAATTTAACACAAAAGTCAAGGATCAAATGCACGTTTTTGCAACATTCGCATAAATGTTTTTAAAGCTTCAAAGACAGTAAAAATAGATTTTCCCGCGCAAATCCGAGCTTTTTGTTCGAAATTATAAAAAGATTCAAATATAAAAAACCGATTTCCGGCCTCAAAAAGCAACCGTAAAACAAAAATCCCATATACGAATTTTTTTGAAAACACAGACTCCCGCCCCGGCAGGCTTTATATTTCCACCCTGCTTTTTTGTTCTTCACGCCCTTGTGGTTTTTCCTCGCCGCTTTTGCGGCGTCATTTTCATTTACAGTGTCAGTGTCATTTTCATCAACATTATCATATACATCTTCATTATCATTAACATTATCATTATCATTAACATTATCATTATCATTATCATTATCATTATCGGCTTTTTTGGGTTTTCGGAAAAAGCCTTTGTTTTTTTGGGTTTTTGCAAAAGGTTCTCGGTTCTTTGATTTTTGCAAAAGGCCCTTGTTTTTTGCATTTTAGCAAAAAGTTCTTGTTTTTTGGGTTTTCGGAAAAAGCTCTTCGGTTTTTTTGGGTTTTTGCAAAAAGCTTTCGGTTTTTTTGTTTTCGGAAAAAGCGCAAAAATACAGGAAAGGCAGCGGGAAAAATAAAAAAGAAGCGCAGCAAAGACTGTTACGCTTCTTTCGAGGTTTGCTAAGAGGTTTTGTTAAAATGCTGAAAATCAGGTTGGCAGGTCAGGCGGTCGCCGGGCCGCCGATTATTGCTCGCCTTTTTGCTTTTTTATCATTTTAAGGCGGGAATGCTCTTCCATTTCTTTTTCTTCGAGTGATTCGGAAATGGTGGCTATCTGATTTTTAAATCGGGGAATGACAATATTTTTTAAGGCGTTGGCGCGTTTCTGAGTTTTGCTGATGGCCGTTGCCAGGCGGTATACGCTGTTTTCGATCTCGAGCAGGCGGGCGGTCAGCTTTTTGACCCGGTCGAATTTAAAATAAGCCTCGTCAAGCAAGGAATTGGTCGAATAAAAGCCGTAATAATTCTTCATAGGCGAGGAAGGAGTGAGGGTGACGGTGGGAATTTCCACACCCATAACGCTTCTTGAACTTATGGAAAGGCCGTTTTCCACAGGGATGGCCGTTGCAAGATCGTCACAAAGGCCGAGAGTGACGTTGGCGTTTTCCAGCGCCTTATACGCCTCGCTGAAGCTTTTGTCGATCTGCTGCTGAATGTCCTTTGCCGAGTCGATAAGGCCCATAGTTTCCCGTATGAGAATATTCCTTTTGCGGTCGAGCAGGCTGTATCCGGTCTGAGCCAGGGTCAGCGATTTTTTTGCCGCCATAAGATTGGCTTTTGTGGGGCTTACTGCGGTTGCCATTGTATGAGCCTCCTTTTCCGGTTAATTTGTAAATAGCGCGGGAATTAAAAAATATGCGCTTTCAGGTGAAATGTATCAGGGATGCTTTGCCGATAAAAACAGGTGAATTGCTTAAAAGAATGATAACCTGTGTTAAATCAGTGCTTTCCGTAGTGCTCGTCGAGGGTCTTGTCGTCGATACGGTCGAGCTCGGAACGGGGAAGAATGGAAAGCAGCTTCCAGCCCAAATCGAGGGTCTGATCTATCGAACGGTTTTCGTTTTCGCCCTGGGTGAGAAATTCCTTTTCAAACCGTTTGCCGAATTCCATATAAATTTTGTCCACATCCGACAGCTCGTCTTCACCGATAACAGAGGCAAGGGATCTTGCGTCCTGAACCTTGGCGCAGGCGGCAAAAAGCTGGTTGGAAACGGCGGCGTGATCGGCCCTTGTCATATCGGCGCCGATGCCGTCCTTCATAAGACGGGAAAGGGAGGGCAGCACGCCCACGGGAGGATAGACTCCGGTGGCGTCGAGGGTGCGGTCGAGCACGATCTGCCCCTCGGTGATGTATCCGGTAAGGTCGGGAACGGGGTGGGTGATGTCGTCGTTTGGCATGGTGAGAATGGGCAGCTGGGTGACCGATCCTTTTTTGCCCTTGATCATTCCGGCGCGCTCGTAAAGAGAAGCAAGGTCGGAATAAAGATATCCGGGAAAGCCGCGGCGGCTGGGGATTTCGCCCTTTGAGGAGCTGAATTCGCGCAAAGCCTCGGCGTAGGCTGTCATATCGGTCATAACCACGAGAATGTGCATTCCAAGGTCAAAGGCCAGATACTCGGCGGCGGTCAGGGCAAGCTTGGGGGTCAAAATACGCTCGATGATGGGGTCGTTTGAAAGGTTTAAGAACATAACAACCCGCTTTAAAACGCCGGAAGATTCAAAGGAACGGCGGAAATATTCCGCAACGTCGTTTTTTACGCCCATTGCGGCGAAAACAACGGCAAACTCCTCGTCCTTGCCCGATTTGGACGAAAGCTTGGCCTGGCGGACGATCTGGGCCGCAAGCTCGTTATGTTTCATACCTGCGCCCGAGAAAATGGGCAGCTTTTGTCCGCGGATAAGGGTGGACATAGCATCGATGGAGGAAATTCCGGTTTGAATGAAGTTTCTCGGATATTCTCGCGAAACGGGGTTGATGGGCGAGCCGTTGACATCCCTTCTTGCGGAGGAATATATTTCTCCAAGGCCGTCTCTCGGCTTTCCCGCGCCGCTGAAAACACGGCCGAGCATTTCGGGAGCAAGAGTCATTTCCATGGGGCGGGCGGTAAAGATGAGGCGGGTATCTTTAAGTGAAATCCCCGATGTGCCTTCAAAAACCTGCACAACCGCCTTGTCTCCCGCAAGCTCGACCACACGGCCGACGCGCTCTTCGCCGGAGGCGGTGTATATTCTGACGACCTCTTCGTTTGCGACCCCTTCAACGCCCTCGAGGGCGATAAGAGAACCGCTTATTTCTTTAAGTCCGATGTGTTCGGTAATCAAAAAATCGACCTCCCTTCAGCGTTTAGAACGGTTTACGGCGGCAACCGTCTCGTCGATCTCTTTGTTGAGACGGTCGAACGCGGCGGTGTCGTTGTTGCCTATGTCGCTCTTCATTTTAAGAAGCTTTTCGAAAATGCCGGTTTCGGTAAGCCTTGCGAGAGGAATGCCCGCATCGGTGACGGTTTTGGCCTTTTCGTTGAGCTTCAGTATCGTTTTCATCATAAGGAACTGCTTTTCGAGAGGAACGTATGTATCGTCCTTATGATAGGCGTTTTGCTGCAAAAAGCCCACGCGGACGACCTTGGCGATCTCCATAATCAGCTTTTGATAATCGGGAAGAACATCCGATCCGATGAGCTTGACTATTTCCATAAGCGAGCTTTCTTCACGCAGAATAGCCAGTATTTCGCCGCGGTATTTCATAAAGAGAGGATCAACGTTGGTATTGTACCAGTTGGAAAGATCCCCGTCGTATTCCGAATAGCTTTCCATCCAGTTGATGGCCGGATAGTGTCTTGCATAGGCAAGGCTTTTGTCCAGCGCCCAAAAGCAGCGGGTGAAGCGCTTGGTGTTCTGGGTAACCGGCTCGGAAAAATCCGAGCCCTGGGGTGAAACGGCGCCGATAACGGTTATGGAGCCTTCCTTTCCCGAAAGGGTCATAAAGTTGCCGGTACGCTCGTAAAAGGCCGAGAGGCGGGAGGGAAGATAGGCGGGATAGCCTTCCTCGGCAGGCATCTCTTCAAGACGGCCGGAAATTTCGCGAAGCGCCTCTGCCCAACGGGAGGTTGAGTCGGCCATCATGGCCACATCGTATCCCATGTCGCGGTAATATTCGGCCAGCGTGATTCCGGTGTATATAGATGCCTCACGGGCGGCAACAGGCATATTGGAGGTGTTGGCAATAAGCACGGTACGGTCTCTGAGCTCCTTGCCGGTCCTCGGATCGATAAGTCCGCCGAATTCGTCAAGCACCTGAGTCATTTCGTTTCCGCGCTCGCCGCAACCGACATAGATTATGATGTCGGCGTCGCACCATTTTGCAAGCTGATGCTGGGTCATGGTCTTGCCGGTGCCGAAGCCTCCGGGTATTGCGGCGGCGCCTCCCTTTGCAACCGGGAAGAGGGTGTCGATAACGCGCTGACCGGTTATAAGGGGCTTATCCACCGTAAGCCGCTCCTTTGTGGGGCGGGGCTGGCGGATGGGCCAAAACTGGCAAAGGGTAAGCTTCTTTTCGTTGCCGATCTTGTCCTTAATGGTGACAATGTGGTCGTTTAATTTGTATTTACCGTTTTGAGCGGCAAAGGTAACCTCTCCCGAAAGGCCGGGAGCAAGCATAATTTTGTGTACAATGGCGGGAGTCTCGGGACAGGTGGCATATACCTGACCTTCCTCAAGATAATCGCCCGCCTTGACGGTCACGGTTACGTCCCATTCCTTTTCGGTGTTAAGGGGAGCGGTGGCGTTGCCGCGCTGTATGAAGGGACCGAATTTCTCCTCGATTTCGGGAAGGGGACGTTCGATACCGTCGAATATATTTCTTAAAATTCCGGGACCGAGCACGAGAGCCAGGGGACTTCCCGAGGTAACGACCGGCTCGCCGGGTTTAAGGCCGGTGGTTACTTCGTAGACCTGAATGGTGGTGGTGTCGTCTTTAATTCCGATGACTTCTCCGACCAGCCGTTCATTGCCCACATAGACCATTTCCTGCATGGAAAAGCCCTCGGTTTCCTTAACCGTAACAACAGGACCGTTTATTCCGTAAATAACCTTTTTGTTCAAAATTTTCGCCTCCGGTAAAGGACTATTCAATGACAAGTCCCGAATTTTCCATAAACCACTTTTGCTGAGATGACAACCGTTCGTCAAGAGAGTCGTCGATCATCATTTCTCCGTCGGCCGATTTGACGATTATTCCGCCAAGTTCGATGGAGTTGTCGATGTGCAGCGTTATGGAATTGCCGAGATAGGAGCAGATTTCGGCGGCATATTTTTTGTCGGCTTCTCTTAAGATAAGCTCGGCGCACTGGCCTTCCATCTGCTGTCTTATGTTTTGAGCCGACTTGATAAGCAACTGCTTGTAATCGTCGGTTCCTGTAAAACTCTTTATTTGTTCTTTGGCCTTTTCAAAAATTTCAAGACGCACCTGCTCGCGGCGTTTAAACAGATCGGCACGAGCCTTATTTTCGGCCGCCGAGATCTTAACTCCCGCCGCCGTATTTATTTCGGAAATGCGCTGACGTTTTGTGTTGGCTATTTCCGCATCAAGTCTTGTTTTCGCCTTTTCGAGAGCGTCTTCAAGGCGTTTTTGAGCGTCACCGACCGTCTGCTCGGCCTTTGCCTTGGCATTGTCGCTCATGGCTTTCATTATGACGTCTGTTTTTTCAGCTGACATTTTAAACACCTCAAATCTTGATTCCGATTGCCTCTCGAATGTATTTTGTTATGGAGTCGCCCGATCTGCCCGATCCGTGTCGGTCGGGAATTTCTATGACAAGGGGTTTTGCACGGTGCAGCTTGAAATCGTCGATCTGTTCTTCTGCCAGAGAAACGAGTTTTTCGGTTATAAGCACTGCACCGATTTGATCGTCGACGGTGGCGTCTTCAAGAGCCTTGACCACCCCGTCCCTGTCGTGGACGATGACCCCTTCGATACCCGCAAGGCGCATACCTAAAAGGGTGTCGTGATTGTCGCTGATAAGGGCAAAACGCATTGCCGGTACCTCCTTTCAGCCTATCTTAGGCGTTGATTATCATAAAGGAGATGATAACTCCGTAAAGTGCGAGGGTTTCGCCCAGAGCAACGAAGATAAGGGATTTACCGAAGGCCTTAGGATCCTCGGTGGTGGCGCCTATTGCGGCGGGAATGCCGGCGCCCAAAGCTATACCGCCGCCGATAGCGGCAATACCGGTACAAAGACCTGCGGCAAGATATTTAAGGCCGTCGCCGTTTGAGGTAACGGCTGCAGCTGCTGCGGCAGCGTCGCCGGTGTCGGCAAAGGCGGTGACCGCTCCGGTTATGCAAAGGGCGGTTACTGCAACGAGGGTTGCGAAGTGTATTTTCATAGCCTTTGTGGGAGCTGCACCCTTTTTGTAGCAGCGCAGAGCGTTATAGATTGCAAAAAAGATGGCCACAGGGGGGATAAGGAACATTACAACAGAAAAGACAGACATTTTAACATACCTCCGAAGATTTTAATAAAGGTTTTAGGTTCAAAAGATTAATATTTAATGGGCTTGAACTCATGTCCCGAGCCCTCAAAGAAACGGTTGAACATCTCGTAAAATTCGAGACGCAGGCTTTGTACACCGACCAGCAGCCCTTCCAGCACAAGTACGAATATGTTTCCGAAAACGACCACTATCCAGAATCCTACCGAATATTCGCCGAACATATTTGCAAGGGAGAAGAAAACGCTCATCATTCCGGCGTGGACAAGTACAAACGCGCCGACACGAAGGAAGGAAACGGTGTTGGTGACATAGGAAAGAATGGCTTCAAACAGCTCAAAGAATCCTTGGGTCATATAGCCGCCCCAGCTTTCGGGCTTCCAGTCCTCCTCGCCGTCGCAAAGCTTGATGAGGGGATCCTTAAGCCAGATGCAGGCTATGGGGATGACTATTCCCGCCAAAACTATCGGAAGGGTGGGGATGTTAAGCGAGAGGACGGCGTTTGCCGCAAGGGTTATTGCCCCTGCGTAGAAAAGCAGTCCGCAAAGGCCGTTTTCCGAAAAGAGCGCTTCGCCGAATTCCCGCTGTTTGAACTTGGAATAGATGTTGAGTATAAGCGCAAGAAGCATAAGCACGACGCCTATTCCCACGGCGCTGTAAAGGATGGTCATGATGTTGGACATTATTTCGATGGGTTTATGCTCGGGGGAGGCCACAAGCCCCAGCTTATAGTAGAGGGGATTGAATATTTCCTCGAATCCGAAGCAGGAACCGAATACCAGTCCGAAGAAGGAACCCGCTATTCCGCAGGGAATAAGCAGCTTGCCGAGCTCCATCTTTTTGAGCTTGTACATAAAGTAGCCGACTATCGAAAGCACAAGTCCCTGACCGAAATCGGCAAACATTATGCCGAAAAGCAGGGTATATGTTATGGCCACGAAGGCGGTGGGATCGATCTCGCCGTATTTAGGCATTCCGAACATCTTTATGTAGAACTCAAAGGGACGGTGCAGAACGGTATTTTTGAGCTTTATTGGGGGAGAAAGCCTGGAAATGTTTTTGTTTTCGTTAAAGGAAACCGTTATGCCGTCCTTGCCGTCGAAAAGCTCTGTCAGCCGCTGGGCGTCGGGCTTTGGCACCCAGCCCATCATAACAAAATGATCGCCGTGACGGGAAACGTAGTTTCTCAGCTCAAATCTCGTGTTAAGCATACAGAGCTTGGAATAAAAACTTTGTATGCTTTCGGTGCGGTTTTCAAAGTATGCCTTGAAATCGGCCTTTGTTTGCTCGGCCCGCTCGGCATCTTCTGCAAGCTGTTCATTAAGCAGCTCTATGGCTTCCGAGGGAGAGTCGACGGCGCCCGG
Source organism: uncultured Oscillospiraceae bacterium (assembly GCA_905193225.1). Classification (GTDB taxonomy): domain Bacteria; phylum Bacillota; class Clostridia; order Oscillospirales; family Acutalibacteraceae; genus UMGS1484. The sequence goes on along the minus strand of CAJJNV010000007.1, from coordinate 22,426 downwards.
GATATATATTTTTTCAAAAAGCAGTCCCGAGAAAATTTTATCGACCTCTGCGGCGTATTCGGCAGGCACGATGTACATTCCCCAATAATAGTCGTTGTCGTGGGAGAAGGGGTAGAAGATGACGTCGGGATTGTCGGCGTATGCCACAAGCATCTTGTATCCTTCAAGGGGCAGCCGGCCGAATCTTACCGATACAAATTCCGTTTCAAAAAAGTCGTTTATAGGAATGTCTATGGTTTCAAAATGCCTCAGAATATGTATGCAGGATTTACAGTATTCCTGCTCCTTTTCTATCATAGCCAGCTCTTTTTGAAAACCGCTTATGTCCTTTTCGATCTTGTCAACCTGAGCCCTTGCCTGTTCTCCCGAAAGAGGAAGATCGTCATATTCACCCTCGGGAACGGTAATTCCGGCAGATTTTATGAGACCGTTCAAACGATCGAGCTGAGCCTTGTAGGGATTATCCTCGCTGAGCCGGGATGCGCCGCTTATAAGCGACATATTCTCGGGATGAAAGCATCCTGCGTCACGGCAAAGGTCGAGGGTCTCATCCAGTTTTTCAAAGCTTCCGCTGACCGTTGCAAGTTCCATTTTTTCAACTGACATTATATCACCTCAAATCAAACGGGAAGAAGTTCCGTAATTTTTTCGCTGCCAAGGGAGTATCTTACCCCCTCCACAAGGGTGGTCAGGCAGTCGTATTGGTTATTTGCGAGCAGCATGTATGCCGAAAGTACCGATGAGGGAGAGGTGTCAAACCGCATGGTTTTGCGGCAGATGTCTCTCACTGCCCGTCCGGCGGCAATGTCCGCCGATATGCTGTTTTTGAAGTAATCGGAATATTTCGACTGCTCTATAAAGCTGTTTACATCCTCGGCCTTTCCTTCACAAAGCTGTTCAAGCACTTTTTTCTTGAAAATGCCGTGAATGGAAAGAAGCCGCGATTTTATTTCGCCGGGCGTGGCGTCGAAATATGTCTTTTGGCGAAGTATCATCTGAAGATTCAGAAAATCGGCTTTTATTCCGAAAATCTCAACAATTTTTTCGTCCCCGTCGGATATTTCGACAACCTTTTTGCAGAAATAGTCTTCAAAGAGAAATTCCATAAGCGAAAGATCAATGGGCTGGCCCTCCGCCGGACGGCAAAGGGAAACCATAAGAATCATATCACGTTTTTTAATGCAGCCTAAAAGATCGTCAAAATCCTTGGCCGCCCTAAGGGCTGAAAGGTCGATATCCAAGTGCCGTTCGAGAAAATCGGGAAGGGAAGGACGGAAAAATTCCGACTTGCCGGCGTTAAGAAGCCTCGCAAAGCTCATTACAAGTTCCTTTTCGCAATCTATTATCGAAAGGCGGTAAAGCTTGGATCCTAAGGCAAAATCGAAACCGAAAAGCTCGGCAAGGTCGGTATAAAGCCGTTCCTTGAGTATTTTTTCGAGAGATTCGCGGTTTACGGCGGCATCGCTCAGATTGCCGAATCCGTCGGCATAAAAGGAATTTTCCCTTATGGAAGCGGCCAGCTCCTGAAGATTTGAAAGACCTGCCATCTGGCAAAGCCTTTCCTTTGAAAAGAACCTCCCATATCGCGCCCGCGCCTTTTGAGCGGCGGCAATTTCGGATTTTAAGTTGGCAGACATAAAGTCTACACCTCCGTTACCGCGCCGACAATGTGTTTAAGCCAATTGTCCTTTTCGGCGTTGTATTTTGCGTCTATGGCGTCAATCTGTTTTTTATACTGGTCGGCCTGATCGGAAATGCGGCGATCGGTTTCGGCCGTTTTGTTTTTTTCGTATGCTTCAAGCTCGCTGTTAAGCTTTGCATAGCGGCTGTCGTGCAGCTCTTTAACACTCTCGGCGATATGAGAATCTATTTCGTCCCGCTGTTGCTCGGCTTTTCTGACGTCTTCACGAAGGCTTTTGTCAAGCCTGAGTATAGCAGAAACATCGTTTATATTCATAAAAACCGTCTCCTACTCTGTCTTGGGGCGGTATGCTTTACCGCCGCGGTTTTAAAAACAAAATTACGTCCGTTTTGGTTTTTCGTATTTCGGCCTTCTGCCGGCAGGTCAAAACGGATGTCTGTCCGAAAAAATAGCTGAAACCGCCGGTTTTGCGGCGGTTCCCCATTTTTATTGATGCTCTTCGATGTAGTGGACAAGGTCGCCTACACAGCGAAGCTTTTCGACCTCTTCGTCGGGAATTTCAACATCAAAAACATCTTCAACCGACATTATGACGTCCACAAGGTCGAGGCTGTCGGCGCCGAGCTCGTCGGCCATGGACGATTCCATCGTGACCTGGCTGGGCTGAAGTTCCAACTGGGTGCAGATAATATTTCTCAACTGTTCAAAAACCATAATCGAAACCCTTTCTTAATTAACTTAATAATATCAATATGATAAACAAGCAATATATTTTTCAACTACACACGGATAATATAATTCTTTCCTTCCCGTTTGTCAACCGTTAATTTTATTTTTTTAATTTTTCTCCAAAATAACGGCTGAAAAATGATATTAAATGGCCCGAATATACATATCAAAAAGATATGACCGTTAAGCAACAGACGAACACGCCTGAAACGGCCTGTTAACGGTGCTTTCCGGCTTGTCGTCGCACAGTAGCGTTAAGCCTTATGAACTCCTCCGCACCGAAAATCCCTCGTTACTATGCTCATTTTTGGGCGAAGAGATTTTTCTCCGCCAAAATCCTGTTAGTATGTGTGCATTATGGTTAAGCAACAGACGGTCGAACCCCGCACGCCTTAAAAATGTTAAATTCCCCGTTTTTATCGTTTCGCCACTTGAAATACGCCGGTATATCGGCGTGACAAAACTTCAAAAACGAAAAATTTTCCTATTTTTAAGGTCGAAGAGTTTCTGCCGTTCATTTTTCTGCGCGGGAAAGCGTGAAATCGGCCATCAGGCTGACGCCTATGGTTGATGAACGCGATGCCGCACGGGAAAAGGGACTAGCGAAACCGTACGGTGTTCGACCGTCTGTTGCTTATACTTGAAAATAAAGGGCCAAAAGCAAAATTTTTCTTTATTTTTGACGAAAGATGTTGTATAATATAATGTAACCTATATAAATGTTGTTTTTCAGCGGAATAACCTACAAGGAGGGGCAGATTATGTCAAATAAAATTAAACTTTCGGTTGGCGGTATAGAATATATGGTAGTGACCGACGACGATGAGGCTCAGGTCAGAAAGGTGGGTGCCCGCCTTAATGCCGAGCTCGACAAAACCAAAAAGGCAAACCCCAGTCTTTCGACCACCATGGTTGCGGTGCTTACCGCCCTCGGTATGTGCGACGAACTTGAAAAGAGCGAAAGAGAATGTGAACAGCTTCGTCTTCAACTTAAAAAAGCCGTGGAAGATTCTGCCTGCACCCGTTTTGACGGAGAGGAAGCAAGAAGGGAAATCGAGCGCCTGACCGGTGAAATCAAGGCCCTCAAACAGCGTTTGCAATAGGCGTTATTTTCTAATTTAGAACACAAAAACTCCTATGCATTGTGCAAAGATGCAGTATTTGTCATATATTATGTGAAAGTTGCACAAAATCTAAAAGTCGATATTGTTTATATGGTGGAAAAAGTGTGCCTAAACATATTATTTCATTGACATTAGCACCGAGTTTAGATAAAATTATAAGGTGTAAAACTACCAAAAAAGCAATTTCCGTTTTGTAGGGTTTACACATAACTTTGGTTAAATTGTACATTTCACATCGGAAAAATTATTGCAAAAAGTCCAAAGAATTTTTTACCTACCACTTTAGCGTTAAGAAGGAGCGTTAACACATGAAACATTATTCCCGAATTGTCGCCGGATTGCTTTCCGCGATAATGCTGATTTCTTCGGCGGGTTACTGTGCCGTCGCGGATAACGAAACGGCAGGTACTGTCTCGACCGAGCAGATGGTCAGCGCCGCCGATCCGGAAAATGTAGAGGAATATTTAAAGGTCCGTGAGCAAAACACGGTTTTTTCAAAATTCACCTACACCGAATATATTGCACAGTACGCCGATGTGCCTGACGCTTCTGAAATCATAACCTTCGGAGCAGCCGATCCGGCTTATCTTACTGCATCTGTCGGTGATGTCAGAGCCGATGCCACATATGACGATGCCTTGCCCGAAAACGGAATCAAGGGCCAGTCGCTTTATATGGGCGATTCGGACAACGGCGTAAACGCTTCGACCACATGGACGGTCAACATTCAGAACGACGGACTTTTTGTTATAGATGTGCTTTACTATACCGTTCCCGGAAAGAATAATTCCATCGAACGTTCACTTTACATAGACGATAAATCTCCCTTCACCGAGGCGGGCGGTATTGTCTTCCCCAGAGTGTGGAGAGACAGCGACGAGGGAATAACCCTCGACCAGGACGGAAACGACATCCGCGCAAGCTCGGTTGAGGTTAACGGATGGTATGACGGAAAATGTATCGATACCAGCGGTAAATACGGTGAGTACTTTAAATTCTACCTTACCGCCGGAACACACACCATAAAGTTCGAATCTCAGAAGGAAGCGGTGGTTTTCAACCGCATCTCCCTCCAGAAGGCCCCCACCCTTATTTCCTACGCCGACCTTCAGAAGGAATACGAGCAGAAGGGCTATAAGCTCGGAACCTCCAGCGCAAATGATTTCGACGGAGAGATGGGTGACAATCCCATGCGCCGTCAGGCTGAGGATATGCATCTTAAATCAGCCGCAACCATTTACCCCGAGTGGGACCGTACCTCCCCCATTACATATCCTACGTCCTTCGATGTAATTAAGCTCAACCAGATAAAGAGCGATAAGTTCAGTTCGGCATATCAGTGGATCGAATGGGAATTCGACGTTGAGGAAGCCGGCCTTTACAATATAACCACCCGTTTCAAACAGACCGACCGTGACGGCGCTTTCTGTAACCGCTCGGTTTATGTCAACGGTGTAATTCCCTGCGAAGAAGCAAAGTACGTCCACTTTGACTATAAGGACGGCTGGCAGGTATCCAATCTTTGCGCTCCCGACGGAACCCCCTTCCTTTTCTACTTTGCCAAAGGTAAGAACACCATCCGTCTTGAAGTTACCCTCGGAGAATTTGCCGATCTGCTGGCTGCTGTCGACAACGCCATTTACAGTCTCAACAACTGCTACCGCAGCATTATGATGATCACCGGATCTTCCCCCGATACCTTCCGTGATTACAGCTTTGAAACAATGATACCCGATACCATTTCCGAAATGGCAGCGGATCTTGAAACCCTTAAAGACGTTGTTTCCAAGATCAAGGATCTGACAGGAGAGAAAAACAGCTCCTTCACCAGCTCCTTTAACACCCTTATAAACGACCTGGAAATAATGACCGAGAATCCCACCACCATTGCCAAGAAGCTTGAAAACTTCAAATCCAACCTCGGTACCATTTCCACCTGGCTCGTCAATGCCACGGCTCAGCCGGTCGGTTATGACTGGATTCAGATAACCCCCGCAGAAGAGGAGCTTCCCCGCGCAAACGCAAACTTCTGGGAAAACCTTGTTCACCAGAGCAAGATGTTCGCTTCCTCCTTCTATATGGACTATAATAATGTAGGACGCGCAGCCGATGCCCGTGAGAACACCCGCGATGTTACCGTATGGGTGGCCACCAGCCAGGACCAGTCTCAGATAATCAGACGGCTGATAGACAACTCGCTGTCCAAATCAAGCGACCTTAAGGTAAACCTTAAACTCGTTTCGGCCGGAACGATACTTCCTTCGATTACGGCCGGCATCGGACCCGATGTGGTGCTGGGCGTCGGAAACTCCGAGCCTCTTAACTACGCCATCCGCGGTGCGGTTATGGATATTTCCCAGTTCAACGATCCCGACAAGGTCGATCAGACCTTCGATCAGGTTATGTCGAGATTCAACAAGACGGCGTATACGCCTTATCAGTATAAAGGTAAGACATACGGTGTTCCCGAGACCTTCTCCTTCGGAATGCTCTTCTACCGAAAGGACGTTTTGTCCGAGCTTGAGATGGAAGTGCCGAAAACCTGGACCGAGGTTTACGACTGCATAGTCAAGCTTAATATGAACGGACTCTACTTCGGAATTACCGACGTATTCGGAACACTGCTTTATCAGAACGGCGGTTCCTATTATAATGAAGACGGATCGGCATCAGCACTTGACAGCGCCCTTTCGATCAGCTGCTTTAAGCAGTATACCGAGTTCTTCACTTCCTACGGATGCCTTGTTACATTCGACTTCTCCAACCGTTTCCGTACCGGTGAAATGCCTCTCGGTCTTGCCGATTACACCGCATATAACCAGCTGAGTGTTTTCGCTCCCGAAATCAAGGGACTGTGGGGATTTACCGACATTCCCGGAATCGAAAAAGAGGACGGCACCATCGACCACACGGCTCTCTCGGCCGGAAGCGCGTCGATAATTATAAGCAACGCCAAGGATCCCGAGGCAGCCTGGGACTTCCTTAGCTGGTGGACCAGCACCGACACTCAGGTGGCATACGGTCAGGAAATCGAAAGTATTCTCGGTACATCCGCCCGTTACAACACTGCCAATCTGGAGGCCGTTGCACAGCTTCCCTGGTCGTCCAGCGACTATAAAGCAATTTACAACCAGTGGCAATCTGCAAGATCTCTTCCCGAGTATCCCGGAAGTTACATTCTGGGCCGTTATCTGAGCTTTGCTTTCCAGGCCGTCGTCAATCAGGACGCCGACCCGGGCGAAGAACTCCTTGATAATGTAAGACTTATCAACGAAGAGCTTACCAGAAAGCAAAAGGAATTTGCAGATAACGAAAATAAAAAGTAAGCATTAAACTTATCCAATACTATTACGAGGGAGTAATAAATTTATGAAGCTTTTTAAAAGGCAGCCTCGGGAGGATCGCAAGAAACTGACCGGTAAGCAAAAGTTGGCGAAGATTTGGGACGACCGCGTCGGCTATCTTATGAGCGCGCCGTATGTTATACTTTTCACCATTTTCACGGTGCTTCCGGTTGCTGTTTCCATGTTCTTCAGCTTTACCGACTTCAACATGCTCCAGTGGCCTAACTTTGTCGGACTTGAAAACTATTCGAGATTGCTGCTGCACGACGAAATATTTCTTATTGCCATAAGAAACACGGTCATTCTGGCCGGTATTACCGGACCTGTGGGATACCTGCTCTGTTTCTTCTTTGCATGGTGTATAAACGAGTTTTCTCCGAAGGTGCGTGCGTTCATCACCCTTTGCTTCTATGCACCGTCCATTTCGGGTAACGCCTTCCTTATCTTCACACTTATGTTCTCCAGCGACAGCTACGGCCTTGTAAACGCCTTCCTGCTCAAGCTTGGAGTCATCGATTCGCCGATACTCTGGTTTACCAACACCCAGTATATGATGCCGCTCTGTATCGTGGTTATTCTCTGGACCAGTCTCGGCACCTCCTTCCTTGCCTTCATTGCCGGTTTTCAGGGCGTTGACCGTACATACTACGAAGCGGCGGCAGTTGACGGAGTCCGCAACCGTTGGCAGGAGCTTTGGTTTGTTACCCTGCCCCTTATGCGTGAGTCGCTGATGTTCTCGGCCGTTATGAGCATCACCGGTGCTTTCGGCGTCGGCGGTGTTATCACCGGTCTTTGCGGCTTCCCCTCGACAGGATATGCAGTACATACTATAATGCACCACCTTGAGGACTACGGCGGGATGCGTTATGAGATGGGTTATGCGTCGGCCATAGCCACCATACTCTTCCTCGTTATGATAATCACCAACAAGGTCATTCAGAAACTTCTTAGAAAGGTGGGTAACTAATATGGCAAGAAACCGCGTTAACCGTTCGACCGGCGGCGACATAGGTATTTTTATAATCCTTTTCATATTCGGATTCCTTATGGTTCTTCCTATGTACTACGCCATAATCACCTCTCTGAAGCCTCTTGATGAACTTTGGATATTCCCCCCGCGCTTCTGGGTCGCAAAGCCGACTCTTAAAAACTTTGCCGACCTTTTCTCCAACCTCAGCAACTCCTGGGTACCCTTCTCAAGATACATCTTCAACACCGTTTTCATTTCGGTGGTCGGTACCTTCGGCCATGTTATAATCGCCTCCATGGCGGCATATGCCCTTTCAAAAAAGCGGTTTTACGGATCCCAGACCATATTTAAGGTCATAGTTACATCCCTTATGTTCAGCGGCTCGACCGCCATTCCGACCTTCATCATTATGTCCAAGCTCGGACTTATTGATACATATTGGTCGATAATCCTGCCTGCTTTCTCGTCCACCCTCGGACTTTACCTTATGAAGCAGCATATGGAATCCATGGTCAAGGATACCATAATCGAGGCCGCCAAAATCGATGGTGCCGGAGAAATGAGAATATTCTGGACCATTGTTATGCCGATGGTTAAGCCTGCCTGGCTGACACTTATCGTTTTCTCCTTCCAAGGTCTTTGGAACTCCACCGGCGCAACATACATTTACACCGAGCAGTTAAAAACCCTTAACTATGCAATATCCCAGATAATTTCGGCGGGTATTTCCCGAGCCGGTGCAGGTGCCGCCTCGGTGGTATTTATGATGATACTTCCTATCGCCGTATTTATGTTTTCACAGAGTAACATCGTGGAAACAATGTCATCCTCCGGCATTAAGGAGTAAGACCGTTTAAACCGATATTGTAACAAGGGGATATTTAAATGCGAATATTTAAGAAAATACTTAGTATAACAATAGCGGCGATTATGGTTACGGGCGCCCTTTGCGTCGGCGCATCGGCAAAAACGGTAGAGTCATCATCGGTGGCATACGACACATATATGTATGACTATAACGGAAACCCCATAATCACCCCCCACGCCTATATTCCGAGCAGCACCTTTACCGGTGACGATCTCGGCGTGGGAAATTTCACCGAGCCTCAGGACATCGAGGTCGACAGCAGCGGAAACGTGTACATTGTTGATACCGGATATGATGTGGCCGGAGTTGCCTCGGGAGAGGTAGTTTCGGGCGAGGTTTCGGACAGCAGTACCGATGAAAGCACATCCGACGTGGTTGAAGACACAAACGCAAAAATAGGACGTCTTGTGGTGCTCAATCCCGATTACTCGGTCAAGTTTGTTATAGCCACCTTTGACAACAATGGAAAAGAAGATTCCTTTAACCATCCCGAAGGTGTGACCATAGCACCCGACAACACCATTTATGTGGCCGATACCCAGAATCAGCGTATCGTGCGTTTTACTCCCGGCGGAAAATTCATAAAGACCTATGACAGCCCCGTTAATATGGAAGACAGTCAGCTCAAAAGCCTTATGGACAGCGACTATGTTTATCGCCCCAAGAAGCTTGCAGTCGACCAGTCGGAAAATATTTTCGTGGTTGCACAGAGTGTTAATATGGGTATTCTTCTTCTCGACAGAGACGGAGAGTTCAGCGGATTCGTCGGAGCACAGAAGGTTAGCTACAATGTGGTCGACTACATCTGGAAAACGATGCTTTCCAAGGAACAGCAGAGTCAAATGCAGTCCTTCGTTCCTACCGAATACAACAACATAAGAATTGACGAAAAGGGATTCGTTTATGCGACCACCAGCTCTATAAACGCCGATGAGATTACCTCGACCATCTCCTCCCGCTCGAAGGATTCCAAGTATTCTCCGGTCAAACGCCTTAATCCTACCGGTAACGATGTTTTGGTGAGAAGCGGATACCATTCCACCGTGGGCGATATCAGCTTTAAATATAACTCCCTCGGTCAGGCGCAGGTTTCCATTATTGCCGATGTGGCCCTTTCGCCCAGCGGCAGATATACCATAATGGATACCAGAAAGAACCGTCTCTTTACCTACTCGGTAGACGGTGAGCTGCTTTACGCCTTCTCGGGCAAGGGAAATCAGACAGGAAATTCGGTAACGCCGGTTTCCATCGCATATAAAGATGAGGATCTTTTGCTTCTCGACGCCGACGCAAAGGGAAGCAGCTTTACGGTTTTCTCGATTACTAATTACGGAACACTTATTGACGAGGCTTATGACTGTTACAGCAGATTTGAGTATGACGAGAGCGTTCAGTATTGGGAACAGGTTCTTAACGAAAATGCAAACTTCGATATTGCATATGACGGAATAGGAAATGCCCAGATAAGAACCGAAGATTATGTCGACGCGGTTAAGAACTTCAAATATTCCAATAACCAGACCAGATATTCGGTGGCTCTCGGAGAATACCGCAATCAGCTCATCGAAAAATATCTTGTATGGTTCGTACTCATATTTGTGGCCATCATGTTCCTGCTTGTCAAACTTTTCAAATGGATAGGCAAGCGCAACCGCGACGACAAATATAAGGACAAGAGAAAAGGATTTTTGAATTCCTTCCTTTACGAGTTCTATATAATGCTTCATCCCTTCGACGGATTCTGGGATCTCAAGCACGAAAAACGCGGATCGGCACCTGCCGCAACGCTCATTATAGGACTTCTTGCTTTGGTGAATATTTGTTCCAAGCTGTTCACCAACTATCTCTTTAACGGAAGCTACGGAACACAGATTTCTCCCATCAAGGAAATTTCAATGGTCGTTCTTCCCTTGCTTTTGTGGGTGCTCGCCAACTGGTGTGTCACCACCCTCGCAAACGGCGAAGGAAGTATGAAGGATATATACAAATTCACCGGATATGCTCTTATGCCGATGGTGCTTATGACGGTGCTCAACATCTGCCTGTCCCACATATTCATCCTCGATGAGGCAATGTACATCACCTTCTTCTCCTCGCTGGGAGTTGTATGGACCGGAATCCTGCTTTTCGTGGGCAACACGGTTACACACAGATACACCGTTGCCAGCAGTCTTGGTTCTATACTTCTCAGCGGCGTGGGAATGGCGATCATCGTATTTATCGCGCTGCTCATCATCACCACCTATCAGAGAATATATAATTTCATTGACAGTATTATCATTGAACTTACCTACAGAATGTAACGAACGCAAACAGCAGACAAATTATTGCAAAAGGATGGGAAAATATGAAGACCGGATTTAAGCACTTGAGCGTAATACTGCTTTGTCTTGCACTCGTACTGTCAATAACCGGCTGTAAAGGTTCGGACAGCACCGACGGCACCGATGCCGTTTCCTCCACCGACGCTGCCGAGGAGGAAAGCGTGCTCGACATTGACCTTAACAATCTTGAAGGAACCGAGTTTTCTTCAAGAGGAGCGGCCGATGTCGAAGGCTATGACCTTGTTGCCGACAACAGCAACTATCAGTTAATGATAGACCCCGATACAATGACTGTATGCGTCAAGGTAAAGAGTACCGGATATATCTGGAGAAGTAATCTCGGTGAAAGCGACTTTGTCGATTCCACCACTGTTGACTCCACAAAGGACAAATATATGTCCCAGGTACTTCTCAACTATTACGACGAAAACAACAAAAGCACGATTTTCACAAGCTACAGAGACGCGCTTTTAAACAACAGCGAATACGCTCCTACCGTTAAATGCTATGCGATGGACAACGGTATCAGAGTGGCCTACAAAATAGGCAAAACAATCGATTACTATCTGCTCCCCGATGTTTTGACGGTTGATACATACAACAGTATTTGCGACCTGTTGACACCGGCGCAGAAAAATCAGTTCCAGTCCTTCTATCTCCTCAATGTTTATGATGAGATAGACAAGGAACAGCAGCAGGCCATTGCCAGTAAATACCCCCTCATAAAGAGCGAGGATCTTTACATAGTGCAGAGCGTTGCAAAGACCCGTAAGACCAAGTTCGTCAGTGAGGTTCTCCGCCCCGTAGGCTGGACCCTCGAAAAGGTCGAAGAGGAATACAAAAAGATCAATTATGTTTCCGAAACGCCGGCCGAGGCCAACTTCTTCATCACCATTGAATATACACTCGACAACGACGGACTGCACGTCAATGTTCCGGCCGATCAGATCAAATATGATGACGACAACTTCAAGCTTTACTCGGTATCGGTTCTTCCTTACTTCGGAACGGTTACCGACGGAAGCGACGGATATGTTTTCGTTCCCGACGGAAGCGGATCGCTCTTTGACATTAAAACCGAAACCAAAAACTCGGTTTCGCTGCCCTTCTACGGTCCCGACCATACCCAGTGGACAAAATCAATAAACGGCACAATGAAGCAGGCGACACTTCCGGTGTTTGGCGTGACCAACGGGGACAACTCCTTTGTGGCATACGTTGACAACGGATCGGGCCAGGGCTTTATCGAATATAATCCGATCTATTCGGATGTTACCCCCTATGCCTACATCGGCACCGAATATCAGCTGGCCGAATTTGATTCCTACCTGCCCAGCGGAATGTCCAACCTCAGTAATCTGCTCAAATTTGCTTCCAAGCCCTACGACAAGGACATCACCATAAGCTATAACTTCCTGACCGGTGAAAAATCCAACTATGTCGGTATGGCCGAAAAGGTCAGAAACAAGGTCTTCGGCGACAAGCAAAAGCTTTCGGACGGTTCGACCAAATTCTATTACGAGACCTACGGCGCCGTGCTCAGAAGCGAAACCTTTGTCGGATATGCTTACAATGCCACACGCGCCCTTACAACGGTTGAGCAGTGCGGAGAAATATACGACAGCCTGATTGCAAACGGCGTTAAAAATATCGCAGTAAGATATAACAATCTTTACGGAGATAAATATGAAAACGAGCTTTCTAAGATAGGCAATGTTCAGTCTACGGTCGGAACCCAGAAGAGCGTGGCCGAGCTTGCCGAAAAGATGAAGCAAAACGGAGACACCCTTTATCCCAATATGGAGCTTGTGCTCGAAAAGAATAAAGGAACTCTCGGAGCCGCATCGACACACGCAAGATTTATGGAAGGCACGCTGGTCACCTATTCCAACACCTCCAGCGACATAGCCCAGAAGGCCATTGCCGTTCCCTTCACCCAGATTGTCAACAAGAGCTCGACCATTCTTTCAAACATCGACAGCATTATGAAGAGAATGTCCAAGCTCGGCACGGGAGCGGTTGCTCTTTCGACCATCGGCGACACAATGTTCTCCGACTTTGAGGAAAACACCGTTCACCGCGAGCAGGTCAGAACGGACACGCAAAAGCTGCTCGAAAAACTGTCGGCCGACAACAAGATTATGGTCGATGTTGGTAATGCATATGCGCTGCCTTATGCAGACGACGTGCTCAACATCCCCATGGACAACAGCGGACTTTCTTTCGCGGCCGAAAGCGTTCCCTTTATGCAGATAGTCGTTCACGGCTATGTGTCATATGCGGGAAGTGCACTTAACCTTGCCGACAACTACAATATGCTCATACTCAAGTCGGTTGAATACGGTGCAGGCGTCAGATACATTCTCAATTATGCCAAACCCGAGATGGTTAAGGATACCAACTATTCGAATCTTTATTCCACCAACTATGAGAGATGGTTCGATACGGCGGTCTCCGATTACAAGCGTATCGCCGAAGCCCTTGACGGGGTTCAGAACTGCGTCATCACCGGACACGACAAGGTGGCCGAAGGCGTTTATGTAACAACCTATGAAAACGGCAGAAGAATCGCCGTTAACTATACCGAAAACGATAGCACGGTCGACGGGGTAACCGTTCCGGCACAGGGCTTCGTTGTTGTAAACAGATAGGAAGGAGGGGCTGAAAATGAAATTTACAAAACTTAAACAAACAACTGAAAACGCAAGTTCAAGTGTCGTCGGAAACGGCGGTCAGGCAGCCCTCAAGCTTCCTAAGAAAAAAAGAATGATGGATCTGACGGCCAAAAGAAACGCCATGGGATACATCTTCATACTGCCGTTCCTTGTCGGTCTTGTGCTGATTTACATTCCCGCCCTTGTGGAATCCTTCAGATTCAGTATCAGCGACGTGGACAAGGTAAATTACATTTTTACTCCGGCAGGCCTTACCCATTATAAGGACGCTATCTTCGGAGATGCATACTTCATCAGAGGAATTGTTGAATCTCTGGGAACTATGCTTATGAATGTTCTTGTCATTCTGATATATGCCCTTATAATCGCCACACTTCTTAACCGAAACCTCGGCGGAAAGGGATTTTACCGCGCAATGCTCTTCCTCCCGGTTGTTATTTCCACCGGCGTTATCGTTACCGCCGAGAATATGGGACTTGTTTCGGCTGCGGCTCTTACCACCGAGGCCGGAAACGTGGCCGGAGGACTTTTCACCCAGGTCGATATTAAGCTGCTGCTCAATTCGCTGAGCATAAGCCCGCAGCTTACATCCCTCGTTTCGGGAGCAATCGACAACATCTATTCAATCGTCACAAACTCCGGCGTTCAGCTCATAATCTTCCTTGCCGGACTCCAGTCCATCTCTCCCGCCATCTACGAATCGGCTACGGTTGAAGGTGCTACCTGGTGGGAAAGCTTCTGGAAAATAACCATCCCGATGATAAGCCCGCTCATACTTGTTAATATGGTTTATACCATAGTCGACAGCTTCACAAACTCCAGCAACAGCGTTATGGGCGATATATTCGGCCGCATAACCACGGGAGCTTACGAAGAGGCATCGGCAAGAGCTTTCGTTTATCTGGCCTTCGTCGGTATTATAATTGCCGTTGTTGTCGCTGTTGTAAACCACTTTGTTTTCTATGAGAACAAGTAAAATCGGAAAAATTATCAGGAGGTGTTATTAATGGAAGCTGTAAAAAAAGCCGGCGCTGTGACCGAAGATACCAAGAAAAAGCCCAAAGCGATATTTACAAAAAAGTTTTATGTTGACCACGGCGGAAATATCCTTTGTCACATCGTTCTTATCGGAATTATTTTCCTGATTCTGTTTCCGTTTATTCAAAAGATTTCTACAATGTTCCTCAGCTATGAAGATCTGAGTGACACGACGGTTCAGTATATACCCAAGCATTTTTCCCTCTATACCGTAATAACAACCATGGGTATAATGGATTATTGGAGAACGCTGCTTCGCACCCTTATTCTCTGCGTTATAACGGCAGTACTGCAAACCCTGAGCTGCACACTGACCGCATACGGTCTTGCACGCTTTAAGTTTGTGGGAAGGGGACTGATTTTCGGATGTGTCATTATGATACTTCTTATTCCGCCCCAGGTTGTTATGGCATCCCTCTATATGAACTTTGCTCATGTTAACCCCTTGGGACTTGTGTCGCTGTTCGGCGGCGGACGAATTGATATTTCCAACGGCATACTTCCCTTTATCATTCTTTCGGCAACGGCGGTAGCTTTTAAAAACTCCCTTTACATCTATATGCTGCGGCAGTTCTTCCGCGGACTTCCCACCGAAATCGAGGAGGCCGGAATGATCGACGGGTCCAGCCATCTCGGAATATTCTTCCGTCTTATGCTGCCCAACGCCGTGCCCATGATGGTTACCATCATCCTCTTTGCCTTCTCCTGGCAGTGGACCGATAACTATTACTCTCAGCTTTTCCTCGGACACAGCGACTATACCGTTATCACCAACGCACTCATAAGCCTGAGAGCATACGGCGTTAACATCGCGTCCTTTACGACGGTTTTCCGTAATGCCATAATCGACACCGGTATCGTGCTTTCGATACTTCCGCTGGTTATCGTTTACATCTTCGGACAGAGATTTTTTGTTCAGGGTGTTTCCCAGAGCGGTATTGTCGGTTAATAAACTATTGATTATTTATTTTAAACATGATATAATCATAATGCGGTGCAAAAGAAAAGCTTTGTTCCGGCAGCCTTTTAAGCCTTTTTGAGAGGCTGTCGGTGTATTCCGCAAAAAACGGTTGCCGCGGAGGATATTCCGTGCAGACCGTTTGCAAAGCAAGACCTTTTGCAAACAATCAGATCTTTTGCCGGGTTAACCGGTTGCGAGATAATAAAAATTTAATTTAAGGAGATGCTTGTATGAAGACAAACATCACAAGACTGATAAGTATTACGCTTGCAGTGCTTATGGTAGTGTGCTCTTTTTCTGCCTGTAAGAAAAAGCCCAAAGAGAACGGAGACACTTCAACCCTCAGCACGGTAGAAGTGTCGGTTGATCCCGGCAGCACCAACTACTTCACCATCGATGAGAACAGTGAGAGAGTTGTTCTCAAAGAAAATGACGACGGCACTACGGTCATTGAGGTCGCCGAGGGCACCACTCTCGAGCAGTTCAACACCGATGTTGTTGCCACCGAAGGCTATGCTCTTAAAATGTTTAATGCCGACGGAACAGAGGTAACCGATGCAGCCACCGTTCTTGCAACAGGTATGCAGCTTAAGGTTTTCCTTCTTGCCAGTGAAGAAGGCGCTGAAGACACCGAGGTTGAGACCTACGACATCAATGTTGTTTCGGCCGCAGAAATCGAACAGCAGAAGGCAGCCAACAGGGATCCCAACAGAGTTAACACCAACGGCGGAAACGGCGGCGGAAACGGCGGTGCTACTGCCAACTCTCTTAAGGGTTATTCCTTTGTTCTCGGAAGCCATCAGGCCGGTAAATACACCGAGAACTCCACCATCGGTAACGTTTACAAATCCCAGATTGAAACCATTAAATCCAAATACAACTGCTCTGTCGAGTTCAAGACCTATTCCGATGACGCCGGCGCCGTCGTAAACGAGGTTATGGCCGGCAACTGCCAGGCCGACATTCTTGAGCTGTCTCTTGCCGCTCTCCGCTCGGTCGCAAAGCAGGGCTGCGCAGTTGACCTTTCCTCTTACTCTCTCGGTAAGGCTTATACCAACGGATTCACCGAGTCCTGCACATACAGCGGAAAGAAATATGCAGTAGCGTTCCCCGCAATGGGCGCAACTCCTATGGGCGTTATCTACAACAAAGACCTTATCAAGCAGTACAACGGCGGTAAGGACGTTGTTGCATCCGCTTATAAGAGCAAGGAATGGACCTTTGATAAGTTCAGAGAGGTTGCCAAGAAGTGCACCAGCGAAGCTGACGGCATCTTTGGCGTAACCTCCAACACCAACATCATCGGTATGGCCATCACCTCCGAAGCCGGCGGTACCGCTACCAGAAACTCCAGCGGTAAGATCGTTGCCACCATGTGCAACCAGAACGGTATTAAGGCTCTCGAGTTTATGAAAGAGCTTTACTGGACCGATAAGTCCTACAAGTACAATGCAGACATCAGCACCAGCGTTAACGACTTTATCGCCGGTAAAGCTGCCATGTTTGCTTCCAACATGGACTACTATTCCACCATGGCCGCAAGCGCAACCTTCGAGCTTGGTTTCGTACTTATGCCCATGGGCCCCGATCAGAGCAGCTACATCACCGGTGCTTATGACGGAAACGGCTTCCTCGTTCCCAAGAACAAGGAAAGCACTGCCGGCATCTCGGTAACCTTCCTCAATCAGCTTGCCAATGCCAACGGTAAGATCATCAACGCTAAGTCCGAAGAGATGCAGAGAAACGGTCTCGACAAGAACGCTGTTTCCGCATACAAATATGCTGTAAACAACGCTACCGCCGAGTACAGAACCGGTGCTATCGATTCTACCGTTTCTGCTAAGGTTGATACCTCCGTTCTCAGTAAGGGTACCGATCCCTCCACTGTTGTTGCAGAGGTTCAGGGACAGCTTCAGTCTCAGCTTGACGAATTCTATTCGGGTAACCTTGCCTAAATAGTCTCTCCCGACATAACATTTCAAAAGGGGCCGTATCACCCGATACGGTCCCTTTTTTAGAAAAAGGAAGATAGCTAATGATTAAAAAAGATACATCACCTGATATGTCCTTTAAGCTGGACACAAAGGGCCTTGAAGGCAGCACGCTTTACTGCATACATCACAAGCTTTTTGAGGGTATGGAAAACCTTTTTGAAAAGGATTCCGCCCGCTTTATATGCAGCTTGCAGGGACTGCTTAACCGCGATTATGAAACCAACGGAAACATTCTTTTGTACCTTCAAAACGACGGTGTGGACGAGTTTTGGCTCGACTATATTAGGGGAGAGGGAAGAAGCTTTTCCCATCTGAACATTATCGATATCGATAGTTTTGACCTTTTCCTCGATACATTTAAGGAGCAGATACTTTCCTGCGGAATGGTGCTGTGGGACGAGACCGTTCCCGCAACCGCCAATGTGGCCGCTACGATCTGCGGCCTCGACGGATATCTGCCGGTTAAATTTGACCAAAACGAAGGCAGCCTTTATAACCTTCTTAAAGGTATGGGCGTTGCCGAAAAACAAAACCTTACCGGATTGTTCGGAAAAGGCGGCAGCGTTGATATGGGTACGGGCAGCGCAAAGTGCGACGCATATCTTTGGGCAATGGACAAGTATTTTGACCGCTGCTCCTCCAGATATATCGCATATATTCTCGACGGTGCCGCCTGCTCGAGAGGCAATCCCTGCCGTGAGCGGTATGAAAGCAATGTTTTTGAAAACTGCATTTATAACCACGATTATTATATCGCCCGCCGCTGCTTCTTCTTTGATCTGACCTGCTATGATAAGGAAGCTCCTATCGACGATCCCGAGCAGAAGCCGGGTACCGATCGTGAGACATTTATAAAAATTCTTCGCCGCCGCTATGATCGTGCAAAGGGCGAGATCGGTCAGCTTCTTGGATTCCCGCCCTGGTGGATGAAATATACCAAGGATTCGGGTACCGGCAGCGTTATCGCCACCGTTCTCGAATGGGACTGCGTTTGCCTTGGCTCGGCCTTCAATCTGGCCAAGGAAGCCGACGCCGCTCATCCCTGCTCTATGCCCAACGCCAGCGCATATTGCAGCTATAAGAGCCACGTCAAGGAATATCATTGGCCCCGTCCCAAGGAAAGGCTCAAGTTTGACAAAAACACAAAATACTTCACCATTTACGGCGGAGATTACGACTCGGCGGCATGGCTTCGTATGCATGTTTGGAACTTCTTTTCTCACGAAAACGCAAGGGGAAGCCTGCCTATAAACTGGGCGTTCAATCCCAATCTTTCCGAGCGCGCGCCTATGGTTTTCGACTATGTTTACGAGCACAAGACCGACAATGATTTCTTCATCGCCGGAGACAGCGGTGCCGGATATGTAATTCCCTTCGGGCTTACCGCTGCCTGTGATTACCGCGAAAATCCCCCCGCAATTTTTGAATGGGCCAAGTATTCAAAGCCCTATTACGAGCGTTTCGATTATGACATCACCGGATTTATAATCAACGGAAACGAGACGGTAACAAACGAAATTATGGCCGCCTTTAACGAGATTTCTCCAAAAGGCTCTTTCCACAATTCACTTGCCCGTCCCATTACCGTTTATAACGGCACTCCCTATCTCCATCTGCAAAATGAGGTGTCGGGAAAGCCCGAGCGCATCGAGGCAAGCATTCCCGAAATGTACCGTTATATGACCGGGTTTATGGGCAAATTCAACTTCGCCGGATATCGCACGGTTTGCGATTCTCCCGATCAGACCAAGCAGCTTGTCGAGCGCTTTATCGCCTATGCCAAGGAGCATTCTCCCGAATATGAATACAAATATGTTGATATTCATACCTTCTTCGATCTTGTTCTTCAATCGGGTCAGGGCGAAATTATAAACGAATAATTACCGTACAAAACAAAAAATGCCCGGCCGTTTTGGCTGGGCATTTTTCAGGTTAAATAATTCGGCAAAAGACGGAAATGAAATAAAACGTTTCCTGTTTGCAAGGTGGGGCATAAGGGTGGTTTTGCAAAGATCAATATTCAATGGTTTTACAAAATCAATATTCAAAAGACTTGTATTTTTCAAGGTCGGCAAGATATTTTTTTGCATAATACCGTGCCATGGGAAGATCATGATAAAGATAGTTGCCGCATTCCGCTTCGGCCGCGCCGGGAATTTCTCCGTTAAAGGCGGCGGTAAATTCAAAGGCCGATTTTACAAGAGGCAAAACATCACTTGAGCAAAGATTTCCGAACATAACAAGATAAAATCCCGTTCGGCAGCCCATAGGTCCGAAATATACGATGTCCTCCTTACGGTCGGAATTTCTAAGATATGTGGCGCAAAGGTGTTCGATGGTGTGCATGGCGCCGCCGTCAAGAGCAGGCTCCCGATTGGGGTGGGTAAATCTTAGATCGAAGGTGGTTATCGTAAGGCCGTCCTTTGTGTCCTTTCGGGAAACATAAAGTCCCGGCAGAAGATTTCTGTGGTCGACCTGAAAGCTTTCTATTTTGTTCATAAATCATCATCCTTTGTGTTTTTTTGCTGTTAAAGTGTGTCTGAAAGCATCCGCAATGCCGCCGCGGGTGCATCAGGTCTGACGGCAGGGCAGAATTATTGTCTTTCTTTTTTTAGAATGTTATTGCCCGCTCCTGCATATATCTTATCAAAGACATTTTTCAGGAGGGGACACCTTTGAAAGGTACTGTTGACCGAAGGACGGTTATTTTGGGAGAGTATATTGTTGAGAATAAAGCTACCGTCAGAGACGCTGCAAAAAGCTTCGGAATTTCAAAATCCACTGTACATACGGCAGTAACAAAACCGAACGGTTTGTGTGGCCGGCAGCATATCCGAGCGGCTCATCTGCTTGTTTTATAAGGTCGGTTATCGCTACTTTGAGCGATTCCGTGTCGGAACTTCCCGTCATATATTTTGCCTTTGATTCATATTCGGTGAAATAGGCGTCAACCAAAAAACTGCTCATATCCATGAAAGATTCCTCCGCGCTTGCTTTTATTATAGTATATTTTATCTCTTAAAACAAGTAAATTGATAATTCTTATGCGAATATGCAGAAAGGTTATTTGAAATGGAGAAATATATTGCTTTACTCAAGGCTGTTGAGGTCGGCAGCTTTACGAAGGCGGCGGAGCTTTTGGGCTATACTCAGCCGGCGTTCAGTCAGATGATAGCGTCTTTGAAAAAAGAACTTTCGATAAAACTACTCTGCCGTTCACGGTATGGGGCGGCTTTAGCTCCCGAAGGAAAAAGACTTTATCCTTCCATACAAAGCAACATACTGCAATACGGTTCGTAAGCGGCCCCCGTCTTTTGTTTGCAGAAAATAATTGTTATCCTTCAATTATTTAAATTGCTTGACAGAATCGCAGCAGATATGATATAATTTTAACATACGAAAAGGCTTTTTGGGACTGACGGATAAGTGGAGCACCACATGGACCGAAAAGTTTGAACGCCGACCGTCTGGGCATACTTATCCACTGGGATAGGTGTGCCCTTTTTGATTATCGGAGGAAATGCAAATGAAAAAAGTAGCAATAATAATGGGAAGCGACAGCGACCTGCCGGTTGTGAAAAAGGCAATAGACACGCTCGAGTCATTCAATGTGCCGTTTGAAACGCACATTTTTTCGGCTCACAGAACACCGGACGAGGCTGCGAAGTTCAGCCGCAGTGCACGAAATAGCGGGTTTGGAGCTATTATAGCGGCTGCAGGAATGGCGGCTCACTTAGCCGGTGCCGTTGCTGCAAATACAACCCTGCCTGTCATCGGTATACCTATAAAATCAAACAACTTAGGCGGTATTGACGCACTGCTTTCAACCGTACAAATGCCTTCGGGCATTCCCGTTGCCACGGTTGCGATCGATGGTGCGGTTAATGCCGCTTTGTTGTGCATAGAGATTTTAAGCGTGAGCGATGACACTCTTGCCGAAAAGCTCGATGCAAAGCGTAAAGCCGATGCCAAAAAAGTTCTTGAAAAAAATGCGGCAATAGAAAAAGAATTTAATTAACGGAGGAATTTTAAAATGGAAAAAACAACCCTGCTTTATGAAGGCAAAGCAAAAAAGGTTTACGCAACCAACGACCCGGAGCTTGTGATTGTGTCATACAAGGACGACGCAACCGCGCTTGACGGCCTTAAAAAAGGAACAATTTCGGGCAAGGGTGTTATTAACAACAAAATGTCAAATTATCTTTGCCGACTGCTCCAAAAGCACGGTGTTCCCACGCATTTTGTTGAAGAGCTGAGCGATCGCGAAACGGTAGTTAAAAAGGTATCAATCGTACCGCTTGAGGTTATAATCCGCAATATTTCGGCAGGCTCGTTTGCAAAGCGCTACGGCGTGGAGGAGGGCATTGTATTTACAGAGCCCACCATTGAATTTTCTTATAAAAACGACGAACTGCACGATCCGCTTATAAATTCTTATCACGCGCTGGCTTTGGGGCTTGCAACCAAAAAGGAAATTGAAAATATTAAGGCTATGGCTTTTAAAATCAATGATATTCTTAAAGAGTATTTCCTTTCACTTAATGTTAAGCTTGTAGACTTTAAGCTTGAATTCGGAAGACTTAAGGACGGCACGATCGTTTTGGCTGACGAAATATCGCCCGATACCTGCCGCTTTTGGGATGCCGACACAAACGAAAAGCTTGATAAGGACCGTTTCCGCCGCGATATGGGCGGAGTAGAGGACGCATACAACGAAATGATGAAAAGAGTTTTCGGCAACTGATACTTGGAGGCAT
>CAJJNV010000006.1 GCA_905193225.1 uncultured Oscillospiraceae bacterium | reverse complement strand
CCGCTCCGAAGCCGTTCATGGAGTTGCAGTCGTTAAGCCATAGCTCGCCGTTTTCAAGGTAGGGCTT
This sequence comes from uncultured Oscillospiraceae bacterium, assembly GCA_905193225.1. GTDB lineage: Bacteria > Bacillota > Clostridia > Oscillospirales > Acutalibacteraceae > UMGS1484. Next base: position 82,413 of record CAJJNV010000006.1, on the reverse strand, counting down.
AACATCACTGCCGGGATCTTCCCCGCCGCCACCGCCGCCGGTGGTTTCAAGCAGACACCACCAGTCAACATGCATGCGGGTGTTTCCGCTGCTGTTGAGTTGCGAGGGTGAGAGCCACGCAACTCCGCTGCCTGTATTTCCGCTGTCTCCGGGGGCGGAATCAAGCACAAGGAATGTATCGTCCGAAGAGTCGTAGTCGGCGAGAACGATAAAGTGGCCGTAGGCAACGTGGGCGATGGCCGCGTGTCCCCCTTGGCTTATATAAGATTTAAGGGTGTCGTTATAAACGGTGGCCCAGGTGCCGTCGTTTGTGACCTGGAAGTTGTATGTATCGCCGAACTGGGCGGTTATGCGGGGGTAAAGGGCGGTACGGTCGGAGCCGCCCGAGGGACCCCAGGTGCCGTTGTATGCGTTTATGTTATGGGCCCAGGTGGCGATCGCGTCAACCGCGCCGGGAATATCGCTTATTCCGCTGACATAGTTGATGGCATTGACCGACGAAAGAATTCCGCAGCCCGTTCCGCCTATGGTTCCCTCGCCGTATGTCCAATTTTTCCATCGGGAGTCATACTGGCTGTATGCCACAACATCGGCGGCGACCGGCTGAACGGCGGCAACCGAGAAAAGTGTCACAACCATAAGCGTTGAAATCAATACCGAGATAATTTTCCGAGATATTTTTGTTTTCATCATACACTTCTCCTTTATATAAAAATTGTTTTTTTCTTTAAAATATTATACACAATTTAATTATAATTGTCAATACTTTGAACAAATCTTTTTGCCTTTTTTAATGTTTTCTGTCATTAATAATGTATTATTCTTTTTTGGAGATTATTCCTCAAAATGATTTTCGACGGAAAAAATTTAAAAAGCACCTTTTTTGCACCGCCCCTTCCCCAAAAAAGGACAAGGCCCGAAAAGGCGTCGGCCGAAAAGCGCCGAGACGAAAAGCGCCGAAAAAAAATGCAAAGGGCGCGGCGAAAAAGCACAAAAATGAAAAACACGCCCGCCGAAAGGCAAGCGCGTTTTCCGAATAAATTTTTTATATCCCCGACAGATGTCGGCAGATACAGGCAGATAAAGTTTAACAGGGTTTTCGGACGGCCGTTACGGTTGCCCTGCCGTCGGCTGCGGTACACTTTAAGCCGCCGCAGTGTCGTTTTGCGGCCGCTTTAAGCAATTAACCGAAATACCTCTTGAGCAGTCCTGCGAAGGCCTTGCCGTGGCGGGCTTCGTCACGGGCCATTTCATGAACGGTATCGTGAATAGCATCGAGATTAAGTGCCTTTGCACGCTTTGCAAGATCGGTTTTACCCATGGTTGCGCCGTTTTCGGCCTCAACACGCATTTCAAGATTCTTTTTGGTAGAATCGGTCACGACCTCGCCTAAGAGCTCGGCAAATTTTGCGGCGTGCTCTGCCTCCTCATATGCTGCCTTTTCCCAGTAGAGACCAATCTCGGGATAGCCCTCGCGGTGGGCAACTCTTGCCATTGCAAGGTACATTCCTACCTCTGAACATTCGCCGTTGAAGTTTGCGCGAAGATCGTCGACAATGTCCTGAGGAACGCCCTGTGCCACGCCAACAACGTGCTCGGAAGCCCAGGTCATATCATCCTTTTGCTCTACAAATTTTTCCTTAGGAGCATTGCACTGGGGACATCTCTCGGGAGGAGTATCTCCCTCGTGAACATAACCGCATACAGAACACACAAATTTTTTCATAATAATTACCTCCGAAAATTTTGATTTAAGATTTTTTGTTTTGAACTTTTTGCTTTAAGCGACCGATGTACGACCACCGATAGCTTTAGTTTTTATTCTTTTCAAGGCAGGCCTTACACCTGCCGAATAAAACGATTTGAACGTAGCTGGTTTTACAGCCGAGATTTTGCTCAATCTGCTTTGAGAAGGAAGAAAAATCCGGCTCGAAAATGTCGGTAATGCTGTGGCAGGAAGAGCACACAAGGTGGCAGTGGTTGCTTGTATCTCCGTCAAAATGCTCCTTTCCGTCGACCGTGAAGCTGATTATCTTGCCGTCCTCGGTCAGGCCTTTAAGGTTACGGTAGACGGTGCCGAGACTGATGTTAGGAAAGAGCTTTCTGGTGCTTTGGTAAACATCGTCGGCACAGGGGTGATCCTTTCGTGACGCCACATCGGCGGCAATGGCTTCCCGCTGTCTTGAATATTTCTTTTCGACCGGCATTGTTTCACCTCGATTTGGTTTTCGGCAGTCGGCTGCCCATCTGCCGTATTTCTGTTTGATAGTTTAATAACGATAATCATTATCGTTATTGTTAATATATCATATCTTTTTTCACTTGTCAAGTGTTTTTCGAAAAAGTTTTAAAAATTTTTTGTACGGTTCTTTTGTCAGCTCACAAATTCACAAAGATTTAAACCGTGCATACAGTTATTCCCCAATCAAGACCCTTTTCAGGTCCTCCATATCATAGCTGCGTTCCTTTGTTCCGTCGGGCAGCACTACCCTGTCCTCAAACCTCCTGTCGAGAATATAATTTGCGGCAAGCGGTATAAATCTTCCGTTTTCCATCTGCCATTTTTCATCAGCCTTGCTGCGTTTAACCGCCTTCATCAGGGTCTTAAAGGTATCCTCATCGGGATCAAGTCCCATAAATGCCCGCTTTGCCCTGACCATATTTTCCTTCTTGGGGTATTCATTCCAAAACTCATCAAACATCTGTTCAACACGCACACACCGCAGCTGCTGTTTTCTTCTTGCCACCTTTGCCTCGTGATCTTTCCGCAGCCTGTTAATCTCTTCGGCCGCCCGCGCAGCGGCATACTCATCTTCATTTTCAGTGTCAGTGTCATTTCCATCAACATTATCATTGTCATTAACATTATCATTGTCATTATCATTAACATTATCATCTTCATTATCATTAACATTATCATCTTCATTATCATTATCGGCTTTTTTGGGTTTTTGAAAAAAGCCCTCGTTTTTTTGGCTTTCCTCAAAATACCCAAGGTTTTCGGTGCTTTTTGTCTGCGCAGTGGTTTTTTTCGACCTTGCGCCTTTCTTTTTGACAGACTCTGCGGATTTTGCTGCGGCTGTACAGCCAACGGTTTGAGTTTCTTCCTGTCCGTCGGCCGATGCATCGTCTTTTTGTTTTTTAGGACGTCCGCCATTTTTGCCGTTTTCGGAATTTCGCTTAATAGTGCTCTGATACTTTTCGGCATCCCTTTTGAGCTGATTTTTTATAAAGGAAAAGCACATTGCCGTCACCCCGTCAAGCCTTGACGAAATGTCCTCTCCCCGCCCTCCGTAGGCCAGTATCGCCGAAAAGAGCTGTCCCTTTTGCTCGTTTGAAAGAAGGGTGCAGTTTTCCTCCCATTCGGAATATATAACAAAGGACTGCTTTAAGTCCTGCTGTTTTTCCGATGTTATTTCGACGTTGTTTTTATCTGTGCATTCGACAGTGCTTTGCTGCTGTATCATTTGTCCTCTCTCCTTGGTTACTTTGCGATTTGTTTTTAAAGAATTTTCTGTCAATTAAAAAACCTCCTTTATTAAAGGGCGCAAAAGGAGGGAGCAGTTGCACGATTGTGTGCAACTATTAAAAAAACTTATTGTTGAAAAAAATCTTTATATGTAGTATTATAATTTGGAAAGTGCCCGAGCAATTCTCCGTTTTTTCTTTTTGTTTTATGCACGGGCTTTAAAGGAGAGAAAAAAATGTTTACAGTTTCCCTTTGCGTTGTGGCCTTTAACGAACAGGAGCTTATAGGAAAGCTTTTAGATAATTTCCTCGGCCAAACCTATCCGAAAAGCCTTACCGAAATCGTGCTTGTGGACAGCGCCTCCACCGACCGCACCCCGGAGATATTTAAAAAATTCAGAGAGGAACACAAGTACGAATACAAGGATGTTATTTTGGTGGACAACCCTAAAAAGGTGCTTGCTCCCGGTTGGAACAACGCCATAACCCACTCCACCGGCGACATCATAATAAGGGTCGACGCCCATGCAGAAATTCCCCCTGAGTTTGTAGAAAACAACGTTCGCCATCACGAGGAGGGCGAAATGGTCACCGGCGGCGCCCGTCCCAACATAATCGACGGCTCCACCCCCTTTAAACAGACCCTTTTAATGGCCGAAAGTTCGGTTTTCGGTTCAAGCGCGGCGGATTTTCGCCGAAACGGGAAAAAGCGGTATGTCCGCTCGATCTTCCACGGAGCATATCGCCGGGAGGTTTTTGAAAAGGTCGGCCTTTTTAACGAAAGTCTCACCCGCACCGAGGACAACGAAATGAACTATCGCATCCGCAAGGGAGGATATCGCCTTTGCCTTTGCCCCGATATTATTTCCTATGAGCACACCCGCAGCAATCTCAAAAAAATGCTCAGACAGAAATATCTTAACGGATACTGGGTAGGCAGAACAAAAAAGATATGTCCCGGCTGCATCAATACATATCACCTCGTGCCCTTTGTATTTGTGCTTGGCATTTTGGCGGCAATACTTCTGGGGTTTGTAAGCTGGATATTTCCGGTTCTGTTTTTCGGATGCTATTTTGCGGCAGCGATATATATGACCGTCGGCGCCATTAAAGAGAAAGGCGATTTCCATCCTCTTTACCTCACACTTCCTATTCTGTTCTTTTTGCTGCATACATTTTACGGTGTCGGAACGGCGGTAGGTTTTATCAGCCTTCTGACCAAGCCGGTCAAGAAGGAAAATCCCATTAACGGCAATAAATAATTGCGTTGAACATGGCGCCGAATAATAATGCCGAAAAACTTTGTTGAATAATTGCACCGAATAATTACGCATAGTAAAACTCCCGTGAAAATTCACGGGAGTTTTTTGCTGCACAATATTTAAAATTGCAGTCAAGCCATATTGCTTTCTTTATTGCACAAAGCAAAAGCATACCCGCAGCCGTGCGCAAAAATTATGGTGCACACATGGCAGCCGCAGGGAGCGCCGAGACTTTCTCGGCCCTGCCGAGAACGGAGGGTGCGGCACACACGCAGCTTCCTCAACAGACCAAGCGCCATTCTGCGCTAAAAGCCTTGCCTTCATCGCCTGCCGCCCTCCGGTCAGCTCACGCTGACGGTCTCAGTGCCCCCCTTGCGGCCGTAGCCGTGCAGTATCGGTAAATGCTGTGCACCGATCCCGTCGGTCAAAGCAGTAAGATGATATCACGCGGTAAAAAAGCCGCCGTCAACAAGCGATCTTAAAACAGCTGTGAGCCGCCGAAAAATCCACCCTGAGAATTATTGCCCTGAGAACCGCTGCCCTGAGAATTGCCGTTTGAGCTGCCGCCCTGACCGTTTGAGTACTGATTACCGTACTGTCCGCCGTTTTGCGATCCTCCGAAGAATCCTCCGAAAAAGCTTCCGTCGTCGGAACCGCTTTGACCGTTTGAACCGTTCTGACCATTCGATCCGTTTTGTCCGCTTTGCGTGCTTTGATCATCAGATCCGTTCTGCGACGTGCCGTTCATAAGCTGTTCGATTACCGGCAGAGCATCGGTTATGGAAATTGCATATCCCATTCCCTCAACCTCGGTGGCAGAGGCCTTTGCCGTGTTGATTCCCACAACCTCGCCGTTCATATTAAGCAATGCGCCGCCCGAGTTGCCGGGATTGATGGCTGCGTCGGTCTGAATCATAGGTGTCTTGCTGTCGTCCAGGGTGCAGTTAAGCACGCTGACAATACCGGTGGTTACCGACTGACCGTATCCCAGTGCATTGCCGATGGCCACCACCTGCTGGCCGACCGTAAGGGAGGAGGAGTCGCCTAAGGTTGCGGTTTTTATCTGCTTTTTGGTGTCGTCGGAAATGTCCGAAAGCTTTACCGAAATGACCGCCAGATCGTTGTCGGTGTCGATGCCCTTAACCGTAGCCTCGGCCGCCGTTCCATCCGCAAAGCTGACCGATATGGTGGTTGCTCCGTCGATTACGTGGGCATTGGTAACGCACATAAGCTCGGTGTCGTTTTGGGAGATTATAATGCCCGAGCCGCTGCCCTGAACCTGCCGGCTTGCGGAATTTCCGAACATTCCGAAATAGTTCCTGGCATCCTCAACGGATACGGTGTTTATGGATACCATGGCCGCCATATTTTCCGATGCAACGGTGCTGACATCAAGATGACCGCTTGCCGCCGAGCCGGTGGCCGTGGCTTTCAGTGTGGCCGAGGAAGAAACACCACCTGCCGCCGATTTATTAAGGAAGGAATTAACGCCGAAAAATGCCACCGACGCCACGCTTCCGAACATTGCCGCGCTGAGCACCAGGGCGCATACCTTTCTACCCATATTACCCCTGTGCTTTGCTTTTACCGCCGATGTGCTTCCTGTTGCTGCATTTCCGACCGGTGCGTTTACCACTGCTGTATTTCCTGTTGCTGTACTTTCGTCAGCCGTACTTTCGATTACGGCATTACCGGTCGGCGCGTTTACAACTGCCGCACGGTCAAACTCCCGGCCGGCAGTTCGGTTAACAACGGGAACAATGGCGGGATTAGCCGACGGGGTGACGGTCACCGCACCGTTATCGACTGCAGCGCCGTTTTCTTTCATTCCGTCCTTGTTGTATGCTGCACTGTTGCCGTTCACTATACCGTTATCGCACACTGCATCATTTTCGCCCGCCAAACGGCCGTTTGCCATAACACCGCCGGCTTCCCTTTCGCTGTCATTTCCGTTATTATGATATCTTTTTTCAAACATAACAAAAACCTCCGTTTTTCTTTTAGGAACTCCGCTCTGTCATCTGTGCGGTTTTCCTTTCGTTGTCTATATAATAAACCGACATTTTTAAGAAAAACTAGAGGTTTTTGTAAGCACCCTGTAAACATAACAGGGTTATTTTATTAACTGTTTCGGGTTAATTTGTTAATGCGTCCGTGCAATTGCCGATTGGTAATTGGTAATGTGTAGTAAGCAATCAGCAATATACAACAAGCAATGCACGTTTATTCGTCCGCGGAAATCCTACCGACAGCTCAGGCAATCTCCATCATTTCAATCGGGAATTTGTCCAAAATCTTTACGGCGTGCTGCAGGATAAGCAGCGCATCCTTGGCAGTTATTCCGTCAACACCGTCAACATCGGCGGCCTTCAGCTGTTCATCGGTGAACTGACGGGATCCGACAAAATTCTGAAGGGTCATCAGCGCATCGGATGCGGTTACCTCCCCATCGTCGTTAACGTCTCCGTAGAGCGGAGTCTGATCCGCAAAATGAATGTGTGCCTCAAGCAAGGGAGCGTTTTCGTCCCCGATGTTTATTTTACACCATTCCTGTTTTGAGCCTGCAAAATAAACGTCTTTGAGGTTTATAAAATATTTAAAGGCTCTGCTGTTTATATTTTTAACGCTTGCGGGAATATAGACCGACGAGGCTCTGACACCTCCGACGGTATATATGGAGCTTGATGCAATGCCCACGGTTCCGTCGGCAATTTTGAACTCGGTGCTGTCGGGAACAGAGGCATTTATCAGCCAGTTGCCGAGATACGTGTTTCCGTCAACCTTTGTTGTACCGACATTTCGGCTCATATCAAAAATCATATACCCGATATGCTCAAGGCCGCTTGGAATTTCACCCAGATCAACATTGTTGCAATTTCCAAAGGCCATATCACCGATAAACTTTACATTTTCCTTAAGGAGGGCACTTTTAAGGCCGGTTGAATAATAAAATGCCCGGTTGCCGATATATTCGAGAGAGTCGGGAAACTCGATCTGCTCAATGTTGGTGTTATAAAATGCACAGTCGCGAATTGTCTTGACCCCTTCGGGAACGGTGTATTTGATAATACCGCCGTTCTGAGGATAGGCTACAAGCTCGGTTTTGTCCTTTGTGTATACCACTCCGTCTTCCGAAAGGAAATAAGGGTTCTCGGGATCGACAGTATAGGATTTCACCGATTTGCTGTAGCTTGCGCCCTGAAGGCCGCCCTTTGAAATATATTTGACCGTTTTGGGAATAAAGACCGTTGCAGGATGGGCGCCGAGTATCTGTCTGCTTATGCCAACGGTGCCTTCTTTAAATGCCACGTTGTCGGAAACACTAACATCCACTGCCCATCCGTCAAGATACCGCACGCCGTTTTCAAGAGGAAGGCTGTTATAAATTGCGGTATTTCCGATGATGTTCCAGCCAACCTCTGTCACGGTGCTCGGAATGTTGATTGATTTAAGCCGTTGGCATATAGAAAATGCACTGTCGTCGATTTTTTCAAGTCCCTCTTGCAGCGTTACCGATACAAGGCTTTCGCAGGCATAGAAGGCACTGCTGTTTATGGCCTTAACTCCCTTTGGAATATCAATGCTTTCGAGAGAAGTGCAGCTTTGGAAGCAGCTTGAGGGTATTTCGATAAGACGCTCCGAAAGTTTAACGCTTTTAAGACTTTTGCAGCCCGAAACGGCGTTGTAATCAAGCTGATAGGCCGAGCTTATGTCAAGGTTTAAAAGTTCGTTTGCACTGCTGAATGCCGAGTCACAAACCCTTGTTACACTGTCGGGCAGCTTAAAGCTTGTTTGCCCCTTGCTGCCGACATAATGCACAATAGCGGTCATATCCTTTGTGTAAAGGGAGTTGTCGACAACGGTATAATTTTCGTTTTTACCGTCAATTGTAATGCTTTCAAGAGCATCACAATTGTAAAACGCGGAAGGCTCTATGTAGGAAACTCCCGCAGAAATGCCAAGCTTTTTAATGCCCGAACGGCTAAAAGAGAGGTCGCCGATGTAGGTTACGGATTCGGGAATGTTTATTTCCGAAAGAGCCGAGCATCCCAAAAACATAGAATCGTATATATCGGTCAGATTTTTAGGAAGAACGACCTTTTCAAGAACGGTGCATCCGTCAAAAACACCGTAATCCATAGCTTCGATTTGGTCGGGGAGAACAATTTCCTTTAAGGACTCGCAGGAAGCAAAGACATGGGAGCCCACCTTTTTCAGCCCGGCAGGAAGTGTTATTCCTGTAAGCGCTTTGCAGCAGTAAAATGCGCTGTTGCCGATGGTTTCAAGTCCTTCGGGAAGGGCGACAGAGACAAGCTGATCGCAACTCATAAAAGCGGTGGGCGGAATGTCTTTGACCTTTGAGGGAACGGTAATATTTTCGATAAAGGACCCGCCGAAAGCATAGCTTCCAAGCGTTTCGAGGCTTTCGGGAAGAATTATGCTTGTGAGGGAATAGGTGCCGGAAAATGCATCGTCACCGATGGACAGGATACCCTCGGGCAGAGTGACCGACTGCAGTTTATAGCAGAAGCCGAAGGCATCGCTTCCGATACGGGTAACACCCTCCTGCACAACAACGGTTTTTATGAATTTTTTGATGTCCTCCCATGGTGTTTCGTTGTCGGAGTATTTTTCGTAATCGGCCATTTCACCGGTGCCGGCGATGGTGAGGGTGCCATCCTGATAGACATATGTCACATTGTCACCGTCTTTGCCGCAGCTTCCCATACCGGGATTATCCTCGGCCGCAAATGCGGTAAAGGCGGGAAATGCCGACAGAATAATACATAGTGATATCAGGGCTGCCAAAAGCTTTTTCGGTTTCATATTTATTGCTCCTTTTTTGATTTGTTTGTTATGTTGTATCTTTCGATATGTTTGTTGATTGGTTGACGCGTTTGTTGATTGATTTATCGACGGTGTGTTTTTTATTAAAAGAAACCGCACTACCTCTTAGTTGTTTTATAGTATCATTATAACATACGCTTACAGGATTTCAATGTCCTTTTTTATATTATACAACGGCTGCGGTAAGCAGGTTATACTTTTTCCGAATTGTCAAGAGGCCAAATCGGGAAAAGACGGTCTTTTCTTTTTCCTTACAATGTAGTATAATTATTTCGGACAAAGCTTTGTCCGCCCAAATATGTTTTTTCGGGTGATCAAAATGAAGTTTTGCGAGCAACTTAATTTTTACATAGAAAAGCTGGATTGCACGGCCAAGGAGCTTGGCGAGAGATCGGGTCTTTCCTCCTCCACTTTAAGCCGTTACCGCTCCGGCGAGCGCGTTCCCGAAGGGTCGGGAGAGGGAATGGAAAGCCTCTGCCGCGCTATTTTTGAAATGTTTAAAGGCGTAGATCGGTCGGTCACACTTGAAAACATCAAAAACTCCTTTTTAAGCTGCTCGGATGTGCTTACGGTCGACCGGGCCGAGTTTTTAAAAAAATTTGACGTCCTTGTGTTTGCTCTTGACTTTAATGTCAGCGAAATGTGCCCCTTTGTCAATTACGACGCCTCCTCTCTTTCCCGCTTCAAAAGCGGCTCCCGTCAGCCTGCCGATCCAATAAAATTTGCCGACGGGACGGCCGAGTTTATTTTTGAGCTCATACGGGACGACAGAGAAAAAAAGGAAAAGGCGGCCGGTCTTTTCGGATGTGAGGAGGATATGCTTTGCACAAAAGAAAGCGTCGTGAAAATTTGCCGAAACTGGCTTTTGTACGGCAAAAGAGAGGAGGACAGGTTAGGCGGATTTTTGGAAAAGCTTGATGAATTTGACCTAAACGAATATATCAAGGCCATAAAATTCGACAGTCTTAAGGTTCCGTCGCTGCCCTTTCAGCTTCCCACATCAAAAAAATATACCGGTCTTAAAGCCATGATGGACAGCGAGCTTGACTTTTTAAAGGCCACCGTGCTTTCAAAGTCGTCTTCTCCCGTTATAATGTACAGCGATATGCCCATGGCCGAAATGGCAAAGGACGCGGATTTTCCGAAAAAATGGATGTTCGGAATGGCGCTCATGCTTAAAAAAGGCCTTGTTTTAAAGCAAATACACAACCTGGACCGCTCCTTTGAGGACATGATGCTGGGACTTGAAAGCTGGATTCCCATGTATATGACCGGTCAGATATGCCCATATTATTTTGAAAACGTACAGGGCAATGTTTTTCACCACCTTTTGAAGGTGTCGGGAGCGGCGGCCTTAAGCGGCGAGGCCATGAAGGGATTCCACGCCGACGGACGGTATTATCTGACCAAATCAAAGGATGAGCTTGCATACTATCAAAAACGGGCCGACGAGATGATAGAAAACGCCCTGCCGTTAATGGAGATATACACCGCAGACAAAAAGGGAGATTATCTGTCCTTTGCCGAAAATGAGGCCAAAAAAGGCGGGCGGTTTAAAAATCTGCTTTCGGCACCGCCCATATACACCGCACCGCCGGAGTTTCTCAAATCAATGCTCGGCAGTCACCGAATAAGCGGAAAAAAAGCCGACGAAATTTTGGCATTTGCAAAGGGTCAGCGGGAGATTTTTGAAAAATGTCTTGAAAAAGGCAGCATAACCGATGAGATCCCGCCGGCATCGGCTTTTGAATCGGTTTTCGGCAAAGACGGTCAAACCGATTCAGGCGATAATGGCACAGAATCTCAAGGTGGCGACAGCAAGGGGCTTCCCTTCCTCGATTTATCGGAAATGTTTTTTGAAGGAAACATTCCCTATACAAAGGATGAATATGCCGAACACATTGCCTATACGGTCAAGCTTGCAGACAGCATTCAAAATTACAGTGCCGATTTTTCCGACCGGCAGATCTTCAAAAATCTTCAGATACGCATAAAGCTCGGCGAATGGGCGATTGTTTCAAAGGCAAAATCTCCGTCGATACATTTTTGCATACGCCACCCCCGCCTTCGTGAGGCCATCGAAAACTTTTATCCCATTATAAATGAGCAGCAATAAAAAATCGGTAAAAAAGTCTTAAAAAATGCAACTTACTCCTTTCCTCCCTTGTGGACGGCAGCTGTAATTTCATTTTAGAGCGGTATAAAACCTCTGTCGAAGGCTTTACAATGCTTTCGAAAAAAGGCGCAGTCGGGCAGAATCGGCGACGCCGTCAGAAAGTATATGAGCGAAATGCTTGACTATGCGAAAATAATCAGGACGAGATGCATCTGCCGCTATGTCAGCCGGTTTTTTCGTGTGAACTTTCGTGTGAGCTTTTTATGTTGTGTGTGCAATGATTATATTGTTTTAGAATAATAATTTTACTTTTAAAAACTGCTGAAATCCGCATAAACAAAGAAAAAGCCGCTGTTTAAGCGGCTTTTATTTTGGAGCGGGCAACGGGAATCGAACCCGCCTCCTCAGCTTGGGAAGCTGATATTCTACCGATGAACTATGCCCGCATATAAATCGCACACGCAAAATTAAACGTATAAAACGCCCTGCGCCGCTGCGCCGACACTAAATAGTGCCTTCGTAACAATGGTATTGTATCACATCAAATGCTGCTTTTCAATCCCCAAGGTAAAAAAATATTGTTAATTGACGAAATGTGTGCTATTATGTCACTGTAAAACATTTGGCAATTGTAATGCGGCCGATATTCCGCCTTCCGTGCAGTATTCCGCTGCCCTTTTAACGATTGATTGAATGATATGTTTATTGATTCGTTGATTTGATTTATTGATTCGTTGATCATTGACCGATTGCTTGGATTATATTATATTTTATGGATATGACGGAGAAAAAATATTTATGATAGATCTTGAACAAAATCGTGAAAAGGCCGTTCTCATAACGGTGGATACCGGAGTCGAGGACTGCGACGCGCTGCTCGACGAATTAAGCGAACTTGCAAAAACCGCAGGAGCCGATACCGTCGGAAGGGTGGTTCAGAAAATGGACTGTCCCGATTCGGCCACCTTTGTCGGCACCGGAAAGCTTGAGGAAATAAGAAATTTTGCCAATTACGCCGAGGCCGATCTGCTTATTTTCGACAGCGAGCTTTCCCCTTCCCAGCAACGCAACATTGAAAAGATAACCGACATACGCACCATCGACCGTACCCTTCTCATACTCGACATTTTCGGGCAGCGGGCCAATTCCGGCGAAGGAAGAATACAGGTCGAGCTTGCAAGGTATCAATATATGTTGCCCCGCCTTTCGGGACAGGGTAAAAATCTTTCCCGCCAGGGCGGTATCGGAATGAAGCGAGGAGCCGGTGAAAGTAAGCTTGAAAGCGACAAAAGGCACATCCGCCGCCGCATAACCGCCCTTAAAGAACAGCTTTCCCAAATCGAGGCGCGACGGGAAAATCAGCGAAAAAGGAGAAAGAAAAACCGCCTTCCGACGGTGGCCATCGTGGGATACACAAACGCCGGAAAATCCACATTGCTAAATTACCTGACCGATGCCGGGGTGCTTGCCAAGGATATGCTTTTTGCCACCCTCGATCCCACCGCAAGAGGGCTGAAGCTGCCGGGCGGACAGACGGTTATTTTCATCGACACCGTGGGACTGATCAGAAAGCTGCCCCACGGCCTTGTGGAGGCATTTAAATCCACCCTTGAGGAAGCGGCTCAGGCCGATGTCATTCTCAACATCTGCGATGCCTCAAGCCGTGAGGCAAACGAGCATCTGGAGGTTACAAAGAAGCTTCTCGAGCAGCTTGGCTGTCAGGGACGGCCGATCATTCCTGTGTTTAATAAGGTCGATATGTGCGAGGGTCAATATTTGCTCAGAAAGGGCGAGGTGGCCATTTCGGCAAAAACCGGCGAGGGGATTGAAAAGATGCTGCTCGCGGTGGAAAACGCTCTTCCCAAAACAAGGGTAAGAATAAAGTTTCTTTTCCCCTTTGACAAGGGACAGCTTGCCGCAAGGGTTAGAAAGGAAGGCACGGTGCACGACGAGCAGTATGTCGAAAACGGACTGCTTGTGGATTGCACGGTGGACACAAGCCTTGCCGATGAATTTAAGCAGCACATTGCAGAGCAGTGAAAGCAAAGCAATAAGACAGTACCGCAAACAGGATTATAATTCTGCAATACGATTCGGCAGAATGTATAATAACATTGCACCGCAGGGTGTCTTGTTCATTGACGAAAGTACCGCGGCCAAGCTTAAACTTTCAGCATTGTGCATTGACAAAAGTCCCGCGGCTAAGCTTAAACTTTCAGCATTGTGCGTTGACAGAAAAAATCTCTCTGCAGAAGCCTTATCGCCAACAGATTGATACCGCAGCAATGTGTCAAGAAGTGTATCGTTTTTTCCTTTTGCGCCGGCCGATGGGCGGCTGAAATTGCGTTGCTCCGCGTTTCTTCCCGATAATTTATAAAAAGGCTTGATTTTTACATTTGTATGTTGTATTATAGGTTTACTTTAGCGATTGAGCGTTTTAAAGCTTTAACTCGTTAAAGTAAACTTTATTTTTTTTCAGGTGAGACTATGAATCAAAAAGCAGTTATTGCAATCACCGTTGCGGCGTACATTGTGCTTATGGCGGTCGTTTCGGCAGTTTCGGCCAAAAAGATCACAAGAGCCTCCGATTTAACGGTCGGCGGACGAAACGCAGGAGCATGGCTTTCTGCGCTGAGCTATGGCACGGCCTATTTTTCGGCCGTTATGTTTGTGGGATATGCCGGGGCGACAGGCTGGAATTTCAGCCTTTACGGTGTGCTTGCGGGACTGGGAAACGCCGTTTTCGGCTCATATCTCGCCTGGAAGCTGCTGGCCCGCAGAACCAGAGACGTTTCCTACCGTCTTAAAATCAAATCAATGCCCCAGTTTTTCGAGCTGAGATACGGCTCAAAGGGGCTTAGGACCTTTTCATCGGTCATTATGTTTATCTTTCTCATTCCCTATTCAGCCTCGGTTTATAAGGGACTTGCAAGCGTCTGCAATGTTGTGCTTGACATTCCCGAAATGACCTGTATGATAATAATAGCGGCCGTTGCGGCGCTGCTGCTGGTTTTCGGCGGATATATGGCTCAGGTCAGGGCCGATTTTGTTCAGGGCATCATTATGATGTTCGGCGTGGCCCTTATGATATTTTTTGTCATCCGCTGCGACGCGGTGGGCGGTGCAAGGGGTATTGCCGAGTTTGCCGAAAACGGCGGCCTTCCCTCCCTTTCATCCTCCCAGTGGATTTCCCTTATGGCCACCGTGCTTATGACCAGCTTCGGAACCTGGGGACTGCCGCAGATGGTGCAGAAGTATTTCGGCATTAAAAACGACGATCAGGCAAAAAAAGGAATTATCATTTCAACATTTTTCGCCCTGCTCGTTTCCGGGGGCGGATATTTCATCGGCAGTCTCGGACATATGTTTTTCGATAAGATGCCCGAGGGCGGTCAGGATTACATCGTTCCCAATATGCTCAAATCGGCAAGCCTGCCGTCGGTGCTTTTGGGGGTAATACTTGTGCTGCTCATATCGGCCTCGGTTTCGACCCTTGCCTCCATTTCGCTGACAGCGGGATCTATATTTTCTCTCGACATAATCAAGGAAAAGTTCGACAAAAGCATATCCGATAAAAAACTTAAAATTCTCATAAAGGCGGTTTGCTTCCTTTTCGTGGTCTGTTCTTTTGTGGTGGCAAACACCGACACTCCCATTCTCGATATGATGAGCTATTCCTGGGGTATAATTTCCGGCTCGTTTATGGCGGCATACCTGCTCCCCCTCTACTGCAAAAAGATCAACCGCATAGGTGCTTTTGCATCGGTAGCGTCGGGCTTTGCCATTGCTGTTGTGCCTGCATTTTCAAAGTGCGTGCTTCTTGCGGCGGGCAGTCCCCAGAACGCCGGGGGAACATTAAAAACCTTTTCCGATCTTGCTTCAAAAGGACCTCTTTTCGCCTGCATCGCAATGGCGGTATCGCTTGTCGTATGCTTTGCCGTAAGCCTTTTGACCCCGCAAAATCTTGAAAAATGCGACACCGATTATTTCTATAACGGATGCGTCGACCGCTCCCACGATAATGAGGTTAAGGCGTAAAAATAAAAACACAAAGAAAATAACACATAACATATAAATCTTAAGTAAAAGCCAAAACGGCCTAAACGGAGGAAAAAACAATGTCAAACATATGGAACAAACAAGCGGAAACAATGAAGCGCGCCGACATCGAAGCCCTTCAGCTTGAACGGCTTAAATGGACGGTTGATTATTGCATCAATAACGTTAAATTCTATCACGACCGTTTAACACCTCTCGGAATAACCGGCGACAAAATAAAATGCCTCAAAGACATTCAGTATATTCCCTACACCACCAAAACCGATCTGCGGGACAACTACCCCTTTGGCCTTTTTGCCGTGCCCCAGAAGGACATTGTGAGAATACACGCTTCCTCCGGCACAACCGGCAAGCCCACCGTTGTGGGATACACAAAAAACGACCTTGCAAACTGGGCGGAGGCCATTGCCAGAATAGTCACCGCCGCAGGAGCCACCTCCGACGACATTGTTCAGATATGCTTCGGATACGGTATGTTTACGGGAGCTTTGGGCCTTCATTACGGCCTTGAAAAGATAGGTGCGTCGGTTGTTCCCACATCCTCGGGAAACACCCAAAAGCAGCTTATGTTTATGCGGGATTTCGGCACCACCGCCCTTGTGGCAACCCCTTCCTACGCCCTTTATCTTTCGGAATCGGCCAAGGAGCTTGAGTTTCCCATGAGCGACTATCACCTTTCTCTCGGCCTTTTGGGCAGCGAGGGCTGCACACCCGAAATGCGCGATCAGATCGAGAAAAACTGGGGTATGTTCGTTACCGACAACTACGGTATGTCGGAGCTTATGGGCCCGGGCCTTTCGGGAGAATGTCGGGAAAGGGTCGGTCAGCACATAAATGAGGATATGTTCCTTTTCGAGGTTATCGACCGCGACACCTTAGAACCCATCGGCGAGGGGAAAACCGGCGAGATCGTCGTTACCACCCTTATCAAGGAAGGTATTCCACTGCTCCGCTACCGCACAAAGGACATCTCCGAAATTACATATGAGCCCTGCAAATGCGGCCGTACAACCGCCAGAATGGCCAAGGTAAAGGGCAGAAGCGACGATATGTTAAAGATCCGCGGAGTCAACGTATTTCCCTCTCAGGTCGAAAGCGTACTCGTGGGAATGGAGGAGGTCAGCCCCCACTATCAGCTGGTCGTGCGGCGTGAGGGCTTTGCCGACACCTTAGAGGTCAGGGTCGAGCTTGTCGACGGAAAAATTCTTGAAAGCTTCTCGGGTCTTGAAAAACTGCACAACAAGATTAAAGACAATCTTAAATCGGTACTGGGGCTTGAGGCAAAGGTATCCCTCGTTCAGCCCAAAACCATCGAAAGATTTCAGGGAAAAGCCGTCCGCGTGGTTGACTTGCGGGGAAAAAAAGAGTAAAATAGAAGGACAAAAAGTCGAAAAATTCTCTTTAAAAGGATTGATATTATGAAAGAACTGCTCATCGGAAACGGTGCGGTGGCCCGCGGCCTTTTTGAAGCGGGATGTAAGGTGGTTTCAAGCTATCCCGGAACCCCCAGCACCGAGATAACCGAGCAAGCCGCAAAATATGACGAAATATACACCGAATGGGCGCCCAACGAAAAGGTAGCCTGCGAGGTGGCCATCGGCGCTTCCTTCGCCGGTCAGCGCGCCTTTTGCGCAATGAAGCACGTGGGACTCAATGTTGCCGCAGATCCTCTCTATACCGCTTCCTATATCGGTGTTAACGGAGGTCTTGTGGTGGGAGTGGCCGACGATCCCGGTATGTTCAGCTCTCAGAACGAGCAGGACACCCGCCGCCACGCCATCGCCGCTAAGGTGCCGGTGGTAGAGCCTTCAGATTCGGAGGAATGCCGCGATTTCGTTAAATATGCATATGAGCTTTCGGAAAAATTCGACACTCCGGTCATTTTAAGACTTACCACCCGTGTTGCTCATTCCAGAAGCCTTGTAGAGCTTTGCGACCGCGTAGTGCCCGAGCAAAAGCCATATAAAAAGAACATACAGAAAAACGTTATGATGCCGGCCATGGCAAAGGGCCGCCACGTTTTCGTGGAAAAACGTATGAATGAACTGGCGCAGTACGGCGAAAGCTGCCCCTTCAACCGGGTCGAAATGGCAGACACCGACATCGGCGTTATAACCTCGGGAATATCCTATCAATATGTTAAAGAGGCGCTGGGTGAAAAGGTCAGTGTCCTTAAACTGGGGCTTACCAATCCCCTGCCCGATAATCTCATTCTTGACTTTGCCAAAAAGGTCAAAAAGCTTTATGTGGTCGAGGAGCTTGACCCGGTTATCGAAGAAAGATGTAAAATACTCGGCCTTGAAGTGACCGGCAAGGACATATTCTCACTGTGCGGAGAATATTCTCAAAGCATTGTTAAGGAAGCGATACTCGGCCAAAAGACCGAGAGCATTTCTCTTAAGACCGACATTCCCGTCCGTCCGCCGGTGCTTTGTCCCGGCTGCCCCCACAGAGGTCTTTACTACGCTCTCAAAAAGCTTAACGTATATGTCAGCGGAGACATCGGATGCTACACCCTCGGTGCGCTCGCTCCCCTTTCCCAGGTCGACACCTGCGTTTGCATGGGCGCAAGCGTTTCCTCCCTCCACGGCTTCAATAAAGCAAACGACGACAAAACCGCCAAAAAATCGGTGGCGGTCATCGGCGATTCCACCTTTATCCATTCGGGCGTTACCGGTCTTATAAACATCGCATACAACAAGGGCATTTCCACCGTCATTATTCTCGACAACAGCATAACGGGCATGACCGGACACCAGCAAAATCCCACCACCGGCAAAACCATTAAGGGCGATCCCACCGTTGCGGTAAACCTTGAAGCTCTTGCAAAGGCCGTGGGAATAGAAAGCGTCAGGGTAATCGATCCCAACGACCTTGAAAACAGCAAAAAGGTCATTGCCGAGGAGCTTGAAAAGGACGAGCCGTCGCTGGTAATCAGCCGCCGACCCTGTGCTCTGCTTAAATATGTCAAGCACTTCCCGCCCCTTAAGGTAAACGAAGACAAGTGCAAGGGCTGCAAGGCCTGTATGGCCATAGGATGCCCCTCCATCAGCATTAAAAACCGCAAGGCGCACATCGACGAGACCCTTTGCGTAGGCTGCGATGTATGTTCTCAGCTTTGCAAATTTGGCGCAATTGAAAAGCAAGGAGGGACAAACTAATGTCTGTTAAAAGTATTATGATTGTCGGCGTGGGCGGACAGGGAACGCTTCTTTCCAGCCGACTTCTCGGAAAGGTTTTATGTGACAGCGGATTTGACGTTAAGGTCTCGGAGGTTCACGGAATGAGCCAGCGGGGCGGATCGGTGGTCACTTACGTTAAATACGGAGAAAAGGTCTACTCCCCCGTTATCGAGCTTTCCGAAGCCGATATGATAATCTCCTTTGAACAGCTTGAAGCCGCAAGATGGCTGCCCTACCTTAAAAAGGACGGCGTGGTCATCACAAACACCCAGAAAATCGATCCCATGCCGGTCATAACCGGAAACGCCGAATATCCCGACGGCATCCTTGGTGAGATCGAAAAATCAGGGGTCAAACTCAGGGCAATAGACGCTCTCGATCTTGCAAACAAGGCAGGAACGCCAAAGGCGGTTAACCTTGTTTTAATGGGTGTGTGCGCAAAACACACCGACATCGAACGGAGCGTTTGGGAAAATGCAATCAAAGCGGTTGTTCCCGAAAAATTCCTCGACATAAACCTAAAGGCATTTGACCTCGGATACTCTCACGAATAGGAGCAAACACAATGGCAAACTACTATCAGCCCGAAATTGAAACCGCTCCCGCAGAGCAGATTAAAAGAATTCAGGACGAAAAAATCGTTAAACAGGTAAAGCATGTTTATGAAAATGTGCGGTATTACAGAAATCTTATGGACAGCGCGGGTGTTACCCCCGATGACATTAAGGGCGTCGACGACATTAAAAAGCTCCCTTTTCTTTCAAAGGCCGACCTCAGGGCGGCCTACCCTTACGGGCTTCTCGGAACCGACCTTAAAAACTGCGTAAGAATTCAGTCTACCTCGGGCACAACCGGAAAACGGGTTGTGGCATTTTATACGCAAAAGGACATCGACCTTTGGGAGGACTGCTGTGCAAGAGCCATTGTGGCCGCAGGCGGTACAAAGGGCGATGTGTGCCAGGTGGCATACGGATACGGTCTTTTCACCGGCGGCGCAGGGCTTAACGGCGGCTCTCATAAGGTGGGCTGTCTGACCCTTCCCATGTCGTCGGGAAATACCGAGCGGCAGATACAGTTTATGATGGATCTTGACGCCACCATTCTCTGCTGCACACCCTCCTATGCGGCCTACATCGGCGAAACGCTGGCCGAAAAAGGATACAAGCCCGAGGACAACAAGCTCAAGGCCGGCATTTTCGGTGCCGAGCCATGGACCGAGGAAATGAGAAAGAGCATCGAAAAGAGCCTCGGAATAAAGGCATTCGACATATACGGCCTGACCGAGACAAGCGGCCCCGGCGTTGCATTTGAATGCGAGGAACAAACCGGAATGCACATAAACGAGGATCATTTCTATGCCGAGATAATCGATCCCGATACCGGCGAGGTTCTTCCCGAGGGACAAAAGGGCGAGCTTGTTTTCACCTCTCTCGACAAGGAAGCCTTTCCCCTGCTCCGCTACCGCACAAGAGATATCTGCATCCTTTCCCGCAAAAAATGTTCCTGCGGGCGCACCCTCATAAAGATGTGCAAGCCCATGGGCAGAAGCGACGATATGATGATAATCCGCGGAGTCAACGTATTTCCCTCCCAGATCGAAACGGTGCTGCTTAACGAGGGATATAATCCCAACTATCAGATTGTGGTCGATCGCGAACACAACAGTGACACTCTCGACATTTATGTTGAGCTTTCTCCCGAGCAGTTCTCCGACATCGTGGCCAACACCCAGAAGAGAGAACGCTCTCTTGAAGGGGCAATGCGCACAATGCTCGGCATAGGGCCCAAGGTGCATCTCGTTCCGCCTAAATCCATCGAACGCAGCGAGGGCAAGGCAAAGCGGGTAATTGATAAACGGAATTTAATTTTAAAATAGGAGTGAGAACTATGATAGTAAAACAGCTTTCGATTTTTGTGGAAAACAAATCCGGCCGACTGTGCGACATAACCGGCGTTTTTAAGGACGCAGGGGTAGATATCAGAGCGCTGAGCATCGCCGACACCACCGATTACGGCATTTTAAGGGTCATAGTCAACAACACCGAAAAGGCCGAAACAGCTCTTAAGGATAACGGATTCACCTATTCTGTAACCGAGGTCATAGCCGCCGCCGTTCCCGATGAGCCGGGCGGACTCAACAAGGCTATTTCCTGCCTTTCTAAGGAAGGCATAAGCATAGAATATGTATACGCATTCTTAAACCCCAAAAAGGGCACGGCGTTTATCATTATGCGTGTGGACGATAACGAAAAGGCAACCGACATTCTCAATGCAAACGACATCGAAATGATGACCGACGAGGAGATCAGAAGCCTGTAAGTCAAAAATCTTGTAACAAAAAGAAACCAAGGCACTTCGCGAAAATGCGAGGTGCCTTTTCTAATAAAAGCCTTGTTATCGCTACTACCCTTCTATCGGCCGCAGGGATCGCCGAGGCATTCTCGGCCCTGCCGAGAACGGACGGCGCGGCACACACATAAATTTTCTCAGCCCGGCAAGCGCTATTCTGCGGTCACAGCCTTGCCTTCATCGCCTGCCGCCATCCTGTCAGCTCACGCTGACTTGCCTTGGCGCCCCCGCGGTCGCAGCCGTGCTGTATCATCCAATGCAGTGCCTTGATACTGTCGGCGCCATAAGAAAGTTAGGAAGAAAAGTTCCTCGGCAAACCACGTGTCCTTCAGTCCTTCATTTCCATAACCTTCAGCGGAGAAACAGGCTTTCCGTCCTGCTCCATTATTAGATGAAGATGATTTTCCTCAACCGATTCGCAGGGTATCTCGGCAATGGCCCCGATCTGATACCCGCCGTCTATCTGCTCCCCTTTTTTGACCGACGGTGACGAATTAAGCCCGCAGTAATAGGCCGTAAGACCGCTGCCGTGGTTTATCTTTACCACCGTACCAAGCAGACTGTCCTCGTAAATGTCCTCAACCGTACCCTTTGCGGCCGAAAACACCGCCGTTCCCTTGTTTGCGGCAATGTCGAGAGCAAGGTGCAGCCGCCAGTCCTTGTAGGTTTCGGAATACTGCAGATTGCGGTCGTCATAGTCTTTTAAAATTTTCCCGCCGACCGGAAGAATGAAATATCGGGTTCCACCGATCTGTCCGTTTTCGTTTGTTTGACCGTTTTGAGACGTCTGACTGCTTTGTTTGCTGTCTGCCGGCTGATTTCCGTCGGCAGATTGTTCGTTTGACCGGCCGTTTTCCCCATCGCTTGCAGACTGACCTCCGCTGCCGTTTTGCGCACCGTTTTGAGAGCCGTTTTCTGCTGATCCATCTGATTTTCCCTCAGCGGTTCCCTGTTCGTCAGCCTCGGAATAGGGCAGATTTTCCACCGCCTCTCCTGTCCTTTGAGCACCGTTTCCAGAGTAATCAGAAGAAGATGTGTCCTCCTGCATCTGTACGGTACGATAGCTTTTTAGCATTGACGCCGACGCCGATCCCAATGCTAACATACACACCGCCAAAGCAATGTAAAAAAATCTTTTGTCGTTAAAAATATTTCTGCTGTGCTTAGCCATAAAAAAACCTCCTTAGTCAACGTTAGTTTTGACCAAAGAGGAATTTTTATACATTTATATTGATATGTGCACAAAGGAAAATGTTTTGCGGATATTAAAAAACGGATATTCTAAAACCCATAAGAGCAGCAAGTATAAAGACTTAAAAAATTTCCACCTGCTTTATTCCAGGTCGAGAAGCCAATTGACCGATACCCCAAGTATGTCTGCAAAAGCAAGCAGCTCATAATCGCTGACATGACGTATCTGGCCTTCTATTTTGGAAAGCCCGGAGGCATTCATTTCAATGCCCCTGATCTGTATCTGCGCCAGCAAATCTTTCTGCTTCATACCGATGGATTTACGACGAGTTTCAATTTTCTTTCCGACAATGTTGGCTGTTCCGATGTCATTTTTCCTGAGTCTCATATTTATACCCTCCAAAGATGTACACACATCAGGTTTAATTCCCTACTGTATTATTTTTAATAAATTGTCATTTATTGCTCTGATTGTAATATAATTCCTTAAGTTTTTATTTCCAAAAAGTCATTGAAACAACAATTAACAATTTTTTTACAACTATTGATATAAAAGCCCTTTAAAAATCGGTTTTTTCGTCATCAATTACCATTGTCAGTGATATTCTACCACCGTTCGATTCATTTTTCAAGAGTTTTCTTATAATTTTTCTTATTTATTCTTGTTTTTTTTTCGGTATGTGGTAAAATAACGATATAAAGGACGGCAAATCAAGCAAATTTTCGGATCTTGTTCTAAAACATGGCGATAGAATTTCCTGCGCGTTGATTTTTCCCCGATGGACTGCCGCTTTTTTCGGTCGCGGCAAAGATCTTTTACCTTCCCCCAGGAAAAACCGGCCGGTATTTATACCTTGAATTATAATTTTGTATTATTTTTTCAACGGATATTTTTAACCCTGCATTATAAATTATAAAAAAATCATTATAGAAGGAAGTTTTTTTGAATGAACGGCTTTTTGAACAATAAAGAACGCTCGGCGCTTTTAACCGACTTTTGTCAGTTTGGAATGGCATCGGGCGCAATGGGCGGTGACATTGCCTCCCGCACATCATACTTTGATCTGGTTTACCGGGACATTCCCGACGGGGGCGGATTTATTGTGTCGGCCGGCCTTTCTCAGCTCATTGATTATCTGAGAAACCTTAAATTCACCGATGAGGACATCGAATATCTCCGTTCGACACAGAGCTTTTCCGAGGAATTTCTCGATTACCTTAAAAACTTCAAATTCACCTGCAGCGTATGGGCGGTGCCGGAAGGTACGCCGGTATTTCCCTTTGAGCCGGTCATAACCGTTAAGGGACCCCTTATCGAGGCCCAGTTTATCGAGGCCGCTCTGCTTATGATGATAAACTACCAGTCGCTTATCGCCACTAAGGCATCCCGCATTGTGCGCGCCGCCGACGGCCGCGAGGTTTACGAATTCGGAACCAAGCGCGCCCACGAGGCATCGGCTGCAGTTTACGGTGCAAGAGCGGCATTTATCGGCGGATGCAATGCCACATCCGATGTTGTGGCATCCAAGGAATTCGGCATCCCCGCATTTTCCACAATGACCCACAGCCTTGTGCAGGCCTTCGACAGTGAATATGAGGCCTTTAAATATTACGCCGCCCAGTTCCCCAACAACTGCGTTTTACTGGTCGACACATACAGCACGGTAAAATCCGGTGTACCCAACGCCATCAAGGTTTTCGATGAGGTGTTAAAGCCTATGGGCGTTCGTCCCAAGGGCATCAGAATCGACTCGGGAGATATAACCTACCTTTCAAAGAAAGCCCGCAGAATGCTCGACGAAGCCGGATATGCCGATTGCCAGATAACCGTTTCAAACTCGGTCAACGAGGACATAATCAGGGACATGCTCATTCAGGGCGCACCGGTGGACAGCTTTGCCGTCGGCGAGCAGCTCATAACCGCCGCATCAAGTCCCTGCCTTAACGGTGTTTATAAGCTTTCGGCCGTTGAGGAAAACGGCGAGATTATTCCCCGCATCAAGATCAGCGACAACACCGGAAAGATCACCACTCCCGGTTCAAAAACCGTATGGCGTCTTTTCGACCGTGAGGTTGGCAAAGCAATCGCCGATGTGGTTACCCTTTCCGGCGAGGAGATCGACCAAAACGCACCCTATGAGCTTTTTGATCCCATTCATACCTGGAAGAGAAAAACGGTGGACAATTTTGTCGCCCGCCGTCTGCTCCAGCCCATATTCGTAAACGGTCAGTGCGTCTATTCAAGCCCCACACTGCCTGAGATTCAAAACTACTGCCGTTCTCAGATTTCTTCCCTTTGGGAGGAGGTCACCCGCTTTGAAAATCCCCATCACTATTATGTTGATATGTCGGAAAAGCTGTGGAATGTGCGTCAGGAGCTTTTAACAAAATTCTCGAAATAAGGGCACAGCGGACCCTTTTGACGGATTTTCTCAACGGATATATGATAGGTTTCTTTGATTGCTTGCCGAAAAGACGTGTGTCATAAGCCTTTGCCCTGTTTCAAAGCAGCTGTTTGGCAGGTTCTTTTGATATTCTTTTGAGCCGTACATCGGATGATTTCAACCGTATTCTCAAAATAAAAGTAGGAGTCGATATAATGAAAAAGCTGGTTGCCATAATGATCTGTACCGCCGCCCTTTTAAGCCTTTGTTCCTGCAAGGGAAAGGACGGAAATAAGAGTGATGGCTCGGTGGTTTCGGACGCCACATATTTCGACGGCACCACCACCGTCAAGGTGGACGACTCGGCGGCTCTTTCGGCGCTTAAAGAGGGAAAAATGTCCCTTCAGAAGTCGGATGACAGCGGCTTTGTCGATGTTGGTCTCGGAATGGGCGTGGACGAATTTAAGGCCCTTTTCCCCGAAGGACTTTACACCGAAACCGACAGGGACGGATACGACATCTACCTTCCGGTAGGCGGTCAGATATTTGTCGACACCGCCGCACCTTCAAACGGAGCGGTGGCCATTGCCCAGTACGGTGATATATTCCAGTTTACCTCTACCATCACAACCAAGGATCAGATTAAAAAGGTTATGGGGCAGGCTGAATTCGACGGCGAGTATGCCGAGGTTTCGGACAAAAATCTTATATACGGATCCAGCGGTTCAAGCTGCCTTATGTATCAAATCGATGAAAATCAGCTGTGGTTTTTCTTTACGGCCGACGGAGTTTTTCAGTCGACGGTTATGTGCAAGGCGGGAAAGTTCATTTTTAATATCTGATCAAATGTTCTGACAAACACCCGATGTAATACCCGATACAACACCCGGAGCAATGCCCGGGGAAATATCAGATGCAACGCCCTGTATAAGTCCGATGTGTCCCGTGTCAATATAATATCCGGTGTAATGTACAAGCGGAACATCACTTGTATCATATGACCGACGCAACGGCCAGCGCCTCCTCAAGCTCGGCATATATCCTTTCAAAACCGGCAAATCGGGACGGCCGCTTAACCTTTATGTCGATGGACGGCGCACCGAGATTGACCGATGCCCAGCTGCGGAAAATTCCTTCCGACAAGGGACCGATGTCGGCCTCCAGAGCATATCCGCAAAGAGAACAAAGCACTCCTGCAATACGCTGAGCGTTTTTATGGGGCCTAACGCCTCGCCAAAGTATTTCTCCGTTGCCGGATGAAAGATTGCATATGAGGTTTGGACGGCACTTTTTAAGCAAATCCCGCAGTCCTGCCGATTCCGGCTCGCTGAAGGCTTTTTTGCCCGAATAATTTGAGGGACTTTTTACCGCCAAGTTATAAAGTCTCTCTTTTTTTCTTCTGTTTTCAAAATCATAGTCAAAATTCCGCTCGATCTCCACTCCTGCGGCGTTGGCTCTGTAATCGGTTGCTTTATCGCCTATAAACGGCGCGCTTTTTTTAAGCCAGTCGGGACCGTATGATATTCCCTTGCTGAATATTTCCGCTCCGTCGGGATTTATGCAGGGAATGAATATCGCTCTACGCTCGGCCGCTGCTTTTTTTATGTTGATTTCGCACATTTCATTCTGATTTTCGGAAAACAGGGCCGAAAAATACCTCTTTGCAAATATCATCACCGTTTTGACCGACAAAATGTCGCTGCCCGAAAATCCCCCCGTAATTATGTTTGCGCCCACGGGATTTCCGGCGCACAGAGCGAAAATATCCCGCCCCATACGGCTCTTTGCGGCCTTTATAAGGGAAATGTCGGGATGACGGGTTTTGAGAACGAAGATTTCCTTTTCAAATTTAGCATAGTCAAAGCATAAGTTGTCCATATTTTCATTCCTTGTCATTGTGCCGACGACGCCTTAGTCTGATAACCTAATTAAATTCAAACAATCGGGCTCGGTCGCTTATGACATAGATAAAAAAGGACGAGCGAACCGGGCACCGTGCGGCGTCAGGCTATCGGCGGCTTAAATAAATTTTTTCAGCAATACATTCTATTCAGAGGGAGTCGTTTTTATGAACCTTAAAGAACAGACCGTAAAAAAGATATATAAATTTAAAGGGCGAATCATAAACGTAAGACAGGACGAGGCGCTGACCTGCGACGGCCGTCCCTGCTCAAGGGAGGTCATCGAGCATCCCGGCGGAGTGAGCATAATCGCGTTTAACGACAAAAACGAGCTCTTTCTCGTTAAACAATACCGCTATCCCATCGAGCAGTTTACATTGGAGCTGCCGGCCGGAAAGCTGGAAAGAGGCGAGGATCCTCTTGAATGCGCAAAGCGGGAGCTTACCGAGGAAACTGGATATGAGGCCGAAAAATTTCAGCTTTTCGATATAATGTATCCTTCCCCCGGCTGCCTTGAGGAAAAGCATTACATCTACACGGCCGAGAATCTTAAATTCAAGGGTCAGAATCTTGACGAGGATGAGTTTCTCGATGTTAAAGCCATGCCTCTCGAACAAGCGGTTGAAATGACTTTTAAAAACGAAATTACCGATGCCAAAACAAAAATCGGCATTTTAAAGCTTGCTCTTTTAAAAAAACTTGACTAACCCTTAAAGAGGTTATATAATAACTTGAAAAGCGTATACATCGGAATGGCCGTGCCGCATAATAAACAGCAGAACGGCGGCACAGCATAACTCCATTAAAACCTTAAAACAAAACTTTCGGAAAGTTGTGAAAAGAAATGTTCAGAAACAGTGAAGAAACCCGCAGAGAAAAAGACGGTATAATATACTTTATCCGCCCGGAAATCGAATCGGCCGGAAAAACCTACGAGAGACTGGCCGTCCAGACCCACTTTGTGCAGCGGGGCGAGGACTACATCGAGCTTATCAAAAAATATGTCGTACCTCTTTATGAGGAGGGTGACGTGCTTTCCATCGGCGAAAAAATAATGTCCATGTGCCAAAACAACACGGTTGAGAAAAAGGACGTAAAGCTTGGCTTTTGGGCAAAATTCCTTTCAAAATTTGCAATGCATTCATCCCACGGAATCGGAATGGATGAGCCTTATAAGCTGCAGCTTGCCATTAACATTGCAGGTCTGCCGAGAATACTTCTTGCTACCGTTTGCTCGGCCGTAACCAAGCTTTTCGGTAAAAAGGGCGTTTTCTATAAGGTGGCGGGCCACGGAATCGACGGAATCGACGGTTTTTACATGGGCTCTTCCTTCGACATTTATCACGACCTTGCAATTTTAAATCCCAAGGAGCCGGATAAACTGGTTAACGATATATACGAAAAATGCGGCGTCAAGTCGATGATAGTGGACGCAAACGACCTGAGCATCGAGATATTTGCAAAATGCGATCAGCTTAAAAGCGTGCCCGACAAGACCCTTATCGGAATGATCGCCGACAATCCCGCCGGCCAGTCGGATGAGCTTACCCCCTTCATCATTTGCAGAGAAAAGAAATAAGAAATTTGTCCCGTGATTTATTTCGCGGGGCAATTTTTTTCTTGAAAATCCCGCAAAGGTACACTATAATAATATGTAAGATTTAACTTGATAGGGCGGCGCCGATTTTTTCGGCGGTGCATTGAATACTGCAGAACGGCGGCGATTATATGCAGGCTGCGGCGATATGTAATATAAAAAGTTATGCAGGCCTGTTTTTGAAGGTACGCCCTGCTTTTTGAGAAAAGAAGGCTTAATTTAAAATGATTTTCGACAGTCACGCTCATTACGACGACAGCCGCTTTGACGGCGACTTAGACGACCTTTTTAATCGGGTTTTTAAAGAAAAGGGAGTTTGCGGTGCGATCACATGCGGAACCAATCTCCAAAGCAGCAAGCGGGCCATCGCCATTGCCGAAAAATATGACAACATATATGCCTCGGTGGGGGTATATCCCGAGGACATAGTCGATACTGTCGACCTTGACGTCTTAAAGGCCCTTGCCGCTCGCAAAAAGGTTGTTGCCATCGGCGAGATCGGCCTTGAGTACCACTATGAAGGGGTTGACCGGGCCATACAGAAACGGGAGTTTGAACGGCAAACAGAGCTTGCAAACGAGCTGTCGCTGCCGATAATCGTCCACGATCGCGAGGCTCACGGCGACACGGTGGACATCCTGCGGCGCACAAAGCCGAGAGGGGTCATACACTGCTTTTCTGGCAGCGTTGAAACCATGAAGGAAATACTGAAACTCGGTATGTACATCGGTCTCGGCGGAGCGGTGACATTTAAAAATGCCCGTGTGCCGATTGAAGCGGCAAAAGCGGTGCCTCTTGACCGACTGCTGCTCGAAACCGACGCTCCGTATATGAGTCCCGTTCCCTTCAGAGGGAAGCGGTGCGATTCAACAATGATAAAATACGTAGCAGAAAAAATTGCCGAGGTGAGAGGCGTTTCGTCTGAAGAAATTATAAATGCATCCGAGAGAAACGCCAAAGTCCTTTTCGGAATCGAGTAAGAGTACTTTTCCGTTTTAAAAACACACCCCCTCTCACTCACACGATTCATATAAATCAACAATTCATCCGTTAAAATAAACCGTCTAACCATAACGCACATATCCGAACACGCCTGAAATGGCCTATTAATGGTGCTTTTCGGCTTGTCGTCGCCCATAGGCGTTAGCCTTATGAACTCCTCCGCACCGAAAATCCCTCATTACTACCCTCATTTCAGGTCGAAGAATTTTGTCGGCAAGAAAAATGCTCACAGACAAGGCAAAAGCGCAGTTTATCCTGTCGGATTAACGAGCATTTTAACGCAGTATGTGGGGATTTTTCTCCGTCAAAATCGTGTTCGTATGTGTGCGCTATGGTTAAGCAAAGGAGGCATAGAAATGGAGCTGACACCTAAAAGCGACATCCGATTTTTAAAGGGCGTTGGCGAAAAGCGGGCCATACTTTTTTCCAAGCTGTCGGTGTACACCGTTTCCGATCTTCTGTGCCTCTATCCCCGGGCATATGAGGATCTCACGGTCATTACCCCCGTCAAAAACGCCCCTTATGACGAAAAATGCTGCATCCGCGCAAAGGTCACCTTCGGCCCGGATGTCAAGATTTCATCGGGCGGAACAAAGGTATACACATTTTCGGCAAAATCCGACGACGTGCCCTTTAAAATCGTTATTTTCAACAACGTTTATGCCGCCAAGGCCTTAAAGACCGGCGAGACATACCTTTTCTACGGCAAGGTCGGAGGCGATTTTTTTATCAGAGAGATGCTTTCTCCCGAGATTTTTCCAGACGGACAAAACACAATGCACGCCGTCTATCCTCAGACCGCAGGCATAACCTCAAAAAGCATTTCAAGGTGCATCAAAAACGCTCTTGACCTTCTGGGAGATAAAATAACCGACCCCATTCCTTCACACATTCTGAAAACCTATGGCCTCATCGACCTTAAAGAGGCACTTTTAAAGATAAATTTCCCCGAAAATTGCAACGACATTGAGGTTGCAAAACGACGGCTGATTTTCGGTGAGCTTTTAACCTTTTCGCTGGGTATGCTGACCCTTCGTAAAAGCGAGCGCGCCAAAACTGCCGTACAAATGAAAGATGATTATTGCACCGACTTTTTCAAAAAGCTGCCCTTCTCCCCCACTGGTGCTCAAAAACGGGCGGCAGAGGAAATTGCCGGCGATATGAAAAAAGACGTGCCAATGCGGCGGCTTTTGCAGGGCGATGTCGGCTCGGGAAAAACGGCAGTGGCTGCCTGCGCCCTGTATAGTGCCGTCAAAAACGGCTGGCAGACTGCATTTATGGCTCCAACCGAGATACTGGCAGGTCAGCACTTTGCTTCGCTTAAAAAGCTTATCGGCGATGATATGAACATTGCACTTCTGACCGGATCGTTGACCGTAAAACAGAAAAACGAAATATACCGCTCGCTGAAAGAGGGAAAAATTGACCTGCTGATCGGCACCCACGCCCTAATCGAACAAAAGGTTGAGTTTAAAAAGCTCGGCCTGTGCGTCACCGACGAGCAGCACCGTTTCGGCGTTAATCAGCGGGCCACCTTAACCGAAAAGGGCCGGAATCCTCACCTTCTTGTTATGTCGGCCACCCCCATTCCGCGAAGTCTTTCGCTGATAATTTACGGCGATCTCGACCTTTCGGTGCTTGATGAAATGCCCCCCGGCCGCACGCCCATCGAGACGTATGCCGTTTCCTCGGCGCTGCATTCCCGTGCCTGCAATTATGTTAAAAAGCACCTCGATGTCGGAAAGCAGGGATATATAATCTGTCCTCTTGTTGAGGAGGGTGAAAACGACGCCGTTGCCTCGGCCGAAAAGACCTATGAACAGCTTTGCAAAGAGGATTTTGTCGGCTACCGTCTCGGACTGCTCCACGGAAAGATGAAGCCCAAGGACAAGGACGCGGTTATGACCGATTTTGCAAGCGGGAAAATTCAACTGCTTGTGGCCACAACGGTGGTTGAAGTGGGAGTGGACGTACCAAACGCCGCCATTATGATAATCGAAAACGCCGACCGTTTCGGCCTTTCCCAACTCCATCAGTTAAGAGGACGAGTGGGACGCGGCAGCTTTAAATCCACCTGCATTCTTATAAGCGACGCCAAAAGCGACAATTCAAAGCGGCGTATGGAAATTATGAAAAACACCTGCGACGGCTTTAAAATAGCCGACGAGGATCTGAAAATGCGAGGCCCCGGCGACTTTTTCGGATCGCGGCAGCACGGCCTTCCCCTTTTCAAAATTGCCGATCTTGCCACCGATACCGAGCTTGTTAAGATGTCGGCCAAGGCGGCAAAGGATCTTATAAAGACCGACCCCGATCTGTCCGATCCCGTCCACAGGGAGCTTAAAAGGAAAATTCAAAAGCTGTTTGACGAGAGGGCCGGAGGCAGCATAAGCTGAGCATTCATCAAAATTTCATCAATGCAGCTTGTCATTGCACGGCAGCACAGTCATACAACAATACATCGGTGCATCACACATCATTGCAGCATCGCACAAATACAATAACGCAGCGGCACGTCTGCACGACAACACATCTGCGCTGCAAAAAATCCTATCAAAAACCTTATCAAAAAGGAGAAAATACACTATGATGACCATCAGCAAAACAACATATAAAGGCATCCCTGCCCTTGAATGTGAAACCAACAGCATAAGGCTCAAATTCCTGCCCGAAAACGGATGCCGCCTGCAATCCATCGTCGACAAACAAAGCGATAAGGAGTTTTTGGCACTCGATCCCGACCACTTCTTCAAGCCCCAGTTTTTAGGCGGAAGCTATGTGGAGGGCGATGTGTCGGGCTGCGACGATATGTTCCCCACAATCGATCCTATGACCTTTGATGAGGGAGAAAGAAAGGGTATCGAATATCCCTGCCACGGTGAGGTATGCCGCGTAGCTCACAAGGTCGAAATGTCAGAAGACGGATTTTCGACATTTTATCACTCACAAAGCCTTAATTACGACTACAAAAAGACCATAACCGAGGGCGAAAACGGCGGCGTTAAGATAAGCTACGAAATAACCAACACCGGCAGCGATGATTTCCGCTGTATGTGGGCGGCTCATTTTATGGCGGCGGCCGAAAAGGGAGGATATGCCGTCACGCCCTTTGAGGACGGCGACAAGGGCGAGATTATGTTTGACGAGGATGGACAGTATGGCAAGCGCAACGATGTTTTTGCGGTTCCAATGGCTGCCCTTTGCTCGGGAGAATACAGCAAAAGCGCCAACGCTTATAAGTTCTTTTATCTCGATAAATTGAGCGAAGGCAAGGTGGGATATTTTGTTCCGTCGGTGGGCAAAGCGGTTACACTGCGGTTTGACAAGGAAAAGCTGCCCTACATCGGCGTATGGGTCAACAACGGCCGATTTAAGGAGATGTATAACATAGCAATGGAGATTGCCACATCCCCCTTCGACAAGCCGGAGACGGCTATCGAGCGAGGCATAGATTTTAAAATTCCCGCCGGCCAAAGCTTTAAGTTTGACATCACCGTGACGGTAGAATAAGCAGTAAAAAACCACCGTCAATGAACACATTTCCCGCAGGCATCTCTGTAAACTTTCCCCACCGCTTCCCTGCCGTCTACACGTTTTCAATTTTCAACCCACGCAAAAAACCGCCCCGATTTACCGAGGCGGTTTAATTATTATGCACATTTCATCGGCAGAAAACGATCAATTTTCTGCCAACCTTTCGGCAGTAAACAATTCAATCGTTAAACATACCTTTTAGCAACAAAAAGTCAAATCGTACAGTCTGTTTTTTCCGATGATTTCAGAATTTTATGCAATGGGCAGCGTGTCGCGGAGCTTAACCGCATACTGAAGAATTGCCAGTGCATCGGAGGTGTTGACCTGTCCGTCCAGGTTAACATCGGCGGCCGTAAAGGCTGCATCGTCAAGCTGTCTTGAGCCGACATATGCCTGAAGCGCCCACAGTGCGTCGGTAGCGGTAACGTCGCCGCTTGCGTCAACGTCGCCGCTCAGCTGTTCGCCGTCCACAAAGCGGATTCCGTGCTCCTTGGCAAAATTCTCGGCGTAAGAGCCTTTTTTGCCTGCAATAAAGAATTTATCAGTGGTTCCGACAAAGGCGTCGTCGTCGATGAAATTAACGCTTTCGGGAATATACATACTCTTAAGGGTGGATTTTTCGATGACCATATCGCGGGTCACGCGGTCGACCCCTTCGGCGATAGACACCCTCGAAACGGGTGAGCGGTCGAAGGAATACTCATCAAAATCATAGATGTTTCCGTGGATCTTGACCGTTGTAATGCCGGTGCGGCCGAAGGCGCTGCTTTCGATTTTGGTTACGGTTTCGGGAATTTCAACCTGTGTAAGGCCTTCGCAGGAAAGGAACGCGCCCTGTCCGATGCTGGTAAGGGAATTGCCGAGGGTCAGCTTCTTTGCGGCAGACGCTCCGTTAAAAGCATAGTCGCCGATTTCGGTCACGGTGTTCGGAATAACGATCTCTCTGATTGCGGCGCAGCCGTCAAAGGCATTGTCCCCGATTATTCTCAGCCCCTCGTTAAGGGTAAGGGTCTTTACGGCGGCGCAGCCGTAGAAGGCATAAGGCTTTACTGCTGTGACACTTGCCGAGATTTCCGCTTTCTCGATAGCCGAGCAGTTTTTAAACACCGAGTCGGGAATTTCGGTAAGACCGGTGCCGATGGTAACGGTTTTAAGACCCTCACAGTCTTCAAATGCCGAATAACCCATTTTGGTGACGGTATCGGGAATGGTTACCGACTGAATTCTTGAGCATCTGAGGAATGCGCCCACTCCGATGGAGGTAAGGCCTTCCGGAAGGGTAAGCTCGGTAATTCCGTCGGCGCCGTTAAAGGCATAATCCTCAATGGTTTTGACCGATGCGGGGAGGTCAAGAGCTCTCAGTCCCTTGCAACCGGAAAATGCACTTTCGCCGATGACCGAAATGCTTTCGCCCCAGTTTATCTTGGTCAGCGCAACGCAATCTTTAAATGCTCTTTCACCGAGCGTGGCAAAGTTTGCGCCGAAGGTGACTTCCGAAAGGGCGGTACAGCCGTCAAAAACATTGTTTTCCATAGCCGAAAGACCGTTTCCGATATCCACGGTGCGAAGGCTTGTGCAATCTTCAAAAGCGTTGTATTCAAGGGTCTTAAGGCTGTCGGGCAGGGTTATCTCCTTTATGCCCTTGCAGCCGCCAAATGCGTTTGCATCTATCTTTTCGAGATTTATTCCAAAAGTTATACTGTTAAGGCCGGTGCAGCCGTAAAAAGCCGAGGAGCCGATAGTTTTAACACTTGCGGGAATCGAGAGAGAACGGAGAGCGGTACAGTCGGAAAATGCTCTGTCGCCTATGGTTTCGATCTTATCGTTCCAAACAATCTCCGAAAGGGCGGTACAGCCGGAAAACGCCGTGTCTATGGTGGTGACATTTGCGCCGAGAGTGACCTTTTCAAGGCTTATGCAGTTTCTGAAAGCGCCGAAATCGATTTTGGCAAGACCGCTTCCGATGACGACGGTTTTAAGCGCCGAGCAGCCGTCAAATGCATATGTTTCGAGCTTTGTTACGCTATCGGGAACGGTTATGGATCTAAGGGCTTCGCAACCCTGAAAGGCGTTATAATCTATGGTATTTACTGTGGAGGGAATTTCTACCGAGGTAATAGCGGTATTGTTTCTGAAGGCGTTTCCGCCGATAGCCGTAACGGCCTCGTCGCCGATCTGAGAAGGAATGGTGATTTCGGCAGAAGAGCCTTTATATCCGGTTATTTCAAGTACGCCGGAGAAGGTTTTATTATAGGTGAAATCGCCGAAAGTTTCGTCGGCCGAGACGACAATGCCGGCCGCGGGAACAGCCGCAAGCACAAGGCAAAGGGCAAGCAAAACAGACAGTAATTTTTTCATATAGATCCTCCTTAAATTTTCAACACTTTACATTATACTCCACCTGCAAATTTTGTCAATATCCCTTCAAGGGTTTTTCGACTATTCCTGACCTGCTTTTTAAAAATTATTTGTCCCACACTTTTGCATCTTTCCGTATCATCTTTTCCGTTTTTTTACCCTGCCGTCAATACACAAGACCAAAAGTTTAAACAAAGCCGTGCATTGACGAGAGCGGACGCCACGAGCTTAGTTATAGCTTTTATACTTGTGCATTGAAGGAAGAAAAGCGATGAGGGAGGTCTCACTATTTTCCTCAAAAAAACGCAAAAAAGAACGGACTCGAAAATTCAAGCCCGTTCAACTATCTGCGACTTTATCAGTCGATTTCAACCGCGACCTTCTGGTCGTTGCGGCTTGCCGCTGCACGCATAACAGTACGGATAGCCTTGGCTATTCTGCCCTGTTTACCAATGACGCGGCCCATATCGCTTTCGGCGACATGGAGATGATAGGTGACAACACCTTCCTCATCGGCTTCGTCGACGTTAACGGTCACCTGGTCGGGGAATTCTACGAGACCCTGTGCCATAGCAATAAGAAGCTCCTGCATAGTTCACACCTCCTCATAAGCGGCATAATAAGGCGCTATTAAAGAACGCCGTTTTTCTTAAGCAGACTTTTAACAGTGTCTGTGGGCTGAGCGCCGTTTGCGATCCACTGCTTTGCCTTTTCAACATCAATCTTGATTTCGGGTTTTTCGTTGGAAGGATTGTAGTATCCTACCTCCTCGATAAATCTGCCGTCACGGGGATATCTGGAATCGGCCACAACTATACGATAGAAGGGGCTCTTCTTTGCGCCCATACGGCGAAGTCTCATTTTAACAGCCATTACTGTCACCTCCTGATCTGAAAACTTTTTGCGCGAAAAACGCGGCGATTATATAAAAATCAAAAAGATTTTTAATAACTTGTTTATGTGCGTTATGGTTAAACTCACATCTTAAATCCGGGCGGAGGCATCATACCGGGCTTAAATCCCATTCGTCTCTTGCCCTTTTTGCCGAACTGCTTAAACATTTGTTTCATCTGTTCATACTGCTTCATAAGGCGGTTGACATCCTCAACCTTCTGCCCGCAGCCGGCGGCGATTCTCTTTCTTCTCGACCCGTTTAAAAGGTCGGGATTTTCCCTTTCCTCCTGGGTCATCGAAAGGATTATGGCCTCTATACGGAATATCTGCCGCTCGTCGATATCGGCGTCTCTTATGCTTTTGTCAACGCCGGGAATCATACTGAGCATCTTTTTCATAGAGCCCATTTTTTTAAGCTGCTGAAATTGAGAAAGCAGATCGTTTAAATCGAATTTGTTTTGTTTGAGCTTTTTGGCAAGCTCCTCGGCCTTTTTCTCGTCAAGCTTTGTTTCGGCCTGCTCGATGAGAGACAGCACATCGCCCATTCCGAGAATTCTCGACGCCATACGGTCGGGGTGGAAAACCTCGATATCGTCGAGCTTTTCGCCCGTTCCGGCAAATTTGATGGGCTTGCCGGTCACCGCTCTGATGGAAAGGGCCGCGCCGCCTCTGGTATCGCCGTCCAGCTTTGTGATGATAACCCCGTCTATTCCGAGGGTTTCATCAAAGCTTTTGGCAACATTAACGGCGTCCTGACCGGTCATGGAATCGACCACAAGCATAATTTCGTTTGGAAAAACGGCTTCCTTCATGCGCTTAAGCTCGTTCATAAGCTGCTCGTCGATGTGCAGTCGGCCGGCGGTATCGAGAATAACAAAATCGTTGCCGTAATCCCTGGCGTGCAAAAGCGCCTGTTTGGCGGTTTTGACCGGATCCTGCGTTCCCTTTTCAAAGACGGCCGCGCCCGCCTTTTCGCCGACGATTTTAAGCTGGTCGATGGCGGCGGGACGGTATATGTCGCATCCCACAAGCAAGGGGCGGTGTCCCTTTGAAATGAGCAGCTTTGCAAGCTTTGCGGCGT
Source organism: uncultured Oscillospiraceae bacterium (assembly GCA_905193225.1). Taxonomy (GTDB): domain Bacteria; phylum Bacillota; class Clostridia; order Oscillospirales; family Acutalibacteraceae; genus UMGS1484. The sequence continues at coordinate 45,187 of CAJJNV010000006.1, read as the reverse complement.
GGGTGGTTTTACCCGAGCCCTGAAGGCCGCACATCATAACCACTGTGGGTCCCTTGGAGGCGGTATTGATGCGCTCCTCCCCGCCCCCCATAAGGGCGGTAAGCTCCTCGTTAACTATCTTGACCACCGTTTGGGCGGGGGTAAGACTTTCGGTTATATTTTGGCCGATGGCCTTTTCGGTCACCGTGTTTGCAAAGTCCTTTGCGACCTTATAGTTGACGTCGGCCTCAAGAAGGGCAAGTCTGACCTCGCGCATTGCCTGCTTGACATCGCTTTCGGTCAGCTTTCCGCGGCTTTTTATGTGTTTAAAGGCATTTGTAAGTTTTTCGGTTAGTCCTTCAAAGGCCAAGCTTATTCACTCCAGACTGTGTAAAGATGTATAAAAGAGGGGGTAAAGCGCTTATAAGATTTTTCGCAAAATTCATCGGCGGCCCTGTTAAAGGGAAAGCCGGCTTATAAGTCTTAAAAGCTCGTCAGCCCCGTCGCAATCGGTCGATTTGATAAGGCCGGTCATTTTTTCGGTTATTTTAAGGTTTTGCTCATGGCGTTTTAAAAGACCGAGCTTTTTCTCAAAGGCTTCGAGGTTTTTTTCGGCCTTGCGGATGTTGCCCAGCACGGCCTGACGGGTTATGCCTGCGTTTTCGGCAATTTCCCCGAGGCTTAAATCCTCGTTATAGTAAAGGTCGAAAAAATCCCTTTGGTGGTCGCTCAGCAGTCCGCCGTAAAAGTCCAGCAGGGCGGCTTTTTCCATATCCTTGGGCATAATCTCACCTGTCAACCAAAATTGATTTACACCTATTATAACAGAAAAAAATAATTTGTCAACACTTTTTTGCTTGAATCCTTAATAAAAAGTTGTATAATATTATCAGAAGTGTTTTTGTGCGTTTATGCGCGGAAAAAGGAGCGATATTATGAACGAAGTCATAAAAAACATACTGGGACGCAGAAGCGTAAGAAAATTCATCGAAAAGGAAATTCCTAAGGGTGATCTTGAGCAGATAGTCACCGCCGGAATACATGCGCCCAGCGGAATGAACAAGCAGCTTTGGCATTTTTCGGTTGTGCAGGATAAAAAGCTGATCAGAAAAATGGCAAAGGCAATCGGCGATATCTTAGGCCGCGACGGCTATGATTTTTACCGTCCCGACACCCTCATCCTCGTTTCAAACGACCGTGACAATCCCCACGGAGCGGCCGACAGCGCCTGTGCTCTCGAAAATATGTTTTTGGCGGCACATTCTCTCGGAATAGGCTCGGTGTGGATCAATCAGTTTTGCGGAATATGCGACGACAATCGGCTTCGTCCCCTGCTCGACGAGGCAAAGGTACCGTCAAATCACACTATATACGGCGTTGCGGCCTTGGGCTATGCCGAGCATCCCTATAACGACTCCCACCGCGACACCGACGGAAAAATCGACTTTGTGCTGTAAAGGTTAAAAATTTACACTTCGCTCGTGGCGCCCCTTGTCATTGCACAAGGCTAAATGTTATCACCGCGCCGTGACGTCTCAAGGCATGGGAGCCGAGTTTAGACTTACAGCCTAATTCATTGACAAAAGCGTCACGGTGTAGTTTTAGTGGCTGTCAAATTCATTGACACAAAGCCGATATACCCTCTCATCACAAAAGGCTCCCGCATGGGAGCCTTTTTTTGTAGGTTAATTAAATATAATCCGGTAAAATTATCGGATACACTTCTCCGCGATTTTCCGCAGGCCGTTTGCTCGCCGAAAGCACTTTCGCAGCCGCCTTCGTCGGAGCTTTATCGGAGTTTTACCTCCTTTTCAGCTCCTCCTGCTTTGCCTCGTTATAAAGCAAAACATAGCTGTCGTGGCGGCTTTTTGCGATGACGCCCTTTTTCACAGCCTCGCATATCTTACAGCCCTTTTCGCAAATATGAGAGCAGGAAGAAAATCGGCATTTCCCGAGATAGGGCAAAAATTCCCTGAAAGTAAACTGAAGATTTTCCTTGCAGATATATCCCCCCGTTTCGGTATCCACCGAGGAAAAACCCGCCGTATCGCAGACATAACCGCCGCTTTCAAGCTCGAAAAGGCTTGCGTGGCGGGTGGTGTGCCGTCCCCGTCCGAGCTTTTCGCTTATTTCTCCCGTTTCCAGTCCGAGACGAGGGTCGATGATGTTTAAAAGGGAGGATTTCCCCACGCCCGAATTGCCTGTAAAAACATTTATCCCGCCCCTCAGCGCCGATTTAAGCTCTTCGACTCCCTCGCCGCTTTGGCAGCAGACCGGAAAAACCTTGAGGCCTGTTTTTTCGTAAATACCGAGCATTTCCCGAGGGGATTCGAGATCGGTCTTGTTGATAACGATGATCGGCTCGATCTCCCTGTCCTCGGCGATGGCGCAAAGGCGGTCGATAACCGGGGGATTGGGACGCGGCTCGGCGGTGGACACAACGATTATCAGTCTGTCCACATTGGCCACCGGCGGACGGATAAGAAAATTCCTGCGGTCGGTTATTTTTGTCACAAAGCCTTTGCCGTTTTTGTCAATTGAAAACTCGGCTCTGTCGCCCACAAGAGGGGTTATGTCCTCGTTTCGGAAAACGCCCCTCGCCTTACATTCGTAAACGCAGTCGTCGGATTTAACATAGTAAAACCCCGAAAGCGCCCTGATTATGATACCCGACAGAGTTTTTGCGCAATTGCCGCAATCATCGATTCTGTTACCTGCGCGGCCGCTGCCGTCCTTTTTGCTGTTTAAAGAGCTGCCGCCCATTCCGGTGCCGCCCGCAAGGTTAGCATTGTCTTTCCGGCTGTTTACAGGACTGCCGCTTCTTGCGCCGCCTGCCTTTTTACTCCTGTTTGCCATGCCTTATTGCTGCCCTTCGGCAGGGGCTCCGCCTGTGTTTTGATCGGTGAAATACGCCTCTCTCGGCAGTGTAAAGCTTTCCTCCACCGTGGCGGTGCCGGTGGAAAAATCTATGGAATATTTACCGTAGTCATATCCGTTATATTTAAGATAAACGGTGTATTTTCCGCTTTCAAAGTTGCCCATGGCCTGGGTTATGGAAATGGCCGAGCTCTTGCTTTCGATGGTGGTGGGGTCGAGGCTGCCGGTGTCGGCTATCTGCCGTCCGTCGTAGAAGGCGGTCATATTAAAGTTTTTGTTGGCGTCGGAGGGAATGTCGTAATGTATCGAAACCGACGCACCGCTTGAAATGGTCAGATCCACGGCCGATCCGTTGTTGACCGTTGATCCCGAGGAAATGCTTTGGAAAATGACATATCCCTTGGGATACTTTGTGCTGTCGCCGTAGCTGACGCTTCCGACCTTAAGTCCGTCGCCCTCGATAAGGCGCTTGGCATCCGATTCGGTCATTCCCACGTAATTAGAGACCACCACAAAGCTGGGCACCGGGCCCTTGCTGACATACACGATGACGGTCACCGTGCTGTCGACCTCCTCGCCTCCGGCAGGGACGGTGCTTATAACATATCCGTCGGCCTGCTGATCGCTGTAAATCTCTTTGGTCTCGTATTTAAGCATACGGGCCTTCATATTATCCTCGGCGCGGTCGAGCTTATATCCGACGTAATCCTCCATAATCAGCTTTTTGCCGCCGAGACTTACGGTGACGGTTATTTCCGAGCCTTTTTTGACCATTTTCCCGGCTCCGGGGGTCTGACTCATAATCTGACCTGCCGGATACTCGGAATTGTAGTCGCTGGATTTGAGTATAAAGGTATACTGATCCTTATACTGTTCGATAACATAGTTATAATCCTGGCCGACAAATTTAGGACAGGAAATCTCGGTCTTGTCGATTTTAAGGGGAGAACCGGGACCAAACAGAAGATACGCACCCACCACAAGCGCCGCCACAACCGCAACGGCCACGCCCACAAGCACCGGTACGGTGGCCGAGTTTTTCTTTTTGGTTCCTTTTTGTGTGCCCTTTGTTCCCTTGCGTTCGGGCTGCTGTTCAGGCTCTTTTACCGTTTCTTCCCTGACAGACGGAACATATTTGGTCGGCTCGTTGTCGACAAAATATTTATATTCAAACTGGGCGGTGGGATCCTTTTTAAGACGGTCAATGTCGCTTAACATTTCGGCCGCCGACTGATATCTTTCGGCGGGATTTTTCTGCATCGCCCGAAGGGTTATTTCCTCAAGTCCCTCGGGGATATCAGGATTTAATGAGGACGGCTTTATGGGCTCGTTCTGCAGCTGCATAATGGCCACCGAAACGGCGCTGTCGGCGTCGAAAGGCAGCTTTCCTGTCAGCATTTCGTAAAGCAGAACACCCACCGAATATAGATCGGATTTTGCGTCGGTCGCCTCACCTTTCGCCTGCTCAGGACTGATGTAATGCACCGAGCCGATGGCCTTGTCGGTCATTGTGCGCTGCTCGCTGCGGGCGAAACGGGCGATACCGAAATCGGTCACCTTAATGGTGCCGTCCTTTAAAAGCATAATGTTCTGGGGCTTTATGTCGCGGTGGACTATGCCCTTGTCGTGGGCGTGCTGCAAGGCACAGAGAATCTGCGTGGCAAAATAAAGTGCGTCCTTCCAGGGAAGCACTCCCTGCTGTTCGATGTATTCCTTAAGGGTAATGCCGTCGATGTATTCCTCGACGATATACTGCACCCTATCCCCAAGTCCCACATCATACACCTTAACGATATTGGGATGATCCATAACGGCAATGGCCTTTGATTCGTTTTTGAAACGGCGGCGGAACTCCTCGCTTTCAAGCAGTTCCTCCTTTAATACTTTAATGGCGACCGTGCGGTCGTCGATCTCGTCGTGAGCCTTGTAAACGACCGACATTCCGCCCACGCCGACGATTTCCTGTATTTCATACCGTCCGTCAAGACGCTTTCCGACAAACTTGTCCATCATTTATCTTCTCCCTTCTCTTTAAAGCATATAACGGCGGTTATGTTGTCCCCGCCTCCGTTTTTATTGGCCGCTTCTATGAGCGCCTCGGGACAATCGGAAAGCTTTGTCCCTTTAAGAATCTCGAGCATTGCATCATCGGCAACATAGTTTGTAAGGCCGTCGCTGCAAAGCAGTAACCCTTCCCCGTCTTCGAGATCTATTTCGTTATATTCGGCGTCGAGATATTCGTCCACACCAAGTGCCTTTGTTATAACATTCTTTCGCGGGTGTACCCTTGCCTCTTCCTGGGATATTCTGCCGCTTTCAACCATCGACTGAACAATAGAATGGTCACGGGTTATCTGGGTAAGTCCGCTTTTTGAAAACTTATATGCACGGCTGTCTCCCGCGTGAATAACATAGGCTGTATCGCCGAAGATGACCGCCGCAACAACCGTCGTACCCATTCCCGACAGCTGCTCGTCCCCCGCCGCCTTGTCAAAGACGGTAAGGTTGGCGGCCGAGACCGCCGACATAAGGGCGTTATATATTGACTTAGGCTCCATTTTTTTGCGCCAGTTTCCGGTTATCCTGTCACTGAGGGTCTTAACGGCCAGATTTGAAGCAATATTTCCGCCGTTTGCTCCGCCCATACCGTCACAGACCGCCGCAAACACCGCACCGCCGTCAAGGTCGCAAAAGGTGTATGCGTCCTGATTCGACCGCCGCACGAGTCCGGTATCGGTTTTTCCTTCTAAAATCAAAAATAATCACACCTTTCTGTAATGCGTATTTCCTTCCTATTGTATTTCAATCCCTAAAAGGGTGTCAGAGCGTATCACACGCAGCTTTCCATAGCATTTTCTGACGGTCAAAGAACCGATTGCAAAACGATAAACCTACCTTAGCCGTTCTTTCGCCGCTGCTCTACCGTCAATGAACAAATCTTAATTTTCAGGTAAAGTCTCCTCGGCCTTTAGCTGGCCGCAGGAAGCCTCGATGTCGGACCCAAGGGTTCTTCTTACCGTGGCGTTGATTCCTTCATTTAAAAGCCGTTCCTTAAACCGCTCGGCCGTTTCTCTCGTACCCTTGCTGTCGCTCCCTTTAACCGGGTTTGCCGGAATAAGATTTATGTGGGCAATCATTCCCGAAAGGTACTTTTTGAGAGCGTAAAGACACTCATCGGTGGTGTTTACCCCGTCGATAATAATATATTCAAAGGATATGCGCCTGCCTGTTTTGGCGGTGTATTTCCTGCAGGCCTTCATAAGACTGTCCACGCCCCACTTTTTGTTTATGGGCATAAGCTTTGACCTTATGCCGTCAATAGGCGCGTGCAGCGAAATGGACAGGGTTATCTGCATATCAAGCTCCATAAGTTCGTATATCCTGTCAACAATTCCGCAGGTCGAAAGCGAGATGTGCCTTGCCCCGATGTTGAGGCCGTTTTCGCTTGTCACAAGCTTTAAAAACTTAACGGTATTGTCGAAATTATCAAGAGGCTCGCCCATTCCCATAAGCACGAGGTTGGATATTCTGATGCCTAAATCCTTTTGGGCGGCGGTTATCTGGCTGAGCATTTCAAAGGGCAGGAGATTTCTCTTAAATCCGCCCTTACCGGTGGCGCAAAAGCTGCAGTTCATACGGCATCCCGCCTGAGTCGAGAGGCATTGGGAATAACCGTGACGGTACTTCATAACCACCGATTCGATAAGCTGCCCGTCGTAAAGCTCGAAAAGGTATTTGACCGTACCGTCAATTTTTGAAACAAACTTTCTTTTAATCTTAACGGAGGGGATAAAATATTTATCACTAAGGTCGCTTCTCAGCTGTTTGGAGAGATTGGTCATCTCATCAAAGCATTCTGCTCCTTTGGTCAGCCATTCAAAAACCTGTTTTGCCCTAAAGGCCTTAAGTCCTGTCTCTTTAAACTCGGTCTCAAGCTCTATTAAATTCAGTGAGCCGATGTCTTTTCTGTCCATAATTTCTGTCCTAAAACCGTTTTCGGTGTATTGTTGCCAATGTGTTTTATCAATGCATTATTTATATCAGTTGCATCTGTTATCTGTTGTGTATATTACATATGTGTATATTACATATCAGATCGGTCTGCTGCCTCTATCTGACCTTTTTAAATGCCGAGATAAAAAATCCGTCACAAGGATGCTTCCCGGTAAAAAGTGTCATCTGGTTTTCCGGCTCGTCTATGCTTCTTTCGATATCCTTAAATATCGCAAGAGGTTCAAAATCTTTGTATTCCCTTAAAAAACGGTCGGCGTTTTCGCCGTTTTCGGCAGGATTCAAGGTGCAGGTGGAATATACCATCACCCCGCCTTTTTTAAGATTTTTCGAGCAGGAAGTCAGTATATTATACTGTATCTGCGGCAAAACATCAAGGTTTGTATCACTTTTGTAACGTATTTCGGGCTTTTTGCGTATAATTCCAAGCCCGGAGCAGGGCACGTCGCAAAGGATCCTGTCAAACTCGCCGAGATGCTCGTTATAAACCTCGGCATTGTTAATCACGGTTCTTATCGACCTTATTCGGAGGCGCTTTGCACCGTCTTTTATAAGCTTTGTTTTATGTTCGTAAATGTCGGCCGAGATTATTTCTGCCTTGTCATTTGTAAGCTCGGCAAGCGTAAAGCTCTTGCCTCCGGGAGCGGCGCAGGCGTCTAAAATTCTGTCACCTTCTTCAGGGAAAAGAGCCTCGCAGCAAAGGGCGCAGGCCACATCCTCAATGTGAAAAAGGCCTTCGGAAAATTCCTTTAGCGAGGATATATCCCCTGCCCTTTCAAGTAGCAGAACATTTTCGCAAAGCGGGCTTTTTTCGACCTTTATTCCCTGTCCTTCAAACCTCTCGGCAAGCTCATTTGCCGATATTTTAAGTGTATTGACCTTTACCGACAGCGGCGGGCGGTCCATACACCCTTCAAGATAGCTTTTTGCGATATCGGTGCCGTATGATTTTTCGAGAAAAAGGTAAAGCTCTTTTGGAACCGAGTACTTTACCGATGCCTTGTCGGCGGCGTCTCCGTCGCAGTAAAGTGCCTTTTGCCCGTCCCTTGCGGCGTTTCTCAGCACCCCGTTGACAAAGCCGGAAAACTTTCCGTCCTTTGTTCCCTTAACAAGTTTGACCGACTGATCAACAGCGGCGCTTTCGGGAATTTTATTCATAAAAAATATCTGATAAAGCCCCATTCTAAGGGCGGTCAGCACATTTTCCGAAAGCTTTTTCAGGGGCGTTTTTGAATACTTCTTAATGATGTGGTCGAGGGTTATTCTTTTCTCAAGCACACCGTAAAAAATTGCCGAGCAAAGAGCCTTGTCCCTCTTTTCCATATCCGAATTTTCAAGGGCTGAATCGATGACTATATTTGAATATCCCTCGTCACTGTCCATTTTCAGCAGCGCCTTAAAGGCGGTTTTCCGCGGGTTTTGCATAGGGTTATTTCCGCCTTTCGTTTCCGGTGAATCGGATGATATAGAAAAGCAGCTGCAGCATACTTTGTGCAAGGGCTGCCACATAAGTCATTGCGGCGGCGGTCAGCATTTTTTTGGCGCCGACATATTCATCCCGCGAGATAAGATCGGATGATTCGATAAATGCAAGCGCTCTTCTGCTGGCATTAAATTCAACCGGCAGGGTGACAAGCTGGAAAACCGTTGCAAGGGAGAAAAGTATAAGTCCGATATAAACCAGCGGTTCAAAAGCAAAAATACAGCCAAGCACGCAAAGAGGCAATCCGAATCCCGCACCGATGTTGCACACCGGCACAATAGCCGTTCTGACTTTAATGGGAAAATACCCGGTGGCATGCTGAACGGCGTGTCCCGCCTCGTGAGCAGCAATTCCCACAGCGGCAATGGAGGTGGAGTCATACACCCCGTCGCTTAAAAAGATCGTCCCTGCCTTGGGATTAAAGTTGTCGGTCATCTGACCGCTTATGCGGGCGACAGAGATATTGCTTATACCGTTTACCTTTAAAATTCTTTCGGCCATTTCCTTTCCCGTCACCCTCAAAGAGGTGGTTATGCCGGAATATTTTTTGTAGCGTGATTTAACAAGCCATTGTGCCCAAAGCACAAGTATAATGGCGGGCAGCATAAAAAGCAGATACTGAAAATAGTATCCGTAGAAACCGTATCCGTAACCGTATCCGTATCCCATAGTTATTCCTCCTTTTTAAGGACTGTGCCCTTAGGAATCGGGTGACCTCTGAGCAGTTCCTCGCCGCTCATTCTTCTCGATCCCGCTATCTGTACCTCGCAAAGCTCGATTGCCTCGCCATCTTTGCAGGCAACAATAAACTTTTTATCGTCCAAGACCGTTCCGGGAGCTTTTCCGGTCTCTCCGGCCGGTTTGGCGGAATATATCTTTATCTTCATATTCCCCGCAAAGGTGTATGCCACAGGCCAGGGATTAAGCCCTCTGATAAGATTCCTGATCGTGGCTGCTGATTTTGAAAAATCAACCGCCGCATCCTCTTTTTTAAGCATGGGGGCATATGTGGCCTCCTTTTCATCCTGCTTTCGAGGGAAAACAAGACCGCTTTCTATGCCTTCCACCGTCTTTATAAGAAGAGAAGCGCCCAGCGGAGCAAGGGTATCAAAAAGCTCCCCGCCGGTCATATTATCGGGAATATCGCATTTTTCGCAAAGCAGAATGTCACCCGTGTCCATCCCCTCGTCAAGCAGCATGGTGGTAACTCCCGTGACTCTTTCGCCGTTTATCACCGCCCACTGAATGGGCGCGCTTCCGCGGTATTTCGGCAGAACCGATGCGTGGACGTTAATACAGCCGAAATCGGGAATTTCAAGAATCTCCCTTGGCAGAATCTTTCCGTATGCCACCACAACGATGAGCTGCGGTGCAGTTTTTCTCAAAAAGTCAAAGACCTCGGTGTTGCCTTTTATTTTCTCGGGCTGAAAAACAGGAATACCGTGCTTTTCGGCGCATTCCTTAACCGGCGGCGGGCAGAGCTTATGTCCTCTACCCTTGGGGCGGTCGGGCTGAGCAAATACGGCCGAAACTTCGTGTCCGGCGGTTATAAGAGCCTCAAGACAGGGCACGGCAAAATCCGGTGTTCCCATAAAAATGATATTCAAAATGCATTCTCCTTAAAGGGTAGATAATAGATATTCGTTCGGCAGCTGATTATTTCGGCAAAACTGCCGCACAACCGCTTGCTCGATCAATCAGTCAATCAATTGCATTGTCAAAAGGTCAGTCGGTTACCCATTTGATGACGTGCTGAGCGTAAAGGATACCGTCAAGATGATCTATCTCGTGGCAAAGCGCCTTTGCAAGAAGCTCGGTACCGGTGATTTTTTTCTTTTTTCCGTGGCGGTCGAAATATTCAACAGTGACCTTATTAGGACGTTTTGTTATACCTACCTTGCCGGGGCAGGAAAGGCATCCCTCCTCGGTCTCCTGATTGCCGCTCTGCCTTGTTACAACGGGATTGATAAGCTCTAAAAGTCCCTCGCCGATATCGATTATGCACACCCTTCTAAGCAGTCCCACCTGAGGTGCTGCAAGTCCCACACCGTCGGCGGCATACATGGTTTCGGCCATATCGTCAAGCAGAGTGTGAAGCTTTTCGTCAAAGCTCGTAACCTCTCTGCAATGCTTGTTTAAAAGCTCGTCTCCCTCTTTAAGTATTACCCTAAGCGCCATATTTATATCTCCTTTGTTTTCGGCCGTTTTGGCCTGTCCTTTGTTTGACAAAATTTTATTCGATAATATTGTATTTTCACATTTGCAGGGTCGTTTAAATTTTTATTAAAGGATTTTGGCATTCCGTCAAGGCATTTATGCATTTACTTAAAGACGTTTTGCATTTCCTTAAAATTCTTTTTAAACAAAGCATTTAAAGCCCTATCTAATGCAGTCTATGTGTATTAAAGTATTATACCACAGACTTTAAAAAAAGTAAAGAAATCAAAATTGATACATACCGAGAGCAGATTTCCGTCAAAACCCGTATCACATAATTCCATACCTCGCAAGCAAACAAATCCCGATTATATGCAGTCCGAAAAACATCGGCAGCATCACCATAAACTTGGTCTTTCTCGTCTTGTGCCTAATCGTTTTCATAACGGCAAGCATTGTCCCCGCCCCGCCCATTGCCGCAAGAATGAGCAAACACCTTTCGCTTATACGCTGTCCTCCGTTTTTGGCGGCCGATTTATCATAACCATAACGCACATATACAAACACGATTTTGGCGGAGAAAAATCCCCATATACTGCGTTAAAATGCTCGTTAATCCGACAGGATAAACTGCGCTTTTGCCTTGTATCTGAGCATTTTTCTTACCGACAAAATTCTTCGGCCTGAAATGAGTGTAGTAATGAGGGATTTTCGATGCGGAGGAGTACATAAGGCTGACGCCTATGTGCGACGACAAGCCGAAAAGCACCGTTAATAGGCCGTTTCAGGCGTGTTCGGATATGTGCGTTATGGTTAAACGGTCAAAACCGCTGATATTATCGAAACGACAAGAATATAAATTATAATAACCGTTATCTTGCCCACCTCCTTTTTTCTGATTATAAGGGCAAAATCCATCCTTGTCAACAAAGGAGAAAAGCCATCGTGAACAAAGAAAAATCGGCATCAAGGAGATTCCTTACCGTCCTTGTTATAATACTTTGCGCCGCCGTAATAGCCTGCCCGGCAATCGGCAAAAAAGCTTCGGGCACAGACGGCACAAATCCCGTTACAAACGCCGTCGTACAAAGTACCCTTGCAGCAGGTCAATCATCCTACAACACCGATACAAAAGGTCTGTCAGCCTATGGTCTTTCCGATTACTCCGACATCAGAGGCGTATGGATAAATTATCTTGAATTCGGCGAAATGATCAAGGGAAAAAGCCTCGAGCAATACAGGGACAATGTGAAAAAATGCCTCGACAACATAGAAGATCTAAACCTCAACACGGTAATACTGCACATTCGTTCCCACTGCGACGCCTTTTATAATTCCGATATATTTCCCTATTCCTATCAGCTTTCGGGAAAGCAGGGCGATGGCTGCGGCTTCGATCCCCTTTCGGAATTTATAACCCTCGCCCACGACAGAAACATACGTGTAGAAGGATGGATAAATCCCTACCGTGCGGCAAGCGGCAAAAGCGGTCTTTCGGGCATTGCACAAAACAGCCCTATATGGGATTTTTCCTTTGAAAAGGGCGAGATTGTCACCCTCGATACCGGCACATATTTAAATCCGTCATCCGAAAAATCCACCGAGCTTATCGTTAAGGGGGTTAAGGAGGTCATAGACCGCTATACCGTCGACGGCATCCAGTTTGACGATTATTTTTATCCCGCCGCCGATCAAAGCTTTGACAGTGCCCTTTACGAGCAATATTCCGTAAGCACGGAAAACCCTTTATCCCTTGAGGATTTCAGACGGGAGTCGGTCAACAAAATGCTGAAGGCGGTGTATAACGAAGTAAAGCAGACGCAGAGCATGACTTTTTCGGTAAGTCCCGCCGCCGACATAAGCAAGGATACCGATGTGCTGTTTGCCGATGTGAAGAAATGGTGCAAGGGAGGATACTGTGATTATATCTGCCCGCAGATTTATTTCGGCTATGAATATCCAAAAGACGGCTTTGATTTTTCAAGCCTTTTATGGGCGTGGCAAAGCCTATGTAATGACAGCGGCAGGAATATTGGACTGACAATAGGCCTTGCGCCATATAAAATTGGTAAAACCGACGGCGGCAGCGATGAATGGAAGCAAAGCACCGACATTTTAAAAAGGCAGGCCGAGCAGGCAAAAACAGTCGGCGCAGGAATTTGTTTTTATAACTATTCCTCGCTTTTTGCCGACAGTGAGCTTGCAGCGGCTCAGCGGGAAAATCTTAAAGGAGCGATAAACTGAGAAATCTGCGGCATTTTCACGCAATAAAAAAAGTGAAAATCCCACTATCAACGAACAAACAAAAGGCTATCAGCCGTGCAAAAAAATCACTATGCACACATGGCGGCCTCAGGGAGCACTGAGGCATTCTCGGCCCTGCCGAGAACAGAGGGCGCGGCTCACACACAAACCTAACAAATAACCAAGCCTTATTCCCTGCTTATAGCCTTACCTCCCTCGCTTGCCGCCCTCAGGTCAGCTGCGCTGGCTTGCCTCAGCGTTCCCTTTGGCTAAAGCTATGCTGTATCGTTCATTACGGTGAACAAAAGACTTTTCCTCTGCACCTTCCTACCGTCAATAAACATATCTATACTTATCTTCCCGCGAATCACCCCTCAATTCATAAATCCTCAAAAATGCACTTGTAATAACGGCAGATAAAATGTATAATGGATTAGATGTACAAACTATGTTGATCACAAACAATGTTTAAAAAATATAACGGAGTGCGAAATATGAGAACCGATATCGGTATAGATCTTGGAACAAACTTCACCAGAATATTTATGGGCAAAAGCATTGCCCTTTGCGAGCCGTCGGTGGTAACGGTCAACGATATGACCGGCGAGGCTGTAAACTACGGTTACGATGCATACAGGGCCATCGGAAGAACCTCCGATCTGCGCATACCGGTCTGCCCCATCGAAAACGGCACGGTGGCCGATTTTCGCGCCGCCGAGCTTATGCTTAAAGAATATGTCCATAGGGTGTGCGGCAAAAAAGTCATCCGTCCGAGAGCCATTGTGGCCATTCCCTGCGGCACAACCGCCGTTCAGCAGCGATCGGTGCTTGACGCAATGGAATCGGCCGGTGCCAGAAACGTCTGCCTTGTGGAAGCTCCTCTTGCCACCGTCATCGGAATGGGAATGGACTTTTCAACGCCTAAGGGCATAACAATAATTGATATCGGCAAGGGCACAACCGACATTGCCGTTATTTCCATGGGCGGCCTTGCCCGAAGCGTTTCGCTCAAAACCGGCGGTGCCGCATTCGACGATGCCATCGTTAAATTTGTCCGAAACGAACACAATGTCAACATCGGTGTCGTAACGGCCGAAAGGCTTAAAAAACAGATAGGCTGCGTCAAACGCCGTCCCGTCGAAGTAGGAATGACTGTCAGCGGAATCAACCTTTTCAGCGGTCTTCCCCAAAGCGTGGAGATAACCTCGGGTGACCTTCTTCGTGTAATGAACGAAACGGCCGACGATATCATTCGCTCGGTACAGGATGTTTTTGAACACACCGCTCCCGAGATGCTGGCCGACACTGCCGAGGACGGCATAGTGCTGACCGGCGGCGGAGCGCTGACCTACGGTATGGCAGAAATGCTTTCAATCCGCCTTTCTACCAAAATAAATATGGCCGAAGATCCCGAAAACAGCGTTGTCAATGGTCTTGGCAAGGCGCTTGAGGATTTCAGTATGCTTAAAAATCACGATTATCATTTCAGAAGTCTCGAAGACTTGATGGTGGAATAAATGGCGCTTATCTCTTTTGAAAACCTGACCAAGGCCTTCGGCGGAAGCACCCTTTTCTCGGGCATTTCTCTTGAAGCCGACCAAAAAGACCATATCGGACTAGTCGGAGCAAACGGTGCCGGCAAGTCCACTCTTTTTAAGATAATAACCGGCGAGCAGCTGCCCGACGGCGGCGGTGTCGTTTGCTCCAAATCCCTGAAACTGGGGGTTATGGAGCAGTTTTTGTGCAAGGACGAAAGTGCCACACCCTATTCTATGGCCATCGGTATTTTCACCGACCTTTTAAAGACCGAACAGCAGCTTTTTGAGGTGGAAAGCCGTATAGAATCGGGAGAAACCTCCAAAGAACTTCTCGAAAAGCAGCAGATGCTGCGGGAAGGCTTTGAACGTGACGGAGGGCTTGTTTTCCGCAGTCTTGCCCGTTCTGCGCTTTTAGGTCTCGGCTTTAACGAGGAGGAAATAAACCGCCCAATAAACACCTTAAGCGGCGGTCAGCGGTCGAAAATAAGCCTTGCCTGCCTGCTTATATCGGGAGCTAATTTTTTGTTGCTGGACGAGCCTACCAACCATCTCGATATAAAGGCGGTAGAATGGCTGGAGGAATACCTTAAAAACTTCTCGGGCGGTTATATCGTCGTTTCCCACGACCGTTATTTCCTCGACAAAATAACCAATCGCACGGCCGAGCTTGAAAACGGCCGATTAACGGTATTTTCAGGCAACTATTCAAACTACCTTATCGAAAAGCAAAAACGGCGGGAGATTGAAAAGAAGCACTACGACAACCAGATGAGGGAAATAAACCGCCTTAAAGAAACCGTCACCGAGCTTAAACGCTGGAACAAGGAAAAATCGGTCAAGCGGGCCGAAAGCAAGGAAAAGGTCATTGAAAAGCTGGAAAGCCGGCTTGAAACGCCCGAAAAGGAAATCGAAACGGTCAGATTCACCTTCAGCGCAAACGCTCCCTGCCCCTATGACGTTTTAACTGCAAACGGCCTTTGTATGGCCTTCGGCGACAAGAAAATATACGAAAACGTGGACATAGAGATTCACAAAAACGAAAGAGTATTTTTGCTCGGCGCAAACGGCTGCGGAAAGACCACCCTTTTAAAGCAGATAACCGGGCAGTATGCCGGAAAGGGCAACATATCCTTCGGCATAGGGGTAAAAAACGCATATTACGACCAGGCCCAGGAAAGCCTTAACGAGCAAAACACCGTTCTTGAAGAGGTATGGAAAAGCGTCCCTGCTCTTTCCCAAACGACGGTCAGAAACGCCCTTGCAGCCTTTCTTTTTAAGGGGGATGATGTCTTTAAAAAGATATCCGCCCTGTCGGGCGGCGAGCGGGCAAGAACGGCCATAGTCAAAATGATGCTGTCGGGTGCAAATTTTCTCATTCTCGATGAACCAACCAACCATCTTGACATAGGCTCCCGCCAGGCGCTTGAAGATGCAATTGAGGGCTTTGACGGAACAGTTTTAATGGTTACCCACGACCGCTATCTCATAAACCGCCTGTCCGACCGGATCTATTATCTGTCGGGAAACGGCGTAGCCGAGTTTAAGGGCGGTTACGATGCCTATCTCGAGCAGTTCAGCAGGGATAACCTTCCTGAAAAGAAGCAGAAAAAGCCAATTGGCAGCGGCGGAGAGCAGTATAAAAAGCGCAAGCAAAACGAATCGAATCTGCGAAAGCTTAAGGGGCAGATCTCCCGTCTCGAGCAGACAGCCGAGCAGCTTTCCGAGCAGATAGCAACCGTTGAGCAGGAAATTTCCGACCATTCGGACGATTACGAAAAAATACTTGAACTGACAACCGTCCTTCAGCAATTAAAGCAGCAGGAGGAAGAGATTATTACGCAGTGGGAGCAGGCATCCGATAGCCTCTCGTCCCTCGAAAACGAAATATCGGAATAATGATAAACAAATTCCACCTGTCAACCCAGCAGGGTAAATTATTGTGCACGAATCTGTGCCCACGCCATCCGACAATATTAAGCCCGCAAAAAAAGGGAACGGAAAAATCCGTTCCCTTTAATTTTATCTTTTTTCTGAAAACTACGCAAAATCGCCTTATCTGAGAATAAATTCCTCTCTCTTAGGGCCATTGGTAACAATGCCGATGTGCACACCGATCTCCTTTTCGATGGTCTCCACATAATTTTTGCAGTTTTCGGGCAGATCGTCGAAATTTTTGATTCCCCTGATGTCGGTCTTCCAACCGGGAAGAGTGATGTATACCGGCTTTGCGATCTCAAGCTTGGCGTTAACCGGGAAATCCTTTGTAACGGTGCCGTTGATGTCGTATCCTACGCAGATTTTAAGCTCGTCAAGGTATCCGAGGGCATCGAGTACGGTGAGAGCCACATTGGTAGCTCCCTGAGCGCGGCAGCCGTATCTCGTGGCCACTGCATCAAACCAGCCCATTCTTCTGGGACGGCCGGTGGTTGCGCCAAACTCTCCGCTGTCTCCTCCGCGTCGGCGAAGCTCGTCGGCCTGCTCGCCGAACATCTCGCTGACAAATGGGCCTGCGCCGACGGCACTGGAATATGCCTTAACGACGGTCACAATTTCCTTAATGTTATAGGGTGCGATACCTGCGCCGATGGCACCGTATCCGGCCACCGTGTGGGAAGAGGTCGTAAAGGGATAAATACCGAAATCGGGATCCTTAAGCGAACCCAGCTGACCCTCAAGCAGAATGTTTTTTCCCTCATCCTGAGCCTTCTGGAGATATGCAAAGGTGTTGCAGACATAAGGCTCGATCTGGGATTTATATTCCATAAGGGTGTCGAAAATCTCGTCCACCGAAAGTGTAGGCTTATGATAAAGGTGGGTAAGCAGCAGGTTTTTGACTTCGAGAACCGAGGCCAGGCGTTCCCTCAGACGCTCGGGATAGAAAAGCTCGCAGACCGGAATACCGATCTTGGCATATTTATCCGAATAGAAGGGTGCGATGCCCGATTTGGTCGAGCCGAAGGACTTACCCTTAAGGCGTTCCTCCTCATACTGGTCGAAAAGCACGTGGTAAGGCATAACCATCTGAGCTCGCTCGGAAATGAGAATTTTAGGGTCTATTCCCTTTTCCTTGAGCATATTAAGCTCATTTATAAAGGTGGGAACATTAAGAGCCACACCGTTTCCGATGACATTGACAATGTGGTCATAGCAGACTCCCGAGGGGAGCAGGTGAAGGACGGTTTTACCCTTGTCGTTTATGATGGTGTGACCGGCGTTTGCGCCGCCCTGAAAGCGGACAACAATGTCGGATTTTGCGGCGAACATATCGGTAATTTTACCCTTACCTTCGTCGCCCCAGTTTGCACCAACTATTGCTCGTACCATTTTTCATCAATCCTTTAAAATTTTAAAATTTTTATAAAAGCCCTTAAGGCAAGATATACGGAATAATTGCAGATAAGAAAATCATCTTTCTGCTCAAACGCTCAGTTCTGATGTTTCCCCGAGCACATCCTTGTTCGGTGCAATAATGCTTTTCCTCACAAACTCCACATACTCGGCCGTTTGGATGGGTGCAATACCGACATATTTTTTAGGATCGAGGCTTTCTTTAAGCTTCTGCTCGGTAAGGCAAAAGGAGGGATCATTAAGTATGCGGGTCAAAAGGTCGTTCTCCTTGCCGTAAACCTTGACCTGCTCCCCCGCCTGCATGGAATAGACTCTGATTTTTTCGTGAAGATCCTGCCTGTCCCCTCCCGCAAGCACGGCGTCCATAAGGATATTTTCGGTGGCCATAAAGGGAAGTTCGGCGGCAATGTGCTTTTCGATCATCTTGTCATAAACCACAAGCCCGTCGGAAATGTTGAGATATATATTTAAAATCGCGTCTGTTGCGAGGAATGCCTCGGGAACGCTGATGCGCTTATTGGCCGAATCGTCCAGCGTGCGCTCAAACCATTGCTCGGAAGCGGTCATCATGGGATTCATTGTATCGGCGATGACGTATCTTGCAAGGGAAGCCATACGCTCGCTGCGCATGGGATTGCGTTTATAAGCCATGGCCGACGAGCCGATCTGGCCCTTGGCGAAAGGCTCCTCAATCTCTTTTAAATTCTGAAGAAGGCGTATGTCGTTGCTGAATTTATGGGCCGATTGGGCAATTCCCGAAAGCAGGAAAAGCATCTGACTGTCCAGCTTTCGCGTGTATGTCTGTCCCGATACGGCGAAAACATCGGTATAACCCATTTTTTTTGCAATGAGATCATCAAGCTTTCTGACCTTTTCAACATCCCCAGAGAAAAGTTCCAAAAAGCTCGCCTGTGTGCCGGTGGTTCCCTTGCAGCCCAGCAGCTTTTTCTTTTCAAGCTGAGCGTCGATACATTCGAGATCCATAACAAGATCCTGTATCCAAAGGGTAGCTCTTTTGCCGACGGTGGTCAGCTGAGCCGGTTGAAAATGGGTGAATCCAAGGGTGGGAAGGTCTTTATATTTTTCGGCGAAATCGCAGAGGGAATTTATGACGTTGATAAGTTTCTTTCTTACAACCTCAAGAGCCTCGTGCATAATGATGACGTCGGTATTGTCTCCCACATAGCAGGATGTGGCGCCGAGATGGATAATGGGCTTGGCTATTTTGCACTGCTCACCAAAGGCATGCACGTGAGCCATAACATCATGTCGGCAGATTTTTTCTTCCCTTGCGGCTACATCATAGTTGATGTCGTATATGTGGGCCTTCATTTCCTCGATCTGTTCATCGGAAATGTCCAGTCCAAGCTCCTTTTCACTCTCGGCAAGGGCCACCCAAAGCTGTCTCCATGCCGAGAATTTGCGGTCCGGTGAAAATATGTATTTCATTTCATCGCCGGCATAGCGGGAATTAAGGGGGCTTTCGTAAACCGATTTGCTCATAAATCACACCTACAAACAAAAAATTATCATTCGCAAAATATTATACCATAGCCGCTTTATTAATTCAATAGCAAATGTCATAAATCCGATCTGATTCAGAAAAAACCGACATATTAAAATGATATAACCGCCACCCCGCGGCGTCCCCGTCAATGCACAGCCCTGAAAACCCACACTTGGCTCGTGACGCCCCAAGATGCGGAAACCGGCTCGGCCTCGCCGAGACCGAGGGGTAGTAAGGCTTCCTATAATGAGGAAACTTCCGTCAATGCGCACATTTTCAAATTCGGCGGCAAAGCAAAGCCCCTGCCGTATTTCTCGGCAAGGGGCGAAAAACGGGGTCAATGCTCCGTTTTGTTTTCTGTTAAGGCTTTTTCCCTCTTAAAACTCCGCAGGCTTGTTTTTGCGGCCGTATTTAAGCAGAGGAGACAGGGGCTTATAGATGAAAAACGCAATGAGCGAAACGATAAGTCCCTTGCAGATTGTAAAGGGCAGATTGAAAAGGCAAAGGGCGCCGAAAATGCTGTTTACCGAGGGCACAAGAGCCTTGTACATCCCGAGAATAGCCTCCTGCGGAAGCCCGAGCACCTTATAGTAAAGCGGGTAAATCACAAAATAATTTATGGGAAGGCTCAGCACGCCCATGGAAAAGGAGGCAACGACCGAAGACATCACCGCTCCCCCGCGGGTTTTGTGGAATTTATAAAAGGTGCCCGCCGCAAGGGCAAAAATCGAGCCCATCAAAAAGTTTGCAAGCTCGCCGATAAAGGCCGATTGGCTGGCAAAAAGGTGCAAAAGGTTTTTAAGCAGACAAACCAGCACGCCGTAAAGGGGGCCGAAGGCAAAGGAGCAGATAAGAGCCGGAAGATCGGAAAAATCGAATTTAATAAAGCTCGGCACAATGGGAATTGAAATTTCAAGATACATAAGCACCACCGAAATGGCCGAAAAAACGGCGGTGAAAACGAGATAGCGGATTTTAATGTTGTTTTTTGTACTCATAAAGGACACTTCTTTCAATAATTTTCTCATAAAGGAACAACATAAATAAACGAGACAATGAGCACAAATCAAAGCCGAAAAAAGGCTCCGCGAAAAAATCACGGAGCCCTTTAAAAGGTTTCAATAAGTGTTTCTCTCATCCGGACTGTACCGTCGGCTTTGGGATCTCACCAAATCTGCTTTCGCTCACGGGCTCGTCGGCTGCACAGGAAAGGCGCCGCATGAAATCACAGCACAACATTCCAAAACATTGCCGCATTACCGTCGGTGGGGAATTTCACCCCGCCCCGAAACATATTAAATTGAAAAGGTAAAATAAATTACTCGGAGATCTTGGTAACAACGCCCGATCCTACGGTGTGGCCGCCTTCACGGATAGCGAAGCGGAGGCCTTCCTCGATGGCGATAGGAGTGATGAGTTCAACATTGATCTCAACGTTATCTCCGGGCATACACATTTCTACACCGTCATCAAGAGTGATGGTACCGGTAACGTCGGTGGTGCGGAAATAGAACTGGGGACGATAGTTGTTGAAGAAGGGGGTATGACGGCCGCCCTCTTCCTTGGACAGAACGTAAACCTGGCCGCGGAATTTGGTGTGGGGATGAATGGAGCCGGGCTTGGAGAGAACCTGTCCGCGCTCGATCTCGTTGCGCTGTACGCCGCGAAGCAGAGCACCGATGTTATCACCGGCCATAGCCTCGTCGAGGGACTTACGGAACATTTCGAGACCGGTGCAAACGACCTTTCTCTTCTCCTCGGTAAGACCAACGATTTCAACTTCCTCGCCGACCTTAAGGGTACCACGCTCAACACGACCGGTAGCAACAGTACCACGGCCGGAGATGGTCATAACGTCCTCAACAGGCATAAGGAAGGGCTGATCAGCTTTACGATCGGGGGTGGGGATGAACTCGTCAACAGCCTTCATGAGCTCAATAATGCACTGAGTCTCGGGAGCGTTTGCGGGATCGTCACCGTTGTATTCGAGAGCCTTAAGAGCAGAACCGCGGATGATGGGGGTATCATCGCCGGGGAAGTCATACTCGCTGAGAACCTCGCGGATCTCCATCTCTACGAGATCGAGAAGCTCGGGATCGTCAACCTGATCGCATTTGTTCATGAAAACAACGATCGACGGAACACCAACCTGACGGGCGAGAAGAAGATGCTCTCTGGTCTGAGCCATAGGACCGTCGGTAGCGGCGATAACAAGGATAGCGCCGTCCATCTGAGCAGCACCGGTGATCATGTTTTTGATGTAGTCGGCATGGCCGGGGCAGTCAACGTGAGCATAGTGACGTTTTTCGGTCTGATACTCAACGTGAGCGGTGTTGATGGTAATTCCGCGTTCTCTCTCTTCGGGAGCCTTGTCGATGTTTTCAAAGTCGACCTTCTCAGCAAGACCGAGTTTGGAAAGGGTCTTGGTGATGGCGGCGGTAAGGGTGGTCTTACCGTGGTCAACGTGGCCGATAGTACCAATGTTTACGTGGGGTTTGGATCTGTCAAATTTTTCTTTTGCCATTGGGATTTCCTCCTTTTATTAAACGAACGAATTGTTCAAATAGTTACAGCATTGCTGTTTTTTATTATTTTACCAACAATCGCGAAAAAATGCAAGTCTATTTCAACAAAAAGTTGAAAATGCCCTTCGACCTTAGTCGTCCTTCTTCGCAGAATTGCTGATGATCTGTTCGGCGATGCTCTTGGGAACTTCTTTGTATTCATCAGGCTCCATGCTATACTGTCCGCGGCCCTGGGTCTTGGAACGCATAGCTGTGGCGTAACCGAACATTTCGGACAGCGGAACCTGAGCGTGCACCTCGGTGGTGCCGTTTTCGGTCTCGGTGCCCATGATCATACCGCGGCGGGAGTTAAGGTCGCCGATAACATCGCCCATGTATTCGTCGGGAATGACGACCGTAACCTTCATAATCGGCTCCATAAATGCGGGATTGGCCTTTTTGCAGGCATCCTTAAATGCCATAGAACCGGCCATCTTAAAGGCCATTTCCGAAGAGTCGACCTCGTGATAAGAACCGTCGAACAGTGTGACCTTAACGTCAACTACCGGATAGCCTGCAAGTACGCCGGTCTGCATAGCTCCCTGGATACCTGCATCGACTGCGGGGATGTATTCCTTGGGAATAACACCGCCGGTGATGGCGTTGACGAACTCATAGCCCTTGCCGGGGTTGGGCTCGATCTTGATCTTAACGTGACCGTACTGACCGTGACCACCGCTCTGGCGGGCAAATTTGGTGTCGGAAGTAGCTTCCTGACGGATGGTTTCCTTGTAAGCAACCTGGGGCTTACCGACATTTGCTTCAACATGGAACTCGCGCATCATTCTGTCGACGATGATCTCAAGATGAAGCTCGCCCATTCCGGCGATGATGGTTTGTCCGGTCTCTTCGTCGGTGTAGCATTTGAAGGTAGGATCCTCCTCGGCCAGCTTCTGAAGAGCAATGCCCATTTTCTCCTGACCGGCCTTGGTCTTGGGCTCGATAGCCACGCGGATAACCGGCTCGGGGAATTCCATTGATTCAAGGATAACGGGATGATTCTGATTGCAGAGTGTATCACCGGTGGTGGTGTTCTTAAGGCCTACCGCTGCAGCAATGTCGCCTGCATAGCACTCCTCAATATCCTGACGGTGGTTACTGTGCATCTGAAGAATACGGCCGATACGCTCGCTGCCTCTCTTGCAGGAGTTGTAAACGGTCGAGCCTGCCTTAAGAGTTCCCGAATATACGCGGAAGAAGCAGAGCTTTCCGACAAAGGGATCGGCCGCGATCTTAAAGGCAAGAGCAGCGAAAGGTTCGCTGTCCGAGCTGTGACGCTCAACTTCCTCGTCGGTGCGGGGATCGATTCCCTTAATAGAGGGAACATCGGTGGGGGCGGGCATATAGTCAACAATAGCGTCGAGAAGCTTCTGAACGCCCTTGTTGCGGTAGGATGTTCCGCAAACAACAGGAACCATCTGATTGGCGATGGTGGATTTGCGGATGCATCTTTTGATCTCGGGGATGGAGATCTCGTCACCGTTGAGATATTTCTCAAGCAGTTCTTCGTCCTGCTCGGCAACGTGTTCCATCATTTCCTCGTGATATTTCTGAGCAATCTCTTTCATATCATCGGGGATATCGGTAACATTGATGTCGGTTCCCAGATCGTTTGTGTAAATGTATGCCTTCATTTCAACAAGGTCGATAAGACCCTTGAATTCATCCTCGGCGCCTATGGGCAGCTGGATGGGCACAGCGTTGCACTTGAGTCTGGTGTGCATCATATCGAGAACATGATAGAAGTTGGCACCCATAATGTCCATCTTATTAACATAGACCATACGGGGAACCTTGTATTTATCGGCCTGGCGCCATACGGTTTCCGACTGGGGCTCAACGCCGCCCTTAGCGCAAAGAACCGTTACCGAACCGTCCAGCACGCGGAGCGAACGCTCAACTTCAGCGGTGAAGTCAACGTGGCCGGGGGTGTCAATGATGTTGATGCGGTACTTGTCCTTGGCATAGCTGGGTTTCCAGAAACAGGTGGTAGCAGCCGAGGTAATGGTTATACCTCTCTCCTGCTCCTGCTCCATCCAGTCCATGGTGGCGGCACCGTCGTGAACCTCACCGATCTTATGGTTAATTCCGGTATAGTAAAGTATGCGCTCGCTGGTAGTTGTTTTACCGGCGTCGATATGGGCCATAATGCCAATATTTCTGGTCATTTCAAGTGATACTTGTCTTGGCATAATTTCCTCCTTTGCTCAAAGCATGAGCAAACTAAAATTAAAAAATGGTTGATCAAGCAAAAATCGCTTGAAATGATACTACCAGCGGTAGTGTGCAAAAGCCTTGTTGGCTTCGGCCATCTTATGGGTATCGTCACGCTTTTTGGCTGCTCCGCCGGTGCCGTTAACGGCATCGAGGATCTCGCCTGCAAGACGCTCCTTCATAGTTCTCTCGGAACGGGTGCGGGAATAGGTTGTGATCCAGCGCAGTCCTAAGGTCTGACGTCTCTCGGGACGGACCTCCATAGGAACCTGATAGGTAGCACCGCCTACACGGCGAGCCTTAACCTCCAGCTGGGGCATAACATTCTCCATAGCCTCTTCAAAAACTTCGATGGGTTCTTTTCCGGTCTTTTCCTTAACAATATCGAATGCACCGTAAACGATTTTCTGGGCAACGCCCTTTTTGCCGTCGTACATAATATTGTTGATAAGACGGGTAACAAGTTTGGAATTGTAAAGCGGATCGGGTAATACGTCACGCTTTGCGATTTGGCCTCTTCTTGGCACTTCGCTTCCCTCCTTCACATAATGATATCATAGGTACTCGAGTGACAAAATCCCGTGGCACCAAGCAGAAGCGCAATAAAAAATATATAAACGCATCTGCGACACAAAATGTGTCTGCCTGCAAGAAGATTTCGTCTTTAAAAACTTCCGAAATTATTTCTTCGGACGCTTTGCGCCGTATTTGGAACGGGCCTGCATTCTTCCGTTAACGCCCTGAGCATCGAGAGTGCCGCGAACGATATGGTAACGAACACCGGGGAGGTCCTTAACACGGCCGCCGCGGATGAGCACGACGCTGTGCTCCTGAAGATTGTGACCGACGCCGGGAATGTAGGTGGAAACCTCGATTCCGTTGGAAAGGCGCACACGGGCAATTTTACGGAGTGCAGAGTTCGGCTTTTTGGGGGTAGTTGTCTTAACTGCAGTGCAGACACCGCGCTTTTGGGGAGAATTCGTATCGGTCATAATTTGACGCTTGGAATTGAAGCCCTTGAGCAGCGCAGGGGTCTTGGACTTTTTGTTAATGGTCTCTCTACCCGTACGGACAAGCTGATTAAAGGTTGGCATATCATTTCTCCTTTCTTCAAAAATAGCTGTTTTTGCGGGGAAAATGAGGCAAAACACATTGCAACAAAAACCCACCATACAACAAATACCGAGTTTATCATAAAACTCGGCATTTGTCAATAGTTTTAAATTAAATTTTCGTAAAATCAAAGCGATTTCGCTGCTGATTGCTAAAAAACGGATTCAACTTCCGATCATTTTCGCTTATTCAGCATCATTCACCAAGTTCCCACGCTTTTATCAGCTTATTCCTCATCCTGATCGGTTTCGGCCGATTCCGCCTTTTCGGCTTCAAGCTGTGCGGCAAAGGCATCTGCGATGGTGGCGTGTTCTCCGTCGCCTTCCTCGTCGATGTATGCCCCTCTCATACCGGTTCCCGAAGGAACAAGGTTACCGATGATGACATTTTCCTTAAGTCCCTCCAGCGGGTCGATTTTGCCCTTGATGGCGGCGTCGGTCAACACCTTGGCGGTCTCCTGGAAGGAAGCGGCCGACAGGAAAGAATCGGAAGCCAGAGCGGCTTTACAGATACCGAGAAGTACCGGATCATACTGAGCCTCGTGCAGGGGTTCGCCAAATGCGTTCTTCTCGCCTCTCTCGTTGCGCTCCTTGATCTCGTCGTTGGCGATGTAGACCTTGTTGCGCTCGGTGAGCACGCCTGCAAGCAGACCGGTGTCGCCCGCGTCGGTAACTCTGAGTTTCTTCATCATCTGACGAACAATGACCTCGATGTGCTTGTCGTTGATGTCAACGCCCTGGAGGCGGTAAACACTCTGAACCTGAGCGATGATGTAGTCCTGAACGGCCTCGACACCGTTAATTGCCAGCACATCATGGGGATTGAGCACGCCTTCGGTAACAGGGGTACCCTTTTCAATGTAATCCCCCTCGTTGACGATTATACGGTAGCCGTAAGGAATGGTGTACTTGCGCTCGTCTCCGCCCTTTTCGTCGGTAACGACAACCTCGCGGTTGCGCTTTACATCCTCGATACGTACTTTACCCGCGATTTCGCTGATAATACCGGTGCGCTTGGGTTTTCTTGCTTCAAAGAGTTCCTCAACACGGGGAAGACCCTGGGTAATATCCTCGGCGCTGGCGATACCGCCGGTATGGAAGGTACGCATGGTAAGCTGGGTGCCGGGTTCACCGATCGACTGAGCAGCCACGATACCGACCGCCTCACCGGTGGAAACCTGTTTGCCGTTGGCAAGGTTGGCGCCGTAGCACTTTTTGCAGACGCCGTGTTTGGCGCGGCAGTTGAGCACCGAGCGTATCTTGACCCTTTCGACTCCGGCCTTGACGATTCTGTCGGCGTCCTCGTCGGTCATCATATGCTGATTGTCCATAAGGAGGTTGCCGTCCTTATCGTAAAGGTCCTCGATAAGGTATCTGCCCACAAGGCGTTCGGACAGCGGTTCGATAACGTGCTTGCCTTCCTTGATGTCGTAAACCTCAATGCCCACCTTGGAACCGCAGTCATCCTCACGGATGATAACATCCTGGGAAACGTCGACCAGTCGGCGGGTCAGATAACCCGAGTCGGCAGTACGCAGAGCGGTGTCGGCCAGTCCCTTACGGGCGCCTCGGGAGGAAATGAAGTATTCGAGGATGTTAAGGCCTTCACGGTAGTTGGCACGGATAGGAGTTTCGATGGTTCGTCCCGAGGTATTGGCAATAAGTCCGCGCATACCTGCCAGCTGACGGATCTGGTTCATGGAGCCTCGGGCGCCCGAGTCGGCCATCATGTAAATGGGATTGTATTCGTCAAGATTTTCTTTAAGGGCAGCCATGACATCGTTGGTGGTCTTATCCCAAATCTCAATGACAAGGCGGTGACGCTCCTCATCGCTTATAAGACCTCTCTTAAAGTTCTTTGAAATTGTGTCGATGTTTTCCTCGGCGTCGGCAATAAGCTGCTTCTTTGCGGGAGGAATAAGTGCGTCGCAGACGGCCACGGTTATCGAGCCGATGGTGGAATAGTGGTAGCCGGTGGCCTTGATTTTATCAAGCACCTCGGAGGTGACGGTGGTTCCGTGCACCTTGATGCAGCGGTCAATGATCTTTCCAAGCATACCCTTGCTGATCTTGTTGGCAACGGGATTGCCCTGTTCATCGAATTTAAAGCTGATCTCAAGGTCAAGCTCGTGACCCTCGACGGTTCTGTCGATAAAGCCGAGATCCTGAGGAATGGAATCGTTGAATATGATGTAACCGACGGTGGTATCCACAAGGCGGGAGATTTTCTCCCCTTCGGCGTTTTTGCCGAAATAGCGCACCTTAATGGGAGCATGAAGCTCGATTGCGCCGTCCTCATATGCCATCATGGCCTCGTTGCGGTCGCGGAATATCTTGCCTGTTCCCTTCTCGTCGGGTTTGACAAGTGTAAGGTAATAGGAACCGAGAACCATATCCTGAGTAGGAACGCAGACCGGCTTTCCGTCGGAGGGTTTAAGCAGGTTGTTGGCGGCAAGCATAAGCAGTCTTGCCTCGGCCTGAGCCTCTGCCGAAAGGGGCACGTGAACGGCCATCTGGTCGCCGTCGAAGTCGGCGTTGTATGCGGTACAAACCAAGGGGTGAAGCTTAAGTGCGCGGCCCTCAACAAGCACCGGCTCAAAGGCCTGAATACCGAGGCGGTGAAGTGTCGGCGCGCGGTTGAGCAGCACGGGATGTTCCTTGATAACGGTTTCGAGAGCGTCCCACACCTCATCCTTGGCGCGGTCGATCATCTTTCTGGCCTGCTTGATATTGGCGGTGGCGCCGATTTCAACAAGTCTCTTCATAACGAAGGGTTTGAACAGCTCGAGAGCCATTTCCTTAGGCAGACCGCACTGATACATCTTAAGCTCAGGACCGACAACGATAACCGAACGGCCGGAATAGTCGACACGTTTACCCAGAAGGTTCTGACGGAAGCGTCCCTGCTTACCCTTAAGCATATCCGAAAGGGATTTCAGCGGGCGGTTGTTAGGACCGGTTACCGGGCGGCCTCTTCTGCCGTTTTCGATGAGTGCGTCGACAGCCTCCTGAAGCATTCTCTTTTCGTTTCTGACAATGATGTCGGGAGCGTTGAGATCGAGAAGGCGTTTAAGGCGGTTGTTGCGGTTGATAACTCTGCGGTAAAGGTCGTTAAGATCGGAGGTGGCGAATCTGCCGCCGTCCAGCTGCACCATAGGACGCAGATCGGGGGGAATTACCGGCACAACATCGAGAATCATCCACTCGGGGCGATTGCCCGACAGGCGGAAGGATTCCACAACGTCAAGACGCTTTAAAACCTTGACCCGCTTTTGACCGGTGGCGGTTTCCATCTCCTTGTGTATTTCTTCCGAAAGCTTTTCGAGGTCAATTTCGCAAAGCAGCTTTTTGATGGCCTCTGCGCCCATCATAGCCTCAAAATCATCCTCGTATTTTTCTCTCATATCCTGATACTGCTTTTCGCTGAGCAGCTGCTTTTTAATGAGAGGGGTGTTACCGGGATCGGTAACGATATATTGTGAAAAGTAAAGAACATTTTCAAGCTGCTTTGGGGAAATATCGAGCATAAGGCCGATACGGGAAGGAATTCCCTTGAAGTACCAGATATGGGACACGGGAGCTGCAAGCTCGATTGAGCCCATTCTTTCGCGGCGAACCTTTGCACGGGTTATTTCAACACCGCACTTGTCGCATATTTTTCCCTTATAGCGTATTCTTTTATATTTTCCGCAATGGCATTCCCAGTCCTTTGTGGGTCCGAAAATCCTTTCGCAGAAAAGGCCGTCACGCTCGGGTTTTAAGGAGCGATAGTTTATGGTTTCGGGCTTTGTGACCTCGCCGTAGGACCAGCTTCTGATCTGATCGGGAGATGCAAGGCCGATCTTTATCGACTCAAATTCAAGCTCTTTCTGAGTTTCTGCCATCATAAATTTCCTCCTTACATTTCTTCGGTTTGGTCGGCATCGCCGTCACCGTCATCGAAATCGCCGTCCTGCTCGTCATTGAAAAGCAGATCGTCGTCGTCATCCTGCTCAATGGCGTTGCCCTCGTCGTCCTCAAGTGTGTATCCCTCAAGATCGTCGGCAACATGATCCATTTCAAGGGTCTCTCCGTCCTCGGCGGGCTTTCTGACCGGAATGTCATCGTCATCAAAATGCTGTTTCATATCGACTTCCTCGCCGTTCTGGTCGAGCACGCAAACGTCAAGACCGAGAGACTGGAGTTCCTTCATCATAACCTTGAAGGACTCGGGAATACCGGGCTTTGGAACATTCTGTCCTTTGACAATGGCCTCATAGGTCTTGACACGTCCGTTGAGATCGTCCGACTTGATGGTGAGTATTTCCTGAAGGGTGTAGGCTGCGCCGTAAGCTTCAAGCGCCCAAACCTCCATCTCACCGAAACGCTGTCCGCCGAACTGCGCCTTACCGCCGAGAGGCTGCTGAGTAACCAGCGAGTAAGGACCGGTTGAACGTGCGTGAATCTTATCATCAACAAGGTGATGGAGCTTTAAGAAGTACATAATTCCGACGGTTACGCGGTTGTCGAAGGGTCTGCCGGTGCGTCCGTCGTAAAGCTGGGTCTTACCGTCCTCGGCAAGGCCGGCCTGCTTTAGGGCTTCGCGGATATCCTCTTCGTGAGCGCCGTCGAATACGGGAGTGCAGACCTTCCATCCCAGTGCTCTTGCAGCATAACCGAGATGCACCTCAAGCACCTGTCCGATGTTCATTCGGGAAGGAACGCCCAGGGGGTTAAGAACTATATCAAGAGGTGTTCCGTCGGGCAGGAAGGGCATATCCTCAACCGGGAGGATTCTCGAAACAACGCCCTTGTTACCGTGACGTCCGGCCATTTTATCTCCCACCGAGATTTTTCTCTTCTGTGCAATATAGCAGCGTACCACCATATTGACGCCGGGATTAAGCTCGGAGGAATTGTGACGGTCGAAAACCTTAACGTCGACGATGGTGCCGTATTCACCGTGAGGTACACGCAGGGAGGTGTCTCTGACCTCTCTGGCCTTTTCGCCGAATATTGCGCGAAGCAGTCTCTCCTCGGCGGTCATTTCGGTCTCGCCCTTTGGGGTGACCTTACCGACCAGAATGTCGCCGGCACGAACCTCTGCACCGATGCGGATTATTCCGCGCTCGTCAAGGTCCTTTAAAGCGTCCTCGCCGACATTTGGAATGTCGCGGGTGATCTCTTCTGCGCCGAGCTTTGTATCTCTTGCTTCAAGCTCGTATTCTTCTATATGAATGGATGTGAAAACATCGTCGCGGACCACCTTCTCGTTGATGAGAACGGCGTCCTCATAGTTATAGCCCTCCCATGTCATAAAGCCGATGAGGGCATTTTTACCGAGAGCCACCTCGCCGTTGCTTGTGGCGGGGCCGTCGGCGATGACATCGTGAGGCTCGACATGCTGACCCTCCGAAACCACGGGGCGCTGGTTGATGCAGGTACCCTGGTTGGAGCGGAGGAACTTGATTATTTCATATTTGTCGACCTCGCCCGACTCGGTGGTGACCTCCACGCTGTCGGCGTCAACCTTAGTGACGGTGCCGGCGCGTTCGCAAAGCACGCAAACGCCCGAATCCACCGCTGCTTTATATTCCATACCGGTTCCGACAATAGGCGAATCGGTTTTAAGAAGCGGAACTGCCTGGCGCTGCATGTTGGCGCCCATGAGGGCACGGTTGGCATCGTCGTTTTCAAGGAAGGGAATCATCGATGTAGCCACCGAAATAACCATCTTAGGCGAAACGTCCATAAATTCGGCCATTTCCCTTTCGACCTCGATAAACTCGTCTCTTCTGCGGGCCGAAACCTTTGCGCGGGCAAAGCGTCCGTGCTCGTCCAGCGGCTCGTTGGCCTGGGCGACGACAAAATCGTCCTCCTGGTCGGCGGTCATGTAAACCACCTCGTCAAGCACGACGCCGGTCTCCTTGTCTACCCTGCGGTATGGAGCCTCTACAAAGCCGTATTCGTTGATTCTGGCAAAGGTGGCAAGGTAGGATATAAGTCCGATGTTAGGTCCTTCAGGGGTCTCGATAGGACACATACGGCCGTAATGGGTATAGTGAACGTCTCGCACCTCGAATCCGGCGCGGTCACGGGAAAGTCCTCCGGGACCGAGAGCCGAAAGACGGCGCTTATGTGTAAGCTCGGCCAGGGGGTTGGTCTGATCCATAAACTGGGACAGAGGCGAGGATCCGAAGAACTCGCGAATAGCCGCAACCACCGGGCGGATGTTGATAAGACTGATGGGGGTGACCGCCTCGGCATCCTGTGCCTGAACGCCCATCTTCTCACGGACAACGCGCTCCATACGGGTAATACCGATGCGGAACTGATTCTGAAGCAGCTCGCCCACCGAACGGATGCGGCGGTTTCCGAGATGGTCGATGTCGTCGACAGTACCGATATCGTAGGCGAGACCTAAGATGTAGCTGACGGTGGCAAAAATATCGTCAAGGGTTATGTGCTTGGGAATGAGCTTATCCTTGTTTGCGCGAAGGGCTGCCTTAAGCTCCTCTTCATTCTCGTTTTCATCAAGGATTTTCATAAGCTCGTCGAAGCATACGCGCTCGTTTATACCGCACTCGGCTTCTGCGTCGAAGGATACATAATTTTTAATGTCCACCGTGTGGTTGGCGATGACCTTAAACTCGCTCTCACCTTCCTCGGTTTCCACATTGATGTAGGCTTCCTTAACGCCCTTCTTGTCGAATTCATCGGCAAGGGCGCGGGAAACGGTAACGCCGGCCTCGGCAAGCAGCTCTCCGGTAAGGGGATCGGCCACCGGGCGGGTCAGTGTACGGCCAAGCACGCGCTCGACAATGCTAAGCTTTTTATTGTATTTGAAACGGCCGACTCTCGAAAGATCGTATCTCTGAGGGTCGAAGAAAAGGTTGTTGATGTGGGTGGTGGCGCCGTCGACCGTGAAAGGCTCGCCGGGGCGGAGTTTTTTATAAACTTCCAGCAGGGCTTCCTCGCTGTTCTTGGTGACGTCCTTCTCGATGGTGGCAAGAAGTCTCTCGCTTTCGCCGAAATACTCCTTGATCTCCTCGTCCTTGCCTATTCCCAGGGCGCGGATGAAGGTGGTCAGGGGAAGCTTGCGGTTTTTATCTATGCGGACATAGATTATCTCGTTTTGATCGGTCTCATATTCAAGCCATGCGCCGCGGATGGGGATAATTGTCGAGCTGAAGAGCTTGCGGCCGGATTTATCAACGACCACATCGAAATATGCGCCGGGCGAACGAACCAGCTGTGATACAATAACTCTCTCGGCACCGTTTATAACGAATGTGCCCGAGGGGGTCATAAGGGGGAAGTCTCCCATAAAGACTTCGCTTTCTTTGATTTCACCGGTCTCTTTGTTGAGCAGGCGGGCGGTGACGCGCAGGGGTGCTGCATATGTTGCGTCGCGCTCTTTACACTCCAAGATAGTGTATTTAGGCTGCTCGTCAAAACGATAACCGAGGAAGGTCAGCTCGAGATTGTTGCTGTAATCCCGAATGGGCTGCATCTCGTCAAAGACCTCTTTAAGGCCCTGCTCAACGAACCATTTATAAGAGCTTTTCTGGACTTCAATGAGGTTGGGCATATCCAGCACTTCATTGATTTTAGAAAAGCTGTAACGTTCGTTGGTTCCGAGTTTTACCTTCTTGACATTTACCACGACTTTACCACTCCGTTTCAAAGGATAATTAGGATATTAAAGACTGTAAATTAAGGACGGCGGTTTTAAAGACGACCGCCCAAAATGACGGCTGCGAATAAAAGACCCGCCGCGGCCTGTTTGCGAACACAGAGAACACAGAAAGAATTATCCGCTTTGCGGAAAAACCCCTTCGGAAAATCAGCCTCCGTTTGGCGGAATCAATGCCGATCCTTACCGAACAACAATCCCGCTTTACAAAAATGCTTCCGATTCATTGGAAAGAAAGACATTACCCGATTGCCGAAAGAACCGTTCCTTCCCCGCAAAAACCGTAAAATCAAATTGATTTACACCGATTTTCGGGCGCAAACTAACCTATAATAGTACAATTTAGCATTATATCTCAAGCCAAGTCAATTGTCAAGATAAAATTAAAGTTTTTTTAAAAAATAGTTTTCCCAGTAAAACCAAGGCCTGCGCGCCACGAAAAGAAACACACGGAGCAGTTGCATCTATTTTATAATTGTTTCTGCAACGGATCCTTGTGTTTCCAACAATTGATATATTACGTCCCAAAGCACAAAAACAGGCAAAGAACCGGCCTGACCGAGTGATAGTAAGACTTTCACTCCTCACAAAACTGCCGTTATTGCGCAAGGCTGAAAGCCTTAACTAAATCACAGCACTTTCGTCAATGCACAAGACTGAAAATCTCAACCAAGTCGTGGCACCACTTGTCAGGGACGCCGGCAAAACAAAGTTTTGACTGAGTAGCAGTAAGCTCCTGCAGCGAGACAGCCACCGTCATCGTGCAGTGCTGAAAATCTTAATCACACCGCAAAGCTTTTGTCATCCCGCCGCAACTTTCGATTAAACGAAGCCGCGGCCGCAAGGGGCACTGAGGCAGGTCAGCGCAGCTGACCGGAGGGCGGGCATCTGATAAAGCCACAGCCTTGATCAGAGAACAAAGCTTAGCAGTTTATAAAAGCCGCATATGTTTTGCGCCCTTTCTTCCCGGCAACGCCGGGAAGACCTCAGCGCCCCGCCGGCCGCCTTGTGTAAACTTTAAACGTTGTGCATATCAAAAAGTTTTATATTTATCCTTTGGCGGTTACTTTGTGCGGTAAAAAATCTTGCCTCCCCTCTAATTAAGCTTTTTGCTTTAAAACAAAATCTGCCGTTAAACAACATATCTTCTGCCGGGCCCCTTATTCATTATCTGATCGGCATCCGTTAAATAAATCCGTTTAAGATGCCGCTGAAAACGCCCGGCACAGACACTTTTCTCACACAGCATCCGAGTAACATCCCCGGTAATACATCATAAACTGTAATCAGATAAGCGTTTCCCATATATGAAGTTTCGGGCGGTGGAACATATGAAAAAAAGGTCAAAGGCAGGCTGTTTTGCAGGAAGGCTGGCAGTGGCTTTCGGAGGCGGGTTGATTATAGCCTTCATACTTCCCGCCGAGTGGATAGTGGCCATCCTTGCCGTCGTGCTCATCATATTCGGGATATGCGGATTCAAATAATTCTCGGAGGCGATTTTATGCAGATCGTTGTTGTAAAAAGCCCGCGTTGTATGAGAGCCCTTCTACGTTTGGTTTTCGGGATAAAAAAGGTATCGGATTAGTGGGCATCGTATCGGTTTGATCTAAACGGCCGATAAATTCCGTTTGCCCGCTCGGCAGGCTTTGCTTTTAAGCGGTTAATCTTTCTGTCAGACGGCCGCTTAATGCCGCACACTTTTATCTGACGGCAGCATTTCATCAAAAACATAAAAGCCCCGTCCTCTGTTTTATCACAAAGGATAGGGCTTTTTGTGTGCCTGTTTAAAGAATTTATCAATGCCTATGCGCCTGTTCGAGCATCATATTTTTGACTTTCATCAATCTGGTTGTGGTGCTGCGCTCGTTTTCGTCCAGTTTCATTGTAATATATTTTATGGTTTCCTCGTATCGGGGAATCATAATGTGCTCGAGAGCGTTGACCCTGCGGCGGGTGCTTTCTATCTCGTCGGCCAGCATAAAGCAGGCCTTTTCCACCTCGGCCAGTCTTATCATTTTTGGGAAAATGTCGGACAGTGTCTTTACCCCTTCATCAAGCTCGGCCGGAGTAAAGGCGAAGCCGTAGGAATAAACGTCCCCGGGATTCTGCGATCGGAATTTTGCATCAAATACCGGCACGTTTACGCTCATAATGTTTTTCTGTGAAAGCTCGATGGACACCTCCTGCTTCGGAAGCATAAGAGCCGTTTCAAACTCGCTTTTTTCCATGGCGGCC
Organism: uncultured Oscillospiraceae bacterium; assembly: GCA_905193225.1. GTDB lineage: Bacteria > Bacillota > Clostridia > Oscillospirales > Acutalibacteraceae > UMGS1484. The sequence goes on along the minus strand of CAJJNV010000006.1, from coordinate 10,243 downwards.
TGAGCCGATGCAAAACGTCTGTTGGCCTCGTTTATGCCCTGCTCGACCTCTTTTCTCAGCCGCTCATTTTCGCCCACAAGCTCCATAAACCGCCGCATAAGTTCGTCCCGCTTGTCCTTTAAAAGCTTGTGACCGCGACGGGAGGTATCAAGCTTCTTTTTAAGATTTTTAAGTTCCATTCGCGTGGGATTGACGCTGAGCCTTGCCATAATATCACCTCGGTTTTATCGGTCGGTTTCTGCAGTGCTGCCTTTCCTGTCGTCCTTTTTGTCGTCATAGTATTTGTCGAGGAACTGCTCACTTATACGCTTAAGCTCACTTCTCGGAAGAATTTTAAGCAGCTTCCAGCCCATATCAAGAGTCTGCTCAATGGAACGATCTGTATTATATCCCTGGGAAACATACTGCTTTTCAAACTCGTCGGCAAATTTGGCATAAAGCTTGTCGATGTCGGTCAGGGCCGATTCACCGAGAATGACCATCAGCTCCTTTGCATCCTTACCTCTGGCATAGGCCGAGAAAAGCTGATTCATGGTTCCCGAGTGGTCGGCTCTTGTCTTACCTTCGCCGATTCCCTTATCCTTAAGCCGGGAAAGGGATGGCAGTACGTCGATCGGCGGGGTTATACCCTTGCGGTAAAGATCGCGGGAAAGTATTATCTGCCCCTCGGTTATATATCCCGTAAGGTCGGGAATAGGGTGGGTTTTGTCGTCCTCAGGCATTGTTAAAATGGGGATCATGGTTATGCTTCCCTTTTTGCCCCGCTGACGGCCTGCACGCTCGTAAATGCTTGCAAGATCGGTGTACATATACCCGGGATAGCCTCTGCGGCCGGGTACTTCCTTTCGTGCAGCCGAGACCTCTCTTAAAGCGTCGGCGTAGTTTGTGATATCGGTCAAAATTACGAGCACCTGCATATCCTTTTCAAAGGCAAGATACTCTGCCGCCGTCAGCGCCATTTTGGGCGTGGCAATGCGTTCAATGGCAGGGTCGTTTGCAAGGTTTATAAAAAGCACGGTACGGTCGAGAGCTCCCGTCTCCCTGAAGGATTCCACAAAGAAATTGGATTCCTCAAAGGTAATTCCCATGGCGGCGAAAACAACGGCAAACTGCTCGCTGTCGGAAAGCACCTTCGCCTGGCGGGCAATCTGTGCCGCAAGGTTGGCATGGGGCAGTCCCGATGCCGAAAAGATGGGCAGCTTCTGTCCTCTTACAAGGGTGTTAAGTCCGTCGATGGCCGAAACGCCGGTCTGTATAAACTCGTTGGGATACTGTCTTGCGGCGGGATTCATGGGGCGGCCGTTAACATCGAGGCGCATCTCGGGAATTATCTCGGGACCGTCATCGATGGGATTCCCCAGTCCGTCAAACACGCGTCCGAGCATATCCTCAGATACTCCAAGTTCCATTTGACGGCCGGTAAAGCGCACCTTGCTGTTGGAAAGGTTGATGCCTGTCGAAGCCTCAAAAAGCTGCACAAGGGCGTTTGTGCCGTTTATTTCAAGCACTCTGCAGCGGCGCTTTTCTCCGTTTTCAAGCTCGATCTCTCCAAGCTCGTTATATTTTACCCCGCTTACATCCCTAACAAGCATAAGAGGGCCTGCCACCTCTTCGATTGTCCTGTATTCCTTAGGCATCCTGTTTTGCCTCCTTTACGGCGGTTTCGATCTGTTCGGACAGTTCGGCAATTACCTTGCTGTATTCCTTTTGAACGTCCTCTTCCTTTGTATACTTAAATCTTCCGATGGCCTCTCTGACCGGAAGGGCGGAAAGTTTTTCGATGTCTGCGCCCCTTTCAAGAGCTTCTGTGCAGCGGTCGTAATATTCAAGAATAAGTCTCATCATATCGAGCTGTTTATTAAGGCTCGTGTAGGTGTCGACCTCGTGAAATGCCAGCTGATGGAGAAAATCCTCTCTGATCGAACGGGCAGTTTCCATTTTAAGACGGTCTTTCGGCGAAAGGGCGTCCATTCCCACAAGCTTAACTATTTCCTCAAGCTCGGCCTCCTCCTGCAGCACCGTCATCATACGCTGCCTGAGCTTCATCCAATCGGGCGAAACATTTTTGTCAAACCAGGGTGCAAGCAGGTCGAGATAGAGCGAATAGCTTGTCAGCCAGTTTATGGCCGGGAAATGCCTCTTGTATGCAAGGGTGGAATCCAGTCCCCAGAAAACCTTGACAATGCGCAGAGTTGCCTGAGAAACCGGCTCGGAAATATCTCCGCCGGGAGGGGAAACCGCCCCGATGACCGACAAAGCACCCTCTCTTCCCTCGCTGCCGAGGGATATAACGCGGCCTGCACGCTCGTAGAACTGGGCAAGACGGCTTCCGAGGTATGCGGGATAGCCTTCCTCGCCGGGCATTTCCTCAAGTCGGCCGGACATTTCTCTTAAGGCCTCTGCCCAACGGGATGTTGAATCGGCCATAAGGGCCACCGAGTATCCCATATCGCGGAAGTATTCGGCAATGGTAATGCCTGTGTAAATGGAGGCCTCACGGGCGGCGACCGGCATATCGGAGGTGTTGGCTATAAGAACCGTGCGTTCCATAAGGGATTTGCCGGTATGGGGATCGATAAGCTCGGGAAATTCGTTTAAAACATCGGTCATTTCGTTTCCGCGCTCGCCGCAGCCGATGTATACAACGATGTCGGCCTCGGCCCATTTTGCAAGCTGATGCTGGGTGACGGTTTTTCCGCTTCCGAAAGGACCGGGAATGGCCGCCACGCCGCCTTTAGCTATCGGGAACATACAGTCTATGACCCTTTGGCCGGTTATAAGCGGTTTTTCGGGAGAAAGCTTTCTTTTATAGGGTCTGCCCCGTCTTACAGGCCATTTTTGCATTAGTGTAAGGGACTCTTCCCCCTTGTCGGTGGAAAGCACCGCAACCGTATCAGTGACGGTATACTCCCCCGCTTCGATTGATTTTATTGTTCCCTTAAGGCCGTTTGGAACCATAATTTTATGAAGAACAATGTCGGTTTCCCTGACCGTACCGATAATGTCCCCTTCGCTTACCGTATCGCCGACCTTAACGCAGGGTACAAAGTTCCATTTAAGTTCTCTTTTAAGAGACGGCACCTCCACTCCCCGTTTAAGGTTGTTGCCCGCCGCCTTCATAATGTCGTCTAAGGGACGCTGGATTCCGTCATATATGCTTCCGATAAGGCCGGGCCCCAGCTCAACGCTCATGGGCTCTCCGGTAGATACCACCTTTTCGCCGGTGCCTATTCCCGAGGTTTCTTCATAGACCTGCACCGAGGCCTTATCGCCGTGCATTTCGATTATTTCGCCGATGAGGTGATCGTCGCTTACCCTCACCACGTCGAACATATTGGCATCCTTCATTCCCTCGGCAATAACAAGCGGTCCCGAGACCTTTAATATAGTTCCTTGGCTCATTTTTTGCCCTCTTTTCTGATGGCATTGCTGCCTGATTTATACATAATTTTTTTTCTGCCGACCGATTGACGGGCGGCCGATTGATTTAACCTTAATTGCAAATATCGTTTATTTGTTTGAAAATACATTTTCAGATATACATTTTAAGGAGGCATACCTTTTTAAAATTCCGCTTTCAAACATTAAACATTAGGTGATGTTGTTTTCATAAGTCTGAAAAATATCTTTGTGCCGTGACGCCCTCACCGAAAGCTTCATCACTTGGAAAGTATATCCGATCCTACCGCCTTTTCCACCGCACGGTGTATCTCTCTCATTCCTCTGCCGGTGTTATTTCTTACCCCGGGTATTGGAATGATGGACGGAACCGGCTTTTCGCGGTATTTTTCAATCGTTTCGTAAATTTCCTCGACCAGCTGCTCGGTTATATATATAACCCCATACTGCTCGTCGCACAGCCGCTTTATCAGCCCCGCCGCCTCTTTTTTATCGGTCACGGCAAAGGGGGTAATTCCGAGGCAGGCAAAGCCGGCAATGCTCTCCCCGTCTCCCAAAACAGCAACCTTATACATAAAGCTCACCAAGCCTTTCCTTTGTGCGCTGCTCGCTTTCCCCGGTTCTTTTGCAGAACATCACCGTCGCAACAGCCTTTACCTCGGCCTCGCAGGCAATATAATACGCAATCACCGGATCGGGGCCGAAGGCCTCGAGCTTTGCGCCCTTTGCGATGTCCATAAGCCGGTCGTTTCCCCATTTTTCAAAGGCCGCAGGGTCGGTGGAAAGAAGCTCGGCGCCATCCTTTAAATCGGAATTTTCGAGAAGAGATACAACCTCGTCAAGTCCACGCGCCGCCGCTTTACAAAGAAGATTGTCGGGCAGCTCGTCGGTTCCGCAGATTGCCGAAAGTGCAAATTCCTCGCTTTTACCGTATTTTGCGCAGCGGAAGGCGGTTTTTGCGTCACACAGCTTTATGAAAAGGGTCACATAGTCATCAAGCATTTTGCTGCCGCACTGCCGGGCTCCTTCCTTCATAAGTTCAAGGACAGCCTTGTCGGCAAAGGCCTCAAAAAGCTGACCGTCGCCGGAAGAAGAAATGATATCATAGCCCTGCTTTGCAGTGTCGCTGTATTTCTCATCTATCTCATCAAATTTTCCGTCTCTTATGCTGCTTAAAAGGGTGTCGGTATCGAGACGTGTCGGATAGACAAACAGCCCCTCTGCGCTTCTTGCTGCCGCAATGCACTTGACCGCCGTTTTTATATTCTGAATGTCGTTTTTCGTAAGCAGTGTATCAAGCTCGGGGCAATGCTCCACCGTCTCGAAAAGCTGTGACAGCAGGCTCTTCTTTCGCTGTGCAAGAGTTTTCTGAAAATCGTCGGAAATCTCATATCCTGCGCTTTCGAGAAGTCCCTGCACCTCCCTTTCATCCTTCGCCGATGCCATTTCATAAAGCTGGCGGGTGGAAAGCAGCCTTCCCTCAAGTGCTCTGAGCTTTGAAACTTCAAAGACATACTCTTCTTTCACTTTTACACCGCCTTTTCAAACAGGGCGGCAAAGACCCTGTCCTTGATGCGGTCGGCGTTGTTTTCGAGCAGAGCGTCAAATGTACAGTTTTCGGAAATCTCGCCGAAATCCAGCACAAATCCCCCGCCCTTTATGCCGTCGTCCTGCTGTATATCAACCCTGCTTTTTCCCGCTTTTTGGCTGATTTTTTCGGAAAAATCCTTGGGCATACGCTTTACATCGTCGGGAGAAAAGAGCATAGCGCAGTCTCCCCCGTCAAAGTATTTTTCAAAAAGCTTAAGACAAAGGTCAAAATACTGCCCGTCGGGAAGCTCTTTTATTGTTTCCATAGCCTTTGAAATGACCTTGTCCGCCGCCCCCACCTTTGCGTAAAGCAGCTTTCTTTTCCAGTCAGCCTCAAAGGAGGCAACCGACCGTGCATAGTCTCTTTCAAAGCCCTGCCGCGAAAGGGTCAAAAGCTCATTTTTTTCCTGTGCGGCCTGTGATTCGGCCTTTTTTATAATGTCGTCGGCCTGTTTTTTTGCATCTGCAATAACATCGCCGCAGCTTTGTTCAAAGGAGCCGTCGATGGTTTCGATTATTTTATCAAGTCCTGACATTGATTGTATCACCTTGCTTTATTATCATACTCATATTATCCGTCGACCCTGACCGTTAACGGTCAGCCGATATTGATATTTACGATAATGAGAATGGAAATAAGCAGGGCGAGAATAGCATAGGTTTCGACCATGGCCGCGAGAATGACGCCCTTACCGCTTTGTTCGGGCTTTTTGGCAACTATACCGACCCCCGCGGCCGCCGCCTTGCCCTGAGCAATGCCCGAAAAAAGTCCGACTATTCCGATGGGAAGTCCCGACGCCAAAAACATCAGTCCCTGAGCGGTGGTAAGTTCAACCGGAGTACCTCCCAAAGCGCCGATACGGCTTAAAAGAAGCACGGCGGTAAGCAGTCCGTAAAGTCCCTGTGTACCGGGCAGAAGCTGCAGAATCAGTACCTTACTGAACTTTGACGGATCGACCGACACAACTCCCGCCGCCGCCTGTCCGACAATTCCGACTCCCTTGGCCGATCCTATTCCGGCAAAAAGCGCGGCAACGGCCGCTCCCAAAATCGCAAGTGCAAATCCTAAACTATTCATTACTTGTTTCCTCCTTGAGTGTTATATATTTTGTGTTTTGTTTTAAGGGTTCAAAGGCCCTGCCGCCGCCCTCATAGAATTTCGAGAAAAGCTCGACAAACTGAAGCCGGTCGGTATGGACATATGCCCCCAAAAGGTTTATGGCAATGTTGGCGGTGTGAGCCGTAAGGAAAAGTATAAAGAGAAGTATTCCCTCGGCCACGGGGTTTGACGGCATTGCGCCGATCAGATTGATGACCTGTGCAATACAGCCGGTGGCAAGTCCCAGAGCAAGCAGTCGTGAATAGGAAAGTATGTCGCTTAAATACCCGGTAGCCACATTATAAAGCCCGTAAAGTCCGCCGAAAAATCTTGCAAAAATATTTTTCGAGCTTCTCGACGAGGTCAGCACCACAAGCACCACGCCGCAAAGGGCAAGATATCCGCCGATTTTCGAAAGTGCATCGGGCACGCTTACCAGTATCCCTGCCCCAAGCGGCGCCGCCCCGAGCACGGTCATCATAACCGGCACGGTGTCGCACACGGCTCCAACCCTGTCTCCTGCCTTCCACTGCTTATAGAAGTTGGCGCACAGTCCCACGAACAGATGAATTATACCCAGTCCGAAGGAAAAGAGCAGCAGCTTCATGGGCTTGTTTATGGGTTCAAACCACAGCGCCGTCGAACCGATTTCCTTCCCGAAAAAGTCCCGGGCGATGACCTGCGGCAGATCGCCGTACCAGCTTCCGAAAAGGGCTCCCCAGAAAACCGTGGAAATCCCGCAGTATCTGAACATTCGCATGGTCTCCCGCATTTTTTTTGACAGAGCAAATTTTTTAAGTGCAACGGTAGTCACAATGCACATAACAAGACCGTAACCCGCATCGGAAAGCATCATTCCGAAAAAGAGATAATAGAAGAAAGACATTATGGGGGTGGGATCGAGATCGGTTTTTGATGGAAGGGCGTACATCTCGGTAATTCCCTCAACAGGCCTCGAAAAACTGTCGTTTTCAAGCAGCACCGGCACATCCTCATCGTCTCCCGGATCATATATTTCCACCGCCGCCGAGTATTTCCTTTCAAGCTCCATAAAGAGCTTTTGGGCGTATTTCTCGGGAATGTATCCGTTTATTACCACCGACTTTTTGGTGACTGCAAGATTTTTAATACCCTCGTACTTGTCGATTTTTATCGAAAGACAGTCGGCATATATCTTTAAATCGTCAAGATCGGCTTGTCTTTTACCGATGTCCTTTTCGGTCTGCGCGATTTTTTCGCCGATTTCATCGATCTGCTTTTGCAAGGCGGCAGTCTGCTGCTTAGGGGTAAGGTCGCTTTTGTCGGAAATCTCGCAAAATCCGAGTTCTTTAAGGAACAGCCCCACCTGTTGTTCGTCGGCCAAAAGACATATAACGCATACCGCTGCCGAGGTTTTGGTGCTGCTTATTATGTGCACATCGGCAATGTCCTTTATACAGTTGAAAGTGTCGTCATAAAGCTTTTCGGAAATCGTGCCGATAAAGCATTTTGTAAATCGGGTGTTTTTCGAATCGGTGGGAATGTCAAGACTTTCCCACATTTTAAGGCCGTCGGCTTTTATGCGGGCCTGCGACAACTCGTTTTTGAGCGTCTCAATGCTGCTTTCGGCATCGTTTATACAGTCGCAAAGTCCGGCGTATTTTTCAAATTTGAGAAAGACCGAGGCCAGCTGCTTTTCGTCCACCTCGCGCTTGCCCGAAAGGCCGTCCAAAAGAGACGGCTTTTTTTCCGAATACCCTTCGACCGTTTCAATGGCCGAGAGGCAGGAGGCTTTTTTCTTTTCGAGATCGGAAACGACCGAAGCGGTGTTCATCTTAACAAGCTCCTCATCGGTCACGTTGCAAAGCTCCACCGCTCCCCTTTTCTGGAGGGTATCGACAATGCCCTGAGCCTTTGACATAAGGCCGATTATTTCCACCCGTTTCATTTTTACCTTTGCCGTAAAATCACCTTCTTTTCAGGCTTAAAGAATCTGTGTTGCGCCGAATGGGCACAGCACGGTATTTGTAATGTAAACAGAGGCACATTAACAGTTACACAAAGCTTTAAAAAAGCCGTTAATCGGTTATGGCGTCGATAGCCGCCGCAACCGCCTGCCCGTACCGGCTAACGGCCTCTTTTTCGAGATCATCAAGACGATCGGCCGTATTGCTTTCGATTTCCTGCCTTTTTTGCTCGGTCTTTTGCTGCCACTGCTTTTGCTCGGCCGCCGCCTCTTTTGCGGCCTCCTCCCGGGCATTTTGCAGGATCTCCTTCGCCGATAAATTAGCCTTGCCGATAATTTCTTCAGCCTTTTTCTCGGCGTAGACCGTCTTTTGCTCGCCGTTTTTCTCGGCCTCGAGAATTTTTTTGACAGAATCGGATACCATTTTGTTTTCCCCCTTTGTTTCGGAGTGTGTTTTCCGAAAAATCATATAAACAGAACACGGCGCCCGCTTTTTTTCAAAGCGCCGTAAATATTTTAAATCGGTGCCGTAAGCGCCGTATTAAACAGTGTAAACGGCCGTAACCGCCCGGTTAAAAAAGGCAATGACAAAACGCCGCAAAAGCTATTATTCCCCGAAAAAAGCAAAAAGGGAGCAAAATCCTACAGACAGCTCCCATCTAATTTAAATGCGGTTTTCAACATTCGGAAAAACGGTTTATAAGGGTGGTATGCAGGTTTATTAAAATTGTCAACGGCGATTTTAAACACTGCACACTGCCGGAACAGTGACCGTTTGTTTTTTCGACTGTTCTTATTTTACTATTCAAAAAAATTTTTGTCAACATTTTTTAAAGTGTATTTTTTAGTCATTTTCACTCCTTTGTTTAAAAATATTACAGTTCCGAAGAGAGTGTAACAAACACCTTCGCTTTTCGACGGTTTTTGTTTGCAAAAAATATAACAGCTGCTCTTGACTTAAAGTCAGCTTTAGCCGCTGCAATGACGGTTACAAACAAAAACAGCTGTGCCGCCCCGTTTGTCAACGCACAAGCCTGAAAGTCTCCGCTAAGCCGTTGCGCCACTTGTCAATACACAGGGCTTAAAGCCTGCACTTAGCCCGTGGCGCCCCAAGGTATGGGAGCCGGCACGGCGCTCCGCCGAGACTGAGGGGCAGTAAGTTTTCCTACAACCAAAACCCCCGTCAATGCGCAAGCCGTTCACGGCATTTCCCCGCATGGGCATACCCCATACATAATATACCCTCGCACAAGGCTGTGCGTGGGGCGCGGGTTTTGCCTTTACATTATACTTTTTGTGTTATTCGGCCGCGTTTTCCTTTTGTTCGAGCAGGGCGACAACCTCCGTATGCTCGGTGTGGGGAAACATATCCACCGGGCAAAGCTTTTTAACGGTATATCCCTTTTTAAGGGTCTCTAAATCCCTTGCCATGGTCTCGGGATTACAGGAGATGTATACCACCTTTTGCGGCATGATTTCAAGCAGAGAATTCAAAAACTTTTTACTGCTTCCCGCCCTCGGAGGATCCATAAAAACCACGTCGGGGCGGTTGCCTTCGGCCGCCGTTTCCTTTAAAAACTCTCCTGCGTCGGCGCAGAAAAAGCGGGCGTTCTTTATACCGTTTATTTGGGCGTTTTGCTTTGCGTCGTTAACAGCATCGGCGTTAAGTTCAACGCCTATAACCTCCTTAGCATGGGAGGCGGCGCACAGCCCTATGGTGCCGATTCCGCAATAGGCGTCGAGCACCGTTTGCTCGCCGTTTAAATTTGCATAGCCTATGGCCTTGTTATAAAGCACGGCCGTCTGAACGGGATTTATCTGATAAAACGAACGGGGAGAAATTTTGAAGGTGAGTCCGCAAAGCTCATCCTCGATGTATCCCTTTCCGTAAAGCACCCTTTGCTTTTCTCCGAGTACAAGGCTTGTAAATCCGCCGTTTATATTCTGTACCACGGTGGTTATATCGGGGCGGCGGCGCACAAGCTCGTTTACAAAGCTTTCGGCGTTTTTAAACTGTTCCCCTGCCGTCACAAGCACCACCATTATCTGTCCCGATGAAAAGCCCCGCCTTATAAGAACGTGGCGCAAAAATCCGGTTTCTTTTACCTCGTCGTAGGGTTTTATTTTAAAGGAGGGACACATTTTTCTTATTTCGCATATTATTTTGTCGGCGATACTGTCCTCAAGAAGGCAGCTGTCGATGGGCACGA